>URWA01000016.1 GCA_900551445.1 uncultured Bacteroides sp. | reverse complement strand
AAAACGATGATTATATAACGAAAAAGAGGATGCATCATTTTGACACATCCTCTTTCTATTTCTTCACGTTTCTACACAATGGAAACTTTCCCAGCACAAATAGCATAAAAATACTCCCGAAACGCATATAAACAGATTATTCAATATCCGCTTTTTTAATTATATCCTTGACTTATATAAGGTTATGCTATATCTTTGCATAAACTTTCCTGTTTAATATTATGTTCCCAAAAACCAGTTACCTTATATATGCGTCATTTACCCTATTAAATATTAATTCTATTTATTAATATCTAATATCCAATACCTAAAATATCACTAGTCTTAATATAAATATGAAAAGAATCTCAGCAATTCTAAGTACCTGTAGCTTGGTAAGCAGTGCTCTATTTGCACAAACCACAGACAAACCCAATATTATTCTGTTCCTGGTAGACGACATGGGATGGCAGGATACCTCCGTACCTTTTTATGAAAATAACAAGACCTTGCTCAACGAACGCTACCATACCCCCAATATGGAAAGAATGGCCCAAATGGGCGTACGCTTTACGGAAGCTTATGCCTGTGCCATCTCTTCACCTACACGCTGCAGCCTGATGTCGGGTATGAATGCCGCCCGGCATAAAGTCACGAACTGGACCTTGGAATTGGACCAACAGACAGACGAGACAAGCGAAGTCATTGACCTGCCCGACTGGAATTACAATGGTATCCAACCGGCAGAATCCCACATCAACAATTCTACTCCCATCACCTCGTTTCCACAAATCTTGAAAGATAACGGTTACCGTACAATCCACTGTGGAAAAGCTCATTTCGGGGCCCGTACCACCCCCGGCGAAAATCCCCAGAACATGGGATTCGATGTAAACATAGCAGGAGGAGCCAACGGCGCACCGGGAAGCTATTTGGGGACCAAGAACTTCGGAGAGGGAAGCCGATTTGCAGTCAAAGGACTGGAGAAATATTACGGACAGGATATCTTTATCACAGAAGCTCTTACCCGGGAAGCACTTCGGGAAATCGACAAATCGGTCAGCCTCAAAAAGCCATTTTACCTGTATATGTCACACTACGCCGTACACACTCCTTATGATGAAGACAAGCGATTTAGCGGAAATTACAGGGGAAAATACGACAAACAGCTCCAAACAACCCTGAATGAACAAGAAGTGAAATATGCGGCACTGGTAGAAGGTATGGACAAGAGCCTGGGAGATATCCTTGATTACCTTTCCTCACACCCGCAAGTAGCCCAAAATACAATCCTGCTCTTCATGTCCGACAACGGGGGACTGGCACAGAGCCACGCCCGTCAAGGAATGGAAGACCGTGACCAGAATGCTCCTGCCCGTGCGGGAAAAGGTTCGGCTTTTATGGGAGGCGTGCGCGAACCGATGATGGTGTACTGGCCCGGCGTTACCAAAGGAAATACGGTATGCAAACAACGGATAATTATTGAAGACTTTTTTCCCACTATCCTAGAAATGGCTGGCATAAAAGACTACAACACCCAACAAACGATTGATGGTACCAGCTTCGTACATGTACTCAAGAATCCCAATAGTATTCAAGCCCATACTCTGGTATGGCATTTTCCTAATTTATGGGGTGAATCACAGAACAAGGAAGAAGGATACGGAGCCTATTCCGCCATACTGAAAGGCGATTATCATCTCATTTATACATGGGAGACACAACAACTCAGACTATATCACGTCACTCAAGACATTGGTGAACAACAGGATTTGGCCAACCAGCATCCTGAAATTGTCAAGCAGCTGAGCAAGGAACTCTCCGATTATCTGAGAGAAAGAAACGCACAAAGACCTTCTCTGAAGGCTACAGGCAAGCCTATTCCGTATCCGGATGAAGCATGTGTCAAGAAATAAAGGAGAATATTCTCCTTATCAGAAATATAAAGAAAGGAACTTGAATACAATTATTACAGCTCATTAACCTAATTGTGCACGATTCAAATTTAATACCACATGAACAGATTATCGCTTGTACCTTTTATTTTGTGTAGCACTCCGCTCGCCCTTTACGCGCAAACTACTCAACCTCCTAATATCGTCCTGATTCTGTGTGACGACATGGGATTTTCCGATATCGGATGCTACGGAAGTGAAATCCAGACCCCTCACATTGACCAACTGGCTCAGGAAGGAGTACGATTCAGCCAGTTTAAGAATACAGGAAGAAGTTGCCCGAGCAGGGCGTCTCTACTGACTGGAAGATACCAACATCAGGTAGGAATGGGATGGATGGCCGAAGTAGACGAACACCGTCCGGGATATCGTGGACAAATCGATAAAGAATATCCCACCATCGCTGAAGTGCTGAAGGCAGGAGGATACCATACTTATATGAGCGGGAAATGGCACGTCACCACTACGGGTGGATACGGTGCCCCCAATGGAAGTTATCCGGTACAAAGAGGATTCGACCGATACTACGGCTGCCTGCATGGAGGAGGAAGCTATTATAAACCGGAACCGGTGTACAATGATTTGAAAAAGGTGACTGAACTGCCGGACGATTATTATTACACTAAAGCTATCACTGATTCCGCGGTCAGCTTTGTCCGTGCACACGATTCCCGTGAGCCGATGTTCCTGTATGTGGCACATTATGCGCCTCATCTTCCTCTACAGGCACCTGCAAAATACGTAGAGAAATGCATGGACCGCTATAAAGTAGGTTATGACGTATTGCGCAAACAACGGTTTGAGAAACAGAAACAGCTGGGACTGGTACCGGATACGATGGAATTGCCTCTCTTCCACAAAGAATTCGGCGGGAAACGCCCTGCATGGGAAGATCTGACACCTGCTCAACAGGCACAATGGACCAAAGACATGGCCACGTATGCCGCCATGATTGAGATTATGGACGAAGGTATCGGCCAGCTGGTGGATGAAATAAAGAAGAAAGGCATGTATGAGAATACCGTATTTATTTTCCTGAGCGACAACGGAGCCACCAATGAAGGAGGATTCATCGGACAGCTGATGTCCGACTTGTCGAACACGCCTTACCGAAGCTATAAGAAATGGGTTTTCCAAGGTGGAACAAGTACCCCGTTTATTCTGACGTATGGAGACAAGAAGAAAAATCAGATGAGAGGGAAAATATGCCATCAACCCGCCCACATCATCGACATTCTTCCCACTTGCATGGCCTTGGGACATACAGACTATCCAAAGAATTTTTCACATGCGGACCTTCCTGGTACCAACTTGCTTCCTGCCACCACCGGGAAGTCTCTCACAGACCGGACACTGTTCTTTGAACATCAGAGTTCGTGTGCCATCATCAAGGGAAGCTGGAAACTGGTAAGAGCTGACCGCGACAGCCAATGGGAGCTGATTGACTTGTCGACAGACCCGTTTGAAACCCACGACCTTTCTTCCAAATATCCCGAAAAGGTAGAGGAACTGGAAGCCCAATGGATTGACTGGGCCAATACCCATAAAGTATTCCCTCTGGAAAACAAGACTTGGACAGAGAGAATCAATTTCTATCAACAAAAGAATCCTTATCAAAAAGGCGATCGTTAACCTTCAATAAAATGGACACATGAGAAAATTAACTTTTTACACAAGAATCATCTTCTGTTGCATGATGGCATTTGTCACGCAACAAATTTTTGCGCATCAACCTGAATTTTCCACGGCTGGCTTCTTCGAACTGCCCAATACCGGAAGAACCGTCTATAGCATGAACCCGGCATGGCGCCTGCATAAAGGAAGTGCCGAAGGAGCTGAACGTACAGACTTTAATGATAAAGAATGGACGTTGGTTTCTTTACCCAACGGAATAGAATATATGCCATCGGAAGCCAGCGGATGCATCAACTACCAAGGAGAAGTGTGGTATCGTAAGCACTTCACCCCCGAGGAGTCATGGAAAGGAAAACAACTTTTCCTCCATTTTGAAGCTATCATGGGAAAATCCAAGGTATGGATTAACGGACAACTGGTAAAAGAACATTTTGGAGGTTTCCTGCCTGTCATTGCCAATATCACGGAGTACCTGAACTACGGAAAAGACAATGTGATTGCCGTATGGGCCGACAACAGCAACGACCCGTCTTACCCTCCCGGAAAACCACAAGAAACCCTCGACTTCACTTATTTTGGAGGTATCTATAGAGACTGCTGGCTCATCGCACACAACAACGTATTCCTCACAGATCCCAATTACGAAAATGAAACCGCAAGCGGCGGACTTTTTGTATCCTTCAACCGGGTATCGGAACAATCGGCTGAGGTGAAACTGGATGCCCATATCCGGAATATGTCAGACCAATCCTTCTCCGGAAAAGTAGAATACCAACTGTTCGACCCGGCACAAAAACTGGTAAGTCAAGCCGACAAGTCTTTCTCTGTAGGAAAAGGAAAGGCCCGTCAGACTTCGCTCGTGCTTCACGTAAACCACCCAGAACTCTGGGAACCGGATGCCCCTGCCTTGTACCAACTGCATGTGCTTGTGAAAGATAAAAAAGGAAATGTCATCGACGGATACCGACGCCGTATCGGAATCAGAAGCATCGAATTTAAAGGAAAAGACGGATTCTGGCTGAACGGAAAGCCCTATCCTTATCCACTGATCGGTGCCAACCGCCATCAGGACTTTGCCGTCATCGGCAACGCACTTTCCAACAGCCTTCACTGGAGAGATGCCAAGAAATTGCGCGATGCAGGACTGAGAGTCATCCGTAATGCCCATTACCCACAAGACCCTGCCTTCATGGATGCCTGTGACGAACTGGGCCTTTTTGTCATCGTCAACACTCCGGGATGGCAATTCTGGAACGACGAACCTATTTTTGCGCAGAGAGTGTACAACGATATCCGCAACATGGTCAGAAGAGACCGCAATCATCCTTCCGTCTGGATGTGGGAACCGATTCTGAACGAAACTTGGTATCCGGAAGATTTTGCCAAGAATGTGGTGGACATCCTCCACGAAGAATACCCCTACCCTTACTGCTATGCCGGATGTGACGTGACGGCAAGAGGACACGAATATTTCCCGATTCATTTCACTCATCCGTTGAATGGTGCCGGAGGAGCTTTCAATACAGATAAAATGGATCCGAAAATCTCTTATTTCACCCGTGAATGGGGTGACAACGTGGACGACTGGAATTCACACAACTCGCCCAGCCGTGTCAACCGGGCATGGGGAGAGGTACCAATGCTAATCCAAGCACAAGGGTATGCCAAGACGGATTATAAGTTCACTTGCTACGATGCACTGTACCGCAATACTCGCCAGCACATGGGAGGATGCCTGTGGCATTCCTTCGACCACCAGCGCGGATACCATCCAGACCCGTTCTATGGAGGTATTATGGATGCCTTCCGCCAGCCGAAACTCTCTTATTACATGTTCTGCTCGCAGCGTCCGGCCGTAAAGAACGACAAACTGATTGCCGAAAATGGCCCCATGGTTTTCATTGCCAATGCCATGACACCGTTCTCTCCAAAAGATGTGACCGTGTACAGCAACTGTGACGAAGTGCGACTTACTTACTGCAAGGACGGCAAGCAATACACTTACAAGAAAGATACAAGCGAAGGAGGCATGCCTTCACCGGTTATCACCTTCAAGAATGTATGGGACGTAATGCACGATAAGGCTCTGGCCAGAGCAAACAAGCACGATGAATCCTATCTGCTGGCAGAAGGACTTATCGACGGAAAGGTCGTAGCCACCCACAAAGTGATGCCTACCCGCCGTCCGTCCAAGATTCTGCTGTGGGCCGACAACGAGCAAACACAAACCACGGCCGATGGTTCCGACCTGATTACCGTAGTAGCAGCCATTGCCGATGACAATGGAAACATTAAGCGGCTGAACAATTATCACATTCAGTTTGAAATTGAAGGACCGGGTGAACTGGTGGCCAATAATGAGACCTTCACCAACCCTCGTGCGGTACAATGGGGAACGGCTCCCGTACTGGTCCGCGCTAAGGCACAAGCTGGCAGTATCAAGATAAAAGCGTCGGTTGTGTACAACGGTATTCATACCCCTGCACCTGCCGAATTGGTCATCCAGACCGTAAAAGCTGCACATCCGTTTATTGCCGATGCAAAAGAGTTGGAACTATTAAACCAAGCAGCCTCAACCAGTCCGCAAAGCTTTGCTCCATCGAGCCAAATAACTGACGACATACGTAGATCGCAAGAAGAGAGCCGTTCTAAGCTTAAAGAAGTGGAAAAGCAACAAAGTGATTTTGAATAAAATCATCCCCTGAAAAACAAGAAAAAAGGCTGTCTCTTTGAGATGGCCTTTCTTGTATCTGCAAAAAAAATCGGACAAGTTCTAACTTCACTCAGTCACAACTTGCCCGCCTCCTTTTATTTCGAACAGTCTAAATCAGGTCAGGTAATCCAACTCTTTCCGCATACTCATCAATTCTTCGCGGATGTGCTTGAGACGTTCCACCACATTCGCTGTTTGCATAGTCCCCTCCCGATTCTGCTTCAGGCGTTGTTTTGCACCTGCCAATGTCATCCCTTTTTCTTTCACGAGGTGATACACAAGCCGAATGTTCTCGATGTCTTCCTTCCGGTACTGACGCACATTTCCTCCCGTCTTCTTGGGAGAAATCATCGGAAACTCCTTTTCCCAATAACGCAACAGGGATTCATTGACATCGAACATCTTTGCCACTTCACTGATGGAATAATATAGTTTTAACTCTTTTTCTGATTTCAAAGCCATACAAAACCTTCTTTTTTAATCAAATACCCTACCATGGTTCGCCGCCAGTTCTACCATCTTCTCATAATCATCCGCATTCAAGTCCATGAAATAATAGTTTACAGGATTCACAATCTTTCCTTTGACACGAACTTCGTAATGCAAATGGGGTCCCGTGCTTTTGCCCGTAGAACCGACTTCTCCGATTACCTCTCCTCGGGCTACGTTCTGCCCCACCCGCACCTCAATCTTGTTCAGATGGGCATAACGGGTGACGTATCCGAAACCGTGGTCGATGATAATACAGTTGCCATAAAGGCCATCCCACCCGGCCTGTCTCACCCGGCCGTCACCGGTAGCATAGACTGGTGTACCTATATTGGCCGAGAAGTCCATACCGGCATGGAATTTCACGGTCTTATAAATCGGGTCCACCCGCATACCATAGCCCGAAGCCGTCTGCTTCAGGTTTTTATTGGAAACCGGTTGGATGGCAGGAATACACGCCAACATTTTATCATGCTGCTTGCAAAGTGCGACAACCTCATCGAACGACTTCGACTGTGCATAAATCTTCTGTTCCAAATCATCCATCTTCTGCGAAGTATGAATCACCAAATGACTGTTGGCCATATCCATCAGTTCCTTGTAGCGTTCATTATTCACCGTAGCCGAACGCTGCTCGTCAGGCAACGGATCCGCCTGCATCATGACCCGATAAATGTTATCATCACGCTGCTGTAAACGTTGCATCACTCCTTCAGCCTCATCCAAACGGGAGGATAAAATGGCATACTGCGACAAAAGCCGGGAATTCTCCGTACGAAGGTCTTTTTCCGAAGGCGACCCGAAAATCCACAACAACAGAATGAAGCTTCCGGCTCCTAATCCCATTCCCACAAACAGCTGACGCAGATAACTTAAAGCCCGCTGCCGCATGGTCGGATAAATACGGTCGTAAGTACGTGTTTTTGGATTATAAATATAATAGACTTTACGCATGTCGTTCGATTTTGGAAAAATTTAAGCAACGAAACATCAAGTTTTTGCACCAAACATACAGACAAAAATAATAAAACCAATTATCTTTGCAAATCAATTTTGAGAATATTAACTACAAGACAATATAACGACTATGTTGACAGCAAATGAAATCCGCGACTCATTCGTCAAATTCTTTGAGTCTAAAGGACATCAGATTGTGCCTTCTGCACCGATGGTCATCAAAGACGACCCTACGCTGATGTTCACCAATGCCGGTATGAACCAGTTCAAGGATATCATACTTGGCAACCATCCTGCTAAATACAAACGTGTAACCGACTCACAAAAATGTCTGCGTGTGAGCGGAAAGCATAACGACCTGGAAGAAGTAGGCCACGACACGTACCACCACACCATGTTTGAGATGTTGGGTAACTGGTCATTTGGCGACTACTTCAAGAAAGAAGTGATTGGCTGGGCTTACGAATACCTGGTAAAGGTATTGAAGCTGGACCCGAAAGACTTGTATGTTACTGTATTTGAAGGAAGTCCGGAAGAAGGCCTGGCACGTGACGATGAAGCTGCCGGTTACTGGGCACAGTATTTCCCCGCAGACCATATCATCAACGGTAACAAACATGATAACTTCTGGGAAATGGGTGATACAGGTCCTTGTGGTCCGTGCTCTGAAATCCACATCGACTCCCGTTCAGCCGAAGAAAAAGCAGCCGTTCCGGGACGCGAACTGGTAAACAAAGATCATCCTCAGGTGATTGAAATCTGGAACCTCGTGTTCATGCAATACAACCGCAAAGCCGACGGTACACTGGAACCGCTTCCTGCAAAAGTTATCGATACCGGTATGGGATTTGAACGTTTGGTACGTACCCTGCAAGGCAAGACTTCCAACTATGATACAGACGTATTCCAGCCTATCATCAAAGTGATTGGGGACTTGTCTGGCAAGAAATATGGCGATGATCCGAAAGTGGATGTAGCCATGCGTGTAGTAGCCGACCACATCCGTACCATCGCCTTTTCTATCACCGACGGACAGCTGCCTTCGAATGCCAAGGCTGGTTATGTAATCCGTCGTATCCTGCGCCGTGCCGTACGTTATGCCTATACTTTCCTGGGACAGAAACAAGCTTTCATGTATAAACTGGTTCCGGTGCTGGTTGAAAATATGGGAGGTGCTTATCCTGAATTGAAAGCCCAGCAGCCGCTGATTGAAAAAGTGATGAAGGAAGAAGAAGAGTCCTTCCTCCGCACACTGGAAACAGGTATCCGCTTGCTCGACAAGACAATGAATGAAGCAAAAGCTGCCGGAAAGACTGAAATCAGCGGAGTAGATGCCTTTACATTGTATGACACCTTCGGATTCCCGTTCGACCTGACTGAACTGATTCTCCGTGAAAACGGTCTGACAGCCGACGTGAAAGGTTTCGAAGCAGAAATGCAGAAACAGAAACAGCGTGCACGTAACGCTGCCGCTGTAGAAACTGGCGACTGGGTAACCCTGAAAGAAGGTGAAACCAAATTCGTAGGCTACGATTACACAGAATACGAAACCAGCATCTTGCGTTATCGCCAAATCAAACAGAAAAACCAGACACTCTACCAGATTGTATTGAGCGAAACCCCGTTCTACGCAGAAAGCGGTGGTCAGGTAGGTGATACCGGTGTATTGGTCAGCGAATTCGAAACCATCGACATCATTGATACCAAGAAGGAAAACAATCTTCCAATCCATATCGCCAAGAAATTGCCGGAACACCTGGATGCACCGATGATGGCTTGTGTAGATACCGACAAACGTGCCGCTTGTGCAGCCAACCACTCTTGTACGCACTTACTGGATGAAGCCCTCCGCCAGGTGCTGGGTACCCACGTAGAACAGAAAGGTTCTTTGGTTACTCCGGACTCTCTGCGTTTCGACTTCTCTCACTTCCAGAAAGTGACTCCGGAACAGCTGCGTGAAGTGGAACACTTGGTTAATGCCAAGATTCGTGAAGACATCCCTTTGACAGAATACCGTAACTTGCCGATTGAAAAGGCCAAAGAACTGGGTGCCATCGCCCTGTTCGGTGAAAAATACGGAGACGAAGTACGTGTCGTACAGTTCGGCTCATCCATCGAGTTCTGTGGAGGTACACACGTATCGGCTACCGGAAAGATTGGTATGGTAAAAATCTTGTCTGAAAGCTCTGTAGCAGCAGGTGTACGTCGTATCGAAGCCGTAACCGGTGCCAAGGTAGAAGAAATGTTCGATACCGTACAAGATACATTCAACGACCTGAAAGCCTTGTTCAACAATGCTCCGGACCTGAAAGCTGCCATTACCAAATACATCGATGAGAATGTCGGCTTGAAGAAACAGGTGGAAGAATTCATGAAAGAGAAAGAGGCCTCTGTAAAGAACAAACTGATTGAAAACGCCAAGGAAATCAACGGTGTAAAAGTGATTAAAGCCGTACTTCCGATGCCGGCCGATGCAGTGAAAAACATTGCCTTCCAGTTGAAAGGACAAATTCCGGAGAATCTGTTTGTGGTAATCGGTAGTGTATTCGAAAACAAACCGTTGCTCACAGTCACCATGAGCGATGACCAGGTAAAAGCCGGACTGAATGCCGGACAGCTGGTACGCGAAGCTGCCAAACTGATTCAAGGTGGTGGTGGTGGACAACCTCACTTCGCTACTGCCGGAGGTAAAAATCCGGATGGTCTGACTGCCGCTGTAGACAAAGTGACAGAACTGGCCGGATTCTAATCCGTCGCACAAAATAGCAACTCTATGTATCATAAATCCTTCTTATTTCCCCAAATGGGGAATAAGGAGGATTTTTTTATGCGCATTGCCTTCTATGCGACCGAAGTTTAGCTGAACAGGACTTCCCATACTGCCGTTTTTTTCGTACTTTTGCTGCTGTTCTATTCTATCAAACAGACAACTATGCCCCAAGATAAATATACCCTCATGACCACGGCACCGGTGCCACGCCTCATCCGTGGACTGGCTGTTCCGACCATCATTAGTATGCTGGTCACCTCTTTCTATGTCATGGCCGACACCTACTTTGTCGGGAAAATCAATACACAGTCTACCGCAGCCGTGGGTATCTCCTTTTCCATCATGGCCATCATTCAGGCTTTCGGTTTCTTCTGCGGGCATGGTTCGGGCAACTTTATCTCCCGACGGCTGGGAGCACGTGACTACCGAAGCGCGGAAAGAATGGCGGCTACCGGTTTTTTCTGTGCCTTCTTCATCGGCTTTCTGATTGCCCTCTTCGGATTGATTTTTCTGGAACCTATCTGTGTAGCATTAGGTTCCACTCCCACCATCCTTCCATACGCCAAGACGTATTTGGGCATTATCCTGCTGGGAGCCCCTTTCATGGCCTCTTCCCTTGTACTGAACAACCAGATGCGCTTTCAGGGAAATGCCGTATATGCCATGATTGGAATTACAGTGGGAGCTTTCTTGAACATTGCCCTTGACCCACTATTGATTTTTGTATTCGACATGGGCATTGCAGGAGCAGCCTGGTCTACCTTCATCAGTCAGGTGTGCAGCTTTACCATCCTGATATTCATGGACCGGAAGGGAGAAAACATACGCATCAACTACCGCTATTTTACGCCCACTCCGGCCTATTTGAAAGAAATCGTCTATGGAGGCAGTCCTTCACTGTGCCGTCAGGGACTGGCCAGTATTTCGACCATTCTGCTGAACGTGGCAGCCGGTAACTTCGGAGATGCAGCCATTGCCGGAATGTCTATCGTCACCCGTATCTGCATGTTCATCAACGCTTTTGTGATTGGTTTCGGACAAGGTTTTCAACCTGTCTGCGGATTCAACTATGGCGCGGGACTGAACCGCCGGGTGCTCCAAGGATTCAAATACTGCGTGAAAGTGGGACTCATCTTCTTGGCTGTCTGTTCCCTGATTGGCTACATTTACGCACCGGAAGTCGTGTCTTGGTTCCGAAAGGAAGACCCGCAAGTTATTGCCGTAGGAGCCGAAGCACTCCGCTGGCAGCTCATCACGCTTCCACTGGGAGCATGGGTCATCCTGTGCAACATGCTTTTGCAGACCATCCGCCAGCCCAAACGAGCCGTCATCCTGTCTTCTTCCCGCCAAGGACTGTTTTTCATCCCGCTGATACTGGTGCTTCCCTATTTCCTGCAACTGCAAGGAGTGGAGATGTGTCAGGCTGTATCCGATTTGTGTTCGTTCCTGATGTCCCTCCCGTTGACCATTCCGGTATTGAAAACCCTTCGTACGGACCGACAGCCTCTTTCGAAACTCCCATCCTAAGCAACCGTTCATCCGTTCTCCTGCCGATAGTCTTTAGGAGTCATTCCTGTCATACGCCGGAAATACTTGCAAAAGAACGAAGCATTGGGAAAATTCAGTTCGTCGGCTATCTGATACACCAGCTTGTCGGTGTGACATAACATCAATTTGGCTTCCTGCATCACGGCCTCATTGACCCAATCCATCACCGTCCGCCCGCTGGCTTGTCGTACCAATGTACTCAAATAACGGGAAGTCAGGCATAAATGGTCGGCATAAAACGCACAGCTTCGTTCATGAACGGCATATTTGTTGACTAATTCCAAAAAGCGATTGAACACTTCCTCCTGACGGCTACGCTTCTGTTTGCCCGCCTCCAATTCACGCCCTCTGAAACCGTCCGTCTGGTGAAAGACGAGAGAAATCAAGCTTTGTACGGACTCTTTTGGGAAAGGCCGGTCGTGGACCACCTCCCACAACAAGGCAAAAATCTGTTCCATCCGCCGGCTCTCCTGCTCAGTCAATGAAAGATGTAGAAACAATCTGCCTTGCAAATAAACCTGCAACAAATCTTCTTTCTGCCAGCTTTCCATCAGGCTGTTGGAAAAAGCCAACATCGCCAAATCCAAATCAGACGATATGTATAGAAATTCGAATACGGTTCCGGGAGACACTACCAGAAAATCCCCCGCCTTAAACTCCAGTTCACGCAAATTGATACGCAACCGAAGCGTACCGGCACGAAAATACACCACTCTCCCCTCCGTCAGACGGTAAGGCTGCCCTTCCACAGACAGGAAACGAACCACATCGGCTATCCCATGAATGGAACGGAGCAATCCCAGTTCCGGAATCAGAAAACGATAGGCATTGTAACTTTCTCCCACCCGTTCACGCATTTGCCTCAAGGCCAGCAACAACAGACGATTCGATTTCATTTCACATACACAATTTCCCGCAAAGATAATATTTCATTCGATTTTCGGGTTACACACAAGCCATTATCGAACAAAAAGAACATTCCGTCCCACATATAGGACCGAAAGATATCACAAAATCCCTGTATCTTTGTCTCATTACCTCAACAAAGATTGAATACGTATGCTACGAATGTTTCTCTTCTTGTGTGTATGGGGCTTCAGTCACATCGTCCATGCACAAGTCACATTGGAAGATTGCCGGCAGAAAGCCCGTGAGAATTACCCGCAAACCCGGCAATACGACCTGCTCCGCCTCTCGGAAGAATATACCTTATCGAATGTAGGAAAAGGCAACTTGCCACAGATTAGTCTGAGTGGAAAAATCTCTTACCAAAGTGAAGCCACCACCTTCCCCTTTGACATCCCCGGACTTGACAGCAAAGGACTGCCCAAGGACCAATACCAGGCAATGATTGAAGTCAGACAGAACCTGTGGGACGGAGGAAAAATCCAAAACCAGAAAGCCCAGATTCGGGCTGAGACAGAGGAAAGCGAACGACAGCTCGACAACAGCCTGTATGCACTGGAAGAAAGAGTGGACCAGGTTTTCTTCGGTATTCTCTTACTCGACGAACAACTGTCACAACACACATTGCTCGAAGAAGAACTGGCCCGGAGCCTGAAAGATGTGCAATCCTACCGCACCAACGGCACAGCCAATGACGCTGATGTGGATGCCGTGCAAGTAGAAATCCTGCAAACCCGCCAGCAGCGCATCCAGCTGGAAAGCAACCGCAATGCTTACCTGCGCATGTTGTCCCTGCTGACAGGAGAAGAACTTCCATCACACACGCACCTCCAACGGCCTGAAGCCGTCTTGGAAACGACCGGCACCATCAACCGTCCTGAACTCCGGTGGTACGAAGCACAGGAACAGACCGTTTCTGTACATCGAAAAGGATTACAGACCGGTTATCTTCCCTCTTTCAGCCTCTTTGCACAAGGAGCCTACGGCAATCCGGGACTGGACATTCTAAAAGACAAGTTCAGGGCCTACTATCTGGTCGGTGCCCGCTTTACGTGGAATTTCGGAAGTCTGTACACCCTGAAAAACGACCGGAAAAAGCTGGATAACCAACTCCAGAAAATCCAGAGCGAACGCGATTTGTTTCTGTTTCATACCCACCTGCAACTGGCGGAAGAGGACGGCACTATCCAGACTCTCCGGCAACAGATGAAGGAGGACGAAGAGATTATCCGGCTGCGGAAGAACATCCGGCTTTCTGCCGAGGCCAAAGTGGCCAACGGTACCCTGAGTGTCAGTGACCTGCTGAAAGAAATCACAGCCGAGAACCTGGCCCGGCAGACAAAAGTTCTCCACGAAATCCAACTGCTCATGCACCTGCACCAACGAAAACACCTCACCAACTAATTTTTATTTACCAACCGTTCAAAATATGCTGAATATGAAAACAAAATATGGATTCCTCCTCTTCGCAGTGTACTGCCTCACGGCCTGTGGAGAGAAAGACGACTTTGATGCGACAGGTACTTTTGAAGCGACCGAAATTGTGGTCTCCTCCGAAACTGCCGGAAAACTGTTCTACCTGAATGCCGAAGAAGGGATGCACTTTACCCAAGGCACTGAAGTGGGGCTGGTGGACACCGTACAGCTCTACCTGAAAAAACGGCAGCTGGAGGCACAGATGAAATCCGTGGAAAACCAACGCCCCGATATTCACCGGCAGATTGCCGCCACCAAGGAACAAATCGCCACCGCACAACGGGAACGCAACCGGGTGGAAAACCTGCTGAAAGCACAGGCGGCCAACCGCAAACAGCTGGATGACTGGGACGCCCAGTTGGCGGTACTCAACCGGCAACTGGAGGCACAGGTGTCGTCTTTAGGGAACACCACCGCCAGCCTCACGGAACAAAGCTCGTCGGTAGCCATCCAAGTGGCGCAAATCGAAGACCAACTCAGAAAATGTCATATCACCACCCCGATAAGCGGAACGGTTCTGGCCAAATACGCCGAACCGGGAGAACTGGCTACCATCGGGAAACCGCTGTTCAAGATAGCCGACACGGAACACATCTTCCTGCGGGCCTACGTCACCTCCCGGCAACTGGCCTCCGTAAAACTGGGAAGTGAGGTCACGGTATTTGCCGACTTTGGCGATGCACAGCGGAACACCTACCCCGGCAAAGTGACCTGGATTTCCGAAGAAGCCGAATTCACCCCGAAAACCATCCTGACCGACGACGAACGTGCCAACCAGGTCTATGCCGTCAAGATTGCCGTGCACAATGACGGCCACATCAAACTGGGTATGTACGGCGAAGTCAAATTCTGAAAGGAGGGCACAAATGGAAACCCTTATTGAAGTCAGCCACGTAAGCAAAAGCTATGGAAAGGTACAGGCTCTGCGCGACGTATCTTTCCAAGTGAAGCAAGGCGAACTGTTCGGCCTCATCGGTCCCGACGGCTCCGGAAAGAGTACGCTCTTCCGCATCTTGACCACTCTACTGAAGCCGGACCAGGGAACGGCTCATGTACTGCATGCCGACGTACTGGCCGACTTCCGCACCATCCGGCGAAGCGTGGGCTACATGCCGGGACG
The DNA here is from genome assembly GCA_900551445.1 of uncultured Bacteroides sp. GTDB lineage: Bacteria > Bacteroidota > Bacteroidia > Bacteroidales > Bacteroidaceae > Phocaeicola. The sequence continues at coordinate 53,714 of URWA01000016.1, read as the reverse complement.
TTTCTCCTTATACCAAGACCTGACCGTGGAAGAAAACCTGCGTTTCTTTGCCACCGTCTTTCATACCACCGTGGAAGAGAACTACGAACGGATTCGGCCGATTTACGAACAGATTGCTCCGTTCAAAGACCGGCGGGCCGGCGCTCTGTCGGGAGGCATGAAGCAAAAGCTGGCATTGTGTTGCGCGCTGGTCCATGCTCCCCAAATCCTGTTTCTCGATGAGCCGACCACCGGAGTAGACCCTGTATCCCGTCGGGAATTCTGGGATATGCTGGCCCGTCTCCGTCAGGAAGGTATCACCCTCGTGGTATCCACCCCCTTCATGGACGAAGCCCGACGATGCGACCGCGTGGCCTTCCTGTATGAAGGAGAAATCAAAGGTATCGACCGCCCGGAGACCATCCTGACCCGGTTCAGCGACATTCTGTGTCCTCCCGGACTGGAACGAAAAGCAGCAGTCGGAAACGCTACCCCCCTCATTCAGGTAGACAATCTGGTCAAACGATTCGGCACTTTTACTGCTGTCGACCACATCTCTTTCTCAGTACAGCGGGGAGAGATTTTCGGTTTCTTAGGAGCCAACGGGGCCGGAAAAACCACCGCCATGCGTATTCTCTGCGGACTCAGTCTGCCTTCCGAAGGGAAAGCGGAGGTAATGGGATTCGATGTGCGGACGCAGAGCGAGGAAATAAAACGACGAATCGGCTACATGAGCCAGAAATTTTCGCTGTATGAAGACCTGACGGTCCGCGAGAATCTCCGCCTGTTCGGAGGTATCTACGGGGTCAGTGCCAAAGAAATTGCGACCCGCACCGAAGAGACCTTGCGGCGTATCGGCCTCTACGAGGAACAACATACCTTGGTCCGTTCCCTGCCGCTAGGTTGGAAACAGCGACTGGCCTTCTCGGTGGCCATTTTCCACCGTCCGGAACTGGTTTTTCTGGATGAACCGACCGGAGGCGTGGACCCGGCCACCCGCCGCCAGTTCTGGGAACTGATTTATCAAGCTGCCGACCAGGGAATCACGATTTTCGTCACCACGCACTACATGGACGAAGCAGAATATTGCGACCGCATTTCCATGATGGTGGACGGACATATCCGCGCCCTGGATACTCCCGACGGACTGAAAGCCCGTTTTCAAGCCCGAGACATGGACGAAGTGTTCCAGAAACTGGCCCGCGAAGCTCAACGGGGAGACGCGGCTTTTACTCACGCTCAAACCGAACGACCATGAAACAGTTTATCGCTTTTGTCAGAAAAGAATTCCATCACATCCTGCGCGACCGGCGCACCATGCTGATACTGATAGGCATGCCGATTATACAGATTATCCTTTTCGGCTTCGCCATCTCCACCGAGGTGCGCAATGTCCAGACTGCCGTATTGGCTCCCTCCCTTCAGACGGATGTACGGAAACTGGTAGAGCAACTGGATGCCAGCGAGTATTTCACGGTGAAATATGTCGTCCAGTCCCCCGATGAGATTGAACGGCTGTTCCGGCGTAACCAGATAGAGTTGGCAGTCATTTTCCCGTCCGACCTGCACCGTTTCCGCTTCAATTCTTCACAGATACAGATTTTGGCCGATGCCACGGAACCCAACCTGGCAGTCACGCGGAGTACGTATGCCCAAACCATTCTCCGACAAGCCTTGCAAACCATCCGGCCCGCTGACGCTTTCTCCTCCAAAGGAGGAACGGAAGGGATGCCGATTATAGCCTACAACAAGCTGCTCTACAACCCGCAAATGAAGAGTGCCTACAACTTCGTGCCGGGGGTTATGGGACTGATACTGATGCTGATTTGCGCCATGATGACTTCCATTTCCATCGTCCGCGAAAAAGAGACCGGTACAATGGAAGTGCTGCTGGTCTCCCCCGTCAACCCGCTGTTTGTCATTCTGTCGAAATCCGTACCCTATTTCGTACTCTCCCTGCTCAACCTGACTACCATCCTGCTGCTTTCGGTCTTTGTGCTCGACGTACCAATAGCCGGAAGCCTGACGGCCCTGCTGGGAGTTTCCCTGCTGTTTATCTTCGTATCGCTGGCACTGGGACTGCTGATTTCCTGCGTCACGCATACCCAGGTGGCAGCCCTGCTGGTCTCGGCCATGGTCCTGCTCATCCCGACCATTATCCTGTCGGGCATTATCTACCCGGTGGAAAGTATGCCGGGCATCCTTCAGGCCATTTCCTGTCTCATTCCGGCACGCTGGTACGTGGCAGCAGTGCGACGACTGATGATTGAAGGCGTGCCCTTTGTCTACGTCTGGAAGGAAGTGGCCGTGTTGTGCCTCATGGCCGTAGTCCTGATTGCAGCCACCACCCGCAAATTCAAGAACCGATTGGAATAAACCGCAAGCTTATGATGTTACGCTACCTGATAGAAAAAGAATTCAAACAACTGAAACGCAACCGTTTCCTGCCCCGCCTCATCCTGCTGTTTCCCTGCGTGATGATGCTGGTGATGCCATGGGCCGCCACACTGGAAATCGAGGACTTGCGCATTGCCGTCATTGACCATGACCATAGTCCCTCGTCCCAACGGCTGGTACACCGCATCGAGGCCTCCCGTTACTTCCAGCTGACCGCCCTGCCTGCTTCCTACGCACAAGGCTTGAATGCCATTGAAAAAGACCAGGTGGACATGCTGCTGGAAATCCCCCGGGGATTTGAGAAAGACCAGGCCCGCGGCGTCAGTCCTTCCACCCTGATTGCCGTCAATACGGTCAACGGTACCAAGGGAGTACTGGGCAGTACTTACCTGCAACAAATTCTCAATCCGCAGCCCTCCCCCGCCTCCGTGCGCTACCAGTTCAATCCGTACCTCAACTACAAAGTGTTCATGGTGCCTGCCCTGATGACCATGATACTGGTACTGCTCTGCGGCTTCCTGCCGGCCCTGAACGTGGTCAGCGAAAAAGAAGCAGGTACCATCGAGCAAATCAATGTCAGCCCGGTGAGCCGTTTCACCTTTACCCTCGCCAAACTGCTACCCTACTGGGCCATCGGATTTGTGGTACTGAACCTGTGCATGTTGCTGGCCTGGCTGGTCTATGGCCTGACACCCGAAGGAAACATCCTCACCATCTATCTGGCCACGCTGATTTTCGCACTGGTCATGTCGGGGCTGGGCCTGGTCATCTCCAATTACTCTTCCACCCTGCAGCAAGCCATGTTCGTCATGTGGTTCTGCATGCTGATTTTCATTCTGATGAGCGGGCTGTTCACTCCTATCAGCAGCATGCCGGAATGGGCACAATACATCACGTACCTCAATCCGCTGCGCTACTTCATGGAAATCATGCGCATGGTCTATCTGAAGGGCAGCCACATCGGCGACATCGGCTTCCAGCTTTCCATGCTCTCCACCTTTGCCGTTCTGCTATATGTATGGGCCATCCACAGCTACCGCAAGCAGCAATAAGCTGACCCGTACTTGGCTTCTTACCTTGACACGAACGTGCAGCGGTCTCATCACGTTCGTGTCAAGGTCTCGTCACGTCCGTGCCCACCTCTCGTCACGTTCGTGTCGAGGTATTTCCGCAAAGGGATTTCCCTAAAAATGCCTCTTGAAAGGTCCAGAATTGTAAGTCAGTTATTTCCACCTTACAGAATTATTCAGTAACTTTGCCCGAATCTCTTTTACATAGGACCCATTTGAATATGAGCGAAGATACTTTTGACAAGGACGAAAAGGAAACGGCAAACCTGCCTGAAAAAGAAGAACACTCTGACTACAAACCTGTATCGACCACCGACGAGGCGGTGAAGCACCAGCTGAGCGGCATGTACCAGAACTGGTTTCTGGACTATGCTTCGTACGTGATTCTGGAGCGTGCCGTACCGCACATCAACGACGGACTGAAGCCGGTGCAGCGACGCATTCTCCACTCCATGAAACGCCTGGACGACGGACGCTACAACAAGGTGGCCAACATCGTGGGACACACCATGCAGTTTCATCCGCACGGAGATACTTCCATCGGAGATGCCCTTGTGCAACTGGGACAGAAAGACTTGCTCATCGACTGCCAGGGAAACTGGGGTAACATCCTGACGGGCGACAGTGCAGCGGCTCCCCGTTACATCGAAGCCCGGCTGTCCAAATTCGCCCTCGACGTGGTGTTCAACCCGAAAACCACGGAGTGGCAAGCTTCCTACGACGGAAGAAACCGGGAACCAGTCACCCTGCCGGTAAAATTCCCGCTGCTGCTGGCTCAGGGTGTGGAAGGTATCGCCGTGGGACTTTCTTCCAAGATTCTTCCCCATAACTTCAACGAATTGTGCGATGCAGCCATTGCCTACCTGCACGGAGAGGACTTCCAACTTTATCCAGATTTCCAGACAGGAGGGTCCATTGATGTGTCCCGCTACAATGACGGGGAAAGAGGAGGCGTGGTACGCGTACGGGCCAAGATTTCCAAACTCGACAACAAGACCCTATGCATCAGCGAGATTCCCTACGGGAAGACGACCTCTTCTCTGATTGATTCCATTCTGAAGGCCATCGAAAAGGGAAAGATTAAGGTTCGGAAAGTGGATGACAACACGGCCGGAAAGGTGGAGATTCTGGTACATCTGACGCCGGGTGTATCCTCCGACAAGACACTGGATGCCTTGTACGCCTTTACGGACTGCGAGGTGAACATCTCGCCCAACTGCTGCGTCATCGACAACAAGAAACCGCATTTCCTCTCGGTGAGCAAAGTGCTGAAGAAATCGGTCGACAACACACTGGCCCTGCTCCGGAAAGAACTGGAAATACAGCGGGACGAAACGCTGGAAACCTTGCATTTCGCGTCCTTGGAGAAAATCTTCATCGAAGAACGGATTTACAAGGACAAGCAATTTGAACAGGCAGAATCCATGGATGCGGCCTGCGAACACATTGACGAACGGTTGACCCCGTTTTATCCGCAGTTCGTGCGCGAAGTGACCAAAGAGGACATCCTCAAACTGATGGAAATCAAGATGGCACGTATCCTCAAGTTCAACAAGGACAAGGCGGACGAGTTCATTGCCCGTCTGAAAGCCCAGTTGGAGGAGATTGACAACCATTTGGCACACATCACGGAATATACCATCGACTGGTATAAGCACCTGAAAGAGAAATACGGAAAGAATTTCCCTCGTCGTACGGAAATCCGCAACTTCGACACCATCGTAGCTACCAAAGTGGCGGAAGCCAACGAGAAGCTGTATATCAACCGAGAGGAGGGCTTTATCGGTACGGGACTGAAAAAAGACGAGTATGTGTGCAACTGTTCCGACATCGACGATGTGATTATCTTCTACAAGGACGGAAAATACAAGATTGTCCGCGTGTCCGACAAACTGTTTGTCGGGAAGAACATCCTGTATGTCAACGTATTCAAAAAGAACGACAAACGTACCATCTACAACGTCATTTACCGTGACGGAAAGGATGGGTATTATTATATCAAACGCTTCAATGTGACCTCCATCATCCGCGACCGGGAGTACGATGTGACACAAGGCACGCCGGGCTCCAAGATTGTCTACTTCACGGCCAATCCGAACGGAGAAGCGGAAGTCATCCGGGTCATCCTGCGTCCGACGCCCCGCATCAAGAAACCGACCTTCGAGAAGGATTTCAGTACCATCCACATCAAGGGCAAGCAATCGATGGGTAACCTGCTCACCAAGGCCGAGGTACACAAAATCAGCCTGAAGCAGAAAGGCGGTTCCACCCTCGGTGGCAGAAAGGTCTGGTTCGACCACGACGTGCTACGGCTCAACTACGACGGCAGAGGACAATACCTGGGCGAATTCCAAAGCGATGAAAGCATCCTGGTGGTTCAGAAAAACGGAGAATTCTACACCACGAACTTCGACCTGAGCAACCATTACGATCCGGATATTCTTTGCATCGAGAAGTTCAATCCCGAGAAGGTATGGACAGCCGTACTCTATGATGCCGACCAACAGAATTATCCGTACCTGAAACGGTTCACCTTCGAAGCGACCAACAAGAAACAGAATTTCCTGGGCGACAACAAGCATACACAGCTCATCCTGCTGACCTGTCAGGTGTACCCGCGCATCCAAGTTGATTTCGGCGGACACGACAACTTCCGGGAAGCACTCGTGCTGGAAGCCAGCGACTTTGTGGGCGTCAAGAGCTTCAAGGCCAAAGGCAAGCGCCTGACCACTTATACCGTCGACCGAATCACCGAGCTGGAACCGACCCGCATGCCGGAGCCGGAACCGGAAGAACCGGAAAAGGATGAGGAAGACGGAACAGAAGAAGAGGACATCCAGGAAGACGACGGACAAATGAAACTCTTTTAATCGCATGAAACGAATTATCTTTCTACTCTACGCCTGCCTGTCTGTCCTCATGCTCCATGCACAGGAAGACAGTCTGCGTGCGACCCGCTACGTGATGCGTTCCGTACTCTACGGAGCAGGCGTGAGCAACGTGCTCGACACGTATCTTTCTCCACTGGAATACAAAGGGCCGGAGGTACGTATTCTGCGCGAGAATATGCGCATGACCCGGCTGATGGGTGGAAACGTATCGGCACAGAATCTGTTGCAGGCCCATGTGTCGTACACGCACAATCCCAGCCAAACAGGCTATATGTATGCCGGACTGCTGAACTGGAGTTATACTCTCCATTATCAGTTTCGTCTCAGTGAACGACTGAAGTTGCTGGCCGGCCCGACAATTGACCTGAACGGGGGATTCGTGTACAATACACGTAACTCCAACAACCCGGCACAGGGCAAGGCATACGGCAGTCTGGGCATCTCCGGTATAGCCATCTACAAGTTCCATATCGGCAATTATCCGCTGGTGGCGCGTTACCAGGCCAATCTTCCGTTGCTGGGTGCCATGTTCTCTCCCGAATTCGGACAGTCATACTATGAAATGTTCTCTTTGGGACACAAAGGAAAGAATGTCCTGTTTACCTCCCTCCACAACAGTCCTTCCCTCCGCCAGATGGTGACCCTCGACTTCCCTATCCGGAAGGTCACGATGCGTGTAGCCTATGTCTGCGACCTCCAGCAGGCCAAGGTCAACCACCTGAAATACCACACTTACTCACATGATTTCATGATTGGCTTCGTGAAGAATTTCTACCTACTGAAAGGCAAGAACCGAATCACCATGCCTTCAAACGTTACTCCCTACTGATATGAAGAAGATATATCATTTCCACTTATACGGCCTCCTGCTGGTGCTGACCTGCACCTTATTCTCTTCGTGTATCCGTGAAGACATACAGGGCAATACACCGGAAGCCAACTTCGAATCGCTCTGGAAAATCATCGACGAGCAATATTGTTTCCTCGATTACAAAAAGGAAGTGTATGGCCTGGACTGGGATGAAGTGCATGCCCGCTATGCGAAACGGATTTCTTCGTCGATGAGCTGGGAAGCACTTTTTGAAGTCCTTTCAGACATGGTCAACGAACTCAGGGACGGCCATGTGAATCTGAGCAGTTCCTTGGGAACCTCGCAATACAGGGAATGGTTTGATGCCTATCCGCGCAATTTCAGTGACAGCATCCAAAGCAATTACCTCAAAAAAGACTATATCATCACTTCCGGACTCACCTACCAGATTCTGGACAACAACATCGGCTATGTGTACTGCGAAAGTTTCTCCGACGGCATCGGTGACGGAAATCTGGACCAGATGCTGAAGAAACTGGAAATCTGCGACGGAGTGATAATCGATGTGCGCAACAACGGAGGTGGCAGCCTGACTACTGCCCAAAAACTGGCCGCCCGGTTTACCAACGAAAAGGTGCTGGTGGGCTACATCAGTCACAAAACAGGCCCCGGCCACAATGACTTTTCCGACCCGGAACCGGTGTATCAGGAACCGTCTAACAGCATCCGCTGGCAGAAAAAAGCCGTGGTGCTGACCAACCGACGTTCCTACAGTGCCACCAACGACTTTGTCAATACCATGCGGCAGTTTCCCAATGTCACTACCTTGGGAGATACGACCGGAGGCGGTTCTGGCCTGCCGTTCAGTTCCGAAATCCCCAACGGATGGTCCATCCGTTTCTCGGCCAGCCCGATGTTCGACCCGGACATGAACCAGCTGGAGTTCGGTATCGATCCGGACGTAAAGGTGGATATGACCAGCGAAGACATGCAGCGAGGAAAAGATACGCTCATTGAAACCGCCATCAAAATACTAAAGAATTGACCCGCAGATTTGGAGAATCGGGAAATTATTTCTACCTTTGCCTCCGCAAATGCAGAAATCGTTTTCTGTATGCGCGCCTGTGGCGTAATTGGTAGCCGCGCCAGACTTAGGATCTGGTGTCGTGAGACGTGTAGGTTCGAGTCCTATCAGGCGCACATAGTAAAAATGGATTTAATAAACACGTGTTTATTAAATCCATTTTATTTTGTCATATACCCATAAACCATGCAGACCAGTCGCACGAAAGACCTTACTTCGGGAAACATCACCCAAAGCATGCTTTGTCTGGCTTATCCACTCATCCTCGGCAACCTGCTCCAGCAGGGATATAATATTGCGGATACACTGATTATCGGACAGACGCTGGGAGCCAATGCTTTGGCTGCCGTAGGCTCTTCCTACACGCTCATGGTATTCATCACCTCCATCTTCATCGGTTTGTGCATGGGATGCAGTGCCCTATTCTCCATGCGCTACGGGGCTAAAGATTATGAACCTCTGAAACGTACCCAAGCAACCTCTCTGCTCATTACGGGCATCGCTACCTTCCTCATTTTCGCTTTCTCCATCAGCTGCATCCGTCCGATTATTCAATGGCTGCAAACTCCGGAAGAATTACAAGAAATGACGTACGACTACCTGAAAATCACCTTTATCGGCATCTGGTTCGTTTACCTATATAATTATTACGCTTACCTCCTGCGGGCATTAGGCAATTCCTTTACGCCCTTGGTTTATCTGGCAATCTCCGTCGTATTGAACGTCGTACTCGACCTGCTGTTTATCCTTCGGCTCGGCTACGGTATCGCAGGAGCAGCCTCAGCTACAGTTCTTTCACAAGCTGTTTCTGCCATCGGACTTTGGGTGTACTGCTGGAGAAAAATTCCGGAAACACGGCTTACACGAAAAGATTTCAAGATAAACCGTCCCCTCGTCAGGCAGGTATTTTCGTATGCCTCACTGACTTGTATACAACAATCGGTCATGAACTTTGGTATTCTGATGGTACAGGGACTGGTCAACAGTTTCGGGACTTCCGTCATGGCCGCTTTCACCGCCGCCGTTAAAATTGATTCCTTTGCCTACATGCCCGTACAGGATTTCGGCAATGCCTTCTCTACTTTCACCGCCCAAAACTACGGAGCCGGAAAGAAAGACCGCATCCTGCAAGGATTCAAAAAAGCGTTCTGGATGACTACGCTTTTCTGCCTGCTTCTCTCAGCGCTTATCTTCCTGGCAGCTCCCTGGCTAATGCAGATTTTCATTTCATCGGACGAAAAAGAAATTATCCGGATTGGAGTAGAATATCTTCGGGTAGAAGGCAGTTTCTACTTAGGCATCGGTTACCTGTTTCTATGGTATGGTTTTTACCGGGCTGTATGCAAGCCGGAAATGTCTATTATCCTGACCATTCTGTCCTTGGGAACCCGTGTGGCCTTGGCCTACCTCTTAGCATCCATCCCTTCCATTGGTGTACACGGTATCTGGTGGTCCATTCCTATCGGCTGGGCATTGGCGGATATCTACGGACAGGTATATTACTGGAAAAAGAAGCGTTCCTTACTTGTCCCTCCCACTGTTTCATAATAAAAGACACACTCTTTATCTGACACCTTCCCATCAAAGGTAAAAAACAAGAACCGTCTACCCATATCCAATCCTCCTCCATTCTCCAACGTCTCCATTCTCCTACTTCCCCAGAGGAGTCTCTTCTCCCCCCTACATATCCAAAGAAGAAAAGCACAGAGTGCCGTTCATACTTCACAGCCAGCCTTCTCATAAAAATGAAAAATACTTGTACACAATAGCCCCCATCGGACTCAAAGGTTCCCTAAAGGCATAAAAAAAGGCCGCCTCTAAAGAGACAGCCTTTTCTTGTAAGTATGAAAAACTATTACTGACGCTGAGTAGCTGAATAGTTGATCTTCAAAGCGTATGCCTGACGAAGAGCCTGTTTTACTTCTGTTACGATACCCATCTTGGTATTTGCATCTACCTTCAGGGAAACAGTCATAAACGGTTTGTCTTCCTCTTTCATGTTTTCACGTTCCTGATAGATGTAGTCCTGTACTTCTGAAGATTCAGCGAACTTATCGTTCAACTGGATACGGTCAGTAGTACCCATCTTCTTCTGATATTCCGGCAACGGTTTACCAATGTAGATGAAAGACACCAAAGACTTCTTTTCAAGCTTTTCCAATTCTGTGGCAGCAGGCACCTTGAACTGAACCTTCAACGTAACTTCACGCATGGTTGTTACAATCATGAAGAAGAACAACATGGTAAAGATAAGGTCCGGCAGAGAAGAGGTATTCAACTCCGGCATGCCACGCTTACCTGTCTTATTAAATTTTCCCATGATTATTTTCCTCCATATTTTTTAGGTTCTGCTTCAGAAATCTTCTGCGGATAATAGTCTGTAATAGCTTTCTGCTCGTCTTCAGAACATTCAGCGAACGTCTTTCCGAACTGAGACTGAGCCAGTTCGTTACGCAACTCATTGTAAGCTGCTACCAATTCGTTCTGAACCTGAATATAAGCATTGTAGCTAGTACCCACGTCATTCTGTACAGAGATTACGTGCTTTTCTGTAACCATTACGTCACCGAAGAACGGAAGATGTTTCAAGTGCTTTTCTGGCAAATTCTCGTCGTTGTTCGGATTGGCAATGAATTCTTTTGCCTTTTGTCTCAACTGTCTGATATCAGACCATTCTCCACCGACCATCAGCTGGTCGTCCTTGTTCAAACGAACCTGAAGAACGTTTCTTTCCTTTACAATAATATCATCTTTCTGATCCTTGTTTTCAGGTGGAGGCGGCAAACGTCTCGCCAAACCACGGTCAGTATCCATTGATGTTGTAATAAGGAAGAAAATAAGCAACATGAAGGCAATATCGGCCGTAGAACTTGAGTTGATTCCAGGCACTGATCTTTTCTTTTTTGCCATTTGACTTACTCCTTATATTTTAATTAAACTTCAATGATGATATTATTTCTTCAAAATTCCAGACAAGTTGATCAATGTACCAAGGGCAGCCAGGCCGAACAATACGTATGTAGAGTACAGCAGCATGTCTGTTACCTTCAGCATAGTGACATTGGTATATTCTGTACCGCCACCCATAACAACTGTTTCAGAAGAACCGAGGTTATAAGTCACAATCAGCAATACGACCAACAGAATCAGTCCAATCAATGATTTGATAGCTCCTTTCGGATTATCTTTCAATGCTCCGCCAAACTGTGCAATAGCTCCTACAAGAGTCGCGATGACAGTAATTGCAAACATACCATACATCAGGTACATCAGGGCCGGAGTATTAGCCGGTTCAACCAAACCAGCTGCATTTGTTTCGCTGTATCCTACTCCGTAGAACATGCCCAGCACTACCAGAATCAGTGCGATGCATACATAGAATACGTAGTATGATACTTTATATGATAATTTAGCCATTGTTCTTATTATTTTTTGTATTTCAAGTTGTACTTCATGATCATATCAAGCAATGTGATAGAAGAATCTTCCATCTGGCTTGTAATAGCTTCAATCTTAGACAGGATGTAGTTGTAGAATACCTGCAGAATCAAAGCAACGATCAAACCGAAGATAGTAGTAATCAAGGCCACTTTCATACCACCTGCAACAACTGTCGGAGAAATATCACCAGCCTGCTGGATTTGGTCGAACGCCATAACCATACCGATTACAGTACCCAAGAATCCCAGAGACGGAGCCATCGCGATGAACAATGTGATCCAAGAGCATCCTTTTTCAAGGTAACCAGCCTGAACACCACCGTAAGAAACAACTGAACGTTCAACTACGTCCAAGCCTTCGTCGATTCTCATCAAACCCTGATAGCAGATAGAAGCAACAGGACCACGAGTGTTACGGCAGATAGTCTTAGCACCTTCTACATCACCTTTTTCCAAAGCGGCTTCAACTTTAGCCATCAATTTCTTTACGTCTACTTCAGCCAAGCTCAAGTAAATGATACGTTCAATACAGAAAGCCAGACCAAGTACCAATGCGATAGCAACCAAAGACATGAAGCCTGCATCACCTTCGATAAACTTAGTCTTTAATTCTTTGTGCAAACCACCTTCTTCTACTACAGCCGGAGCTGCTGCTGCATCGTCAGCTGCTGCTACTTCTTCTGTCTGAGCCGGAGCTGCGGTAGCTGTAGAATCCTGAGCCATAGCTGTCTGAGTCATTCCAAATGAGAGGACTCCCATCACTGCAAGAATTGCAAATAACTTTTTCATTGTGTGTCTAATTTTTAAGATTAATTAATTAATAGTTTGTTAATTGTTTTTCTCTTATATTGCGGAGAGAACGGGATTCGAACCCGTGATACGCTTTTGGCGTATACACGCTTTCCAGGCGTGCCTCTTCAACCACTCGAGCACCTCTCCTTTTTTCCAATATCGGGAACAAGTTTTAAACACCCAAACCCCTTTGATTGATTTCAGTCACAAATGTATTCTTTTTTTTCGTCTTACATAACATCCAAACTGCAAAAGTTTTCGTTTAGACTCGAAATTAATAAACTTTAAAAACTTTTCTCCGCATTTGTGAAGACTTTTAAAGCATTTTCCGAGGTTTGGGCCGCAATTTCCGACAAAGGTATGCCATAAATTTCGGAAAGGCGTTCGGCCACCTTCACCAAATAGGCACTCTCATTTCGCTTTCCCCGATAAGGTACCGGAGCCAGATAAGGCGAGTCGGTTTCGAGCACAATCCGATTTAAAGGCACATCTTTCAACACTTCCGGAAGAATACTTTTCTTGAAAGTCACCACCCCATTAATGCCGAGCATGAACGATTCATACTCCAGCAAACGGGTCGCATCTTCCGATGAGCCGGTAAAACTATGAAAAATTCCCCGCAAAGCCGTCTGCTTGTAAGCGGCCAGAATTTCCAGCAGTTCCGGATAAGCTTCCCGGCAATGGATAATCAAAGGCAGGTCGTACTCCAAGGCCCAGTTCACCTGTTCCTCAAACGCCGCCATCTGCTCCTTGCGGAAGGTTTTGTCCCAATACAAGTCGAGCCCCACTTCGCCAATACCATAAAAGCGGTGCGGATCAGATGTCAGCCACTGCTTCACCGTCTGCAAACGTTCCTTCCAGTTTTCATCGACCGAAGTCGGATGAAAGCCAATCATCGGATAACAATAGTCATGAGCGTCGCACAACTTCAGCATGGCCTCCACCGTAGTATCGTCAATATTCGGCATGAACAAGCGGGTTACTCCTGCCTCCACCGCCCGAATTACAGCCAGTTCGCGGTCTTCCTCAAACTCTTCGGTGTACAAATGAGTATGTGTATCAATCAGGGCATTCATCATCTCACAGTTTACGGTCCATTAAACGGCAGACAAAGGCCTTCAGTTCTTCCTTGCGGGCCGGTTCTACTTCCACCTGCTCCAACAAAGCCAAGCCTTCCTTATAATATGCATCAATACGGGCATTGCAGCTATCCGCCACACCTACCTTATTATATATTGCCGTCACAGCCTTTATTTTTTCTTCCGGTGCATAGTCTTCCACGTGAAGCCAACCCAGCAATGCTTCCTTGTCATCTTCCTGAGCCTGTGCCAGCGCCGTAATCAACATAAAGGTCTTTTTGTTGCAAAGAATGTCGCCTCCGATTTTCTTGCCGAAGACAGCCGGATCGCCATACACGTCGAGGTAATCGTCCTGCAACTGGAAAGCCAGTCCCATCTTCACCCCGAAATCATACAGACGTTCCGCGTCCTTTTCAGGTGCACCTCCCAAAATCGCTCCGATTTTCAAGGCCGCAGCCAACAATACAGAAGTCTTCAGACGAATCATTTCGAGGTATTCCTCTACCGTCACGTCCGTCAGCTGTTCAAACTCCATATCCCACTGCTGTCCTTCGCAGACCTCGAGTGCGGTACGGCCGAACACCTCCATCACCTTTCCCACGTATTCTGCCGGACATTGCTGCATCATGAACTGATAGGAAAGAATCAGCATGGCATCTCCCGAAAGGATGGCCGTATTCTCGTTCCATCGCTTGTGTACGGTCGGCTTGTTGCGCCGCATATCGGCCTTGTCCATCAAATCATCGTGCAACAGCGTAAAGTTGTGATAAGTCTCAATACCGGCAGCCTGAGGAAAAATGCGTTCCACGTCCTCTTTGTACAGATTATAAGCCAGCAGCATCAATACCGGACGCAGACGTTTCCCGCCCAGTCCCAACACATACTCTATCGGTTCATACAACCCCATCGGTTTCCGCTTGTAAGAAAGCTGACCGATGTATTCATGGATTTGCTGCAACAGCTGTTCGCTTGTATATTGTTTCATGGGAATAAGTTTTAATAAAAGGGAAAAAAGAAAGGCTGCAAAAATGCAGCCTTTACTTCTTATACTATCAATAGATTACTGCAACTTAAAGGTTACAGGCACGGTGTATTTCACACGTACAGCTTTACCACGCTGCTTACCTGGTTTCCATTTCGGCATCATCTTGATCACACGGAGTGCTTCCTTATCCAAGTACGGGTCTACACTACGCATAACCACCGGGTCTACGATAGAACCATCCTGGTTAACAACGAACTGGATGATTACACGTCCCTGTACACCGTTTTCCTGTGCGATAGTCGGATACTTGATGTTCTTGCTGATGAACTTCAAACATTCAGCCATACCACCCGGGAATTCCGGCATCTCTTCTACAACCTGGAAAATCTGCTGTTCTTCCGGTTCTTCTTCTTCCACTTCAACCGGCACGTACTTGATTTCTACAGCTGTATTATTATCTTCTGTAGACTGGATAGTAGATTCTTCTACATTTGCATTGTTATCTGCAATCTGCAGCACTTCTTCTACTTTCGGTGCTTCGGGAGGAGGTGGAGCTTGTTTCTGTTCCTCCTGTTCAGTGATAGGAATCATTTCTTCCTCAAAAGTCGGTTCGGTGATACCGGTATCGGTAGTGACTTGTTTATCACGTTCTGTCCATTCGAACGCCACAAACATCGCTGCCAAGATCAGTACGAAACCTACCAACAACCACGTAGACTTTTTGCCTTCGAGGTCCGCTTTCGGCGATTTCTTGACTTCCATAAATGTGTTTATTAAAGGTTAATACTCTATACGCAGCAAAGGTAACACAATTCTTCAGAAATTCACCTTCCTGAAGTAAAAATAATGTAAAACTACACTTATTTTTTATTTTCGCCTTGTGATAACCTGTCGGTTCCTTGTCCTTTTTCACGTTCCGCAAAGCGAAAACATACGTTTTCCTACCGGGAGCCCTACATTTCCCGAAGCGGAAACGTAGGTTTTCCAGCAGGGAAACGTAAAAAACGCCAGAACCCGTTTCCATCTGCACCACGGTGTTTTCCAAATTCTCCCCGGCCAACCCTGTCTTCCCGCCTCTCCCCCAATCATCGCCCCACAAACTTCCGGCAAAGCAGCCGATATCCAAAGGATTTTCTATATCTTTGCATACACTATCATTCACATATTCACTGAATCATGAAAAAAATTATCATTGCCATCGATGGTTTCTCTTCCTGCGGGAAAAGTACCATGGCTAAAGATTTAGCCAAAGAAATCGGTTACATTTATATAGATAGCGGAGCCATGTATCGGGCTGTCACACTTTACTGTCTGGAAAACGGACTGTTCAATGCCGACGGGAGCATCCGCGAAGAAGACCTGCGTCAGCAAATGGACCGGATTCATATTTCCTTCCAGCTCAACCCGGAAACACAGCGTCCGATGACCTTCCTCAACGGGAAAAATGTGGAAGAACGCATCCGCACCATGGAAGTATCCTCCCATGTCAGCCCGGTAGCCGCCCTCGGTTTCGTACGTGAAGCACTCGTACGTCAGCAGCAGGAAATGGGCAAGGAAAAAGGAATCGTCATGGACGGACGCGACATCGGTACCGCGGTATTCCCCAATGCCGAACTGAAAATCTTCGTCACGGCCTCTGCCCAGATTCGTGCCCAGCGCCGGTACGAGGAACTCAAGGCCAAGGGCCAGGAAGCTTCCTTCGATGAAATCCTGCACAACGTGGAAGAACGCGACCGCATTGACCAGAGCCGGAAGGTAAGTCCGTTGCGCAAGGCCGACGATGCCATCCTGCTGGACAACAGCGAAATGACGATTTCCGAACAGAAAGAATGGTTAAAGGAACAATTTGAAAAAGCCACCCATGCATCACATTGAAATAGATAAGGAGTCCGGATTCTGCTTCGGAGTGACCACGGCCATCTCCAAGGCAGAAGAAGAACTGGCAAAAGGAGAAACCCTGTATTGCCTGGGCGACATCGTACACAACGGCCAGGAGTGTGAACGCCTGAAAAAACTGGGACTGATTACCATCAATCACGAAGAGTTTGCCCGCCTGCGGAATGTCAAGGTACTGCTGCGTGCCCACGGCGAACCGCCCGAGACCTATGAACTGGCCCGCAAAAACCAGATTGAAATCATCGATGCCACCTGTCCGGTAGTACTACGGTTGCAGAAAAGAATCAAACAGGAGTATGACACGACTCCCAGCGGCCGGGAACGGCAGATTGTCATCTACGGGAAGAACGGTCATGCCGAGGTATTGGGACTGGTAGGCCAGACACAAGGAAAAGCCATCGTCATCGAGAAACTGGAAGAAGTGAGCAAGCTCGACATGACGAAAGACATCCGGCTGTATTCACAGACCACCAAATCGCTGGATGAGTTCCGCCAGATTGTCTCCTACATCGAAGAGCATATCTCTCCGGAGGCTTCCTTCCAGTATTTCGACACCATCTGCCGACAGGTGGCCAACCGCATGCCCCACATCCGGGAATTTGCCGCCAGCCATGACTTAATTTTCTTCGTCTGCGGGCACAAAAGTTCCAACGGAAAGATTCTCTTTCAGGAATGTAAGAAAGTCAACCCCAACTCCTATCAGATTGACAAACCGGAAGAGATTGACAAGAGCATTTTGTCACATGCACATTCCATTGGAATCTGCGGAGCCACTTCTACACCGAAATGGCTGATGGAAGCGTGTAAAAAAGTTATAATGAACGAAGAATAAGAAAAAATTCCACCCGAAAATAGCAACATATTTTGTACTTTTGCTTCATAAAAATCAAACTAACAACTAACAATTATGGGAACTATTAAATGTATCGGTATTCTGACCTCCGGAGGTGATGCACCAGGCATGAATGCCGCAATCAGAGCCGTCACCCGTTCCGCTATCTACAACGGACTGAAAGTAAAAGGTATTTACAGAGGCTACAAAGGATTGATTACGGGTGAAATCAAGGAGTTTAAGACTGAAAATGTCAGCAATATCATACAATTAGGAGGTACAATCCTGAAGACTGCACGTTGTCAGGAGTTCCGTACCCCGGAAGGTCGTCAAATCGCTTACGAAACCATGCAGCGTGAAGGCATCGATGCCCTCATCATCATTGGTGGAGATGGTTCTTTGACCGGTGCCCGTCTGCTGGCACAGGAATTCGACGTGCCTTGTATCGGACTTCCCGGTACCATCGACAATGACCTGTTTGGTACAGATACGACCATCGGTTATGACACTGCCCTGAACACCATTCTGGACGCAGTGGACAAGATTCGTGATACCGCAACTTCTCACGAACGTCTGTTCTTCGTGGAAGTGATGGGACGTGATGCCGGCTTCCTGGCATTGAACGGTGCCATCGCTGCCGGAGCAGAAGCAGCCATCATTCCGGAATTCAATACGGAAGTAGACCAGCTGGAAGAATTCATCAACAACGGATTCCGTAAATCAAAGAACAGTTCCATCGTACTGGTGGCCGAAAGTGAAATCACCGGAGGAGCCATGCACTATGCAGAACGTGTGAAGAACGAATACCCGCAGTATGATGTTCGTGTCACCATTCTGGGACACTTGCAGCGTGGCGGACGTCCGACAGCTCACGACCGTATCATCGCCAGCCGTATGGGTGTAGCCAGCATCCAGGCTTTGATGGAAGGCCAGCGCAACGTGATGATCGGTATCGAAAACGACCAGATTGTGTACGTACCGTTTGCCAAGGCTATCAAGAATGACAAACCGATTGACCGTGAACTGGTGAATGTATTGCATGAATTGTCTATCTGATATTCCCTTATATCACATAAAAAGAAACCTCCTTTTCGGGCGCACCCGAGAAGGAGGTTTCTTTTTTGTATTTCAATTGGCGACTCACTTGCGGTGAAGCTTCCGGCGCGAACGCTTGTAATGGCTCCGCTTGTAACGCAACCAGCGGCGACGAATCTGCCAGGCGCTCAGTCCGACAAACACCAGCAGAATCAGAATGACCAGCCCACTGTTCAGGTTATCTCCTTTCACCCGCGACCAGATTTCCAGCACATCCACGGTCTTGTCGCCGAAATCGCGTATCATGGCGCAACGGGCTATCACCGACTTGTCGGGATACTGGGTGTTCCGCAGTTTCACGTGACGGGCCTCCGGACCGAAGAAATAGCTGGCATCCACCTCCTTGTCCAGTGTGGAGTCAATGCAGGCCTCCATAATTTCCGGAGCGGCAATGGAACTGACGTATCCGTTTTCTTCCATGTTCCGCAAGGCGATGTCCGGACGGCACAGGAAGTTGATGAAATAGCTGGCGGCCTTCGGATTTTGGGCATACTTGGGAATCACCCATCCATCATACCACACATTGCTTCCTTCCTCCGGTACGGTATATCCCAAATCTACGCCTACTTCCGCAGCCTCCTCAATGGCCCATTGGGCATCACCGCTCCAGGTCATGTTCATCCATGCCTTGCCCTTGGTCATCATCTCCTTGCCAAAATCGGCTTCCCAACCTGCCACATTGGGTTTCAGCAGTTTCAGGTATTTTTCCACCGAGTCCATAGAGGCCGGAGAATAGTCGTTCATCAGGCTGGCCACACTGCGGGTACTGTCTTTCAAATCTTCCCGATGGGCATACAGCAACGCCATGCCATACGCATCCCGGTAAGAGTCCTTCATCAGAATCTTTCCGGCATATTGTTTGTCCCACAAGCACCCCCAGGAGCGCAAATCCTGAGCAGACACATATTTCTTATTATACAACAGTCCGGCCGTACCCCACATGTAACAAACCGCATACCGGCTGGCCGGCTGGTCGCCCGGCACCGTCAGCTTGTCTATCTGCTGGCGGATGTAAGGGGCTACCCCCTTCATGTAATTGGGTGAGTGGGCAAAAACGGTGTCAATGGGCAGCAGCAGTCCTTTGTGCAGCATACGCTCGATGATGTATTCCGACGGACAGACCACATCAAAATCCTCATGCCCCTTTTCAATCTTGGTCAGCATGATTTCGTTGATATCGAACGTCTGATAGACAATCCGGATATCCTCTCCCGTCTGTTCCTTGTAGTATTGCTGGAAATCTTCCAGTACCCCCTCGCCGATGTAATCGGCCCAGTTGTACACCTTCAGCACATTCTCGCGCGACTCCCCGGCATTGTAACAGCTTGTCAGCAGGGAGCATACACAGAGCATCGCCCACCAGCTCCACCTTTTTATCTTCTGTTTCATTTGTTCTTTGCTTTGTCAGCTCTACGGTTAATAATTATCAGCAGCACCAGAATCACCACAAAAATCACGGCAGACAACGGACGGAGTTCCGGTGTCAGACCGCCCTTGCGGGCATCCGCATAAATATAGGTAGAAAGTGTCTCCAGTCCCTGGTTGCCGATGGTAAACACCGTCACGGCAAAATCATCGATGGAGATGGTCAGTGCCAGCAGGAAACCGCTAATCATTCCCGGACGGATTTCCGGGATAATCACCTTCCACAAGGCCTGCATGGGAGTAGCTCCCAAATCGAGCGCCGCCTCATACAGGTTCGGATTCATCTGCTTCAGGCGCGGCAATACACTCAACACCACATAAGGCGTACAGAAAGTGATGTGTGCCAACACCACGGTGGTAAAGCCCTGGGTAATACCCAACGACACGAAAAGCAGGAACAAGGAAATACCAGTAATGATATCTCCGTTCAAAATAGGGATGGTATTGATGAATCCCATGGCTTTCCGGCTCCGGGCTTTCAGGTTGTAAATGCCGATGGCGGCCACACTGCCCAGCAGGGTGGAAACCGTGGCGGCAATGAAGGCAATGGCAATTGTATTAACCAGCGCATTCATCAGGGAATGATGGGCCCCCGTATTACACAACGAGCGATACAGGTTGAACGAGAAACCGGTCCAGTTGCCCAGCACCTTGGCCTCGGTAAACGAATAAATCACAATAATCAGAATCGGGGCATACAGCATCAGCAGCAACACCCACAGATAGGTCTGCATCAAAATCTTCTTTACCATACTTGCCCTCCTTTCTCCGAATCACTCTTTTCGTCGGTACTGAACAAGGAAGTGGCGGCAATCAGGAAGAGCATGATCAGTGAAAGCGCGGCCCCGTAGTTCCACAGACTGTTGTTGATATTCTCCTGAATGGTGGTACCAAACAGTTTGATGTTGTTCATGGTGAGCAGTTCCGCAATGGCAAAGGTCGAGATGGTAGGCATGAACACCATCATGATGCCGCTCACCACTCCCGGCATGGACAGAGGGAGGACCACCTTCCAGAACACCTGAAACGAGTTGGCCCCCAAATCTTGGGCCGCTTCCACGTAACTGGGATCCATCTTCTGGAGCGTATTGTAAATCGGATAAATCATAAACGGGATGAAATTGTAAATCATTCCGAAAATCAAGGCTCCTTCACCCAACGGAAGACTGGCAAAGTCGAACAAGGCCACAGTAGCCAGCGTACGTATCAGGATGTTAATCCACATGGGGAGGATGAACAGCATAATCAGCGTACGGGAATAGCTGGAACGGCTCCGGCTCAGAATCCACGCCGCCGGATAACCCAGCACGATACACCCGATGGTAGTGAGCAGAGCAATACCGATGGAATACACAAAGGTATTGACGGCTTCCGGATGCGCCAGAAACTTCCGGAAGTTATCCAAGGTAATCCGGCCCGTGTCATCCGTAAAAGCATAAATCACAATCAGGACCAGCGGAATAATCACGAAGATGATTGAAAAAATCAGATAGGGCAAAGTCCAGCTTCTCCGCGACAGAAAAAACAAACGCAGCTTGTTCATCGTTCCTCCCGTTTTACACGTACCCGGATGTCTTCCGGAGCAATGGATATACCCACATGGTCTCCGTCATCCCATACGTCATTGGTATCGACAAATACATTTTCATCCCAGTCCGACCAGACGGTCAAGTGATAATGGTTTCCTTTATAAAGAATGAATTTCACTTCTCCCGTCAGTGCACCGTCTTCGGCATCGTCCTGCAAGTCAATCTTGTCGAAATCCACCTCCACCTGTACTTCACCCAGAGGCACTTGCTGCAAATCGACCGGAGCACATTCAAACGTACAGCCCAGAAACTCCACATGCGTTTCATCCAGCAGTCTTCCGTCGAACGTGTTGCACAAGCGCTCCTTTTTCATGATATGGATGTCGTGAGGCTTCACCAGCAGGCCAACCTCCGCTCCTGCTTCAAACGCATGATAATCCTGCACCACGAACTCATAGCCCTGACACAGCACCACCATTTCATAATGTACTCCCTTGAAGATACACGACTGTACCACGCCGCGAAGCTGTGCCATATCCGACACAGGAAAGATATACAGGTCTTCCGGACGAATCACCACATCCACCGGTGTCTGTTCACCGAAACCTTCGTCCACACACTCGAAATCCCGGTCGCAGAAATGCACCAACTTGTCTTTCACCATTACCCCGTTCAGGATATTGCTTTCGCCAATGAAATCGGCCACGAACGAATTGATGGGTTCATTGTAAATATCGGTAGGAGTACCAATCTGCTGGATACGACCTTCACTCATCACCACGATGGTATCGCTCAGAGTCAAGGCTTCTTCCTGGTCGTGCGTGACATACACAAAAGTAATGCCCAATGACTTGTGCATTTCCTTCAGCTCCATCTGCATGTCCTTGCGCATCTTCAGGTCGAGAGCTGCCAGCGGCTCGTCGAGTAACAACACCTCCGGCTCGTTCACGATAGCCCGCGCAATGGCCACACGCTGCTGCTGTCCGCCAGAAAGGGAATTCACGTCACGATACTCATAGTCGGTCATGCCCACCATTTTCAGGGCAGCCTTGACTTTTTTCAGCACTACATCTTTCGGAAGTTTCTTCAGTTTCAGTCCGAAAGCAATGTTGTCATACACATTCAGATGGGGAAACAATGCGTACTTCTGGAACACCGTGTTCACCGGACGCTTGTGAGGCGGAGTCTGGGTAATCTCTTTACCCGCAATACAAATCACTCCTTCGGAAGCCGTCTGGAAGCCGGCAATCAGGCGCAGCAAGGTAGTCTTGCCGCAGCCTGAAGGTCCCAGTATGGTTACAAACTCTCCTTTTTTAATGGACAGGTTGATATTATCCAAGGCCGTTTTTTCACCAAAAAACTTTGATACGCCCTTTACCTCTATAATCGGTTTGGTTTCACTTTGCATGATTTCTTAAAAATTGGTCCGCAAAGTTACATATTAATTCATTTTGCAGGATGATATCTCCGGCTTTTCTTCTTTATTTTTATTCAGTCCACAAAGAATGTAAAAGAAACTACATATTTATGCAACATATTCATTTCAAACCCGAGAAATACATATCGAGCAGTTTCCGTGCCGCAGCGAAAGAAGTGGCTTTTCCTTCCAACACTTCCTGCTCCTGCAAAGGCAACAAAGAGGCTATCTGCGGATTCTGATAAAAGCTGTCACGCAGATGCTCGTTAATGGTTTCATACATCCAGTATTTGGCCTGTTCATTTCTGCGACGTTCAAAATATCCGTTTTTGCGGACAAAATCAATGTAGGCATAAATCATGTCCCAGATTTCCTTGATGCCGATATTGTAAAAACCGGAATAAGTCAGCACCTGAGGCGTCCAGCCCGACTCGGGAGCAGGAAACAGATGAAGGGCGTTCCGAAAATGGGTAGCAGCCAATTTGGCTTTCTCGATGTTGTTCCCATCGGCCTTATTGATGACAATGCCATCAGCCATTTCCATAATTCCTCGTTTGATGCCTTGCAGTTCATCGCCTGTACCGGCCAATTGAATCAGTAGGAAAAAATCGACCATGGAATGGACGGCCGTTTCACTCTGCCCGACTCCGACTGTTTCCACAAAGATTTTGTCGAAACCGGCGGCCTCGCACAGAATGATGGTCTCACGGGTTTTGCGGGCTACTCCTCCCAGCGAACCGGCTGAAGGACTTGGACGGATAAAGGATTTGGGATGTACAGACAGTTTCTCCATACGGGTCTTATCGCCCAGAATACTTCCTTTGGAACGCTCACTACTAGGGTCGATAGCCAATACGGCCAGTTTTCCCCCCTTTTCTTCCAATACATGCAAGCCGAATACATCGATTGACGTACTCTTTCCGGCTCCCGGCACCCCACTGATGCCGATGCGGATGGAATTGCCGGAATAAGGCAGACATTTTTCAATCACCTCCTGCGCCAGCACCTGGTGTTCCGGTTTCACACTCTCCACCAGCGTCACTGCCTGGCTCAGCATGGTCACATCGCCTTTTACAATGCCTTCCACATACTCAGCTGCCGTGTACTGACGACGTTTGGGTTTCTTTCTCAGTTTCAGATAAGGATTAACAATGGAGGGCTGTTCCACTCCTTGATTGACAGTTAACCCCTTATAAGCTTCGTTGTTCTCGGGGTGTTCCATACTTCATTTATTTATCGGACGATTTCAGCCGGGTTTTCACACGGATGGTAATCATCGGTTGGTTAGGGTCATTGGTAATCATCAAGACACGTGGCGAACCTTTCACACGATGAAGGTTCTGCGCCAACACGGTAATCTTCATTTTGGTAGATTCTCCCGGTTTCAGCACCCTTTTGTTCAGTTTCACGGCCAAAGCCATACTGAACACCTGCATATCCTGAATATTCAAATCAGATTTACCCGTGTTCGAAATGACAATGGTCTGCGACTTTTTCTGTTTGGGTTTCAGGTCTACAAATTCCAGTTCCTTGGCCGACAAGGTAATCTGAGGCGGATTATTCTTCTGCTGTTCTGTCAATTTGGAGAAATCGGGTAACAATGCTACGGATACCGGGATTTCATTTTCACTTCCCACCTTGTCACCCGGGAAACGAGACAAATACACGGAAGCACGTGTAATACCCAGTTTCGGGAGTTTCTCAGAGTCCAGTGTCACCCGGATTTTTCCCGTCTTTCCACGTCCCAGCTTCTCCGGCTCAGCCGTAGCTTCCAAGTAAGGAGGCAGATGCATCAGTACAGGAGAATAAGCTTTATTGGAAGTATTGGCAACCAGCAGCTCAATCACCGGATGGTCACCCTTGTTCACCGATTTAAAATCCAGTTCATCCAGATTCAAACGAATGGCTCCCACGGCATAAGGATGCGTAAAGGAGAAGTTCTTGGCGTCGGCTGTCACCTCACCGTTGAAATCCAGATAAATCGGCATAGGCGAAGCATTGCAGTACACGCCCACATCTTTGTAGAAATGCCCGATGGCTTCCGCATCAAACACCACCGTAATCTCTCCCTTTCCTCCAGCCGGCACCGGTTCCTCCGTCCATTTCGCCTTGGCGCAACCGCAGGAAGTCGTTACATTGGAAATGACCAGCGGTTTGTCGCCCGTATTGGTAAACGAATAAACAACAGTGGCCGGATTTCTCCATAAGACATATCCCAAATCCTTTGTCTGCATGTCAAAAGTGATTTTGGGCTGTGCAAACAAAGAAAAACAGGCAGCCATACACAACAGGAAAAAAGTATATATACGTTTCATTGATTTTATTCTTTCTAAATTACGGAAACAAAGATAAAGAGAAAACGGAAACAAGCAAAATCAAGCCTGAAAATTTATTCCGTCCTGCCTTCTGCATAAAAAATCCGGGCAGGACTTCCCTACCCGGATTTACTTATTCCACTTGAAGGGTACGCCCTTCCGTATGACTTCCAAACTCCGGTGCATATACCGACTGTAGGGTAGCCGTTCCAGCCTGATAGGTTCCTGCCCGGTCTATGTAGACCTCGTATTCTATCACGTAACTGCCTTTCCGCAAGTGGTCGATAAAGAATGAAGTGGCCGCGTCTCCCGGAGCCTGATAATATCCCAGCCCGTCTTTCCACACATATCCGGATAATTGTTGCACAGGTTCCATGCAGGCAGCCCGCTCGTCTTTCAGGCTGACAAAATCCATATCCCGGTCGGTACGGAAAGTCAGACGGACGGTCAACCGGTCACCCACATGCAAGAGGGACTTCCGGCCCAAAGCCTTACCTTTATATATATACTCACGTGACACCTTCAAGCCGTCGCCTTCAAACTGCTGAACCCGGTCCATATCTTCCAGGTATTGGGTATAAACCGCTCCCCATCCGGCTCCTTTTCCCGTATGGCTTACTGTCAGTTTCTTCACATGGGTATCCTGCCCCGTCCATGTCTGACGGATGTATCCCAGTCCGTCATCCGGCGTCTCCAGCCGGATACCCGTTGCCTTTGCCTCCATCTTTCCAGTTTCTTTCAAGGCGATTCCATCGGACAACAACGCATAGAGGGCGTCTGCCGTAGCCAACGGAGTGCTCCAGCACTGCACCTGCTTCTGCTTCAGCAGCCAGTGCTTCATCTCGTTCAGCATCGTTTCATCCTTCTCTACCTGCTGAATGGCCTCCATGGCAGCCACCTGCGTCGGAATCCGGTATCCGTTCCACGCATACCAGGCTTTCGGAGTATCAAAATAACGTCCCATTTCCGGAGTGGCTACCGTGTATTCCTTGACGGAGTGTACCAAGACTTCCGCCTGCTGTTTCTTTCCCTGTGCCTGCAGAATACGGGCAATCAAGGCCTTCTCATAGATGGAGTATTCACTGGAGCGGTTTTCCAGTTTTGCCACCATATATTCCTTAGCTGCCTGCTGTACCCGGCCAGCCGCCTCTTTATCCAGCGAAACAATATACAAATATCTCACGGCCAGCTCACTGGGTAACTGAATTCCGTTTTTCTTCGATTCATTCTCCTTGAGCTGCCGATACTCTTCGCAGAATGTCGTCTCCAAGTAATTCAACGCTTTCAGGTACATATCCGACACACGCACCTCACTCATCACTTGCATGGATTTCAGACGGGCCAGCAGTTCCGTCACCTGCGTGGTGACCATCCGGCTTCCCAGCATACCGCCGAACCAGCTCCAGCTTCCATCCGACTTTTGCAAGGAATTCAGTTTCGTTACGGCCTGCTCCATCCGGTACTTCATCGTATTCAAGTCGAACAGTAGCCCTATCCGCTGCCGTTGTTCCTGCTCACTGGCCGCTTCCGCCAACCAAGGAGTTTCTGCCAGCAACAGATTCTTCAAATCCTGATTCTGTTCCAGCTCACTCCATAAGGTTTCTTTCTTCACGCCCAGTTTCCGCCAAGTATCAAATACCGTCTGAATCTGCGGGTTCAGTTCCACAATCTTCTGTGCCAGCGCCTGGGCATAATACGCAGCCGCCCAAGAAAACGCATCGTCCTGCTGCGGATTGCCTACCACCGGAAGTGCCTGTACGGCATACCAGATAGGGTTGGAAGTCAATTCAATGGTCAACCGGCGGTTTTCGGCGGTCTTGCTCTGCCCGTTAAACCGATCCTTCAGGTCCACCTGCTGGGACTGTCCGGCCTCCACCTGCAACGACTGCGTCTCGGTCATCCATTGCTTATCGGTCAGCACAGGCAGGTAGTGCTGTTCACCGTCACTGAACTCACCCGCCTCTGCCTGCATCCGGCAAATCAAGACCTCACAATCCGTATTCACCGGGAAAGCAAAGCGTACACTGCCCGTTTCTCCAGCCTTTACGAAGAAGTCCTGAGCCGACTGATAGACTACGCTTCCATCCACTGGGTTCACCAGCTCCAACCGGGCCTTTCCTTTCACCTCCTCGGTGGATAAATTCATCAACGAGGCTGCCAGTGAAGCCTCATCCCCCCGCCGAAGGAAGCGAGGCAGGTTCGGCTGAACCATAAACGGTTTCTCGGTACGGGTTTCGGCCTGCATGAGTCCGTAATCCATGTCACGTGTATGGGCAAATCCCTGGAACTTCCACTGGGTCAACGCATCCGGTACGGTAAAGACCAGCCGTACGGTACCAGTCGAATCGGTCCGCAAATCGGGATAGAAGAAAGCGGTTTCTGCGAAATTTTCCCGTAAAGCCAAATCCGGCTCTGCTTTCAATTCAAATTTCGCAGACTGAAGTTCCACTTTCTCTACACCATCATTTTGAGAGAATCCCTCTTCTGCCAAAGCCACATCCTCTTTCATCATCACATTCGGTGCCACTGCAGCTGCCTTCATCATGATTCCTGTACCTCGAACCATTAACCCGTTACGGGTAAAGTACCTGTACTGTCGCAAGGAAGGAATCCACAAGCGACTGTATAACTGCCAGTTGTCCGGCACATAGACAGAAGACAACGAATGGGCATAAAACGGAGAATAAGCCATCGCCACACTGTTCACCCGCTGGATGAACGGCATCACTGAAGGTGTGTAACGGCTGAAACTCAGATAAAAATTCCACGGATTCTCCCACAGGCGGTCGAGCGAAGCATCATACAAAGTCGCCAACAGACGGGCATCCGCCGGTTTACCGGAAGCATCCAGAATCCGCATCGTCCAAGTTTCTTCCGTACCCGGACGCAGACGGTCACGGAAAGTCTCCCATTTCAATGTCAGTTTCTTCTCGGGAACCGGACGCTTCAAAGCTACCTGCTTGGCATACCAGATACCCTCCTTCATAAACCCGAAGCTGACGGTGATTCCATCGCCATACTCCGGCTTCCAAGTATAAGAGAACGGACGGATTTCCTCGTTCAATACCTGAGCCTCGGACACCAGCATCCGATTTCCGCTATATACATGATAAAACAGATGTACATTCTTCTCGCTGCTACCCACATACAAAGTCACTGGCTGGTCGGCCTGCAGTTCCATACCGTCCTGATAGAACCATTCCACGGTCTTTATCGGAGGAACGCTGTCATTCAAGGAGAAAAGTACCAATTCCTGTTCCGCACGACAAGGGCGTCCCTGGTCGTCACGGGCTGACACTTCCAGCATGTATTTACCGGAAACCAGCTGTTTCCATGCCTCCGGCAAGAAAGGCTGGCCCGACTTCACCGTATCCGACCATACTGTCCGTCCTTTCTTTCCCGCCTCATCCAAGAGGTAAAGATGACAAGCCACCTCCAAGGCTACCGGCTGACGTTGCAGATTCAAGGCTTGCACTTGAATCTTATCCAGCTTCTCACGGGCCACTTTTCCAGCCAGCCCCTTTATCTGCAGTCCGACGGCATGTTCACCCACCGGAAGTACCAGTATCCCTTTCTGGGTTTCTCCAGCCACATCCGTCACCTCCGCTTCTATCTGGTAACGGTAAAATCCGTCCCATCCTAAGGAAACCTCCGTATCCGGACGCTCCAAGCAGACCTTCACCGCAAAGGTCCCGTCTGTCTGCGTCATCAGTTCTCCTTCCGCCAACTGCTTCTCTTCCGCATCCATACGCCAGAACCAAGCCTTCGAGCGAGTCAAAGTATAACGCACCTTACCGCCCTGTACCGGTGCTCCCGAGAATTTCTTCACCGTTCCCTCCAACGTCAGAGAGTCTCCCATGGTATAGGCTTCCTGCACCTCCTTCCAAGTCACCTCAAACGTCGGACGTTTGTACTCTTCCACCCGAACACTACAAGAAGTCTTGTCCGATTCAATGCGGAAGGTTCCGGCCAATGTTTCCGTCGGCAACTGGAACTCCGCAGAAAATGCGCCAAAATCATCGGTCGTCAACTCCTTTCGGGCAATTTCCCGATTGTGGGTATCCCGCAAAGCCAGCCACACAGCCGCCTCCTTGCGTACCTGTACCTCATCCCCCTTCTGCGTATAGGCCACTCCCGACACATACACCGTCTGTCCTTTACGGTAGAGTGCACGGTCAGTAAACAAATCCATCCGGTCGATAGCCTTCTGCGTGCTGCTTACGGTGGACAAGATTCTTCTGGACCAATAGGATACCTCCATAAAATCATCTTTCGCAGTCCGTGCATGCATCCACAACTGTGTATTCATATCCGGAACCACTACCTTCCCTTGCTTGTCTGTACGATACGTCTTATATACCGTATAATTACCTGGTACCGGAATTGAATAGAACACCAGTTCGGCTCCTGCCACCGGTAACCCCGTTTTCCGGTCCACCACGTGACATTCGGTCTGCTTTCCTTCCATCGGGAAAGAAACTACCTGAAGCGTAGACAGATGCACCACATCGTATCCAGTCTTATCCTTATAACCATCGGGTATGGACTTCAACACATAAATTCCAGCTCCCGGCATCCGACAAGTCAAGACGGAAACCGAATCCTTATAGGTGGGAGTCTCCGGCAAGTCCAGCCGCACTTTATCCACCCGCGTACCGTATCTCTTGATTAATTCCTCACGCTCCACACTATTGGCAAACACGGAAGAAGATGCCTTCAGATTCAATTTATACCATTCCAGCGTGGCCCCTTTCAGGTTCTTGCTGGTGATACGAAGTTCCGTTTCCGCCTGCGGATAAGGCCGGGTTACCTGCACCGATAGCGAAGGCATGCACACGATACGCTGCCTGTCTTTCAAGTCGGCGGCAAATTCCGAATGGGGATAACGCTTCAATCCCTCCTCAATCACCTCCATCTCGGACACAAAATCCTGTTTCTGATGATAGAAATCAGCCCAGCAGATATATACGGCCGCACACGCATCCAACCCGGCATAGGTTTCCGCCCACGACTTCCACAAATCCACCGCCTGAGTGTCCGACACCGGTTGCGGATACCGCCATCCCCTGCTTTGCCAGCAACTCAACCGATCTAAACGTGTCAACAGCTCGGCTTCACGATTGTGTACAGCCTTGTATTGTGCCAGCAACTTTTCATAATACTCATACACGGCACATTGTACCTCCTTACTGCTCCGTCCGTTCATCTCCAACTGATAAATGGCCTGACGCAACAGCAAGTCGTACATATTATCACCGAAATAACGTTGGCTCCATTTCCCAATCTCCGTCATCGGACGAAAATCCACAGCCGATACCGACAACAAGACCTCCTTTTCTTTTACCGACTGATTGAAATAATACAACACGCTGTCCATCTCCTCGGGACCGGCTTCCAATTTATAATACCCCGAAAGAAACATCAGTACAGCTTTCTGTAAAGGGTCGTTCTCCTTCATGGCCCAGTCCTTCATGTACTGAAGTTCCTTTTGCAGACTGTCCGGCGTAAGTTCCACCTGGCACTCCACCCGCGAAAGATACGCTTTCAGCAACTGCGGCGTATTTTTCTCTTTCATGGCTTTTTCATAAATCTGATTCACCTGCGAAATCAGCGTCTGTGGCAAATCCTTTTTCCGGGTCTCTTCCACATTTTTCCACAAGTGTTCGTAACCCTGAGCCACACCAGCCAGCGGGAAAACAAAGGTCAGCCATCCGATAGCACATAGTAAGAATAGTCTGTTCATATCCTTCAAATTAAAATTCCACTTCGGTTGTTTCTTATAAAGATAAAGGAGATTTCTTAAATTACTGCATAGTTTTTAATTAAAAGAAGCAAACAAGGCCACCGGAGGGCATAAAAAAAGAGAACCAGATTCTCTACGAACCCGATTCTCTTTACCACTGTTTTTAGGTCTAAAAGTTTATTTCTTTGGCGTATTCTCCAATGTAGCAATCAAGAAATCATAGAATTTCTTCACTGAAGGCACGTTGCAACGTTCTTCCGGAGTATGCGGACACTGCAACGTCGGACCGAATGAAATCATATCCAATCCTGGAACCACCGCCCCGATAATGCCACATTCCAGTCCGGCATGAATCACCTTCACTTCCGGTGCTTCTCCAAACTGCGCCTTGTAGGATTCTTTCATGGCATGCAAAATCGGAGAATTCACATCCGGTTCCCAGCCAGAATAGCTGCCAGAGCGTTCTACGTGCATTCCTGCCATAGAGAAGCAACTTTCAATGGCCGTATTGCGGTAATCCTTCATAGATTCACGAGAGCTGCGTGTCAGCACCTTGATAGTAGCTTTTCCCTTACCGATTTCCACAATAGCCAGGTTGGAAGAAGTCTCTACCGTATCCGGAATCGTCGGAATAAAACGTTCCACTCCATCCGGGCATGCATAAATGGCATCCACCAGATTATCACGGATTTCATCGGGCACCATCATCTTCGGCAAGTCGATACGTTCTGCCGTAAAGCTCAGGCTGTCTTCGATGGTGGCAAACTCATCGCGCCATACCTGCTCACATTCACCCACGAATGCCAGTACATCATCCACTTCCGAAGCCGGTACGGTAATCACTACCTCACAGTCACGCGGAATGGCATTGCGCATGTTTCCACCTTCCCAAGATACCAGACAAGCCTCATCGTAGGCAATCACCTGGTTCATGAAACGTGCCATCAGCTTGTTGGCATTGGCATGTCCCCAGCCAATCTGAATACCGGAGTGACCACCCCGCAATCCTTTCAAGGTCACTTTCAGCGCCACGTCTTCCGGATCGGTTTCCACTTCCTTGTATTCCAATGTAGCCGTCAGGTCTTCTCCACCTGCGCAACCTATATAAAGTTCACCTTCTTCTTCCGAATCGAGGTTCAAAAGGATATCTCCTTCCACAGTGCCCTGCTTCAAGCCGAAAGCACCATACATGCCCGTTTCCTCATCGGCCGTAATTAAGGCCATCAGCGGGCCGTGTTTCAACGACTTGTCTTCCATGACCGCCATGATGGCTGCCACGCCCATGCCGTTGTCTGAACCCAAGGTTGTCCCTTTGGCCTTCACCCATTCTCCGTCCACATAAACCGGAATTGGGTCTTTCTCAAAATCATGCTGCGAATGTTTGTCTTTCTGAGGAACCATGTCCATGTGAGCTTGCAAGATAACCGCCTTCCGGTCTTCCATGCCCGGAGCAGCCGGTTTGCGATAGATGATGTTTCCGGCTTCATCCTGAAATGATTCCACACCCACCTGCTTACCGAAATCCAGCAAGAAGGCCTGAATTTTTTCCAAATGTCCCGACGGACGGGGAATTTGAGTCAACGAATAGAAATGCTTCCACACATTCTGCGGAGCCAAAGAAAGAATTTCGTTCATATTATTATCTGATTTTATCCGAAAAGCAAATCACTTCCCGGCTTGTTTCTTATTTACCAGCGGCAAAGCCACAAGGCCATAAATACCTAGCAAAATTAATAAAAAGGTTTGAATACCGTGCACTAGCAAGGCAAATATTCCTGCATCATCCTTATCTACCCCATACATCATCATCATGGTGATGACCGCAAAATGCCACGGACCCGCCCCATTGGGAGTAGGCACAGCTACGGCAATACTTCCTACCACGAACATCACCAGCCCCGGCATCCAGCCCAGCGAGGCGGAAAAGTCAAAACAATAGAAGCTGACATAGAACTGCAAGAAATAGCAGACCCATATACCTATAGTATATAAGGTAAAGAGCCAAGGCTGTTTCACATGACGGAGAGAGAGGCATCCGGCCCACACATCGTTCAAGATGCTCCGTACTTTCGTGAAAATAGCCAGTTTGCGTATCAGGAAGAAAACCAGCACTCCTGCCGCCAACAGGCAAGTCAAGGTAATGTAAAAGTTGGTAGAAGTGAAAAGCCCCGTAAAGAATCCCATGTTCGTACCTGTTTTTTCAAAGAAAGCCGCAAAAATGCGCGACTGGAGCAACAAGGTCACCACCGTGATAAGTATTACACAGATACTGTCGATGAGCCGTTCGGTCACCACCGTACCCAATGACTTGGAAAAGGAAACCCCGTCGTATTTAGCCAAGACACCGCAACGAGAAACTTCCCCCACACGAGGCACCACCAGATTGGCCGCATAAGATACAAACACCGCATACACGCTGTTCGACAGTTTAGGGTATTCCCCCAACGGAGCCAGTGTCAGGTTCCAGCGCCACCCGCGGAACAAATGTCCCAGCACGCCAAATACCAGCGAAAAGGCCATCCAGCCGTAATTCATTCCCCCGTCGAGCACAGTCCACACTCGCCGGAAATCGAAATCATGGTAAGTCCACCACAGAATGGCAGCTCCCAACACCAGTGGAAGCGCGATTTGGCAGGCTCTATTTATTATTTTTTTTAAACCTGTTCGTTCCAAAATCAGTCGGTATATAAAGATTTATGTTTAACTTTGCAAGATACAAAGATAATACGAACATTTAAAACCTGAGGCATGAAATTAGTAAAACCTAAAAAGTTTTTAGGACAACACTTTCTGAAAGACCTGCAAGTGGCACAAGACATCGCCGACACGGTAGATGCTTGTCCGGCACTTCCCGTTCTCGAAGTAGGCCCCGGAATGGGAGTTCTCACCCAATATTTGCTGAAAAAAGAGCGTCCGCTCAAGGTCGTGGAACTAGACTTTGAATCGGTGGCTTTTCTGCGTGAGAATTTTCCGCAGCTGGGCGACCACATCATTGAGCAGGATTTTCTGAAGATGGACCTCCGGCAATTATTCGACGGCCAGCCTTTCGTATTGACCGGAAATTATCCCTACAACATATCCAGCCAGATCTTCTTCAAGATGCTCGACTACAAAGACCTGATTCCCTGCTGCACGGGCATGATCCAGAAAGAAGTGGCCGAACGCATTGCCGCTGCTCCGGGCAACAAGACTTACGGCATCCTGAGCGTGCTGATACAAGCCTGGTACAGCGTGGAATACCTGTTTACCGTCCACGAGCACGTGTTCAACCCTCCCCCGAAAGTAAAAAGTGCGGTCATCCGCATGACACGCAACGAGACACAGGAGTTAGGCTGCAACGAACAACTCTTCAAACAGATAGTCAAAACCACATTCAACCAGCGGCGCAAGACACTCCGCAATTCCATTTCGTCTATTCTGGACAAGGGAAACCCGCTCAGTGCCGACCCCATCTTCAACAAGCGCCCGGAACAACTGTCCGTGCAAGACTTTATCGACCTGACCAACCGGGTGGAAGAAGCCTTGCAAACTTCCGCTCCTAAGGCGGAATAACTCTGCACACGAGACTACAGACTACAATAAAGAACTCTTCTGAAACTTACGAGATGAACAGCGAAGATATCAAAACCGTCACCGAGCTGATTGAGAAGAAAGATTCCGACCAGCTGAAAGAGGTACTCAAAGACCTTCACCCGGCCGACATTGCCGAACTATGCAACGAGCTGGACGCCGAAGACGCCCGCTTCATCTATCTGCTGCTGGACAATGAAACGGCAGCCGACGTATTGATTGAAATGGACGAGGATGCCCGAAAGAAGTTCCTCGAAATCCTGCCTCCGGAAACCATTGCCAAACGCTTCGTGGATTACATGGATTCGGACGATGCCGTCGACATCATCCGCGAAATGGACGAGGACAAACAGGAAGAAGTGCTTTCACACATCGAAGACATCGAGCAGGCAGGCGACATCGTCGACTTGCTGAAATACGACGAAGACACTGCCGGTGGTTTGATGGGTACGGAAATGGTGATTGTGAACGAGAACTGGAGTATGCCCGAATGTCTGCGTGAGATGCGGCTGCAAGCCGAAGACATGGACGAGATATATTATGTATATGTAGTGGACGACGACGAACGCCTGCGAGGCGTGTTCCCACTGAAGAAGATGATTACCAGCCCGTCGGTGTCCAAGGTGAAACACGTGATGAAGAAAGACCCGATATCCGTCCACGTAGATACCCCCATCGAAGAAGTGGTACAGACCATTGAGAAATACGACCTGGTAGCCGTCCCTGTAGTCGACAGCATCGGCCGTCTGGTGGGACGAATCACCGTCGACGACGTGATGGATGAGGTACGTGAACAGGCCGAACGTGATTATCAGTTGGCATCCGGTTTGTCACAGGACGTAGAAACCGACGACAACGTGTTCCGCCAGACCACTGCCCGCCTGCCGTGGCTGCTGATTGGTATGCTCGGAGGTATCGGAAACTCCATGATTCTGGGAAATTTCGACACCACCTTTGCCGCCCATCCGGAAATGGCCCTCTACATTCCGCTGATTGGTGGAACGGGAGGAAACGTAGGAACCCAGTCGTCCGCCCTGGTGGTACAGGGACTGGCCAACAGCTCGCTGAATGCTGAAAACACGTTCAAACAAGTGTTGAAAGAATCGGTAGTAGCTCTTATCAATGCTACCATCATCTCCATGCTGGTATATATCTACAATTTCATCCGCTTCGGAGCCAGTGCCACCGTGAGCTACTCCGTATCCATCAGCCTGTTTGCCGTCGTGATGTTCGCCTCCATCTTCGGCACCCTGGTACCCATGACCCTGGAAAAGCTGAAAATCGACCCGGCCATCGCTACCGGTCCCTTCATATCCATTACCAACGACATCATCGGCATGTTGATGTACATGGGAATTACCGTGTTACTAGCCTAAAGATTTGTTAAAAAAAACGCAAGTGCGTTTGGAGTAAAGCGCAAGTACATTTTACTCCAAACGCACTTACGTTTTGATCAAAACGTCAAAGCGTTTTCCTTCAAACGTAAGTGCGTTTTTTTCAATTCCTCAAAAACCTACAGAAAATCTTCTTATTTCTTCATATCTCTTCAAAAAATCAACCACATTTTGTAGTTTTTGTCTGAAAAAGTATGAAAATCAGATTTTATTTCTTTAATTTGTGAGAGTCTTTTTAAAAACACACATACCAATAAAAGAATTATACTCTTTAAAATCTATATACGATGGAAGTAAATGAAACCAACCGCCCATTAACCGAAGCACCGATGGAAAAACCCGTTGAAGCTGTGGTTCCTACTGTGGAAGAAACCGAAAAGGAAACGTACACCCCGAAACAGACATTGGAAGAAGTGGTGCAACGCCTCAAGGAAATCAACGAAAAAAACGATTTGACCGACAAACAGGAAATTGACGTACTCAAACAAACATTCTATAAACTACAAAAGGCCAAATTAGAAGCGGCACGGAAAGCTTTCATCGATAAAGGAGGAAAGGCAGAAGAATTTACCCCGGAAACAGAACCTGCGGAAGAGGAATTCAAAACAATCATGAACGCCATCAAAGAGAAAAGAAATGTTTTGGCAGCCGCCCAGGAAAAAGAAAAAGAAGAAAACCTGACCAAAAAACTGGGTATTCTAGAAAGAATGAAATTCCTGACCGAATCACAGGAAGATACCAATAAGATTTACGACGATTTCAAGAAACTCCAGCAGGAATGGAACGAAATCGGACAGATACCTGCGGCCAAAGTGAACGAACTCTGGAAAACGTATCAGCTTTACACCGAGAAATTCTATGACATGGTGAAGCTGAACAACGAA
The DNA here is from genome assembly GCA_900551445.1 of uncultured Bacteroides sp. Classification (GTDB taxonomy): domain Bacteria; phylum Bacteroidota; class Bacteroidia; order Bacteroidales; family Bacteroidaceae; genus Phocaeicola. The sequence continues at coordinate 17,086 of URWA01000016.1, read as the reverse complement.
TTCCGTGAATACGACTTCAAAAAGAATCTGGAGCAGAAGACCCGTCTCTGCGAAGCGGCAGAAAAACTGGCCGACGAACCCGATGTCATTTCGGCTTTCCACCAGCTTCAGAAGCTCCATCAGGAATTCCGGGCCATCGGACCGGTAGCCAAAGATTTGCGCGAATCCATCTGGACTCGTTTCAAAGCAGCTTCTACGGTGGTCAACAAGCGCCATCAGCAGCATTTTGAAGAACTGAAAGAGAAAGAGCAGAACAATCTGGACCAGAAAACCGTGATTTGCGAGATTGTGGAAGGAATGGAATACGACACCTTTACCACTTTCGCCGACTGGGAAGACAAGACCAAGGAAATCCTGGCCTTGCAAGCCAAATGGAAAACCATCGGCTATGCACCGCAGAAAATGAACGTCAAGATTTTTGAACGCTTCCGCGCGGCATGCGACGAATTCTTCCGCCGGAAAGCAGCGTTCTTCAAGTCGGTGAAGGAAACCATGGCCGCCAACCTGGAAAAGAAAAAGGCGCTCTGTGAAAAGGCCGAAGCCTTGAAAGACAGTACCGACTGGAAAGAAACGGCGGAAATTCTGACCAAACTCCAGAAAGAATGGAAAACCATCGGACCGGTAGCCAAGAAACATTCGGATGCCGTATGGAAACGTTTCATCGGAGCATGCGACTATTTCTTCGAACAGAAAAACAAGGCGACTTCTTCACAACGTACGGAAGAAGTGGAAAATCAGGCCAAAAAAGAAGATGTCATCAAGCGGATGGCTGCCCTGGAGGCTTCCGGAGCGGCCGATGAAGCCACGGCAGAACAGGTACGTGCCCTGATGAAAGAATGGAACTCCATCGGCTTTGTACCCTTCAAGGAAAAAGACCGCCTGTACAAGGAATTCCACGGCTTGGTGGACAAACTGTTCGACCGCCTGCACTTGTCGGCCACAGAGAAACGGTTGAGTAACGTACGCACCAGCGGCAATAAAGAAAGCAATCTTTATCGTGACCGCGAACGTCTGGTCCGTACTTACGAAGGGTTGAAAAATGATATCCAGACTTACGAAAACAACCTTGGTTTCCTGAATTCGTCTTCGAAAAAGGGAAGTACGCTGGTAGCGGATATCACCCGCAAAATCGAACGTCTGAAAAAGGACATGGAACTGGTGCTGGGCAAAATCAAGGCCATTGACGAAAGCCTGAAAGAAAAAGAATAAAAACAGAAAACATTTATACCATCCTGAGAGGTATCCGCAGACTTACGGATACCTCTTTTTTTTATGTTCTTTGGAAATTTCATGAAGTTTTCATTTGAATGTAAAAATTCTAAGCAATCCACTCCAATATCACACATCCTTTGAAAATAATTAGCTTAAATATTTTTCTATTTCAGAAAAATAGACTAAATTAAAGCCAAAATTCAAAAACAAATATAATCACAACACATGAATCATAAATAAAATATCAGCAAAACATAATTCCGAATGAGTAAAAAACATAAAATAAACTATTCTTAATATGAAAATGAAATCATTATTAGGGATTATGCTTTCCCTGAGTATTTTACAGTCATGCCAGAACGATGAAGCAGGCATCATCCAGAACGAAGTGAACAAACAGGGTATCACCTTCTCTTCGATAATAGATGATGCACCTAACTCACGAGCTTACGATACGTCATGGGAAAAGAATGACGTCATCGGATTATTCATGTATGCGTCAAATGCCAAGACCAATCTACTGGCCACCAATATTCCTTATGTGACTTCAAATGGAGACGGCTATTTCGTAAGCCAGCACACTCCCCTACAGTATCCGGAAGACAATACTCCAGTTGATTTCTTTGCATATTATCCGTATAATGAAAATATAAGTGACTACAACAGCTATTCTATCGATTTAAGTGACCAGACCCAGCAAAGCGTCCTCGATTTGATGACGGCTGTCAACCTGACGAACCGCGACCAGACTTTGCCACAGGGAAACCTGCAATTCAAGCATTTGCTTGCCAAACTGGTATTGAACCTGAAATCTACCTCAGGGAATTCCCTGAAAGGTATCAAGGCCTCCATCAGCGGACTGCAGGTGAAAGGTACGGCCAACCTGGGTGAAGGAACAATTACTCCTTCCGGTGAAGCAACCACTTTCTCCTTATATATAGATGAGGAAGCCACAAAGGCTGAAGCCATTCTCTTGCCTCAAGCCCTGAACGGGAACCTGAAAATCAAGCTGGAACTGAACGGGCAGAGCAAGGAAATCACCACACAGATTGCTGGAAGCATCGAGCAGGGCAACAAATACATCTGCAATGTAAACATTAGCAGTAAGGGGGGAGAAATTACGACTGACCCCCAAGCCAAATACACCCGATGGGCAGAAACCCCATTGATTACTGAATCCCAGTTGGCCCAATCAAACATAAAATATATTACCCACTACACAGGAGAAACTTATACCAACAGTACGCACAGCGGGATCAAAATCCGCAATTACAGCATGTTGTATGACACGAACTTAAAGATAGCCTACTGGGTGGCCTATCCTTTGTGCAGCTGGTACATAGACGGAAACGGGAAACGTACCGATGCCTGGGACTATGACCCCCAAGTAGCTGAATCACTGCAAGCTAATCTGTCAAGCTCATATCCTGCCACAGATTACGACCGGGGACACCAACTTCCAAGCGGTGACCGCTTACGGTCAAACGCCATAAATGCCCAAACGTTTTACTACACCAACATGACTCCCCAAACAGGCAAAAAACTGAATCAGGCCATCTGGGCAGATTTGGAAGATGCTGTCAGAGGATGGAGCAGCGGCACAGATACATTATATGTCGTGACAGGAGCCATGCCTACAACCTCCACCGACCGGAGCATACAATATACCACCGACCGTGACGGAAAAAAAATAGCCATACCCAAATATTATTTTAAGGTACTTGCCCGAAAAGTGAGCGGACAATATCAGACTGTAGGCTATAAGCTGGACAACACATCATACAGTGACAGAAATTATAATATAGGACTTGTATCTGTCAAGGAACTGGAAGAGATGACCGGATTTACATTCTTCCCCGATGTGCCGGAAATCACCGAAAGCGTCAAGAGCCAGAAAACGGCTTGGTAATAAAATGTGAACACATCCTCAAAAATAAAGTAGTATGAAAATCTCGAATTTATTTTACGTGGGGGCATTGTCAACCCTAGCTCTAATGAGCTGTAAGAACAACGACGACAACAGCGAATGGTACGGAAGTGAAGGCATCGTATTTACCTCAGCCATCCAGTCAAGAGTTTCAGGCAACACTTGGAACGCAAACGACGAAGTGGGTATCTACATGATGAACTCTGGAAGCGGAATTGAGGCTGCAACCGCACAAAACAAAAAGTACATTGCACAAACCAACGGTACACTGACGGCGGCTTCGGGCAATGGCATCTATCTTCCTGAAAGCGGAAGTGTGGACTTTATCGCATACTATCCTTACACCACCAGTGTAAGTGGAAACAAGATTGCGGTCAATGTGTCCGACCAAAGCAAACCGGCTGCCATCGATTTGATCTATTCAAACGGCACCAAAGGTATTGAAGCGACTTCTGCCACTACAGTGAGCTTGGCATTTACTCATCAGTTGACGAAAATCACCTTGAACGTGACAAAAGATGCCACGGTTGAAACACTCAGCGGCCTAGGTGTGACCATGAAGGGCATCAGCACGGAAGGTGAGTTCAACTTGGCCGACGGCACACTGACCGCTACAGCTGGCACCAACAACAAAGAGGTAGTCATGAATGTGAATGCAGAAGGTACTACTGCCACAGCCATCATTCTGCCGACCGCCGCAGCCAGTGAACAGACTGCCATCAATTTGACATTCAACCTTAACGGTCAATCATTTACTTACACCATTGACAACACGTCCATCTTCGAAAAAGGAACGAACGTAAGCTTCAATGCGAACCTGTCTATCAACAATGGCAAACCGGTAGTGACTGTAGGTAATGCCACAATCACCGATTGGACAGAAAAAGCAGGTGGGGATATTGATGTGAACTTTGACGGCGAAACTCAGCCAGGTCAAGAAGCTGTAGTATTGAATGAATCATTTGCTACCAGCCAAGGAGCTTTCACGATCAACGACAAGACTCTTCCAGAAGGAGGTACTTATGTTTGGAAACATGATACATACAATGATGATAACTTCATGAAAGCTAGTGCGTTCCTTGGAGGTGCAAAAGCATCTGAGTCATGGCTGGTTTCTCCTGCTATAGACTTAAGCAAAGCAACTACTGCCACTCTAACATTCGACCATGCTCATAAATTTGCAGGAACTCCGTCTGAAGAACTAACTCTTTGGGTAACAGAAACAAATGCAGAAGCATGGACACAACTTTCTATCGATAAATATGGGACTAACAATGACTATAACTTTGTCACTGCAACCATTGATTTGTCTGCTTATGCCGGAAAAACAATTAAATTTGCATTTAAGTATATAAGTACAACATCTGCTGCAGGTACTTGGGAAATCAAGAATGTGAAAGTCGTTTCCAACGGAGAAGGTGGTGGCACAGTGGCACCGGACCCAGAACCAGAACCTGATCCAGAACCGGGTGAAGAAAAAGTCTTTTTTACAGAAACATTTGCTAATGGAGGTACAGAAGCCAATAAAGCTAAAATCGCCTCATTCACAGGATGGGACAATTCTAATTTAACTTTTAGTGATGAAAGCGGAAACGCTGATATACGCAGCATTGCACATAAAACAGCAAGCAATCCTAGTGAAACGACAAAGGTAAATAATGTATGGTTCCCATCAGGAAAAGATAGCAAATTAACTATTACAGGAATCAATACAACCGGTTACAGCAAATTCAAACTTTCATACGAAGCTGCAGCCAATGTATTCAACTCCGGTTCAAGTATTGACTTGAATGTATTGAAAGTAACTTTTAACGCTCAAAGTATTACAATACCAAGTAAGGTTGTATCAAAAGACAATAATGAGGCAAATGTATTTAATACAATTGAAGTAGAATTCGATGCAACAGGAAGTGAAAGTTCCACATTAGAGTTTACATCTTCAGCTAGTGAAAATAACATGGGATTAAGACTCTATAACATCAAACTTACAGGATTACCTCAATAAATACTTTTGAACCACTCTAAAAAAGAGAACATGGAAAAGCTCTATAAAACTTTTTCATGTTCTCTTTCAACCCTTATAAATAACACTAAACTAACAATTAATTTTTTATGAAACACAAATTACTGTTCTTCATGGCATTCTTCCTTCCTTACTTTGCCTTTGCACAAGACAATGTAAGCGTGAAAGGAAGTGTGATCGGAGCAGTAAGCAATGACCCTATTCCAGGAGTGATTGTGACGGTGACAGAGCTGAACCGCCAGGTCAGAACCGACGCGGACGGAATCTTCACCATCCGAAACATCCAGCCGGGAAAATACGTCATTCAGCTTAACTCCGTAATGATTACGCCCAAGAGTGTGTCCATTGAAGTAAAAGACCTAGGCGTAACTGAACTAAAACCAATCCGAGTAACTGAACTGAACGCAAACGAAGACGTGTCCATGATTGGCATTATCGATGCCGGCATGGTGGACGATGATGTGGAGACTTCCGGACAGGACGTCAGCTCTACCGTCATCCTGTCTAACGACATTTTCCTGAACAAGGCTGCCTATCAGCTTTCACCGGCACGTTTCTCTCCGCGTGGTTACAACAGCACGCAGGAAGTGAAATACATCAATGGCGTGGAATTCAACGACCAGAACCGAGGCGTGTTCAACTACGCTTCCGTAGGAGCCTTGAACGACATGACACGCAACGGAGATGTCACCAACTTCACCGCACCCTCTTCCTTCACCTTTGGCGAATTGGGAGGAACTGAGAATATCAATATGCGGGCCAGTACTTATACTCCTGGAGGAAAGTTAACCTTAAGTTATACAAACCGAAACTATTACCTCCGTGGTATGTTTACCTACTCCACCGGATTGAAAGACAACGGATGGGCCTTCACCGCTTCCGTGGGCGGACGCTACTCCAATGAAGGTAACATCGACGGAACTTTTTACAAAAACGTATCTTTTGCCTTCTCGGCTGAAAAACAATGGTTGGGAGGCAAGCACAGCCTGTCAATGGTGGCTTTCGTATCACCCGTACAGCGCGGACAGCAGGGAAGTTCGTACCGCGAAGTATATGAGCTGACAGGTAACTATCTTTACAACCCGAACTGGGGATACCAGAACGGAAAGAAAAGAAATGCAAAAGTGGTGACAGCCTTCGACCCGACGGCCATCATCTCTCACATCTGGAAAATCAACGACAACATGACGCTGACCACGGGTGTAGGAGCACATTATGCCCGCTACGGAAATACGGCCCTGAACTGGTATAACGCACCCGACCCGCGTCCGGATTACTACCGCTACCTGCCGTCGTATTTTGACAATGAGGCCACTCAGCTACGCTACAAGGAACTATGGCGTACAAATCAGACGGATTTTACGCAAATCAACTGGAATGACCTTTACCTGGCCAATGCCAACCATATCCGCAACGGAAATGGAGCTGCTGTCTACATGGTGGAAGAACGCCGCAGTGATTTGTTGGAAACGTCTTTCAACTCTACCCTGAATGCCCGCATGAGCCGCCATTTCGACATCACAGCCGGAGTCGGTGCCCGATATACCCAGTCGCGCCAGTTTAAAACAGTAGCCGACCTGTTAGGTGCCGAATATGTGCTGGATATTGACAAATTTGCAGAACAGGATTTTTCCGGCGACCCGGACAAAATACAGAATGACTTGAACCGCCCGCAAAGAAAGGTATATGAAGATGGTATTTTCGGGTACAACTATAACCTGAACATCTATTCCTTGAACGCATGGGTTGTCAACCAGTACCATTCACGTTACTGGGATTACTACTATGGCATGAAGCTGACCTATACCAGCTTCCAGCGTGACGGTAAGATGCGTAACGGACGTTATCCGGACAGTTCATTCGGAAGAGGAGCCCGTCACCAGTTTACCGACCTGATGGTGAAGGGTGGAGTGACTTACAAGTTCAACGGACGCCATATAATCAATGCGAACATCAGCTACGGAAGCGAGGCTCCGCTGCCCAACGAAGCGTACGTATCCCCCCGTATCACCGACCGTACCATCGATGACATGAAGAGCGGACGTATCCTTTCGGCCGATATCAACTACATCTTCTCTACTCCTCACCTGGCCGGACGTATCGGGGTCTTCCAGACTAATTTCTACGACCAGATGGAACGTAGCAGTTATTATGATGGAATTGAAGGTACCTTCATCAATCACGTACTCTATGGTGTGAACCGTATCCACAGAGGATTTGAACTGGGAGCCACCTACAAACTGGATGACCACTGGAGCTTCGACCTGGCGGGAACTGTAGGCGAATACTACTACAGCAACAACCCGGATGGAGTCAAAAACTCCGAAAACGGAAAAATCGTGGAGAAAGAGAAAGTGTACATGAAAGACGTTTATGTGGGTGGAGTACCGCAAATAGCCGGTACATTCGGTATCCGCTACTTTATCAATTACTGGTTCCTGGGAGCCAATCTGAACGGATTCGCACGGAATTATATTGAAGCCGCTCCTTTACGCCGCTTGGCTTCAAGCTATACGCAAGTAACACCGTACAACCAGTATTACGATGCGTTCAAGCAACTGACCACACAGGAACGTTTCCCGGCAGCCTACACACTGGATTTGTCGGTAGGAAAGATTTTCTATCTGCCCGGACGACAGTCCATCAATTTCAATCTTTCTCTGAACAACGTGCTGAATAAGAAAGATATCTGCACCGGAGGTTACGAACAAGGCCGGTTCGACCTTGAACATCCGGAACGCTTCGGAGGAAAATATTATTACATGCAGGGAATCAACTGCTTCTTGAATGTCAGCTATCGTTTTTAATCATTAACCTACATAAAACTCAGAATATATGAAACTTTTAAGAAATATCAGTCTGCCACTCATTGCCTCACTCGCTCTCTTTGCGTGTGAACGAGACTATGATGCTCCTCTCCTGACAGAACCTTCCTACACAGGTCCGGCAGCCAATATCACGATTTCAGAACTGCGCACACAGAATGCAGCAGCTACCGAAGACGCGCCCATCATCATCACCCAAGACCAGGTACTGAAAGCCGTCATTACAGGCAACGATGAATCTGGAAACATCTTCAAGAAAATCTACTTGCAGGATGAAACGGGTGCCATTGAAATGGAAGTAGACCAAAGCAGTGTGTACAACTATTATCCGGTAGGTCAGACAGTATATGTAGACTTGAACGGATTGAGTATCTCCGTATATGGCGACGAACAGCAGTTAGGACACCCGCAAGGCTATCTGTACCGTACCCCATGGGAGGATTTCGAAAAGCATGTCAGCAAAGACGGATGGGCAAACCCGGAAAATGCGAAACCTCTCGTCATTGAGGACATCAGTACCATAAATGCGGCTCCCGACAACTATAAATTTAAACTGGTGCAATTTACCGGGGTAACTTTCCAGAACGGTGGAAAAGGTATCTTCGCTCCTGAAAGTGGCTATGGGGAAGAAAACATCACCGACAGCCATGGAAATACAATCATGATTCGTACCAGCAACTATGCCAGCTTTGCAGGCGACAAACTCCCGGCAGGAAAAGGCAACGTAACAGGTATTCTAGGACGATTCAGAGGTACCTGGCAGCTTACTCTGCGCACCGCCAGTGATGTAAGTGACTTTACCGGAAGCAGTGAAGGAAGTGGAAATGAAGGTACAGAAACACCCAGCGGTGAAACAACCTTGTTCCAAGAATCTTTTGGGACTCCTGAAAAGAGTGGAAACTACTGGCCTTACTTCAGTGATTACACTGGTTTTGACAACCCTGCCAGTATGTTTGAAAATACATCTGAAGAAAAAGCCTCTGTCCGTATTGTTAGTAACCTTACTAACGTTTGGTTCCCCGGAACTAAAGAAGTGTCTATCGCCATTAAAGGCATCAATGCACAAGGCAATACTACTGCCACACTAGAATATCAGGTGGGTGCCAACGTATACAATGCAGGCGAAAAGCAGGATTTGAACACACTGAAAGTAAAATGCAACGGACAAGAGTTAAGTATCCCCAGCAAAGAAGTTACAGGTGATGCAAAACAAGGAAACACTCCTTTCAAAATGACTATTGAAAACGTAAGCGTATCAGATAACACGACACTGGAATTCTATAGCACAACAGACAACAGCTATGGGTTGCGCCTGTACAGTGTGAAACTTTACGTTCCTGGGAATGGTTCCACTACTGGAGGAAACGAAGGAACCAGCATCGAACCCACCCCCAACAATTAATGCAAAACGACTGAAGTTATGAATAAACGATTACTTATTTTTACCTTGTTCATTACTTGTGTATATGCCTTCCGTCTGTCAGCACAAGACAGACTGGGGGTATATGCAGCTGCCTTCTATAACCTGGAAAACCTCTGGGATACGGTAGACGATCCTAATAACTCAGGGGATGACGACTTCACCCCTACGGGAAAGTACGAATGGACCCAGACCAAGTATGAGCAGAAACTACAGAATATTGCCAAAGTAATTTCACAGTTAGGAAGAGACTATTGCCCGGCAGGTCCTGCCGTCATTGGAATCGCAGAAGTGGAAAACCGGAAAGTGCTGGAAGACCTTACCCAAACAGCTCCTATCAAGGGAATGGGGTATGAAATCGTACATTTTGAGTCACCCGACCACAGAGGCATCGACGTGGCAGCCTTGTACAATCCGAAACTGTTCAAACTGATTGAGGCGAAAACTTACCCTTTCAACAAGCCGGATATGCCGCACTACAAGACACGCGACATCCTGTTGGTAAGTGGCATTTTGGCGGGAGAACCTTTTCACTTGATAGTCAACCACTGGCCTTCACGCTATGGGGGCTCAGCCTCTTCTCCGCTAAGAGAATTTGCAGCCAGCATCGTGAAGCATATCGGCGATTCCATCCATGCCCAAAACCCGGAAGCCAAGGTACTGATTGTAGGCGACTTGAACGATGACCCTTTCAACAAGAGTTGCAGCGAAGTATTAGGAGCCAAAAAGAACATCAAAGACGTTAAACCCGATGGCTATTACAATGCCACCTGGAAACTATATGACCAAGGTATCGGCTCGCTCTGCTATCAGAACCAGTGGAACTTGTTCGACCAGCAGATTATATCGGGCAATCTTATCGGCAAAGACCGCAGCACCTTGAAGTTCTGGAAAAGTGAAGTGTTCAACCGTCCTTTCCTGCTTCAGAAAGAAGGAAAATACAAAGGCTATCCACTTCGAACCTTCTCGGGAACCACTTTCCAGAATGGTTTCAGCGACCACTTGCCTACCCTGACTTACTTTGTCAAGATAATGAAATAGAAGGTCTATATTTTTCACCAGAAAAGCCGTCCCGACACACCTCGGAACGGCTTTCTTCTTTTATACAGAAATCTTTTAGAGTTTTCTCAAAGTATGACGGACATCATCCCCCTTACTTGCGGTTACGAAACTGCAGCAAGTGAAAACTTATCCTTTACCTTATAGCTGAATCTCCTCCAAATCATCCGGCACATATACTGTTCCGCCGAACTGGGAAGCAGCTTCTGCTGTATAACGGACCTTCCGGGTTGACAGTGTCTTGTCCTCCGTGTGATACAACAACAAGTTCTTTACGCCAAGCTGGGCAGCCAGCCGTCCGGCATCGAGCGCCGTGCTGTGATGCTTTTCGTAGGGTTTGAAACGCTCCCGGTCTTCATACAGGCAGAAAGCCTCACACAGCAGCCAGTCGGCTCCTTCCACATAATGGCGGTTGCATTCATTGTAGGGCTCATCGCCCAGGCAGACCAGCGACTGTCCGTCGGGCAGCGTAGTCCGGAAACCAAACTGTTTTTCCTTAGTAGAAGCAATGTCAAAACATTCCATCTCCAAGCCGATGGCTTGAAAACATCCTCCAGTCTCTACTTCGCACAACAGAATATCCTCTCCCAAACGGGCAACAATCTTTTTCGGTAAAGTCATCCGGCAAATCCAGTCGAGCACCTTCACCACCTTTTCATGCCCATACACACGCAACTTGCCCTCGTATTCTCCTTTTTGAATGGCCTGTGCCACCACACGAATCATCCAAATTACTCCCAGAATATGGTCAGTATGCGCATGAGTCACAAAAATCTCATGAATCCTGTTCAAAGGTATATGGGCTTTCTGAAGCTGCTGCAGGATACCGTTGCCTCCTCCCGCATCCACCAGAAAAAATTTTTCACCTCGACAAAGTGCGAAGCACGTATTGTAACAGTTCACTACGGCAGCATTGCCCGTGCCCAACATGATTAATTTCATTGAATTCTCCATAATTATTTCCTCTAAAAAACCGATGCAAAGGTACATTTTTTTCTCTTTTAGATTTTTAACATATAAAGAAAATTACCATTATCCCCCACTATCTACCCAACAGCAGCCCTATAAAATCCCTAAGATGTAAAATACAATAAGTGAACAATACTCATCACTTCATCCGCACGACTTAAATCCTTGAATATTCGCCACTTCAATTCTACCATGACTTTAAAAAAAATCCAAAAGGAAAATCACCCCGAATACATATTGTATGAGATACAAAAACAGCAAATCATGATATTGTATGAAAGAAGATATTTATTTCATTGAACAATAAGCTTTTATAATCAAATTTTCCCTATTGCATAATTCAATTAAAAAGACGTTCTTTGCAGAGTAGACAGAAAAATGCTTATGGAATACACAAGACAATTAGCCAACAATCACATCTCGGTCGACTGCGTAGTAATCGGATTTGATGGAGAAAAACTGAAAGTATTACTCGTCAAACGTATGGGAGAAGAAAGTGGGGAAATTTTTCACGATATGAAGCTTCCGGGAAGCCTCATCTATATGGATGAGGACTTGGACGATGCAGCCAAACGGGTCCTTCATGACTTGACAGGCCTTAAAAACGTCAATCTGATGCAGTTTAAGTCCTTTGGTTCAAAGGACCGTACCAAGAGCCCCAAAGACATACACTGGCTGGAGAGGGCAGAAAAGGCCAAAGTGGAACGGATTGTTACAATTGCCTACCTTGCCCTTGTCAAAATAGACAAGACACTCAATAAGAATCTGGATGAATACAAGGCCGAATGGGTTGCCCTCGAAGAGATAAAGGATTTGGCTTTCGACCACAACTTGATTATCGCCGAGGCCATGCGGTTTATCCGTCAGCATATTGAATTTAATCCGTCGTGTATTTTCGAACTGCTTCCACGCAAGTTCACGGCCTTACAACTCCGCATGCTCTATGAGGTAGTATATGGAAAACAACTTGATGTACGCAATTTTCACAAAAAGATTTCCATGATGGAATACATTGTACCCTTGGAAGAATACGAGCAAGGCGTTTCCCATCGTGCTGCACGTTACTACCGCTTCGACCGGAAAATCTACAACAAAACAAGAAGATAATTAAAAACAATATAAAAATATGTATTTATTAGGTTATGACATAGGAAGCTCGTCAGTCAAGGCGAGTCTGGTCAATGTAGAGACCGGAAAGTGCGCAGCATCCGCCTTTTTCCCGAAGACAGAAGCTGCCATCATTGCAATAAAACAAGGGTGGGCCGAACAAGACCCGCAAAACTGGTGGGAAAACCTAAAACTGGCTACCCAAGCCGTATTGGCAAATTCAGGAGCCAAAGCAGAAGAAATCAAAGCCATTGGTATTTCATATCAAATGCACGGGCTGGTATGCGTAGACAAGAATCAGCAGGTACTCCGTCCCTCCATTATATGGTGTGATTCCAGAGCCGTACCCTACGGGCAAAAGGCCTTTCAGGAGTTAGGAGAAGCACAGTGCCTTTCCCATCTGCTCAACTCACCGGGTAATTTCACAGCTTCCAAACTGGCATGGGTAAAAGAAAATGAACCGGACATCTATGCCCAAATTTATAAAGTGATGCTTCCGGGCGACTACATCGCCATGCGCCTGACCGGAGAAATCTGTACCACTGTATCCGGATTGTCCGAAGGAATGTTTTGGGATTTCAAGGAGAACAAAGTAGCCGACTTCCTGCTGAATTATTACGGTCTTGACGCTTCCCTTTTGGCCGATGTCCGCCCCACTTTCTCCGAACAGGGGAAACTGACTGAAAAGGTAGCGGCCGAATTGGGATTGAAAGCAGGTACTCCAGTAACCTACCGCGCCGGCGACCAGCCCAACAACGCACTCTCATTGAACGTATTCAATCCAGGCGAGATTGCTTCTACCGCCGGTACATCCGGAGTAGTATATGGCGTGAACGGCAGTGTGAACTATGACCCACAGTCACGTGTCAATACCTTTGCACATGTCAATCATACCGCTTCACAAACCCGTTTGGGCGTCCTGCTCTGCATCAACGGCACAGGTATCCTGAATTCCTGGATGAAGCGTACACTCGCTTCCGACCTAAATTATGCAGAAATGAACGAAGTGGCAGCCCAAGCTCCAATCGGTGCGGACGGCATCAGTATTCTCCCGTTTGGTAATGGCGCGGAGCGTATGTTGCAAAATCAGGAAACAGGCTGTTCCATCCAAGGCATCAACTTCAATCTTCACAACCGCAGTCATCTGTTGCGTGCCGCACAGGAAGGAATCGTATTCTCTTTCCGCTATGGCATCGACATCATGAAAGGCATGGGGATGGAAGTCAAGAAAATCCATGCCGGACACGCCAACATGTTCCTGAGTCCGCTTTTCCGTGACACTCTGGCCGGAGTAACCGGAGCGACAATTGAACTGTATGACACCGACGGCTCTGTAGGCGCCGCAAAAGGAGCCGGAATGGGAGCCGGTATCTACCACGACCACGTAGAAGCGTTTGCCACACTCGACAAACTGGCTGTCATCGAGCCGAAAGCATCCGATGAGACCGCCTACGCCGACGCATACGCACGTTGGAAAGAATATCTCGAAAAATCTACAAGAAAATAAATTATTCATTAACTTCTAAAACAAAATATTATGGCAACAAAAGAGTACTTTCCGGGTATCGGAAAAATCAAATTCGAAGGTGTAGAAAGCAAAAACCCGATGGCTTTCCGTTATTACGACGCAAACAAAATCATCATGGGCAAGCCGATGAAAGAATGGTTGAAGTTTGCAATGGCTTGGTGGCATACATTGTGTGCTGAAGGCGGCGACCAGTTCGGCGGTGGAACCAAGACTTTCCCTTGGAAAGGAAATCCGGACAAAGTACAGGCTGCAAAAGACAAGGCAGATGCAGGCTTTGAGTTCATGCAGAAAATCGGTATTGAATACTACTGCTTCCACGATGTAGACTTGTGCGACGAAGCAGCAACCATCGAAGAATACGAAGCCAACCTGAAGGAAGTCGTAGCCTATCTCAAGAAGAAACAAGAAGAAACAGGCATCAAACTGTTGTGGGGTACGGCCAACGTATTCGGCCATGCACGCTATATGAACGGTGCGGCTACCAATCCTGATTTCGATGTAGTGGCTCGTGCTGCGGTACAAATCAAGAATGCCATCGATGCAACCATCGAACTGGGGGGAACAAACTATGTATTCTGGGGTGGACGTGAAGGTTATATGTCACTGCTGAACACCGACCAGAAGCGTGAAAAAGAACACTTGGCACAGATGCTGAAAATGGCTCGTGATTATGCCCGTGCAAAAGGCTTTAAAGGAACTTTCCTGATTGAACCAAAACCTATGGAACCGACCAAACACCAGTATGACGTAGATACAGAAACCGTAATCGGCTTCCTGAGAGCACACGGACTGGACAAAGATTTCAAAGTCAACATCGAAGTCAACCACGCCACACTGGCCGGCCATACCTTTGAACACGAACTGGCTGTCGCTGTCGACAACGGCATGCTGGGTTCTATCGATGCCAACCGCGGTGACTATCAGAACGGATGGGATACCGACCAGTTCCCTATCGACAATTATGAACTGATTCAGGCCATGATGCAGATTATCCGTGGCGGTGGTCTGGGCAACGGCGGTACCAACTTCGATGCCAAGACACGCCGTAACTCCACCGATTTGGAAGACATCTTTATCGCACACATCGCCGGAATGGATGCCATGGCACGTGCATTGGAAAATGCAGCCCGTCTGCTCGAAGAATCTCCTTACAAGAAGATGTTTGCCGACCGCTACGCTTCATTTGACAGCGGAAAAGGAAAAGACTTTGAAGAAGGCAAGCTGACTCTGGAAGATGTTGTAGCATACGCAAAGACCGCAGGCGAACCGAAACAGACCAGCGGAAAACAAGAATTGTACGAAGCTATTGTAAACATGTATTGCTAATGCGTTAAGAATGCAGCGCTCAGCCGGCATGCCCGTCGGTGAAGTTTATCTTCCCCGGCCGGGTATGCCGGTTTTCTTTTCCTCTAAAACTTTTTATTATGGATTACACAAAAAAAGGAAGCAGAGTCTATCTGTTCTCCATCGTACTTGTCGCTGTCCTCGGGGGATTGCTGTTCGGTTATGATACAGCCGTCATTTCAGGTGCCGAAAAGGGTCTACAAGCTTTTTTCATGGGAGCAGATGATTTCATTTATACAGACAGCTGGCACGGAATCACCTCTTCAAGCGCTCTTTTAGGCTGTATCATCGGTAGTGCCCTTTCCGGATTCTTTGCTTCCCGTTTTGGGAGAAAGTTCTCTTTGTTGTTTGCAGGCATTATGTTTTTCCTCTCCGCTCTTGGGTCATACTATCCGGAATTTCTCTTCTTCCCACACGGAGCCCCTTCCTATTCTCTTCTGCTGGCATTTAATTTTTACCGGGTAATTGGAGGCATAGGCGTAGGACTGGCTTCGGCCATCTGTCCGATGTATATTGCAGAAATCGCTCCGAGCAATATCCGAGGAACTTTAGTCTCCTGGAACCAGTTTGCCATCATTTTCGGACAGCTGGTAGTGTATTTTGTCAACTTCCTCATCTTGGGTGATCACCTGAATCCTGTCGTGGAAATCGTGGACGGGGTGAACCGCATCATGAATCCGGAAGAAGCAGCCTGGACCATTGAAAGCGGATGGCGTCTGATGTTTGTCAGCGAAGCAGTACCTGCCGGACTGTTTACCCTTTTGGTACTGTTTGTCCCTGAAACGCCCCGTTATCTGGCCATGACCGGACGTGATGAAAAAGCCTTGTTCGTGTTGAGTCGAATCAACGGACTGACACAAGCCCAAACTATCCTAAGCGAAATCAAAGCCACAGCGAACGAAAAAACCGAAAAGCTGTTCACTTACGGCTGGATGGTTATCTTCATCGGCATCATGCTGAGTGTCTTCCAACAAGCCGTTGGTATCAATGCCGTACTCTATTTCGCCCCTCGTATCTTTGAAAGCATGGGCATGGGCAATCCGATGGTACAGACCGTATTCATGGGTATCGTCAACATCCTGTTTACTTTACTGGCCGTCTTCACAGTAGAAAAATGGGGACGCAAACCACTGCTGATTTACGGCTCTGCCGGTATGGCTATCGGCGCACTCGGAGTGGCTTTCAGCAATGCCGTTGCAGGACTCTCCCCCATGATACCAGTCATCAGCATCATGGTCTACAGTGCCTCGTTCATGTTCAGCTGGGGCCCCATCTGTTGGGTTCTCATTGCCGAAATTTTCCCCAACACCATTCGCGGGGCTGCCGTAGCCATCGCCGTAGCCTTCCAATGGATATTCAACTTCATTGTTTCCTCTACCTTCCTGCCTATGTATAACATGAGCGCCGGAGATATGGGGGATAAGTTCGGCCACATGTTCGTGTATGGACTCTACGGAGTAATCTGTATCCTTGCAGCCCTCTTTGTATGGCGGCTGGTCCCGGAAACCAAGGGCAAAACACTGGAAGACATGACACGTTTATGGAAAGAAAGGAAGAAATGACCCCTTGCATACCTACAAAAAAAGACATTCAGATAATTTCTGAATGTCTTTTTTTGTAGCGGGACCCGGGATTGAACCGGGGACCTCATGATTATGAATCATGCGCTCTA
>URWA01000015.1 GCA_900551445.1 uncultured Bacteroides sp. | reverse complement strand
TGGGCGTATGAAATTTGCGTGGCTCTGACACTAGTACGAGAGGACCGTGTTGGACCGACCTCTGGTTTACCGGTTGTGCCGCCAGGCGCATCGCCGGGTATCTAAGTCGGGATCGGATAAGCGCTGAAAGCATCTAAGTGCGAAGCCGGCCACAAGATTAGATTTCTCAGGGTCGTTGAAGACGACAACGTTGATAGGATGCAGGTGTAAAGCTGGAGACAGCAAAGCCGAGCATTACTAATTGCCCGAAAGCTTTCCTTATCCGCGCCGGGCGGATGGAAAAGACATCGAAGGATGATATATACGTTCAGCCGAGTGCTAAGGTTGCTTGCTTGTGAGTCATGACGATATAAAGAAATTAAGGTGACTATGGCGCGAAGGTTCCACCTCTTCCCATTCCGAACAGAGAAGTTAAGCTTCGCCACGCCGATGGTACTGCGTACAAGTGGGAGAGTAGGTAGTCGCCGTTTTACAGAGAGCCTCGGGATAGCAATATCTCGGGGCTTTTTTTGTGCCCGTAAGGGAACGGGAGATGGCGTAAAATTCCCTTTTATTTTTTCGTCTCTTATGGGTTCCTATCGATTTTATTGTATCTTTGTTTTGGTTTTTAAATATGTTTTTATGGATACAATTCTACCCTATGCACTGTTGTGCTTCACTTCCTTTTTCACATTGACAAATCCTCTGGGCACGATGCCGGTATTTCTGACCATGACCAACGGACTGGGAGAAAAGGAGCGTCAGCATATTGTGAAAAGAGCGACTATCATTTCTTTTATCATATTGATTGCATTTACTTTTTGTGGACAGTTCCTGTTTAAATTCTTCGGCATCTCTACCAATGGCTTTCGTATTGCGGCCGGTATTATCATTCTGAAGATAGGTTATGATATGTTGCAGGCACGTTACACCAATACGAAGCTCAAGGACGAGGAAATCAAGGCGTATGCGGACGATATTTCCATTACACCGCTTTCTATCCCGATGCTTTGCGGTCCGGGTGCCATTGCGAACGGCATTATTATGATGGATGATGCTCATACCTGGAGCCTGAAAGTGACGCTCGTTTCGGTGATTGCGGTGGTATATATCCTTACCTATATTATCTTGCGTTTGTCTACCAGACTGGTTCGGGTGATTGGTGAAACAGGAAATAACGTCATGATGCGTCTGATGGGATTGATTCTGATGGTCATTGCCGTGGAATGTTTCGTGGGAGGAATGAAGCCGATATTAATCGATATTATTCAGGAAAGCCGTTTGTGAGCGACAATTTATTAGAATTTATCTTTTAAGTACGATAAATCATAATAAATGTGTAATTTTGGCTGATATTCTGTTATTTGTTTTGTTTTCTCGGATTAAATGATTACATTCCAGTCGAGAAAGTATTTTCGGTACCTTCTTTTTATTAACTTTTAAAATTTGATATTATGAAAGTGCTATTGGTCGGTCTGGAACGTGTCGGAAAGCTGTTCTCTATGGAGTCTCTTTTTAAGAAGAAACTCACCGAAGCTGACATGACCGATGTGGAGGTGGTAACAGCTGAGATGACAGAATTTGGTTCTCCGGGAGGGAGAAAGTTGGAACGGAACATGAACGAGGCTTTGCGCGATGAAGCGGACTTCGTGGTAGTAATGGAGCCGTGGCAGAAAGATTTGCTGACCCGCTTCATGGATTATCGGAATTGGCACAAGATTCATCTGTTTGCGGATATCTGCAAACACAGGGCGAAAGCCAACATGCCATCCTGCGATGTAGATTTTGGCTATAGGAGCATGAAAGAAGAGATGAATGACGGATGCCGGAATTTATTGGAAGGATTGAAAATGCTTTTGAGAAAGCACGAGTCGGATTCTTCAGACTTGGCTATGATTTAAGCACAACGAGGGTTGTGAGGATTTGAGTGGAAAGGCCCTGAATATCTGCTATTCGGGGCTTTTCTGTGTTTAGAAGAATTCCAGTACGAAGGTGGTATTCCATCCGTTGGTTTCTGCTTTCAAGAGGCTGATGCTGCCGTTGGAGAGTTTCATAATCTGTCGGGAAAGGGAAAGACCGATTCCGCTTCCTTCCTTTTTGGTGGTGAAGAAGGGGACAAAAATCTCTTCAGCCTCCTGTTCGGGGATGGCGGGACCGTCGTTGCTCACATAGATGAGGATATGCTCTTCTTTGGTGGAGTAGGCACGGATATGGATTTTCCCTGTACGTTCTCCGATGGCTTGTACGGCATTTTTTATCAGGTTGATGAGTACCTGTCGGATCAGGTTCGGATCGGCATAGAGCATCAGGTCTTCAGGCTCTATTTGAAGGCTCAGCTGTATGTGGGAAGGGATGAGATGAATACTTTCTATTTGCAGCAGAAGTTCTTTCAGGTAGAAAGGCTCTGGAGAGGGTTTCTGGAGTGAAGAGAACTTCCGGTAGCTGTCTACAAAGGAAATCAATCCGGTGGAAGTTTCATGGATGGCCCGGATACCTTCGTAAATAGGACTGTTGATTACGTCTTTTCGTTGTAAGAAGGTTTCGCTCAGGGAAGAAATCGGTGCGATGGAGTTCATGATTTCGTGTGTCAGTACCCGGGTCAGTTTCACCCATGATTCGAGCTCCTTGGCATCCATCTCATTCCGGATATCGTTTAGAGTCAGAATCTTGACTGTATTTTCTCCCAGTTGCATCACGGACGCCCGGACCAGCAGTTGGACTTCTCCTTTGGTAGTGGTATATTGCAGGTTGCAGCGTTCACCGGCAGGCAAGGTACCCAGCAGTCCCGGGATGTCTTCTCCGTAGCGTTCCAGTTGCTGAAGGGTACCGAGAGCCGGGATACTGAGCAGTCGGGCCGCGGCCGGATTACTTTGAATGATTTTGTTCTGTTCGTTGAGTACGATGATGCCGGAACTGATGCCCGAGAGTACCTGTTCATAAAACCGTTCCCGCTGTTCCATCAGCTGTTTCTGCTCGCCCATCATCGCCCCGAATTCATTCAGGGTATTCTGCAGGATGCGTTCACCTCCGATGAAGCCGTGCGTAGGCAGACGGAAGGAATAATCGCGGTTGCGGATGGCTTCCAGCATGAGCCAGCTTTTCTCCCGTAGTTGTTTCTGACTGGAATAAAAGAGAAAGACGGCGAGGATAATCAGACAGGCCCCGATGATGATGTATCCGTTTTCGTCTTCATTTATCCCTAAGGTCAGTAAGGCCACGCCTGTTGTGAGGGAGAGAATCCGTGTCAGTGGGGAAGAGAACCATTTAGATGCCATGGCGTTTCATTTTGTTGTACAGTGTCTGCCGCGTAATACCCAGTTGTGCCGCTGCCTGTGACAGGTTGCCGTCGCATTGTTCGATGGCTTTCTTGACGAGGTTCTTTTCCATCTCGTCCAAGGTTTGCAGCGGAGTATCTTCTTTCGTTTCTTCCTGTATGCTCGGGGATTCCGGGGCTGGAACGTCAGTCAGTTGCAGGTTGTCTGCTTTCAGCAGGTTACCGTCCGAAAGGATGACTGCCTTTTCGATGGTATGCTGCAGTTCACGGATATTTCCGTACCAGGGATAGTTCAGCAGGCGCTGTTCCGCATCGGCACTGAAACCGGTCAGCGTGCGCTGGTATTGCAGGTTGTACTGTTCCAGGAAACGCTGTGCCAGTGGCAGAATATCCTCTTTCCGTTCCCGAAGTGACGGAATGTGCAGGTGGATGGTATTGATGCGGTATAGCAAGTCTTCGCGGAACTCTCCGTTGTGTACCATCTCATCCAAGTTGCGGTTGGTGGCACAAATCAGTCGGATATTGGTCGGCTGCGGGGTATTGCTTCCCACCTTGATGAAATACCGTTTCTGAAGTACCGTAAGCAGTTTGGCTTGCAGGTGATAAGGAAGGTTAGCAATTTCATCGAGGAACAGTGTACCACCGTCGGCAGCCTCAAAACGTCCGATGCGGTCGGTATGGGCATCGGTGAACGAGCCTTTGACGTGCCCGAACAGTTCACTTTCAAACAGCGATTCGGTGATGGCTCCCATGTCGACTACTACCATCGGCCCGTTGCGTCGGGGAGACAGGCGATGGATTTCGCGGGCCAGCATGTCTTTTCCGGTTCCGTTTTCTCCCGTAATCAGAATGTTGGCATCGGTGGTGCTGACCTTCTCTACCAGCAACCGCAGCGGACGGATGACGGCTGAATTTCCCCAGTACATGGTCGATTTCTCATCCGGTTGTGCGGCTTGTTTTCCTTTCTTGTCATTTCCATGCCCCTTTGCGTAGGCCTCTTGCAAGGTCTGTACCAGCTTGGCATTGTCCCAAGGTTTTACCACGAAGTCGGTTGCTCCGTCTTTCAATCCGGTGACCGCCAGATTGATGTCGGCGTAGGCCGTAAAAAGTACCACCTGAATCTGAGGGCGCAGCCGCTTGATTTCGCGTAACCAGTAGAGGCCTTCATTTCCACTGTTGATGCCGGAAGAGAAGTTCATGTCGAGCAGTACCACATCCACCGCTTCCCGTTGCAGGAGAGAAGGGATGGTGACCGGAGAATTCAGCGTAATCACCTGTTGAAAATATTCTTCCAGAAGATACTGCAGTGAAGTAAGAATGTTACGGTTGTCGTCTACTACGAGTAAAGTTCCTTGTTTTGCCATCTGTGATTGAGATTTTATGACAAAAATAGGAATTTTCGAGGGGAGGGCATAAAAAATGTCTAAAAAATACGGGCAGTGACAAAAAATTAGACACCGATTGTCAAAAAATTAGACACTTCGATTTTAGGTGAATATCGTATCTTGTTGTGAATGAATGTAATAACTTTTTGGCACGGTATTTGAGTAGGATTTGGCAGATAAACGATTACGATATGAACAAAAAGAATTTATTACACATCACGCTTTTCCTTCTTTCCGGTTGGATGGGACTGGAAGCTACGGCGCAGGAGGTCTGGGATGTAGACCGCTGCATGAGCTATGCAGTGGCACACAACCGTACTGTCCGTCAGCGGGAACTGGAGGCCGACAATGCCCGGATGGATCGTATGAAAGCCATTGGCAGTTTCTTGCCGGGAGTGAGTGCAAGTACTGGCATACAATATAATTTCGGTCGTTCGGTAGACCCGGAGACCAATACCTACAACACCGTGTCTACTTTCAACAATGCCTATTCCATGGAGGCTTCCATGCCGATTTTCCGGGGCGGGGGACTGGTGAACGAGGTACGCCGCTCGAAGGCTGCCTGGTTGATGGGCAAAGCTGCCTGGCAGGAATCCAAAGATAACACCGCATTGGAAACCTTCCAGGCGTATATCGATGCCTTGTATTGTTACGGTACTCTGCGGCTGGCCCGCAAGAAACTGGTGGAAAGCGATTCGTTGTTGTATAAAACCCGCCGTCAAGAAGAGCTGGGACTGAAAGGGCTGGCCGATGTGGCCCAGATGGAAGCCCAGCAGGCCACCGACAGTTACAATCTGACACACCAGCGGAATCTGTACGAAACGGCCTTGCTGACCTTGAAGCAGAAAATGAATTTTCCGGCAAACGATACGTTGCAACTGGATACGGCTGTACTCGACACACAGACACTTCATTATATTCAACTGACTCAGGAGCAGGCGGACGATGTGTTCCGCATCGCCCTGAATGTCAATCCTACCCTGCGTCAGGCAGAACTGAATGCGAAGGTGGCCGATATGCGCCGTAAGATTTCCTGGGCCGATGTGGTACCGTCCATCACCTTGTTCGGTGGCATTTCCAGTTCTTATTATAAGGAATTACACTCCACCTCCTATCCGAATTTCCGCACCCAGTTCAACAATAACTTCGGTTCCTATGTGGGTATCAGCATGAGTATTCCTATCTTTAACCGTCTTTCGGGAGTGAGCGGATTGCGGCAGGCAAGAAACAATTACCGCATTGCCTGCGAGCAGTACGAGTCGAAGAAAGAAGAATTGCAGAAACTGGTGCTTCAGGCCGTACAGGACCGGGAAGGGTATTTGAAAGAGAGTATCCAGATGGAGAAGAAAGTCAACTCCGATTCGCTGGCCTATCATGTCACCCGCCGGAAATACGAGGAAGGGTTGATGACCTCGCTCGATGTGCAGAACAATGCGGCCACTTTGCTCGAAAGCGAGACCAAGTTGTTGCAGAGCAAGTTGACCTACCTGATGAAATGTCGTCTGGTAGACTATTATAAAGGAGAAGAAATTATTCGCGGGCTGGAAGAAACCGCTAAAAAAGATTGATAAAAAACGACGAGATTATGGATATACAGTTAGAAAAGAAAAAAGGAATCCAGAAGAAACACCTTCCTTATATCGCAGGAGGAGTGGTTGTACTTCTGTTGTTGGGTTGGATTATTTTCGGCAATCATGCTTCTACGCTGAAAGTCGACGGCAAGTCGCTGAACATTGCCGATGTGACCTATGGAAAGTTTAATGATTATATCCGGGTGAACGGACAGGTGCAGCCGATTTCCGTGGTACAGCTCAGCCCCGAAGAAGGAGGTATCGTGCAGGAGAAGGTGGTGGAAGAAGGAGCGCACGTGAAGAAAGGCGATGTGATTCTCCGTTTGAGCAACTCCAACCTGGACTTGCAGATTCTGAATGCGGAATCTGAACTGGCAGAGAAACAGAATCTGCTCCGTAACACGCAGGTCACCATGCAGCAGGACAAGCTGAACAACGAAACGGAGAAGGTACAGCTCGACATTGATACCCGCCGCAAGCAGCGTACGTACCAGCAATACCAGCGCTTGTACAAGGAACGGCTCATCAGCCGCGAGGAATACCTCCAGGCCAAGGAAGACTACGAAGTGGCTCAGAAGAAGCACAAGCTGATTATGGAACGTCTGGCGCAGGATTCCATCTACCGCAACATCCAGATGGACCAGATGGAAGACAACTTGCAGAACATGCGCAAGAACGTCTTGCTGATTCGTGAGCGGAAAGACAAGCTGGAAGTGCGGGCTACCATCGACGGAGAGCTGGGACTGCTGGATGCAGAACTGGGACAGAATATCAACGCCGGACAGATGGTGGGACAGATCAACGATTTGTCGGACTACAAGATTGAGGCCATGATTGACGAGCACTACATCGACCGTGTGACCAACGGACTGCCGGCCACTTTTGAACGGCAGGGCTCTTCGTTCAACCTGAAAGTGCGCAAGGTGTATCCCGAGGTGCGCGACGGACGTTTCCGTACCGATTTCATTTTCCAGGGCAAACGTCCGGAGAACATCCGCAGCGGACAGACCTACTACATCGACCTGCAGCTGGGTGAGCCTACCGAAAGCGTGCTGATTCCGAAGGGTACCTTCTTCCAGGTGACCGGAGGCAACTGGATTTTCGTGGTCGACAAGGATGGGAAGAAAGCCTATCGTCGTAAAATCCGTATCGGACGTCAGAACCCCCAGTATTACGAAGTGCTGGAGGGACTGGAAAAAGGCGAACGGGTCATCATTTCCGGATATGAGAGTTATAAAGACAATGAAGTATTGGTGTTAAACTAAAAAGATAAATCATTATGAAAAAGATAGCAAGTATATTCGTGGGTTTGGTAATGGTATTTTTGTGTGCAACCTGTATCAATGCCAAAGGCAGTTCTGGCGACAAAGTCAGTGAAACACGTAGTGTCAGTGCTTTCCATTCCATTGAACTGGAAAGTGTAGCCAGCGTGTATTTCACCCAGTCGAACACTTATTCACTTCGTGTGGAAGGGGAAAAGAAATGGGTAAATCAGACAAAGTGTACGGTGAAAGACGGAGTATTGCTGATTACGTGGGCGGAAAAAGGAAAGAAGACCACCAAGAACGTGAATGGACTCTCCATCTATATCAGTGCTCCCGATTTGCAGGAAGTTACTTTTGAAGGAGTCGGCTCGTTCAACTGCAAGTCCCGTCTGAACCTGAAGGATGTGAAATTTGATGTACAGGGAGTAGGCAGCCTGAATGTAGCCGATTTGCATGCCCGAAACGTAAAAATCACTCTCGAAGGGGTAGGCAATGGCGAGCTGACAGTGGATTGTGACCGGCTGGATGCCAGTGTGGAAGGTGTCGGCAGTCTCACCCTGAGCGGAAAAGCCCGGTCGGCTCATATTTCCAAAGACGGCATCGGCAGTGTTTCTACCCGTCGGTTGAAAGTCGGTGAATAAAATTTTGCCATCACATAATAAACACGTAACAACTTATGAACACACTTTTCAGAAATTTTTCGCATACCTTCCGGCGTTTCTTTACGGCCAGCGTATTGAACCTGCTGGGGTTGAGTATCGCGTTTGCCGCCTGCTTCGTCATCCTGACGCAGGTGGACTACGACTACAACTACAACAAAGCCTATCCGGCCCACGACCGTATTTATAGGGTGGAAGTGAATGCCGGCGGAGATTACGGCTGGCAAATCTGGCTGGCCCGTCCTTTCTGTGAGCTGATAGGAGCTTCTTCTCCCCATATACAGGCCATTTCAGTGACTTCATTGTCCAACTATTCCTCCGATTTTGAGGTAGACGAACACATTTATTCAGAGCCTGAGTTTACCGGATTTGGGGATTACATGGAGGTATTCCAGCCTACTATGGTAAGCGGCACGACCGCTTCTCTTAATGAACCCGGTCAGGTCCTGATTTCCGCATCCATGGCCCGTCGTTTTTTCGGTACTACAGATGCCATTGGCAAGACGATTTATATAGACCGTAAATCCCGTAACCAGCCCTTGGTGGTAGGAGGGGTTTATCAGGATATGCCGGAGAACTCCCAGTTGGGTAACTGTGTGTTCTCTTCTTTCCGGTCGGATTTGAACAAAGATTCCTGGACGAACTGGAATTATACCCTGTATATACGGCTCGACAGTCCGGCTTCATTGGCCGATGTGGAGCGGTCGGTCATCGAAAGCTGCAAGCAGAATATTCCCAAAGACCGGATTAGCGGAGAGGAAGACTGGGAGGATTTCATTCATTTTACGCCGCTGGATGAAGTGCATTATTCCACGGTAGGCAACAAGGCGGCTACCAGCAAGGCCGCTGTGTACCTGTTGTTGTGTGTATCGGTACTGATTCTGCTCACGGCGGCAGTCAACTACATGAACTTCTCACTGGCAGAAACTCCCATGCGGTTACGTTCCATCAATACCCAGAAGGTGTTGGGTGCTTCCACTTTCTCCTTGCGGATGTATCTGCTGTTAGAATCCGTATGGGTTTGTGTGTGTGGCTTCCTGCTGTCCTTGCTCTGGCTCTATCTGCTGAAAGGCACCTCTTTGACTACCTTGGTGGCATCCGACCTTTCTCTGACGTCTCATCCGGGTCTGCTGATGGCTTTGGGCGGAGTTGCCGTGTGCATGGGCTTGCTGGCCGGAGCCTATCCTTCTTACTACGTCACTTCTTTCCCGCCGGCATTGGTGTTGAAAGGTTCGTTCGGCTTGTCTCCGAAAGGCAAGATGTTGCGTACGTTTTTGGTTTGCTTCCAGTTCTTCGTTTCTTTCATGCTGATAATCTCTGTGGGCATCATGTACCTGCAGAGCCGTTATATTCAGCGTAGCGACTATGGCTACGACAAGGAGGTCGTATTGGTGGGAGAGATTCCGAATGAGTATCTCAATCGCCGGGAAGCGATTGTCAGTGAATTGTCCGGAATTTCGGGCATAGAAGGCATTTCGATTTCCCAGTTCGTGTTAAGTTCGTCTGATAACTACATGTCGTGGGGAAGAGGAAGTGGGGAACGTGCCATCAATATGGTCTGTTTCCCGGTGGACTACCGTTACTTGTCGGTAATGGGAATCAAGATAACTGAAGGACGTGATTTCAAACCGGGCGACGGAGATGTGTATATCTTCAACGAAGCAGCCCGGAAGAAATATCCCTGGATGAGAGTAGATGAACCGGCTGTTCCTGAGGATTACCCAGTGATCGGATTCTGTGAGAACATCCGTTTCAGCAGCTTCCGCAACAACGATGCCGTAGAGCCGATGGCCTTCTTCATTTACGGAAAGGACCATGCAGATTGGGATGCCAATAGCATCTTGAACATCCGGGTGGCTTCGGGAGTAGACAAGGTGGACATGCTTCATCGCTTGGCAGAGGCCACAGAAAAGATGGCTCCGGGTCGTGACTTCAAGTTCCGCTTCATGGATGAGGTGATTGACCAGAACTACCATCGGGAACTGCGTTTCACCCGTCAGATTCTGTTGTTCTCCTTGATTGCCATTGTGCTCAGCATGATTGGTGTGTTCGGGCTTACCCTGTTTGAGAGTGAATACCGCCGCAAGGAAATCGGTATCCGGAAGATTTTGGGAAGCTCTACCGGTGAAATCCTCTACATGTTCACCAAGCGTTATTTCGTCATGTTGGTGGTCTGCTTCGCGCTGGCAGCTCCATTCGGCTGGTGGATCGGTCACGACTGGCTGGAAAGTTTCTCTGACAAGACGCCCATCCGTGCCTGGGTATTTGTGGCCTCTTTTTTGCTGGTCAGCCTCATTACGGTGCTGACCGTGACATTCCAGTGCTGGAAGAATGCCAATGAAAATCCTGTGCGGAGCATCAAGACTGAATGACAACCTCAAACCCTAAAATACGATGAAAGGACTGAAAACCTATTTTACTTACCTTCAGCGCAACAAACTGTTTACGTTGGTCAATGTGGCAGGACTGGGCATCTCCCTGATGTTCGTGCTGCTCATTGCCAACATGGTCGTGCGGCAGGTCACCGTGGGCGACGATATAAAGGATATCAATCACATTTATGTCCTGTCGAACGAGAGCTATTTCGCCGGAAATTACCTGGTGGGCGAACGCTTGGCCAGCCGCTATCCGGAAATGGCCGACTGGTGTGCCGTCAACTCCGAAGCCTACAAGTCGGGGACTTATGCGACGGTCGACGACCGGAAAACCAGTCTGGAGATTTATTGTGTGAAGGAAAATTTCTTCCGTTTCTTTGGCTATTCCCTGTTGTCGGGAAATCCGGATCAGGCGCTGGTCGATGCCCACAGCATCGTGCTGACCGAGTCGGGGGCCCGCAAATTGTTTGGAGAGGAACCTGCGGAAGGAAAGAGGATTCATTTGTCGAACGATAGAAAAGGCGTGTACACGGTGACGGGTATCATGAAGGATTTCAACAACTCGCTGATTCCTGATGGAGTGGAAGCCATTTTGCCCTTTGACTATGTGGATTTCGTGAACTGGGGAAGCAGCAAAAACAACCCGGACATGAACAATGTGGGAGGAACTGCCATCCTGGTACGTTTTCCGCAGGGAACAGACCCGAACCGGAAGAATGTCGACATGCGCTCTTTCTTTGCTACGTTTTTCTGGCCCTATCAGCACGATGTGTTTCACGAGGCATTCTGGACCTCGTTGAAAGAAGTGCATTTTGCTTCCATCCCCAGTCCGCAGTTCCAGCAATATAACCTGACGCGGGTGTGGATTTTTCTGGCGGCAGGTAGCTTGATTCTGCTGATGGCGGTGTTCAACTATGTCAGCATGTGCGTGGCACAGGTGAGTTATCGGGCCAAGGAAATGGCTACCCGCCGGCTGTTGGGTTCTTCGGAGCGCAGCATCTTCTGGCGTTTGATGGGCGAATCGGCCCTGTTTACGGTGGGCGCTTTCCTGCTGGCCTTGGTGCTGGCCAAGTTGGTGGAGCCGACCGCGAGCGACGTGTTGCAGACCCGGCTGGACCTCTTTGGCGATATGGGGTGGATGACCGTACTGGTTTACCTGGCGGGGATTGCCCTGCTTTCGCTGGTAGCCGGACTGGTGCCTGCCGTCTTGCTTTCCCACTATCATCCGTTGGATGTGGTGAAAGGCACTTTCCGACGGAAGACCAAAGCCGTGTATCTCCGGATTTTGTATGTGGTACAGAGCGGACTTACCGTGGCCATGCTGACGTGCGCCCTCTATTTGTCCGTGCAGATTTACCGTATCTTGCATGAACCGATGGGCTATACCTACGGGCATGTGCTCGATTATCCGGCGTTGGTGGCTGGTTCCAGAGAGAAGATTCGTCTTTTCCGCGATGAGGCCCGGAAGAAACCTTTTGTGAAGAAGGTTTGTCTGACACAAGGGGTACCTTTGAACGGAGGCAACAACAACACGATACAGATGTACGATGCGCACAACCGACAGAAGAGTATCAGTTTTCAGGTATTCCGTACGGATTCCGCCTTTTTGGACATCTTCCATATCCGTTTGCTGGACGACCGGAAACTGTCGCAGTCTAAGATGTATTTCTCTGAAAGTACGTTCGATTCCCTGCAACTGGCCTATGACCGTACTCCTGCCTTGCACGATATAGACGGTCGTCCGTTCATGGTAGGAGGCCGGTATGCCGACTTCAAGTTCCGGTCTGTACTCGACCCGCAGTCGCCCACCTTCCTTTTAGTGGAACATCCTGACAGTCTGGGTGCCTGGAATGTGGTGGTCGAGACCATTGATGGCGATTTACCGGCCTATAAGAAAGAACTCGATGCCTTGTATTCAGAAATTATTGACGGGGCACCTTTTGAGTCGAAGTGGTATGGCGATGAGATGCATGAGAAATACCAGGACTTGTTGCATCTGCATACCCTTATCGTGGCCTTCACCTGCGCCGCCTTGTTGATATCCCTGTTAGGGCTGACGGCCATGAGCATTTATTTCATCAGCCAGCGCAAACGCGATATCGCCATCCGGAAAGTATTCGGTTCCAGTGCGGGCATAGAACGGGCACGACTGCTTCGTTTCTCCCTGTTGTCGTTGCTGGTAGGAGTGGTGTGTGCGGTTCCCCTTTCCTGGTTTGGCGTGCAACAGATTGACCACATCCTGCACTATTCGCCGACGACGATGTGGGGCGTGTTTGGAGTCGCCTTCTTGCTGGTAGCCCTGATATCCTTGGGCTCCGTATGTCTCATCAGCTGGAAAGCCGTCCGGGAAAATCCGGTGAAAAACATTAAGACGGAATGATATTTCAGTGTGTGTAAGTCTATAACTTATCGGGGCCTCCGGCAGTGACCGGAAGCCCCGATTTATTTTTTTAGAGCCGTGCCCCGACTCTGGCCCAGTTGACCAGTCCCCAGAAGGCTTCAATGTAGGCCGCCCGTCGGTTGCGGTAGTCAATGTAATAGGCATGTTCCCATACATCGATGACCAGCAACGGTTTCAGCCCCTTTTTGAGTGGATTTCCGGCATTCGGTTCACTGACGATGGATAAGTGTCCGTCTTTGTCACTTGCCAGCCAGGTCCATCCGGAGCCGAACAGTGTGGTCGCTGCCTGTGTGAACTTTTCCTTGAAGGCTTCTACCGACCCGAAGTCGCGTGCCAGTGCGTCGGCCAGCGGTTGAGGCATCTCCGGTTGATGCGGAGTCAGTGTGTCGAAGAAAAACGTGTGGTTCCACGTCTGGGCCGCGTTGTTGAACACCGGGCCTTCTGCCTCCATCACAATCTGTTGCAGGCTTTTTTCCTCGAACGGCGTATCGGCAATCAGTTTGTTGAGGTTGTCAATGTACGTTTGCAAATGCTTTCCGTAATGATATTCCAAGGTTTCTTTACTCATTTTCGGTGCCAGCTCATCCAGTTGGTACGGAAGTGCAGGAAGTGAATGTTTCATGTCTTTTTTGATTTAAAGGTGGATAATTTATCTGCTTTATGACAATAACTGGATAAAATGTCTGAGCAATTGTCATATTTGCTTCTAAATTACTATAAAAATCGGGATTTTGCTAGAAAAAGTGTGACGAATATTCGGCTTTTTTAGTGGAAATCGTAATTTCGCAAACAGATTAGGTTGATTTTTATAATATTAAGGTTAAAATTACTATGTGTGGAATTGTAGGTTATATCGGTAGGCGGAAAGCCTGGCCGATATTGGTGGAAGGCCTGAAGCGTCTGGAGTATCGCGGATACGACAGTGCCGGAGTGGCCTTGATGAGCGACACTCATCAGTTGAATGTGTACAAATCCGTGGGAAAGGTAGCCGATCTGGAACGAAGGGCTGAGGGGCAGGACGTGTCCGGCTGCGTGGGAATAGCCCATACGCGATGGGCCACTCACGGCGAACCCAGTACGGTGAATGCCCATCCGCACTGTAGCCAGAACGGTGATCTGGCGTTGGTGCACAACGGAATTATCGAGAACTATGCCGTATTGAAAGAGAAATTGCAGCGTAAAGGCTGTACGTTCAAGAGCAGTACCGATACTGAAGTGCTGGTGCAGTTGATTGGCTATATCCAGCAACAGGGCAATCTGGATTTGCTGACTGCCGTACAGTTGGCCTTGCGGGAAGTCATCGGGGCCTACGCCATTGCCGTGGTCGACCGCAAACGTCCCGACGAGATTATCGCCGCCCGCAAGAGCAGCCCCTTGGTCGTCGGAGTGGGACAAGGCGAATTTTTCCTGGCTTCCGATGCCACTCCCATGGTGGCCTATACTGATCAGGTGGTGTATCTTGCCGATGAAGAGATTGCCGTGCTGCGGCCAGATGCTCCCTTGAAAATTGTCGACTTGCACAATGTGGAATGTCCGCACGAGGCGCAGACGGTGGCCTTGAATATTGGGCAGTTGGAGAAAGGGGGATTTCCTCATTTCATGCTGAAAGAGATTTTCGACCAGCCTGACTGTATCAGCGACTGTATGCGTGGCCGGGTGAATCCGGATGCTTGTACGGTGACGCTTTCCGCTGTCACGAACCACAAAGACCGTTTGCTCCGGGCCGGGAGGTTTATCATCGTGGCTTGTGGCACTTCCTGGCATGCCGGACTCATCGGCAAACAGTTGCTCGAAAGCTTCTGCCGTATTCCGGTGGAAGTGGAATATGCTTCCGAGTTCCGTTACCGCAATCCCGTGATCCATACCGATGACGTGGTAATTGCCATCTCCCAGAGCGGGGAAACGGCCGACACACTGGCTGCCATCGAACTGGCCAAATCGCAGGGAGCCTTTATCTATGGCATCTGTAACGTGGTCGGTTCCTCCATCGCCCGTGCCACGGATACCGGTTCTTATATCCATGTGGGCCCTGAAATCGGTGTGGCTTCCACCAAAGCTTTCACCGGTCAGGTGACGGTGCTTACCCTGCTGGCCTTGGCTTTAGGTCGTGAAAAAGGTACGCTTCCGGAAGCGGAGTATCATCGGGTAGTGAAGGAGCTGGTGGCTATACCGGAAAAGATGCGCATGGTGTTGAAACAGAATCCTTTTATTGCCGACTTCTCGAAGATGTTTACTTATGCCCGTAATTTCATTTACCTGGGGCGCGGCTATGCTTTCCCCGTAGCTCTGGAAGGCGCCTTGAAGTTGAAGGAAATCTCTTATATCCATGCCGAAGGCTATCCGGCAGCCGAGATGAAGCACGGTCCCATAGCCCTGATTGATGCTGAGATGCCCGTAGTCATCGTGGCGACCCAATCGGCCTTGTATGAAAAAGTGCTGAGTAACATCCAGGAAATCAAGGCCCGCAAGGGTAGAGTCGTGGCTGTAGTTACTGAAGGGGATACGGTTATCCGCCACTTGGCCGATTACAGTATCGAACTGCCAGTCACATTGGAATGTTTGGATCCGCTCATCACTTCCATTCCCTTGCAGTTGCTGGCGTATCACATTGCTGTGTGTCGTGGAATGGATGTGGATCAGCCTCGAAACCTGGCCAAATCGGTAACAGTGGAATAATTGCATCTATTTCCCTGAAACTCTTTGCATTAAAAGTGAAATACAGGAGTGAATTCTCTGTCCCACACTGTGAAATACAAAAACCACAGTGTGGGATACATATTTCACAGTGTGGAATACAAATCCCAAACTGTGGGACAGAGAATACATCAGTGGACTTGGAAGAAAGTGTAAGGGGGAAGGAGGAAAGATAGGAAAGGATGGTTGTAAACATATTATTTCCCGTAATGTCCCTTTGCAGAAATCACAATAACAGTCACTATTTCTTCTTCAATTGTATAGATAAGACGGTTGAATTTGTCTATTCTTCTACTCCAAAATCCGGATAAATTGCCTTTCAGGGCTTCCACTTGTCCTGTTCCTGTAGTAGGGTGTTCTGCCAGTTCAATGAGTAAATTCTTTATCTTCTCAATAGTTGCTTTATTCCCAGATTTCTTTAATTCTTCTATATCTTTGACTGCTTTACGTTCCAGTTGGATGGTGTATGCCATATCAGAGGTTATTTATAAAATTAGTAATCTCTTCTGCTGAACGTAAGGTGATTTTATCTTTACCTTTATTTTCTTTATATGTCTTCGCCCGTTTCTCAATTTCGGCTAAATTGTCGGAATCTGTAAAATACTCGTCATCGCTTGGACTTGGATTGGAAATTTCAATCTTTAAAGTCTCAGCTTTTGAAATCAGTAGGCTTTCGATAAAAGCTTTTAGACTTTTACCTTGTGCAGCGGCCATAATTGACAATTTCTGTAAGGTATCAACTGGTAAATCAATGTTCTTTCTTTTCTTTGGTAATGTAATTGCAGCCATAACTTTCAAGTTTTAAAGGTTTTGTGCAAAGATAATAAATGTATATAATATATACAATATATATAGGGAAATGATGATTTTCTCGAACGTAATTCATAATTACTGGTTGATAAATAAGAAGAAAGCTGGATTTTTCTCACCCGTACAGATATTTTCCTTATCTTCAAGGTCAAAACCGTACGCTATGAATGACGAAACTTATCGGCTGTTGCTATATGGCATGTCTGTATTGGCAGTAGTAGTCTTTGTGTCACTGTATTTCGTGAAAGCCGGTTACGGCATGTTCCGCACCCGCTCATGGGGATGGTCTGTTCCCAACAAAGTTGGCTGGGTATGTATGGAGGCCCCGGCATTTCTGGTGATGGGGATAGGAGCCTGGAAAGGAGGCGTCAACTTATATACGCCGCAGGCCGTGTTCGTGGGCTTGTTCTTGTTGCATTATTTTCAGCGTTCGTTTGTTTTTCCGTTGCTGATGAAGGGAAAGAGCCGGATGCCGCTGGCTATTATGGCGATGGGAATACTTTTCAACGTAATCAATGCTACATTGTTGGCAGCCAGCCTTTTCAGCTGTGCCCAGCCGGGAAAATACGAGCCAGCTACCTACTGGTCGCATCCATTGCCGTGGTTGGGAATCCTCTTGTTTGTCGTAGGTATGGCCATTAATTGGCATGCAGACCATGTAATCCGGAACCTGCGCAAGCCGGGCGATACACGTCATTACCTGCCGGAGAAAGGTTTCTACCGCTATGTGACTTCGGCCAACTATTTCGGGGAACTGGTGGAATGGACGGGTTTCGCTTTGCTGACCGCCTCGCCTGCGGCTTGGGTGTTTGTCTGGTGGACGGCCGCCAATCTGGTACCTCGTGCCGATGCCATTTATAAACGCTACTGTGAGGAGTTCGGGCGACAGGCAGTGGGAAATCGAAAAAGAATTATACCTTATATATATTAGGAAAAGGAGGAGAGATGGATTCACTTTTATTTACGCCGGTTACTTTGGGACCGCTGACGTTGCGTAACCGTACCATCCGGTCGGCGGCCTTCGAAAGCATGTGTCCGGGAAATGTACCTTCGGAGCAGTTGTTGGACTATCACCGTTCGGTGGCTGCCGGAGGGGTGGGGATGACGACGGTGGCGTATGCTGCCGTGACCCGCAGTGGACTTTCGTTCGACCGGCAGTTGTGGATGAGGCCGGAGATTGTACCGGGGTTGCGCCGGCTGACGGATGCCGTACATGCCGAAGGAGCTGCGGCAAGTATCCAGCTGGGCCATTGTGGCAACATGTCACACAAAAGCATTTGTGGTTGTCTGCCGGTAGGGGCAAGCAGTGGGTTCAATTTGTATTCCCCCACTTTTGTACGCGGGCTTCGGGCCGATGAATTGCCGGAGATGGCCAAGGCTTACGGACAGGCGGTGTGTCTGGCGCGCGAGGCAGGTTTTGATGCCGTAGAAATTCATGCCGGACATGGCTATCTCATCAGCCAGTTTCTTTCGCCTGCTACCAACCATCGGAAGGATGAGTTTGGAGGCTCGCTGGAGAATCGGATGCGTTTCATGGAAATGGTGATGGAGGAAGTGATGAAATCGGCTGGAAGTGACATGGCGGTATTGGTCAAGATGAACATGCGCGATGGGTTCCGTGGAGGCATGGAACTGGACGAATCCTTGCAGGTAGCAAGGAAACTGCAGGAACTGGGTGTGCATGCACTGGTGCTGAGTGGCGGATTTGTCAGTAAGGCACCAATGTATGTGATGCGCGGGGAGATGCCCATCCGTACCATGACGCATTACATGACTTGCTGGTGGCTGAAATACGGAGTGCGGCTGGTGGGGAAATATATGATTCCTTCCGTACCTTTCCGCGAGGCTTATTTCTTGGAAGATGCTTTGAAGTTTCGTGAGGCACTGGATATGCCGCTGGTATATGTAGGAGGACTGGTGGCCCGAAAGAAAATAGACGAGGTGTTGAATCACGGATTTGAAGCGGTGCAGATGGGACGTGCCCTGCTTAATGAACCGGATTTCGTGAACCGTATGCGGCGGGAAGAGGATGCACGTTGCAACTGCCGTCACAGTAATTATTGCATTGCCCGCATGTACACCCTGGACATGGCTTGTCATCAGCGACTGAAGGAAGAACTGCCTCCCTGTCTGAAGAAAGAAATTGAACGGATTGAAAGCAAGGGATAAGATGGAACGGAAACTGGCAGTAATTACGGGGGCCGATGGGGGAATGGGTACGGAAATCACCCGGGCCGTGGCATTGGCCGGTTATCGGGTGGTGATGGCGTGCTGTAACCTGGAGAAGGCGGAAATGAAGAAAGCACAGTTGGTAAAGGATACGGGGAATACGGACATTGAAGTGGAATTTATCGACTTGGCTTCGTTGGCTTCCGTGGCCGCTTTTGCGGAAAAGATTTGCGCTCGTGGAGAGAAACTGACCCTGTTGATGAACAATGCGGGAACGATGGAAACCGGACGGCACTACACAGAAGATGGATTGGAACGTACGGTGAGCGTGAATTATGTGGGGCCTTATCTGCTGACGCGTAAACTGCTCCCGTTGATGGGAGAGGGAAGCCGGGTGGTGAACATGGTGTCGTGTACGTATGCCGTTGGCCGATTGGATTTCCCGGATTTTTTCTACCAGGGAAAGAAAGGAAGTTTCTGGCGGATTCCAGTGTACAGCAACACCAAACTGGCATTGACCTTGTTCACGCTGGAACTGGCCGACCGTGTGAAAGAGAAGGGAATCGTAGTCAACGCGGCCGATCCGGGGATTGTGTCGACCGACATCATCACCATGCATTTATGGTTTGACCCTTTGACAGATATTTTTTTCCGGCCTTTTATCCGGACGCCCCGTCAGGGAGCCGCTACGGCAGTCGGGCTTTTACTGGAGGAAGACGCAGGGAAGCGTACCGGTACACTGAATGTGAGCGGACATCCGGTGCGGCTGTCGAAGAAATATCTTCCTCATGTGCAGCAAAAGGAATTGTGGAACCGCACGGAAGAGATTGTTCGGAAATGGCTGTAGATGATATAATAGAAACGGGCCGGCACCTCATGCGGAGGAGTCGGCCCGTTGCAATATAGAGATGTATTGTATTATACCAGATGCGCAATCAGTTCTTCACGGTCGCCGGCCAACAGGTCGATTACCGGAATTTCAATCATGGTGTAGCATCCCGGCTGCTGTTTCATGGAAGCACGGGCTACGCAAACCAGTACCTGAGCAGTCAGGGCCGGATTGTTGATTTTCATGTCGAACTCAAACAGCTGGTTGTGAGTTTTTCCGGATACACCTTTACGTACCAGGTTTACGCCATGACCTACATCGTTCAGGTCGTCTACACAAGGCACTTGGATGACGTGTGTCTCATCGTTTACAAAATATGGGTCAGCCTTGATGGCTGCTTCTACTGTTTTGAAATCAGCACCTTCTTCCAGTTCCACATACACCATGCGGCGGTGAATACCTGTTCCTACCGGAATGGTCATGGACAGGGCATCTTTCACTCCTTCGATGGCACGAACGGCTACAGAGTGTCCCATGCTGCGGCCCGGACCAAAGTTGGTATAAGTAATACCCTTCGGAGCGATGGCTTCCAACAATGTGCGAACTACAGAGTCGCTTCCCGGATCCCATCCGGCAGAGATGATAGAAACGGCGTTGTGTGCCTTGGCTGTTTCGTCCAGTGTGCGGCGCAGGCTGGTAATCTGCGTATGGATGTCAAAACTGTCTACGGTGTTGATGCCTAATGCCAGAATTTCTTTGGCGTAGGCTTCTACGCTGCGGGTCGGGGTAGCTAAGATGGCTACGTCTACGTCCTTCAGTTCGCGGATATCCTTTACTACCGGATAGTCGGCCAGTTCTGCCGGTTTGTTTTCTGCTCCATGACGACGTACTACACCTGCTACTTCAAAATCGGAAGCTGCTTCAAGGGCTTCCAGGGTAAATTTCCCGATGTTTCCGTAACCTACTACGGCTGCTCTTATTTTCTTCATATTTCTTATATGTTTAGGTTGTTTTGTTGAATGTGTCGCAAAAATACAGAATTAGAATCGTTCCAAACAAGCTGAAAATGGGAGAATTTCCAAAAAAACTCGTGGAACTTACAATTTATAACTTTCTTATCATTATTTTTGTTCTCCATTTTATAAATTGTTAGAAAAACATGATTGAATATATCAAAGGAGAACTTGTGGAGGCCACTCCGGCCTGGGTGGTAGTGGATTGTCATGGATTGGGATACGGTATTAATGTGTCATTGAATACGTTTTCGGCCGTACAGGGAAAGAAAGAGGTCAAACTCTATATTTACGAGGCCATCCGGGAGGATGCATACGTGTTGTACGGATTTGCCACTCGCCAGGAAAGGGAGCTGTTCTTGTTGCTCATCAGTGTGTCGGGCATTGGAGGAAATACGGCACGTATGATTTTGTCGGCACTTTCTCCCTCGGAACTGTGCAATGTCATCGGCAGTGGGAACGACAAGTTGCTGAAGACTGTGAAAGGTATCGGACTGAAGACCGCACAGCGCATCATTGTGGAATTGAAGGATAAGATTGCCGTGACAGGCATCGAAAGTGCGGCTACCGTGAAGTCGGTGGCAATGGCTGCCCAGTCGGAAGTATATGAGGAGGCAGTGGCAGCTTTGACCATGTTGGGATTTGCTCAGGCTCCATCGCAGAAGGTGACTGCCCAGATTCTCAAGGAAGAACCGGAGGCACCGGTGGAAAAGGTAATTAAGTTGGCCTTGAAACGGCTTTAACAGTGGTCTTTGTTTGCACGTATTTATTTTTTTTGTTCCTTTGCGAAGTTCTATTAATTAAAGATTGTGTAAAATGACATTTGCGAGCATTGTATGGGATGTGGATCCGGTGCTGGTTCACTTGGGTTCGCTCGAAATCCGCTGGTATGGCCTAATGTGGGGCTTGGGTTTTATCTTGGCCTATGAAATTGGCTCTCGTATGTTGAAAAAAGAAGGCTGTCCGGATAATTGGGCGGATAAATTGTTTATGTATTGTATCGTCAGCAGTGTAATCGGTGCCCGGTTGGGACATTGTCTTTTCTATGAATGGGATTATTACGGGGCGCATCCCATTGAGATTCTGAAAATCTGGAAAGGAGGACTGGCCAGTCATGGGGGTGTCTTTGCCTTGATATTGGCCTTGATCTGGTATTCCAAGACCGTCACGAAGAAAAGTGTATGGTGGTTGTTCGACCGCCTGATTCCCGCAGTAGCCGTGGTTTGTATATGCATCCGTTTCGGTAACCTGATGAATTCCGAGATTTTCGGTTTCCCGACCACCTTGCCGTGGGGATTTGAATTTGTACGTTCGCGCGAATGGCAGGAACTGTATAATCAGAATGGAGTGGCACAAGCTTGTCATCCTACCCAGATTTATGAGATGCTGTATTGCCTGGTGGCTTTGATTGTCTCGTGGGTGATGTACCACAAGTATCATCTGGGAAAACGGGTAGGACTGATTACCGGTGTATCCTTGATTATCTTTTTCGGTGCCCGATTCGGACTGGAATTTATGAAAAATCCGCAGGTGGCTGAAGAAGTAGGCATGACGCTGAATATCGGGCAGTGGTTGAGTGTACCTTTGATTCTGTTGGGCATTTATTTGATTGTCACAAGTAAGAAGCGGAAAGAAACTTTTTGATTACAAATGACTTCCTTGTTGGAAGCGGGTTTGTTGTACGAATGTTTCATCTTTGAACAACTATGTTTCATGTAACATAATTGTTCGAGGATGAAACATTTTTTATATACCTTTTGATAGAGGTGGGGTACATTTGCAGCGCTGTTAAAAATGGTGAGAGACAATCTTTATGTTTAACTTAATCTTATGCGTAAATGAAAAGCAATAAACTAGCATTTCTATTTACACTCCTGTTCTCAATGGTGTGTATGGTATTGCAAGCGCAAAGTTTGCAGGTCGAGGGGACTGTTATTTCAAAGTCCGATGGTGAACCTATTATTGGAGCTTCTGTACTGGAAAAAGGTACGACAAATGGTACGATTACGGATCTTGATGGTAAATTCGTTTTATCGGTAAAACAAGGTGCTGAAATCGCTATTTCTTATGTAGGTTTTAAAACCCAAAACTTAAAAGCCAGCAGTGTGATGAAGGTGGTACTGGAAGAAGACGCCGAAATGTTGCAGGAAGTAGTGGTAACAGGTTATACCACCCAGCGTAAGGCTGATTTGACCGGTTCTGTGGCTGTGGTTTCTACA
Organism: uncultured Bacteroides sp.; assembly: GCA_900551445.1. Lineage (GTDB taxonomy): Bacteria > Bacteroidota > Bacteroidia > Bacteroidales > Bacteroidaceae > Phocaeicola. The sequence goes on along the minus strand of URWA01000015.1, from coordinate 57,622 downwards.
GATGCGTTGAAAACGGCTCCAGACCCAGACCCGATGAAAGCTTTGCAAGGAAAAGTGGCTGGTATGACAGTTACGACCAACGGCTCTCCGAGTGGTACGGCTACGGTACGTATTCGTGGTATCGGTTCATTTAACTCTTCTCAGGATCCGCTTTATGTGATTGATGGTGTGCCTACCAACATGTCTCTGAATTCATTGAACGCCAATGATATTGAGAGTATGCAGGTGTTGAAGGATGCGGCTTCTGCCTCTATCTATGGTTCACGAGCTTCGAATGGTGTAATCATCATTACGACTAAAAAAGGTAAGAAAGCAGATAAGGTAAAGGTAGATTTTTCTGCAAACTTGACTGCCCAGTTCTATTCTTCTCAGTCATTGATGAATGTTTGTAATTCATCGGAATATGCTACAGCCATGGCACAGGCCGCATTGAATGACGGATTGGATCCGGTAGCGTATGCCAGCAACTATGGTTTGAATTTGAACGCAGCTTCAGGTACACCGATTACAGTGTGGAATCCAAGTACCAGCGAGTATGTGAATTATACGGTCAATGGTTTGTACGACGGATATATCAACAGCAAGAAGACGATGCGTTATGCAGATACAGACTGGTTGAATGAAATTTCAAGAGTCGGTTTTTCGCAGAATTATGACATTTCTCTTTCTCATGCGAATGACAAACATTCTACCATGTTCTCATTGGGTTACAAGAAGAACAACGGTATCTTGAAATATACGGATTTTGAGAATATCTCTGCCCGTATGAACTCTTCATACAATGTGAACAAGTATATTACTATCGGTGAGAACTTCACAGTGACTTATTCAAGCCAGGTGGATTGTGCCCCGATGGAAAATGCATTGAAGATGGCGCCGATTGTACCGGTATATGAAGAAGATGGAACCACTTTCTCTGGTCCGGTGGGTGGTATGAGTGACCGTCAGAACCCGATGCGTGAACTGTATCATAACAAAGACAATCATTTGGACTACTGGCGTTTGTTTGGTAACGGATATATCGATATCAAGCCTTTCAAAGGTTTTGTATTCCGTTCTAACTTCGGTATCGATACGTATAACTCGCTCATTAACTCAATGACGCATACTTTCCATTCTGATATTGTCAACAATGACATCGCGAAGACGACATTGACCAATAAGAATGAAGTGAACTGGACATGGTCAAATACCATCAACTACAATTTCAATATTGCGAAGAAACATGATTTCAATGTTTTGCTGGGATCTGAATTGTCAAAGCAAAGTTCACTTGAATTCGGTGCTTATTCAGAAGGTTATGCATTGGAAGATGTAGATTATATGTGGCCGAACGCTGCTACGGGCGTCATGAAGAATACAGGTGCGAAAGTTGGTTATCGTCTGGCCTCTTTCTTTGGTAAGATTGACTATAACTTTGATGACTTGGTTTTGGCTTCATTTACGATTCGTCAAGATGGTTCTTCTCGTTTTGGTAAAGGTCACCGTTGGGGTACTTTCCCGGCAGCCACATTGGGTTTGCGTGTATCTAAATGGATCAAGGCAAGCTGGATGGATGACTGGAAAGTGAGATTGTCTTGGGGACAAACTGGTAACCAGGCAATTGATAACAATGCACAGTTTGGTTTGTATGTAGTGGATTACGGATTGGATCGTGTGACTTCAACGGCATACGACTTGTATCTTCAGGGCTCTGGAACCTTCCCTTCAGGATATCGTGCAACTCAGCTTGCCAATCCTAACTTGAAATGGGAATCTGCTACACAGTATAACGTAGGTACCGACTTTACACTCTTGAACGGCAGTTTGTATGGTACGATTGATGGATATGTGAAGAATGTAGGTGACATGTTGATCAATCCGGCTTATCTGGGTGCCATTGGTGAAGGTGGTAATTCTTGGTTGAACGGTCCTTCTTTGCGCAACTGGGGTATGGAATTCAATGTAGGATACCGTAAGTCACTGGCTTGTGGACTGGGCTTGGACGTCAGTGCCAATGTAGACTTCTTCCGTAACAAGGTTACTTATCTGCCGTCGACTACTACCGGAGCTTATGCTCATACTTCAAGAGAAAACTTGGTACAATCTGGCATGCCTTATGGTTCTTCAGTAGGATATATCGTAGAAGGATTGTTCCAGAACCAGGCTGAAGTGGATGCTTCCGGACAGGCAAATGCCCGTGTAGGTGGCTTGAAATATAAAGATGTAGATGGAAACAGCATCATTACTCAGGATGACCAGGAGTGGATCTATAATCCGGTTCCTGCTTTCTCTTATGGTTTGAATATCGCGTTGAACTACAAGAACTTCGATTTGACGATGTTCTGGCAAGGTGTTTGCGACCAGGATGTATATAACAACCAGAAAGCACAGACAGACTTCTGGAGTATTGTGGATGCCGGTTCTAACAAAGGAACCCGTTTGCTGGGTGCTTGGAATACGAACAACACAAGTTCTACTATTCCGGCTTTGACTACCAATAACACTGCAGATGAAGGTAGAGCTTCCAGCTACTATGTAGAAAATGGGTCATACATGAAATTGCGTACCCTCCAATTTGGATACACGGTACCTACTACTTTCTTGTCTAAGTTTAAGATGTCTAGCGCAAGAATCTATCTGTCAGGTCAGAATCTGCTGACTATCAAGAGCAAGAGTCTGACTTGTCCGGATCCGGAAAACCCGAACTGGAATTATCCGCTTGCAACTTCTGTATCATTTGGTTTACAAATTGGTTTCTAATTTAAAATAAAGGAAATGATGAAAAAATATATATTGCTGGCAGCTTGTGCACTCGGTTTGTCATTGAGTAGCTGTGAAGATTTTTTGAATTATACTCCGACTGCAGTAGTAGACGAAGATAAGGCTTTCTCAGATCCGGAGAAAATGGTGAATGCGGCTTACGCCATGTTGGGAGACTGCTGGTACACTTACCCGTTCAACTTGTTCCCTTATGGTGACGTGAGTTCAGATGACTGTCTGAAAGGTGGTTCTGGAACTACAGATACAGGTTATCATGCCTTTGATATCTGGACTACGCTGACTCCTACTACTCCGGGTGAGATGGATGAACTTTGGTATCGTTTGTATGTGGCCATTTCTCGTTGCAACCGTGCGTTGATTGCGCTGGAACGCAATGGCGATCAGCTGGGCGAAGATGTAAAGGCACAGCGTGTGGCTGAAATGCGATTCTTGCGTGGACATTTCTATTTTAAACTGCTGACTGTGTTCCGTCAGATTCCTTGGATTGACGAACAAGTAGTCGAAAATAATTCGTATGAAAAGGTCAGCAATACAGCCTTGAATTATCAACAGCTGTTCCAGAAGGTGATTGATGATTTCAAAGCAGCTTATGATGTGTTGCCGGTGAAAGAACCGGGTGAAGACGGTCGGGCTAACAAAGTAGCGGCTGCCGCTTATTTGGCTAAATGTTATCTGACGTTAGCATGGGGTGACGGTTACGAAGCCACTACCGGTGACGGTTATATCAGCACTGAATACATGCAGAAGGTGATAGACTATACGGATGATGTGGTGTCATCTGATTATGGATATCTGCAAGATTATGGTGACATTTTCTTGCCTGCTTATAAAAACAGTAAGGAGTCTGTTTTTGCTGTCCAATGTTCTGATTATGAAGATGACAATACCACTTACGGACGTGCCAACTGGTCGAACATGCTGAATGGTTGCTGGCAGATGTGGTCTTGCGGATGGGACTTCCACAAGCCGTCTCAGAATTTGGTGAACGCCTTCAAAACGAAGAACGGTCTGCCGATGTTTGATGACTATAATAATGAGATTGACTATCCGATCAACGGTCAGCCGACCAGTCAGAAATGGGATCCGCGTTTGTTTCACACTGTAGGTATGCCGACCTTCCCTTACAAGTATGAAGCTGAATATACGATGACTACTGCCAACTCACGTACGCCGAATACTTACGGATATTATACTTCTTTGAAGGAAGTGCCACAACGTTCTGAAGGAGAGACCTATAATGGTTCATGGCAAGCTTTTGCAATGAATGATTATGTTTTCCGTTACACGGACGTGATGCTGATGCGTGCGGAAGCATTGATCGAACTGAACAGATTGAGCGAAGCAGAGGACATCGTGAATGCTATCCGTAACCGTGCTGCACAGTCAGTCGACAAGCATATCAGCTATGCGAAAGATCAGTGTGAGATTGCACTCTATCCTGAAGGTTATTTCTCTAACAAGGAAATTGCCCGTAAATGTCTGCGTTGGGAACGTCGTCTGGAAATGGCCATGGAAAACGGACGTTTCTTTGATTTGCGTCGTTGGGGTATTGCTTCAAAGACTTTGAATGCGTACTTCCAGACCGAACAGAATGATGTATATGAGGGTCAGCCTTATGGACAGTATTACAAGGATGCTCATTTCACTCCTGAGAAGAACGAATTCTTCCCTGTGCCTTACAACCAGATGTTCTATATTCCTGGATTGTACACACAGAATAAAGGATATGAATAATTAATTCTGACTTTCCTTTTCCTCCCTTGCAAGGGGAGGGAGGGGAAAGTTATTAGTTTATAATGACCAATAACAAATTTATTTTATGAGAAAGTATGCCTATACAATGAAAGCAGCCCTTTTAGGACTTTTCTTAGGAATGGCTCCTATTGTGCAAGCGGAATCTGCGTGGACAGTTCGTCATCTGGTAAGTGAACAGAGTATTGTTTCTCTGGATGTGAAAGAAAACTATCTGATTCTTCCTATACAGGATGATGCACCGGAAGGTAAAATTTGTGTGGTAAAGGATAATGAACAGGAAGGTACTTTCATGAATGTGCGTTTGGCACGTGAAAGAGTAGACTCATACGTTCCATTTGCGTTGTCGGCTTATAAAGGACAACACATTTCTATCGACATACAGGGAGTTCCTGAAAATGCACTTTGTTGGAAAGAACTGAAGCTGTCTGATTCTTTCGATATGGCGAACAAGGAAAGTTTCCGTCCGGTTTATCATCACACACCGGCATACGGCTGGATGAATGACCCGAACGGTATGTTCTATAAAGATGGAGTTTATCATCTGTATTTCCAGTACAATCCTTACGGTTCTGTATGGGGAAACATGCACTGGGGACATTCTACCAGTACCGATCTGGCACATTGGACATTTGAAGGTTGTGCCATCGTTCCGGATGCATGGGGCGCTATTTTCAGCGGTTCGTGTGTAGTAGACCATGAGAATACGGCAGGCTTTGGTAAGGATGCCATAGTGGCCTTCTATACTTCTGCCAAGTCTACTCCTTGGGGAGACGTGCAGGCAGAGAGCATGGCTTATAGTCTGGACAATGGAAAGACTTTTACAAAATATGAAGGAAATCCGATCGTGACTTCTGAAGAGAAAGACTTCCGTGATCCGAAAGTGTTCTGGTATGCACCGGGCAAACATTGGTGTATGATTTTGGCGGTAGGTCAGCATATGGAGATTTATTCTTCTGCTAACCTGAAGGATTGGAAAAAAGAAAGTGAATTTGGTGCCATGCAGGGTGCTCACGGAGGTGTATGGGAATGTCCGGATCTGGTGGAACTTCCGGTAGAAGGTACCCGTGAGAAGAAATGGGTGCTGATTTGTAACCTGAATCCGGGTGGTCCTTTCGGGGGTAGCGCCGCACAATATTTTATCGGTTCATTTGATGGAAAGAAGTTCGTGAACGAATTCCCGACACAGACCAAATGGATGGACTGGGGTAAGGACAATTATGCCACTGTCACTTGGAACAATGCACCTGAAGGCCGTTGCGTGGCTTTGGGATGGATGAGCAACTGGCAATATGCCAACAATGTGCCGACCCGTCAGTACCGCAGCGCTAATACCATTGCGCGCGATTTGACAATTTATCGTGAAGGGGGAGAACTGTATCTGAAGAGTACTCCTTCCAAGGAAATCAAGAAAGCTCGTGGTGAGAAGGTTTCTGTGCCTTCATTCAAGGTAGCTGGTCTTCATGAAGTGGCAAGCTTGTTGAAAGACAACAAGGGAGCTTATGAGATTGAGATGGTGATTCAGAATGCGGGCGCCTCAAAGATTTCATTCTGCCTGTTGAACGAGAAAGGAGAGAAGGTTTCCATGTATTACGATGTGCCACGCAAGCAGTTTGTGATGGATCGCAGCAAGAGCGGAAAAGTGGATTTCAGCAGCGATTTCCCTGCTGTCACAGTGGCTCCTGCAACTGCGGACAAAGAATTGACATTGCGTCTGTTTGTAGACTGTTCAAGCATCGAAGCATTTGGAGAAGACGGTAAATTTGTGATGACCAATTTGGTGTTCCCGTCTGTACCTTACAACAAGATGCTGTTCGAATCAGATAAAGCAGGTTACAGCGTCAAGACTTTGCAGGTATATAAACTGAAGTAAGCGGCTATTTCTGTGAGGAAATAGTGGAAAAAGCAGACTATTCGCTTTGTTAACAGAAATGTTTCATCCTGTTGCAATTATGTTGCATGCAACAATATTGTCACAGGATGTAACATTCCTTATGTTTTACAAATAGTCAATTCCCTATTTTTGCAGCAAACAAAATAAAAACAACTTTCATGCTAACATGCTAATTGATTCATGCTATGAAGGCCGATAAAAAACAGTTTTCTAATCGTATGGGAGCTGCAGTGTTGCTGCTCGCTTTGGCTTGTGTGAATGGATATGCACAAGACAACAAATCCTCAAATGACGGTAGTTCTAAGGAAGAAGGAAACCGTAATGTAATGTTGAATGCTGCCAGTGCGAATGGACCTCGTGAAATTCAAATTGGTTTGCCCTCTGCGGATGTGAATGTGCTTGAAAACGGAGTTCCGGTAACCTTTGCTACCAATCCTCACAGTGTGAATTCACTGTGGCGAGCAGATGCCAGCTTGAGTCATGTCGGGTTGCTGAAAATTTCAGAAACAGCCATTACGACGGGAAATATTGGCTATGCGGTGAACTCTTTTACTCAGTTGGGGCAAAAAGGATTCAATGGTACGTTGAACTACAAATCAAACCATTTTGGGATGCAGGAAATCTCGTTGAACCTGAATGGAGAGATTGCCAAGGATTGGTTCTATAGTGGAAGTATTTACCAGGATTTCGACCCGGGAACGTTCAAAATCAAATCGACTCCTTTCCAGGACCGTACTCAGATTTACAAGTTTGCTTTGACGAAGCTTTACAATCAGAACCGCGGTGAATTTACGGCTATGTATCATTACAGCAATAGTCATCCGGTGTATATGTATGCTACTCAGTCTGCACCGTTTGTTTATGTGGGTGATGGTAGTGTGAGAGAGTTGGGCGCTTTCGCTTTGGGTACGACTTCATACTTGCCGGTAGACAATGAAATGATATACCGTGACATGAAAACCGGTGAGTTGAAGAAGACTAGTTTGTATGATGCGGTACAGAACAAGGGTAGTGAAGTGTCATTGATGAACAATTATAACTGGGACAACGGATTGTCTTGGAAAGTGATCATGAAGTATGACCATTCTACCGGTGCTTGTGTGTACCAGACTCCGATGGAACTTTCACAACGTGCAAACAGCAGCATCAATTATCAGTATGAAGGTGAAGATGGTCGCATGCAGGCATACAACGGAGAATATGTGCAGAGCCGTATGTCATGTCTGAATCGTGGATTTATTGATGAGTTTATGTTTACTACAGAGTTGTCCCGTAAGTTGTCGAACGGAACTTGGCGTTTGGGATTGAACGAATGGTATTATGACATAGACTATGCATCTAATACCACGATGTATGACCAGTCAGTTCCTACCGATGGAAGTTATCCGGTTCGTTTGTACAATCCGGATTATGCGACTTCTACTTCTCGTTCGTATGATGGTAATGGTTATTACTACGATTTCAACAAGAATGCATCAGAATATTATAAGGGTCACGAAAATAAATTGGCTGTGTATTTCACTCATGACTGGGATGTGACAGACAAATTCAACCTTTACTATGGTGCACGTCTGGAGTATCAGGCACTTCGTGGAAACAATGCAGCCGTAAAAGATGCCGACGGTAACTTCGTGGGACGTTTTGCCGACTATCATTTGGGGGCTACAGCTCCTAACGGAACAGTCATCGCGCCGACTCCGATGGATTATGACTGGTTCAACTATGCGTTGAGTGCGGCTGCAACTTATAAACTGACGAAAGAATTCGGATTTACCGGTGACTTCACTTATATTACACAACATCCGAAACTGGAGAATTTTGCACCGGCTGTATCGCCGAATGTGGACAAGATTTCAGTGCCTCTGGGACGTGTGGGTATTTATTACAACAATGAATGGTTGAGTTTGACTTCTTTGTTCTCTTACATTTCGAAGACCAACAACAACTCTACCTTGAACTTACAGCATAGTATCAATGGTGAAAATGAAATTTTGGCCGCACCGCTGACTTATGACATCAAGACGTTGGGTTGGACTACTGACGTGGTGACACATCCGTTTAAAGGATTCGATTTGCACTTCCTTTTCACTTATCAGAAGCCGACTTACAAGAAATATGAGACTTCAGTGACATTCTCTGACGGTTATGTGGGGCAGATTAATGCTACTGGTAACATCGTAGCAGAAATTCCTCAGGTGATTGTGGAAATAGACCCGAGCTATATGATTACGAAGGATTTGAAAATCTGGACCAGTTTCCGTTACTTTAGCAAGACTTATGCCAATATCAACGATGCCTATTACTTCAATGGCCGTTGGGAAACTTTCGGTGGGTTGAACTGGCAGGTAAACAAAAAACTGTCATTGGGCTGTTCGGTTGTCAACTTCCTGAACCAGACAGGTGCGAAAGGTAGTATTGCCGGAGCAGAACTGGTGACAAAGGAGGACGCTGGAAAATATGCAAATACGGTTATGGCCGGAAGTTATATCCGCCCGTTCACGGTGGAATTCTCCGCACAGATAAAATTCTGACATTCATTTTTTTAATCAATTATATGATTCTCCGGTATGCCTTCGGGCTGCCGGAGTATAAAGAGTTTTCAGTTAAGGTATTTTATTATATAAATAATTTGTATTTTTAATCCCTATAAAATAACATATCATGAAAAAGAATTTTGTTAACCTCGCATTAGGAGCATTTTTATTGACTGGTATGGGGGCATGTCAATCGCAGAAGAGTAACCTTGTGTTTGAACATCAGGGTGATACTTTAACCATTGTACATATTAAGAATCCAGCCAAATATTTATTGCTTCCTATTCAGGAATCTTCCAATGAAGGGAAGGTAAAGTTGGATACAGGTAGTCCGGCTGACACACCGATGGATATCCGTCTGGCGGTAGACAGCGTAGAATACTATGTACCTTTTGAACTGCCTGCCGGTGCGAAAGAGGCTACTGTGACCATCGGAAAGGTAGCTGCCAATGCGGTTTGCTGGGATCATATCCAGCTGTCGGATACATTTAATACAACTAATACGGATTATTACCGTCCGGTATATCATCACACCCCGCTTTATGGCTGGATGAACGATGCCAACGGTCTGGTATATAAAGACGGAGAGTATCATTTGTATTTCCAGTACAATCCTTACGGTTCTAAATGGGGCAATATGCACTGGGGACACTCAGTCAGCAAGGATTTGATTCATTGGGATCACTTGAAGCCGGCAATTGCCCGTGACACCTTGGGACATATTTTCTCTGGAAGTACAGTGGTGGATAAAAACAACAGCGCAGGCTACGGAAAGGACGCTATCATTGCTTTCTATACCTCAGCCAGTGATGAACACGGACAGATTCAGTGCATGGCTTACAGCAATGACAATGGACGTACTTATACAAAATACGAGAAGAATCCGATTCTGACTCCGTTTGACGGATTGAAAGATTTCCGCGATCCGAAAGTGTTCTGGTATGAACCTGCCCAGAAATGGTATATGATTGTTTCTGCGGATAAGGAAATGCGTTTCTATTCTTCTTCTAATTTGAAGGACTGGGAGTATCAGAGTGGATTTGGAAAGGGATATGGCGTACAGCCGAATCAGTTTGAATGTCCTGACTTCATTCAGTTGCCGGTAGATGGTGACAAGAACAAGATGAAGTGGGTGATGATTGTCAATATCAACCCGGGATGTATGTTCGGAGGTAGTGCCACAGAATATTTCGTAGGTGACTTTGACGGAAAAGAATTTAAATGTGATACGAAGCCTGAAGTAACGAAATGGTTGGATTATGGAAAAGACCATTATGCTACTGTTTGCTTCTCTAATACAGGTGACCGCGTGATTGCTGTGCCTTGGATGAGCAACTGGCAGTATGCCAATGCTACTCCTATTCGCCAGTATCGTGGCGCCAATGCGTTGCCGCGTGAATTGTCTCTTTACACAAAGGACGGTCAGATTTACATGGCTGCCAATGCGGTGAAGGAAACTGAAGCATTGCGTAAGGATACTCGCAAGGTGGATAACTTTGCAGTAAAGGGTGAATATAAGATTGACGAAATTGTGCCGCAGACGGATGGCGCTTACGAACTGGAAATGGACGTGACTCCGGGTAAGGCACAGGTGGCAGGCTTTGAGCTGCTGAATGATAAAGGTGAGAAGATGAAAATTTACCTGGACATGAAGGCAGGCAAGGTGGTGGCTGACCGTACGGAAAGCGGTATTGTGGATTTGACACGTTACGGAGAGGTAACCGTACATGAAAAAGAAACAGACGACCACCGCAAGACCATGTCAATCAACTATAAGAATGACTTTGCGTTGGGCACATGGGCTCCACTTTCCTTGTGTGAAGGAAAAACTTATCATTTGAATATTTTTGTAGATAAATGTTCTGTTGAAATCTTTGTAGACGGCGGACGTATTGCCATGACCAACTTGGTATTCCCTACAAAACCTTATAACACACTTCGCTTCTATGGAGAAGGTGGTGAGTATAAAGTGGAGAACATGAATATATATAAACTGGGATTATAAACGGCCATAAAGAGATTGCAGACATGACCATGAAAAACAACATATTGATGATGGCTTTGGGTACGCTGTTGGTATTTCAGCATGCAGAAGCTGCCGAAAAGAAAATAATCCGTATTTCTACGGATCAGACTGATTTGGTGCTTCAGGTAGCTGAAAACGGACGGCTTTACCAAACTTATTTGGGTGAGAAATTACTGCATGAGGCTGAATTGGAAAACCTTGACTGGCGGATACATCCTGCTTCGGATGCGAGTGTCTCCACTCGCGGATGGGAGGTGTATTCGGGCTCAGGAAATGAAGACTTCTTTGAGCCGGCTGTGGGTATTACACATGCTGATGGGAATTCGTCTACGTGGCTGTATTATGTGTCCTCTTCTTCAAAAAAAGTGGATGGAGGAACACAGACCGATATTCTGTTGCGTGATGACAAATATCCGGTAGATGTAACCTTGCATTATGTGGCTTACGAAAAGGAGAATATCATCAAGACCTGGAGTGAAATCACTCATCAGGAGAAAAAACCGATACAGCTTTTCCGTTATGCTTCTACTATGCTGTATTTCAATTGTCCTTCTTATTACCTGACTCAATTCAGTGGGGACTGGGCGAAAGAGGTACAAATGAGTACGCAGAAACTGGAGTTTGGAAAGAAAGTGATAGATACCAAGCTGGGAAGTCGTGCAGCTATGCATACTCAGCCATTTTTTATGGTCGGCCTGAATGCTCCTGCCTCAGAAAATCAAGGAGAAGTCTTGATGGGTACATTGGGCTGGACAGGTAACTTCAGTTTTACATTTGAAGTGGATAACGTGGGAAATCTGCGTGTGATTCCAGCTATCAATTCTTATGCTTCAACTTATGAACTGGCGAAAGGAGAGGTGTTCACTACTCCAGAGTTTATCTTTACCTTGAGTCATAATGGTACGGGTGAAGGAAGCCGTAATTTCCAGAAATGGGCACGTGATTATCAGCTGAAGGACGGAAAAGGTGCTCGGTTGAGCTTGTTGAACAACTGGGAGAATACGGGATTCGACTTTAATGAGGATATCTTGGTCGATTTGATTCGGGAAACGAAGGAACTCGGCGTGGATATGTTTTTGCTGGATGACGGATGGTTTGGAAACAAATACAAACGTAGCGGAGATACCGCAGGACTGGGCGATTGGGAAACTACGGCCGACAAGCTTCCTGGTGGTATCAATGCGTTGGTGCAGGCGGCTGAAAAAGAAGGTGTGAAGTTCGGCCTTTGGATTGAACCGGAAATGGTCAACCCTCAAAGTGAATTGTTCGAAAAGCATCCTGATTGGGCAATCCATTATCCGAATCGTGATACTTATTATTACCGTAATCAGCTGGTGTTGGATTTGAGTAATCCGCAAGTGCAGGATTATGTGTATGGGATCGTCGACAAGCTGTTGAAAGAGAATCCGGGTATTGCGTACTTCAAATGGGATTGCAACAGTCCGATTACAAATATTTATTCTTCTTACCTGAAAACGAGACAGGGTCGTCTTTACATTGATCATGTGAGAGGCGTCTACAATGTCATGAAACGGGTAAAGGAGAATTATCCGGATGTGCCGATGATGCTTTGTTCCGGTGGCGGTGCCCGCTGTGACTATGAAGCCTTGAAATATTTCACGGAATTCTGGTGCAGTGATAACACTGATCCGGTGGAAAGAGCCTATATTCAGTGGGGATTCTCCCAGTTCTTCCCGGCCAAGGCCATGTGTGCGCATGTTACCAGCTGGAATAAGAATACTTCTATCAAGTTCCGTACGGATATGGCTTCCATGTGTAAATTGGGCTTTGATATTGGATTGAAAGAGTTGAAGGCAGAGGAGCTGGAATATTGCCAGCTTGCCGTAGCCAACTGGAAACGTTTGCAGCCGGTAATATTGGATGGTGTGCAATATCGTTTGGTGTCTCCGTATGAATCCAATCACATGGCCGTGAACTACGTTAATGAGGACCGTTCGAAAGGAGTGATATTTGCTTACGACATTTATCCTCGTTTCCAGGAGAAACTGATGAAGCTGAAGGTGCGGGGGTTGGATCCGAATAAAATGTATAAGGTGGAAGAAATCAATCTGATGCCTGCAGAAGATTCTCGACTGAAAGAGAACGGAAAACTCTTCTCCGGTGACTATCTGATGAAGGTGGGACTGGATGTCTTTGGTTTCCAGCCGACTCAAAGTCATGTAATAGAGTTGACAGCAGAATAATCTCTATCAAAAGTAAACTAAAAAACGAACGAAAATGACAAATACTCAATTAAAATATGCGAAACTCTTCCCGGTGATGCTGTGTTTCTTTGCCATGGGATTTGTAGACTTGGTAGGAATCGCATCCAATTATGTGAAGGAAGATTTGAATCTGAGTGATTCTGAAGCGAATATATTCCCTTCTTTAGTGTTCTTCTGGTTTTTGATATTCTCCGTACCTACGGGAATGTTGATGAACCGCATCGGACGTAAAAAAACTGTGTTGTTGAGTTTGGGAGTTACTTTTTTGTCTTTGTTACTCCCTATGTTTGGAGATAGTTACGGCTTGATGCTTTGCGCTTTTTCCTTGCTGGGTATCGGTAATGCTTTGATGCAGACTTCTCTGAATCCGTTGCTGAGCAATATTATCTCAGGCGACCGTTTGGCCAGTACGCTGACTTTTGGTCAGTTTGTGAAAGCCATCGCTTCTTTCTTGGCACCTTATCTGGCCATGTGGGGAGCTTTGCAGACCATTCCTACTTTTGGCTTGGGATGGAGGGTGTTGTTCCCGATTTATATGGTGGTGGCTATTTTTGCCATTCTGTTGCTTTCGGCTACCCCGATTACCGAGGAACAGCCGGATAAGGCTTCTGGCTTTACCGATTGCTTGAAGCTGTTGGGCAAACCGTTTATCCTGCTGTCTTTCTTAGGCATTATGTGCCATGTAGGAATTGATGTAGGTACGAATACTACTGCTCCGAAGATTTTGATGGAACGTATCGGCATGACCTTGACGGAGGCTGGATTTGCGACAAGTTTATATTTTATTTTCCGTACGTTGGGTTGTTTCTCTGGAGCATTCATCTTGCGGGCTGTATCTTCTAAAGTCTTTTTCTTGATTAGCGTGATTTGTATGATGCTGGCCATGATCGGGCTTTTCGCCTTCGATTCGCGTACGATAATCTATATATGCATTGCTTTGATTGGTTTTGGAAATTCTAATGTCTTTTCCATTATCTTCTCACAAGCTCTGTTGGCTATGCCGGATAAGAAAAATGAGGTGTCGGGATTGATGATCATGGGACTTTTCGGCGGTACCATATTCCCACTTTTGATGGGAATTGCCAGTGATGCGGTGGGGCAGACGGGTGCGGTAGCAGTCATGACCGCCGGCGTGATTTATTTACTTTTTTATACATTGAAAATTAAACATTAAATAGTAAGACTATGAATAATACAATCGTAGTAGGTATAGGAGAAGCACTATGGGATGTGCTGCCTGAAGGAAAGAAAATTGGAGGAGCTCCAGCAAATTTTGCGTATCATGTATCACAGTTCGGACTTGACGGACGTGCGGTAAGTGCGGTAGGAGAAGACAAGTTGGGAACTGAAATTCTGGAAAACTTTTATGAAAAGAATCTGCATTGTATGATTGAACGTGTACCCTATCCGACTGGAACGGTACAGGTGGAACTGGATGCAGAGGGAGTTCCTTGTTACGATATTAAAGAAGGAGTGGCATGGGATAATATTCCATATACAATGGCTTTGGAAGGACTGGCCAAACAGACTACAGCGGTTTGTTTTGGCTCTTTGGCTCAGCGTAGTGTGGTCTCCCGCGAAACAATCAATAAATTCTTGGATGCCATGCCGAAGGAAGGTACTCTGAAGGTTTTTGATATTAATCTCCGTCAAGGTTTCTACTCAAAAGAAGTGCTTTGTAACTCATTTAGAAAATGCAATGTGCTCAAGATAAACGATGAAGAACTGGTGACAGTAAGCCGTATGTTTGGCTATCCGGGTATCGACTTGCAGGATAAATGCTGGATTCTGCTGGCAAAATATAATTTGAAGATGTTGATTCTGACTTGTGGGGTGAATGGTAGCTACGTCTTCACTCCGGGAAATGTATCTTTTGTGGAAACTCCGAAAGTAGAGGTCGCTGACACGGTAGGTGCAGGGGATTCGTTTACAGCTACATTTGTGGCTTCTATCCTGAAAGGAAAGACGGTACGTGAAGCACATGAACTGGCTGTGGAGGTCTCTGCATTTGTATGTACTCAAAATGGAGCTATGCCCGAATTCCCATTATATTTGAGAGACAAGATGTAAAGAATAAGGTTTATAAGTTTGTATTTTTAGTTTAGGTTAGATTTGAAAGGCATGCGGTTTTAGCTGTGACGGCTGAAACCGCATTTTTTATTGTTTAATAATACAGAAAAAATGCTTTCTGATAGGTGGGCTTTCCTTGCTTTCATGTATCTTTGTAAAGTTAACTTAATATGGATTGCATGAAACATCGATGGCATAGATTCCTTTTGTTGTTTTTTCTTGTGGGGTTGCTGGTAGCCTGCGATAGAAGAAAACCTGAATATATTATAGGAGTTTCTCAGTGTAGCAATGATGAATGGCGCGTGCAGATGAATAAAGAGATTCTGCGCGAGGCTCTCTTTTATCCAGGGGTGGAGGTTGAAATCCGCCAAGCACAAGATGACAATCAACGGCAGATAAATGATATCAAGGAATTTATTCATCAGAAGGTCAATTTGATTATTGTGGCCCCCAATGAAGCGGGAGCTATTGCACCCGTATTGGAAGAAGCTTACGAAGCAGGTATTCCAGTTGTACTGGTTGACCGGAAAATCCATTCTGATAAATATACGGCTTATGTAGGAGCGGATAATTATGAGATTGGGAAAAAGGTGGGCGAATATATTGTCAACGCTTTGAATGGCGAAGGACAGGTGGTAGAAATTACGGGGCTGAAGGCTTCCACTCCGGCGGTAGAACGACATCGGGGAATGATGGAGGCCTTGAAAGTGGCACCAGGCATACATATTGTGGCTTCCGCGGATGCCGGCTGGTTCCAGGATAAGGCCCGTATGGTAGTGGATACGATTTTGAAGAGACATTCCCGGATTGATTTGATTTTTGCGCAAAATGACCGGATGGCGATAGGGGCCTATCAGGAGGCACGTCGTCAGGGACGTGAGAAAGACATTGTGTTTATTGGCGTGGATGCCGTGGCGGGAAAAGGATATGGGGTGGAAAGTGTGGCCAAAGGAGAATTGAATGCCACTTTTATTTATCCCACAGGTGGCGATAAGGTAATGCAGGTGGCCATGTCTATCTTAAAGGGAAAGAAGTATGAGCGGGAGAATTATTTGTCTACAGCGGCGGTGAATAAGGACAATGCCCGTATTATGCAGATGCAGACAGAACATATTTTTTCATTAGACCATAAGATAGAACTGCTGCACAGTCGGTTGGATGATTATTTCCTTCGTTATTCTGCACAAAAAATGTTCTTGTATGCGTGTGTGGTCATTTTGGTGCTGGTGGGATTCTTGTTGTTCTTCCTGGTGCGTGCTTTCTGGATGAAGAATCGGATGAACACAGAGTTGTCAACTCAGAAAGAACAGTTGGAAAGTCAACGTGACCAGTTGCAGGAACAGCGTGACCAGTTGATTGAACTGTCTCGTCAGCTGGAGGAGGCAACACACGCCAAGCTTTCTTTCTTCACCAGTGTTTCACATGATTTCCGTACACCTTTGACATTGATTGCCGATCCTATAAACCAATTGCTCGAAAAGAAAACGTTGGTAGGACGAGACAGAGATATGTTGGAGATTGTACATCGGAACGTGTCTATTTTGTTACGATTGATTACGCAGATTCTTGATTTCCAAAAATATGAATGTGGAAAGCTCAATCTACATCTTTCTGAGTTTAATGTGTTTGAGGGTGTGAAAGAGTGGACGAAAGCTTTTCATGTATTAGCCGCCAGAAAGCACATCCATTTTAAGGTAGTGGCAGAAGGTAACGTCGCAGATTATGGGATGGTGGCAGATGCCGAAAAGATGGAGCGCATTATTTATAATTTGTTATCCAATGCGTTTAAGTTTACACCGGAAAAAGGAGAGATAAAGGTGGAGTTGTATCGGAAAGAGCAGGATTCACAAAACCTTTTGTGCTTGAAGGTCAGTGATACGGGCATTGGTATGTCGGAAGAACATGCCCAACATGTGTTTGAACGTTTCTATCAGATTGATATGCAGCATACTGGGTCTGGTCTTGGTCTGGCTTTGGTAGAGGCCTTCACACGTTTGCATCATGGACAGGTAAAGGTTGCAACGGAAGAAGGAAAAGGAACTTCCTTTTTGGTAGAGCTTCCGATGAGGCAGGAAGGAGAGGTGAAAGAAGTGATAGAGAGAAACGAGTCGTTGAAAAACCTGCAGGAGGGAGCTGTATTGGATGCGGGGACGGAAACTTTACGCCAGTTGCCGAAGAAAATTGATACGGATGGCAATGCCGAGAAAGAAGTGGTGCTGGTGATTGATGACAATCAAGATGTGCGGGATTATATAAAGATGCTGCTGTTAGATAAATATACGGTAATTGAGGCGGTCAATGGGCAAGAAGGAGTCCGGCAGGCCATGAAATATGTACCGGATGTCATTATCTGTGATGTGATGATGCCTGTGATGGATGGGGTTGAGTGTTGTCGTCGATTAAAGAATGAACTTCAGACATCTCATATTCCGGTAATGATGCTGACGGCCTATACGATGGACGAACAGCGTATTCAGGGGTATGATTCAGGAGCAGATGCCTATTTGGCAAAACCATTTAGTGCCAAGCTGTTGTTGTCTCGTATCCGGAACCTGATAGACAATCGTAAACGGTTGAAAATGAAAGAAGATACTGTGACTTCCATTCAAAAACAGTCGTTGGGAGAGCTTGATAAGGGGTTTGTGGAAAAACTGAAGATGTTGATTGACGAGAAAATGGGTGATTCGAACCTCAGCGTGGAAGATTTGGGGTCAGATTTAGGATTAGGGCGTGTACAGCTATACCGTAAGACAAAAGCGTTGACTGGCTATTCTCCTAATGAATTGTTGCGTATGGCCCGTTTGAAAAAGGCGGCTTCTCTATTGGCTTCCACTGAAAAGACTGTGGCTGAAATTACGTATGAAGTGGGCTTTAGTTCACCTTCTTATTTTACCCGGTGTTACAAAGATTATTTTGGGGAAAGTCCGACTGATTTTTTGAAAAGACGGGATGGAAAAGAGTAAGAGGAACGTATTCTTTTTTTACTCGAAGAAATAATTGTATATTTGGGGCACTTTTTGAAGATGTAGATTATGAAACGGATTTTGATAGTGTTGTTTATATTAGGAATATGCAGGGCCGGATTCGCTCAAGATTTGAAAACGCTGTTTGTGGCAATGCCCGATTCCTTATCTCCTTTTCTGACAGAGGTGAACAGGGCTGATTTTGGAGATTTCTTGGAGAGCGGTATGAAAGCAGAGGTGAAAAACCGTTTTGGGAATACTTCAGAAATGACAAAACTGACCTCGGATTATTTATTCCTGAAGAGTACTTCTGCCAGTACACTGGAATTAAAATTATTGCCGCTGAATGACTCTGTAAAGGTGATTTGTGCCGTGTCTACTTATTTTGCTCCAGCGGGAGACAGTCAAATTGCTTTTTATGATACCAATTGGAAAGAATTGCCTGCAAATAACTTTATACAGCTTCCTCAGGAAGATGCGTTTTATGTTGTGCCTCAGTCTGATGCGCAGGCCGATTCGTTGAAGAATCTGAAAGCTTATGCAGATATGTATTTATGGAAGGCGGATTTATCGGCCGATCAGCCTGTTCTGTCAATTACTTATACCACTCCCGATTATTTGGACAAGAAGACGGCGGAGGCCTTAAAACGTTATGTGGTTTCCACTCCTTTGTGCTATGAATGGAAAAACGGGAAGTTTATCCGGCGCGAAGGGCTGAATTCTTTATCGAAGTAATTCCGTTTAATTTTTTGTTCTGCTGGTTATTATGTTCTATAACATCAATAACGGCCCGTACGTATAAAAATACATGAAAAATAGTTAACTAGGCAACCGGGTGTGGCAGAAAAATTTTATCTTTGGGACGTTGTTTATAAAACGGGAAGGCATATTTCAGGGAGAAGGGAATATGCATCATGAATGTGAATTGTTTTTTAACCAGTAGTGGTATTCTTTTTGGAGGTCGGACTGGAATAATTTATATCACGAAAGCCAACCGACGGATACTAGCTGAAAAATATAGAATGGAATGATTTTAAAATGTATTAGAACAGTAGCGATGGCAGCTTTGGCAATGGTGAGTATCAATGTCTCGGGACAAGATCTTCTCGCTCGTCAGGCTCCTATCGACAGAAAATTGAAAGCAGTGGATTCATTGGCCTTGATTCGTCAGATTAAAGCAGAAAAGGCCGTATATCCTGCTTATAGTCTTTATCCTAATTGGAACAATGATCGCGTTCATGCGTACGGTGGTACACAGGTTCCAGACAGTTTCCGAATTGATCTTACAGGCTTTTGCATGCCGACAACTCATACAGTCATTACTTCCAAATGTGGTCCTCGCTGGCGGCGTATGCACAACGGATTGGATATTAAAGTCTATATTGGCGATACCATCCGTGCTGCATTCGACGGACGTGTCCGTATGGTAAAATACGAACGTAGGGGATACGGTAAGTATGTGGTGATTCGTCACGACAATGGCTTGGAAACAATCTACGGTCACTTGTCTAAACAGATTGTAGCTGAAGACCAGTATGTAAAAGCTGGCGACCCGATTGGTTTGGGTGGAAATACCGGTCGTTCTACAGGTTCACATCTGCATTTTGAGACACGCTTCCTGGGTGAGGTAATCAATCCGGAATTTATGTTTGATTTCCCCAATCAGGATATTGTGGCAGACAGCTACATGTTTGTGCGAGGTGCCAACCGTTATTCCTATCAGCGTACGCGGGCATTGGCTGCTGTGAAATCAGGTAAGTCGGGAGCTGCGGAAGTTGAAAAATCGGCTATCCGTTATCACAAGATTCGTAAAGGAGATACATTGGGACGCATTTCCCGTTTGTATCATGTGTCAATCGACCGTTTGTGCCAGATCAACGGTATCAAGCGTACCACTACTTTACGTATCGGACAAGTCCTGAGATGTTCTTGATAAGAAGCATCCACATACTGTAAAAGAAATACGCCATTTCATATAGCCGGCAGGTCTGTATGAAATGGCATTTTTTATGTCATTTATTATTGTGTGCTCTGTGAAAAAACAGTAACTTTGCCACATATTCGAGCATAAGAGATGGAAGATACCAAAAAACAATTTGAACATGTAATTGCAGTCTGCCGTGATTTGTTTGCCAAGAAGTTGCATGATTACGGAGCCGCGTGGCGCATTATGCGTCCATCTTCTGTGACAGACCAGATTTTTATCAAAGCCAACCGTATTCGCAGCATAGAAGTAAAGGGAGTATCCTTGATTGATGAGGGAATCCGTCCGGAATTCATGGCCATCGTGAACTATGGTATTATTGGCTTGATTCAGCTGGAGTTAGGCTATGCTGAGACAGAAGACATCACCGAAGAACGTGCGTTGGAATTGTATGACCGCTATGCCAAGAAGGCATTGGAATTGATGTTGGCTAAAAATCATGATTATGATGAGGCTTGGCGTAGCATGCGCATCACTTCCTATACCGATTTGATTCTGATGAAAATTTACCGTACCAAACAAATTGAATCTTTGAAAGGAGATACATTGGTGTCGGAAGGTGTGGATGCCAATTACATGGATATGATTAATTATGCCGTATTTGGATTGATTAAGCTGGAATTTGGAGAATAAATATCTACATAAAGCGATTGTAGTCTGGAGTAATTTCTGCCGTTTCCTGTTGGCGGTTGTCTTTTTGTTTTCCGGATTTATAAAGGCTAATGACCCCTTGGGTACTGTTTATAAAATACAGGATTACCTGAAAGCTTGGGGCTTGTTGAGCTTAAGCGAGGGGTATGCGCCTTATTTGCTGGCGATGCTGTTCGGCTTTCTGGAGTTTATTCTGGGCATTTATCTGTTCTTTGGCATCCGACGCAGGGTGGCCCCTTTGTTGGTGTTGCTGGTGATGTCTTTCATGACGCCGCTGACACTGTGGTTGGCCCTGGCCAATCCCATATCCGATTGCGGATGCTTCGGTGATGCCGTGGTTCTGACCAACTGGGAAACGTTTTTCAAGAATATTGTGTTGTTGATAGCGGCTGTTTCCGTATTTAAATGGAGGCGGTATATTTTCAATTTGGTAACGACCAAGGTCGACTGGCTGATTTCGCTTTACAGTATTGTCTTCATTATTTTTTTCACCTTTTTCTGTTTCCGCTATCTGCCGGTATTCGATTTCCGTCCTTATCATGTAGGGGCTGATATCGTGAAAGGAATGAGTATCCCAGCGGGAGAGAAGCCGACGGTGTATGAAACCATTTTCATCTATTCCAAGAATGGAAAGGAGCAGGAGTTTACCATCGATAATTTCCCGACGGATTCTACCTGGACTTTTGTGGATTCGAAAACACGGGTAAAGGAAAAGGGATATGAGCCGCCTATTCATGACTTTTCCATCACCTCACTGGAAACGGGAGAAGACCTGACGGAGGATATTCTGCAGAGCGATCAATATACTTTCTTGTTGGTATCCCCTTGGTTGAAGCAGGCGGATGACAGTGGAATGGACTTGATTAATGAAGTTTACGATTACAGTGTGGAGCACGGTTACCGTTTCCTTTGTCTGACCGCTTCTTCGGAACAGGACATCATGGAATGGCAGGAAAACACCGGAGCGGAATATCCTTTTGCACTGATGGATGAAATTACGCTCAAAACGATGATTCGTTCCAATCCTGGGTTGATGTTATTGAAAAAAGGAGTGGTGCTGCGGAAATGGAGTGTATCCAATTTGCCTGATGAATATCAGTTGAACGCTCCTTTGGAACGTCTCCCGTTCAGTACATGGAGTCCTAAGACAAATGTGCATAAAATTGTAGAGGTTGCGTGCTGGTTTCTGGTACCTTTGCTGTTGTTTACCATGGCCGACCTGGTTTGGTTGCGTATCAAAAGCCGCAGAGAGAAAAAGAAAAGAAAGCAAGAAAAAGAACAATTATAAACTAACCCTTTAAAATTAAAAACAAAATGAGAAAAAACATTGTAGCAGGTAACTGGAAAATGAACAAGAACCTGCAGGAAGGTATTGCATTGGCAAAAGAATTGAACGACGTGTTGACTGCAGACAAACCTAACTGCGACGTCATCATCTGTACTCCGTTTATTCACTTGGCTTCTGTTACTCCTTTGGTAGACAGCTCTATCATTGGTGTAGGTGCTGAAAACTGTGCAGACAAAGCTTCTGGTGCTTACACGGGTGAAGTTTCAGCTGAAATGGTAGCTTCTACAGGTGCTCAGTATGTAATCCTGGGTCACTCAGAACGTCGTGCTTACTACCACGAAACAGTAGAAATCCTGGCTGAAAAGGTGAAATTGGCTTTGGCTAACAACCTGAAACCGATTTTCTGTATCGGTGAAGTGTTGGAAGAACGTGAAGCTAACAAGCAGAATGAAGTAGTAGAAGCTCAGTTGGCTTCTGTATTCTCTTTGTCAGCAGAAGACTTCAGCAAGATCATCCTGGCTTACGAACCGGTTTGGGCTATTGGTACAGGTAAGACTGCTACTCCGCAGCAGGCTCAGGAAATCCACGCTCACATCCGTTCTTTGGTAGCTGCTAAATACGGTAAGGAAGTAGCTGAAAACACTTCTATCCTGTACGGTGGTAGCTGCAAACCGTCAAATGCAAAAGAATTGTTTGCAAATCCTGATGTAGACGGTGGTTTGATTGGTGGTGCTGCTCTGAAGGCTGCTGACTTCAAAGGTATCATCGATGCTTTTAAAAAATAATTTCCAATCTCTGAATTAATCAGGAATTGCTTGAGCACAGAGAGATGAGGACGTGCAGTGTCATTCCTTCCCTCTGTGCTCAATTTGACTTTTGTTTTCTATGTCTATCTAAAAATCCGGTTATGCTGAAATATTTTTTATTCATTGTTTCTTTATTATGTGTCAGTGGGAGCTATGCCCAACGGAACATCATTGAAAGCTTACAAACCCGTCGGGCGGGCGAAGGTGTGGTCACCGTCCATCAGGATGCGCAGATTACTTCTCTGATAGGGAAACGCTATGTACGGTCTACAAGTTCAGAACCGGTGAAGACATTGAAGGCTCGTGGCTTTCGTGTACAGGTGTATGCCGGGAATAATTCGCGTCAGGCACGTAGCGAGGCGAACAACGTAGCTGCGAAAGTGAAAGAAGAGTTTCCCGATTTGCCGGTTTATACTTATTTTCAGCCTCCACGCTGGCTGTGCAGGGTAGGAGACTTCAAGAGCATTGAAGAAGCACATGTTACCATGCGTAAATTGAAAGCGACAGGAGTTTTTAAGGAAGTATCTATTGTGCGCGAACAGATTAATATACCTATAGAATAATGATGACAGATACCAATTCGATAAACTGGCCACAGGAAAAGGTTGAAAAACTGATGAGCCATTATAAAGAAATTCTTTCCTTGCTGGGAGAAGACCCTGAGCGGGAAGGACTGTTGAAAACCCCTGAGCGTGTGGCGAAAGCCATGCTGACCCTGACTCGCGGATATGAAATGGACCCCAGGGAGGTGCTGAATGCGGCGAAATTCAAGGAACCCTACAGCCAGATGGTCATCGTGAAGGACATTGATTTCTTCTCTATGTGCGAGCACCACATGTTGCCGTTTTATGGGAAAGCACACGTGGCGTACATTCCGAACGGATACATCACGGGGCTGAGTAAGATTGCTCGTGTGGTAGATATCTTTTCTCATCGTCTGCAGGTGCAGGAACGCATGACACTTCAGATAAAAGAGTGCATTCAGGAGACGCTGAACCCATTAGGAGTAATGGTGGTGGTGGAAGCCAAGCACATGTGCATGCAGATGCGAGGAGTGGAGAAACAGAATTCGGTGACAACCACTTCTGATTTTACCGGCGCATTCAATCAGGCAAAGACGCGTGAGGAGTTCATGAACCTGATTCGTGCAAAATATTGATTTGATGTACTATTTCCCCTTCCGTATGAAAAGGGGAAATAGTTTTTTTATATACTGGAAATACTCAAGGTAATATTACGCGGTCGCCTGCTTTTTGGACCATTGAAATCTGTATCTGTTGTAATTCCTGGCAGTGTTTCATGATTTCCTGACATTTTTGCGGGTCATTGTAGACCTCCGGATTGTTCAATGCCTGCATCGTATGCTTCATTTCTTCTTCCACAATTGACATCTTAAAATCTATCAGCAGGCGAGGAACCAGTTCATAGAGCCGTTCTTCGTCCGTCAGGATTTTCTGTCCCTTGGAGTGGTATTTACTCAGCTGGTAGCGGTCGCTGACCATTTCGGCGGCCAGTTTGCTGATGTCCGGGTCCGGATGACTCAGGAAATAACGTTCGGCCACAAAACCGGCATCTTGCAGGTGCGTCTCTGCCTCTTTAAGAACCCGGCGGTCCAAGGCGTTGTGAAACTGTAATTCATCCTCCTTCAATCCGGTAGAAATACATTCAATTACGGTAAGCGGCTGTTCCTCTCCGTTTTCATCTTCCAAATAGCACATGACTTTCTCGCCGTAGCGAATCAGCATGCGTACCAGTGCTTGTTCCCGCACGTAGAACACTTTCTGCTCATTCCCTTCCAGTGGAATGTAAGAAAGATATTCGTCGGCTGGAGCCGGAACTTCCTCTGCTGGCGGCGCGGATTGGGCGTCAGGAGGGGGAGGAAGGGTACCCGGAGTTTCCTGAGGAACGGATGTTTCCTGGTGCTCGCCTGGATTAGCAGGTACGATGGGATTTCCCGCATTTTCCTGTGCCCTGAGAGCCTGCTGTTGCTTCCGCTGGTTTTCCTTGAACTTGTTTTCCTGGGCCTGTTCGATGAGTTTGGCCACCGCCTCTGTCAAGATTTTTTCTTCCATTTGCAGAAGCTGGCTACATTCACGGGTATAGACAGAGCGGACAATGGAATCCGGTATGACCGAGATACTTTTGACGATACTGGATATCAGGCCTGCCCGTTTGATAGGGTCCTTCCCGGCTTCTTCCATCAGCAGGTTGGTCTTGAAGCGGATGAAGTCGACTTCGTGCTCGTTGATATATGCCTGATAGTCGGTGGCGTTGTGTTTGCGGGCAAAGCTGTCCGGATCATCTCCGTCCGGAAGGAGGCAGACCTTGACGTTCATTCCTTCCTCCAACAGCATGTCGATGCCTCGGATGCTGGCCTTGATGCCGGCTCCGTCCCCATCATACAATACCGTGATGTTGTTGGTGAAACGGTGTATCAACCGTATCTGGTCGGAGGTAAGGGCTGTACCCGAAGAGGCCACCACATTTTCAATCCCGCTTTGGTGCATGGAAATCACGTCGGTGTATCCTTCCACCAGGAAACAGCGGTCCTGACGTACGATTTCCTGCTTGGCAAAGTAGATGCCATACAGCTCCCGACTCTTGTGGTAAATTTCCGACTCCGGGGAGTTGACATATTTCATCTGCACGTTCTTGGTGGCCGCATTCAACACACGTCCGCCAAAAGCCACGACTTTCCCCGACAAGGTATGCACGGGGAAAATGACACGTCCCCAGAAGCGGTCGCGCAGGGAACCGTCGTCTTTGCGGTAGCAGAGTCCGGTCTTGACGAGGAATTCCTCCTTATAGCCTTTTTGCAAGGCTGTACGGGCCAGTGCGTCCCGATTATCCAGACTGTATCCCAACTGAAATTTCTTGATGATGTCATCACGGAACCCGCGGCTGCGCAAATACGTCATACCGATGCGTTGTCCGTCGATGTGGTTGTAGAGTATGTCCTGAAAATATTCAGCCGCAAACTGGTTGACCACGAACAAGCTTTCGCGCAAGCTGTGGGCCTGTTTCTCTTCGTCGGTCAGTTCGCGTTCCTTGATTTCGATATTGTATTTTCTGGCCAGCCATTTCAGGGCCTCGTAGTAGGAGAGCTGTTCGTGTTCCATGATGAAATGGACCACATTTCCTCCTTTTCCGCAGCTGAAGCATTTGCACAATCCCTTGCTGGGCGAGACGCTGAAAGAAGGCGTCTTTTCATTGTGGAAAGGGCACAGCCCGATGTAGTTCACTCCCCTTCGGCGAAGCGTGACAAATTCGGATACCACATCTACTATTTGTGCCGCATCCAATATCCGGTCTATGGTGGCTTGGTCTATCATATCGGAATGCGAAAATAATAAAAATAAGTAGAATGTGCAATGCCTTTTCAGGCGATTCAGAACATGAACGCGATGGAGGCTCCGAAAGTAAAGTTATGCATTGGTGTCCGTTTGCTGTAGGAGCGCGCTTTGCGGTTTCCTTCTTCATCCACCCAGGTATTTTTCAGGTCATAGGTCAGCCGTGGAGAGGCAAAGTCGTAGTCGCAATACAGTCGCAGGGCAGCATCCTCCTTGTAACGATAGGTGAGGGAAACGCCCGTGCCCAACTTGAACGTGGAACTTTTCCGGATGTGCAGAAACTCTTCATCCACAAACGTGCTGCGTAGCAGTTCGCGGGGAGTCAGGCCTTCCTGTTGGAGATAATATTCCACATCCTCCTTGTAGAACTGGTCGAAGGCTTCCTGGCTGACTTTCTGCCGGTCGAAGATGTCGGGGTTGATGCGGGAGAGTGAGTTCAGGGTAAAGTCGGCATTCAGTCGTCGGCCGACCAGCAGTTTGCCGCCCAGCTGGAAGTGGCGGCTCAAAGGGTATGAAAAATAGGCCCCCAAGTCGATGTCGCACATCCCCAGATGGTCCGATTCCAGTCCGTCGAGCAGGAACATGTTGACCGGAGCTCCTTCCTGCAAGTCGTTGTCCAGGTCGAAATGCCGTTTGTTCTCTTCCGGGATATCGGCTATCACCGGCAAGGTGGCCACTTTCAGGCGGCCACCCACTCCGAAGTAGGTGTTGAAAAAGTAGGCTCCTTCCACACTGACCACTGTGGCAGTTCCTGTCCGCAGACGCATGCCCAAGGGAGAACCGTGTTCCTTGTCATATAATTCGGCTGTACGCAGGCTGGAGGGTCCCGTCGCAAATCCCATGTTAAAGCTCAAAAAAGGAGGAGCCTCATAGCAATTGTAGTTTGTATCTTCTGGGCGTGTGTCCTTATGCTTGAATATCAAGTCGGAAAGGAAATATCCCAAGTCGGTGGAAATCATGCCGATACCGGCCCCCACCAGTACGTCGCCAATCCAGTGGCGGTTGTTCAGCTGTCGGGTCACTCCGGTCAGTCCGGCCAAGGTATATCCGCCGATGCTATACCACGGGCTGAGCATGCCGTATTCCTTGTGCAGAATGGTGGCACACATAAAGGCGGTAGCAGTATGTCCTGAGGGAAATGAGTTGTTCGAGGAATTGTCCGGACGTACTTCCTTGGTGGTATATTTCAAGGTATTCACGAATCCCGCCATGAGAGCAGCCGAGAATACATTGCTGACGGTCAGTTCTTTCCACGAACTGCGTCCTTCCACCCCTGCCAGTTTCATTCCCCATGTGGCTCCCAAAGGGAGATATTGAGTGTAGTTGTCATACTTTTGGTGGAAGTTCGGTTCGAAACGGTTGCGCAAGGTGCGGAAATTCTTGTTTTCTCCTTTTACAATCAGCCCGGAAACGATGAAGGGAATACCCATGTATGAGAAGTTCCTGCGAAAATGGTCTTTCGCTTTGGGAACAGAGTATTTTCCTTCCGGTGAGATAGAAAAAAGAGAGTCTTTTGCCAGATGGGCAGTCTCGTCCGGCAGGCGGGCATGCAGGGAAGGAGTAATCAGAGGGAGGATGGAAAGAAATAACAAGACACGGATTTTCATTGCGGTTCAGAAATTAAAAAATACATAGTGGGAGACCGCAAAGATAGTGCTTTAAGAAGAAATACAGAAGGATGTCTGATGTACATGGGCGTTTGATATCCTATTGATAATCAGGATGTAGATGAATATTCTCATGTACAAATCAGGCACGTGGTGGGAATTTCCTTCCGGAGGAAGTGGAAAGCAGAAAGTACATAAAAAAAGGAGGCCAATTTACAGCCTCCTTTTTTATATCAATGGAATATCCGATTATTTGATGTTCGGGTTCAGTTTGTTCCATTCAGAGATAGCAGGAAGAACGCCCATAGCGATTACTTCGTCACGCAATTCGCACAGGTGAGCATAGCTCTTGTCCAAAGCAGCCTGTTCTTCAGCTGTACCGTTCAATGCAGCACAGTGGCAACCGTCAGCTGTGATTGAAGTTTCCCAAGCCATCATGATGTGATCGTACTTATCGTTTGAGATATAAGTACCAGCCGGCCAACGGAAGGCTTTACCACCCATAGCAGCACCAATCATTTCGATAGAAACGTATGCCGGGCTCTGGAATGAAGAACGGCCACGCAAGTTGATGATGTTGGCACCACCTTTTGTTACTTTCTGCTGGATTTCAGCCCACTGTTCTTTAGTCAGAGCGTCAGTACCGATCATGTCGATCAACGGTTTGCCGTTTACTTTTGCAGTTGAAGCAAATACAGCCATCTGTTCGCCGTGGCCACCGTAAGTACGGCAGTTTTCAACAGCGTCCATAGATACGCCGAAGTGTTTAGCCAATTCGCTGCGCAGACGAGTAGAGTCAAGAGCAGCCAAAGTAGTAACCTGGCTCGGTTTCAAACCAGAGTACAGCAAAGTAATCAAACCAGTGATATCAGCCGGGTTGAAGATTACTACGATGTGTTTTACATCCGGGCAGTACTGTTTTACGTTCTTACCAAATTCTTCAGCGATGGCAGCGTTACCTTTCAACAGGTCTTCACGAGTCATACCTGCTTTACGAGCAGCACCACCTGAGTTTACGATATATTTAGCACCAGTCAGCGCTTCTTTGATATCTGAAGTGAAAGTGACATTCACACCTTCGAAACCGCAGTGGAACAATTCTTCAGCAACACCTTCCAAACCTGGAGCGTACGGGTCGTACAAACAGATGTTAGGAGTTAAGCCCATCATGATAGCAGTCTGAGCCATGTTAGAACCGATCATACCGGCAGCACCAACAATGGTAAGTTTTTCGTTTGTTACAAATTCCATAATTCTTATGTATTTAAGTTATGTATAAAAGTGTATAGTCTTCGTTTTTTCTTTCGATGCAAAGATAGGAAAGTTCTCATTGAAAAACGAATCTTTGTTCCGGGAAAAATGAGGGCGGAAGAAAGTATTTCCGGCAATTACGGAAAAATTTCACTATTTTTAGAAATCATACCCTGATTTTGCAAAGAGTAGGTTGCATTTTTGTCTTCAGGTGCATACATTCTGTCATTTCTTTTTCTTCTGCGTGGGTTTTATGGAGATTTCCAAGGTGTTTAATTCGAAATTATCCGGCAAATTCTCTGTCCCACACTGTGGGATACAAAAACCACAGTGTGGGATACATATTTCACAGTGCGGGATATAAAAACCACACTGTGGTACAGAGAAAGTGAAGGCGCGGGGAAATTTATGAATAAAGGCGATTTGGAAGAATCGTTGGTCATTCTTTCACTTCTGCATTGGAAAGTTATGGTGATTTCTGAAATATTCCATATTTTTGCCCCTATGACCATGAAGAAGATGAATTTGAAACTGTATATATTATGGTGGATGCTGGCCGTATGCTGTATCTTCCCGCTGGAGGCGCAGGAACAGGAAGAACCTGCCTTTCAGGAAGTAACGGATACAGCCGATGTATATCTGCCGGCAGATTCCTTGTTTGCCCGTTTTCTGGAGAAAAAGCATATTCCGGTGACTTCATGCAACCGCATGACGCTGCTGAAGAGTGGCCGTAGCAAGTTTGAGCATTTGTTTGAGGACATCAAGAAGGCCGAAAAATACATCCATCTGGAATATTTTAATTTCCGGAGCGATTCCATTGCCAAGGAATTGTTCACCTTGCTGGCAGAAAAGGCAAAGGAAGGAGTGACAATAAAGGCACTCTTTGATGATTTCGGCAATCTGTCGAACAGCCGTCCGCTGCGGAAGGAACATTTGAAGATGCTGGCAGACAGAGGCATTGAAATGGCCCGTTTCAGTCCCATCCGTTTCCCATACGTAAACCATGTGTTTTGCCGTGACCATCAGAAGATTGTGGTCATCGACGGGAAAGTAGGCTATACGGGCGGAATGAACATTGCCGATTATTATATCAACGGGTTGCCGGAAATCGGTCCGTGGCGCGACATGCACATCCGCATAGAAGGTCCTGCCGTGAAGTACCTGGAAGAAGCCTTTCTGGGAGTATGGAACAAGGAGACGCATGAAGGCCTGCAAGAAAAGCCGGTGGTGCCGGACAGTTTTTGTGTAGGTTCCGGAAGGAGAGTCGCCATCGTACAGCGTATTCCGAAAGTGTGTCCGGAAATCATGCGGGAGGCTTACATTGCTGCCTTGGATGCGGCAGAACATAAGGTGCAGATAATCAATCCTTATTTTACACCTACCCGTCAGGTGAGGAATGCCATCAAGCGGGCGGCCAAGCGTGGGGTACGGGTGGAAATCATGATTCCCGGCAAGTCGGACATTCCCTTTACGCCCGATGCCGGTTTTTATATAGCCAACAAACTCCGTAAGGCTGGGGCGCATATCTATGTGTTCAACGGGGGATTCCATCATTCCAAAATCATGATGGTGGACGAGCGTTTCTGTACGGTGGGCAGTACCAACCTGAACAGCCGGAGCCTGCGCTACGATTATGAGATCAATGCGTTTATCCTGGACCTGCCTACTACGGCCGAACTGGGAGAGGTTTTCAGCAACGACAAGCTCAACAGTACGGTCATGACGCGTGAGGAATATAAGAAACGCGGCGTATGGCGACGCTTTGTCGGCTGGTTCGCACATTTGTTCACTCCGGTTATATAATAATAAGGGAGAATATACCCTGAAACTACGATTTTTTTCTTATTTTTGTCCGATTATATGGGGATAATGTCCCTGAAAAGAACCTGATTTTTTAACTGGAACCGCATGTCGTTTTTTAAGGATGTAATCGGACAAGATGAAGTGAAACAGCTTCTCATCCACAACGTACGGAGTGGAAAGATGCCTCATGCCCTGTTGCTTACGGGACCTGCCGGTAGTGGCAAACTGCCGCTGGCACTGGCGGTGTCACGCTATCTGCTGTGTCGTCATCCGGGAGAGGACGATGCATGCGGGCAGTGCAGTTCGTGCAAGATGATGGACCATCTGGCACATCCCGACATGCACTTTGCCTTTCCGGTGGTGAAAAAGAAGGCGGGACGCGACGTGGTGTGCGATGAGTTCCTGCCCCAGTGGCGTGAGATGCTGGAGCGGAATCCGTATGCCGACCTGCAGGAATGGATGCGGATGATGGATGCCGGCAACCAGCAACCACAGATTTACGTGCGCGAAAGTGACGAGATTCAGCGTAAGCTGTCGCTGAAAGCCAGTCAGGGCGGATATAAGGTGATGCTCATCTGGCTTCCGGAGAAAATGAATGTGGAGTGTGCGAACAAGTTGCTGAAACTGCTGGAGGAACCTCCGATGAAGACTGTGTTCCTGCTGGTCAGTGAAGAGCCCGACTTGCTGCTGCCCACTATTTTGAGCCGGACGCAGCGTATCCACTTGAAACCTCTGCCCGAAGCGGATATTGAACGCTACCTGAAGGAACGGTATATGCTGCCGGGGGAAGATGCCCGTGACATTGCGCACCGTTCGGCGGGAAGCCTGTTGAGGGCGGTGGAAAACGTGCATCTGGGCGAAGAGAACAGACTCTGTTTTGAACTTTTTGTGAATCTGATGCGTACGGCTTACAAGCGTGACATCCGTAGCCTGAAAGCTTGGAGCGAGCAGGTGGCCGGGATGGGACGTGAGCGCCAGAAGAACCTGCTGGAATATTGCCAGCGGATGGTGCGTGAGAATTTCATCTGCAACTTCCGACAGCCGGATATGGTGTACCTGAGTCCGGAAGAGATGCAGTTTGCCACCCGTTTTGCGCCTTACATCAACGAGCGGAACATTTTTTCGGTGACCGGACTGCTGGAAGAGGCACAGCTTCACATCGAGCAGAACGTCAATCCGAAGATGGTCTTTTTTGACATGGCCTTGAGAATGATTGTAGAAATGAAACAACAATAACAATATATGGACGATTTTAAGCTTAAAAACGGAAGCGGCCGACTCTGTTGTGGAGGCTGCGGACGACAGAATAATAAATTGAACACTTACGACTGGCTGGCCGATATCCCTGGAAATGGAGAAGAACAGGATATGGTGGAAGTACAGTTCAAGAATACACGGAAAGGCTATTACAAGAACAGCAACGGCTTGCACCTGGTAAAGGGGGACATCGTGGCGGTAGAGGCCAGTCCGGGACATGACATCGGTACGGTGACACTGACGGGGCGGCTGGTGCCGTTGCAGATGCGGAAAGCCAACCTGAAACCGGATGCGGAAATCCGCCGCATTTACCGGAAGGTGAAACCGGTGGACATGGAGAAATATGAAGAGGCCAAGTCGCGCGAACACGATACCATGATTCGTTCCCGCAAGATTGCGGAGAGTCTGGGACTTCAGATGAAAATCGGTGACGTGGAATACCAGGGTGACGGCAACAAGGCCATCTTCTATTACATTGCCGACGAACGTGTGGATTTCCGTCAGCTGATTAAGGTGCTGGCCGAAACGTTCCGCGTGCGTATTGAGATGAAACAGATTGGTGCCCGTCAGGAAGCCGGACGCATCGGAGGAATCGGACCTTGCGGAAGGGAACTGTGTTGTGCTACGTGGATGACAAACTTTGTGTCTGTGTCTACCAGTGCCGCACGTTTCCAGGACATTTCATTGAATCCACAGAAACTGGCCGGACAGTGCGCCAAGCTGAAGTGTTGCCTGAATTACGAGGTGGATGCGTACGTGGAATGTCAGAAGCGTCTGCCTAGCAAGGAAATCACACTTGAAACACTGGACAATGTGTATTATTATTTCAAGGCGGATATTCTGAAAGGTACAATTACGTACAGCACGGACAAGAGTTTCCTGGCCAACGAAGTGACTATTTCTGCCCGTCGGGCGTTTGAGGTGTTGAATATGAACAAGCGGGGTGAAAAACCGGAGAAGCTGGATGAAGAAACTTCTTCCCGTGAACCGCAGCGTTCGAAAGACTTGCTGGAACAAGAGAGCCTGACACGTTTCGACAAGACGAAGGCCGGACGGAACCGGAAAAAGAAAGCAAAAGGGGGCGCTCAACCGGCTAACCAGCCTGCTGCTCCGGCGGAGGCCAACAGCAACGGACCGTCACCGGAATCAGGAACGAAAGAACGGGAAAACAGAGGTCCTCAGGCCCGAAACAACCGTCCGTCCCGCCCGAAAAATAATCCCGCACCTCAGGCGGCTGCAGGAAACGGACCGCAAGGAGAGGCAAATGCGGGGCAGGAACCTCGTCCGAGCCGGAACGGAAGACGAAATTTCCGTCGAAACAACAACAATGAGGGAAATAAACGTCCGGAACGAAATACAAATTCAGATGTACAAGGATAAAAAATGGATAAAGGGCCGAATGGGGTATGCCGTCTTTCTGAGTCTGGTCGTGTGCCTGCTTTCGGCCTGCCATACGAATACGCAGTATCATGTGTATCAGCCTGTTCCCGGAGGGGAAAGCTGGCAGAAAACGGATTCGGTGGTATTCGAACTTCCCCCGGAAGTGCCGGCGGGAACTTATCAGATGGAGGTGGGGATTCGTCACACGGGGGCCTATCCCTATCGGGATATCTGGCTGTCCGTGACGCGGACGGACGGCGATTCTTTGCCTTCACATACAGACACCTTACATATTTACCTGGCCGATGAGAAGGGACAGTGGCATCATGAAGGGGCTGTCGGCGGATTGTACCAAACGGCTTATATATGGGATAAGCCGGTGATATTGACCACAGATTCTTTGGGACGCAGTTTCCGTATAGCCCATCTGATGCGAGAGAATCCGTTGCCGGGCATTTCAGATGTGGGCATCCGGCTATTTTTCCCGGGCCGCGTCGATGCGGAGAAACACAAATAACAGAATGGTGAATCCCCACAGGGAAGAGCCTCCGTAGCTGAAGAAGGGAAGCGGAATTCCGATGACCGGGGTCAGTCCGAGCACCATTCCCACATTGATGAAGAGGTGGAAGAAAAAGATGCCCAGTACGCAATATCCGTAGACCCTTCCAAAACGGGTCTCCTGCCGTTCGGAGAGGACGATGAGACGGAGAATAAGTGCCATGAACAGGAAGATGACAGCGGCCGAACCCACAAATCCCTGCTCTTCTCCAATGGTACAGAAGATGAAGTCGGTGTCTTGTTCGGGTACATATTTCAGTTTGGTCTGGGTACCGTTGAGGAATCCTTTTCCGAGTAACCCTCCGGAACCGATGGCAATCTTACTCTGGTTGACGTTGTATCCGGCTCCTGCGGGGTCGTCCTTCATGCCCAGCAATACTTCAATTCGGATTTTCTGATGAGGCTCCAGTACGTGGTTGAACACGTAATCGGTGGAGAAAAAGAAAATCCCGGAGCCGATGACAAACAGGATGATGTAGAAATATTCTCTTACCTGCTCCCTGAGATAATAATAAAAAAGGGTGATTACGAGGGCTGCACAAAGTGCCAGTTGGAGGTGGCAGACGTTAAACGGAATCACGTAGTTGGAAAAAAGTGTGCCCAGCAGGGTCGCTCCGCCTCCGATGCCGAAAATATAGATGGCAAGTTGGGGGGACTGTTTACAGTATCTCCTTACCAGAAAGGCAGACAGCAGGATAATGAGGGTCAGTACGGAAAATTCTCCCCAGGAGGTTGTTTCGTCGGGCATGATCTCGGCTCCAAACCGGAGGCCGACAATGAAAAAGACAACGGCGCAGATGCCGGAAAACAGTACGGCTCCGGTCATGCCTTCCCGGTACAGCATGAGGAAGAAAGAGAGATATACCAGTGCGGAACCGGTCTCCTTCTGAAGGATAATCAGTGCCATCGGCAGCAGAATGATGCCCAACACTGCCAGCAGGTCGCGGGTGCGCTGCATCTGGAAGGTATATTCGTTCATGTATTTCCCCAATGCCAGGGCTGTGGCGAACTTGGCAAACTCGGCCGGCTGCAGACTGACGGGGCCGAGTACAATCCACGAGCGTGAACCTTTGATTTCATGCGGGTTGAAGATGGTACCGAAAAGAAGCAGAAGCAGGACACCATAAATCAGGTAGGCGTATGTGTCGTAAATGCGGTCTTCGAGCATGAGTATGACGAATCCCAGTCCCAGCGAACAGCCTATCCACATGAGCTGCTTGCCGGCACGTGTCGTGATGTCGAAGAAATTGGGCTCTCCGTAATCGTAGCTTGCTCCGCATACGCTGAACCAGCCGCAGGTGACCAATACCAGATAAAGTCCGATGGTCCACCAGTCCACATTTTTCCATACACTACCTCTCGTGTATCCCATATTCAATCCTCCTGTTTTGAATTTCTGTTGCCATTGCTTCGTCTTCGGGCGAAAGCTTTCCTTTCAGATATTGTTCTATCATGAGCCGTCCGATGGGAACACCGTAGACAGCACCGAATCCTCCGTTTTCCACATACACGGCAATGGCTATCTTCGGGTCTTTCATCGGGGCAAATCCCATGAAGGCCGAGTGGTCTTTCCCTCGGTTCTGGGCCGTACCGGTCTTGCCGCATACTTCGATGTCGGGCAGGTTGGCTCCCCGGCAAGTTCCGCCCAGCACGGCGGCACGCATGCCTTGTACCACTTCATCGTAATGGGAACGGTCGACCATAGTATAGCGTTTCTTGGAATAGAGTGTGTCGAGCGGCTCACCTTCTACTTCCTTGACCACATGGGGCGTAATGAAATAGCCTCTGTTGGCAATGGTCGCTCCCAGATTGGCTATCTGCAGCGGTGTCAGCGTCACTTCTCCCTGGCCGATGGAGATACTGATGATGGTCAGTCCGTTCCATGAACCGTGATAGGCCTTGTCGTACACACTGGCATTGGGGATGAATCCTCTTTTCTCTCCGGGGAGGTCGATTCCCAAGGGGTAGCCGAATCCCATGGACACCATGTAGTCTCTCCATGTATTCATGGCCTTCTGTACGGAGCCATATTTCTGCCGGGCCCCAATCATGTGATAAAGTCCCCAGCAGAAATAACCGTTGCAGGAGGTGGCGATGGCCGGAATCAGGGAGAGGGGGGAGGGATGCGAGTGACAGCCCACATGAAGCCCTCTGTAGTTGAATCCTCCGTTGCACGGGTAACTGGTGCCGGTGGTGATGATTCCTTCCTGTAAATAGGTGAGCGCCTGGGAAGTCTTGAACGTGGAGCCAGGAGGATAGGTACCCATGATGGCGCGGTTCAGCAAGGGCTTCCACGGATCGCGCGCCAGCATCAGGTGGTTCTTTCCTCGGTTTCTTCCCACCATCTGGCGGGGGTCGTAGGAAGGAGAAGATACCAGACAGAGCACTTCACCCGTAGAGGGTTCGATGGCCACGATACTGCCGATTTTCCCTTCCAGCAAGCGTTCGCCCAGTTGCTGGAGTTCGATGTCCAGACTGAGCCGCAAGTTCTTGCCAGCCACCGGAGCCTTGTCAAACTTACCGTCCATGTAGTTGCCTTGAATACGTCCGCGTGCGTCGCGCAGCAATATTTCAATACCTTTCTCGCCTCGCAGCTGCTTCTCGTAAGAACGTTCCACGCCCAGTTTCCCGATAAAGTCGCCGGGGATATAGTAGTCATCCTTTTCCATGTCCGACTTGGACACTTCTGCAATATCGCCTAAGATGTGTGCTCCTGCATTGTAAGTGTATTGCCGGATGGTACGCCGCTGGATATAGAATCCGGGAAACTTGAACAGCTTTTCCTGGAATACGCCGCAGTCTTCGGCCGACAGCTGGGTCAGGAATACCTGGTTGGTATAGGGGGAGTATCCCGGGTTGAGGCGCCGGTCCTTGATGTCATGGAATTTCTTCCGGAGAAATTCTGGTGTGATTTTCAGGGTCTGGCACAAATCGGTCGTATCCAGTTCGGTAATTTCCTTCATGATGACAGTAATGTCGTAGGCTGCCTGGTTGTAGACCAACAGTTTGTCATTGCGGTCGTAGATGACTCCCCGGCTGGGATATTGTATCCGCTTGAGGAAGGCGTTACTGTCGGCATTCTTCTTATAGTCCTCACTCATGATTTGCAGGGAGAGCAGGCGTATAAGAAAAATCAGTACAATGACAGCAACGGCACCGGCAATGACGTATTTCCGCTTTTCAAGGTCGTAATTTCTTTCCACTATTTTTTCCTCCTGACAGAATCAACACATAAAATAAAGACGAGTGTGATGACTGCATCACTGGCTATTTTCAATAATAATATTTGTGGCCGGGCAAAAGAGAACATATCCAGCAGGTTCAGAACGACGGCATGCAGCAGTACCATAACCAGGGTGTATCGGAAGAAAGGGGCAAATCCCATCTGATAGATGCCGGGCTCGAAGTTATCAGTGGTGTCGCGCAGTGAGAACAAACGCAGAATCCAGGGGCGGCAGAAAGCCGTCAGCACGGAAGCGGCTGCATTCAAGCCGGGGGTGTTGCTGAAGATATCGATGCAGAGTCCCAGGAAAAAGGCCCACAACAGGAGACCTTTGCGGCTGTTTCCCGAATTTATTTTCAATAAGAAATAAATGTATAATAAGGGAGTAGCGTATTGTTCAAAATGGATGTGATTCAACACCAGCGCCTGAAGTAGGACCAGTATTATAAACCATTTAAGACGTATGATGTATTGCATAATTTCCCAAACTTTCTGTGTGATTAATAGTTATGGTTGCACGGAGTGGATACTGTCTTCCAGCTGTGCCTGTTCGCTCCCGTTGAAAGAACCCAGTACCCTGACATTATTCAGTCGGGCAAAATCGGTAAAGAGTTTCACTTTGAGCAAGTAGGACAAGCCGTCGTGGCTGTCGGTCATGTCATCGACAGTGCCTACCGGTATTCCGGCGGGGAATACGGCACTGTAGCCGCTTGTCACGATTGTGTCGCCCAACGTGAACTCCGAATGTCTGGGCATGTCTTTCACATAGGCATATTGTGAGGAACCTCCATCCCATTTGAGGAAACCAAAATAGGACGTTCTCTTGATTTTGCAGCTGATGCTGCTTTTGGAGTTGAGCACAGGAAGCACGATGGAATGGTGTTGTCCTGTCAGATAAACAATGCCTACCACCCCATTTCCACATACTACGCCCATTTCCGGGCGGATACCGTCGGCCGACCCTTTGTCTATCGTGATGAAATTGTTGGGGTGGGTTACGCTGTTGTTCACCACTCTGGCATCATAGAGCACGTAGTCTTTCAATGCTTCCCTGCGCAGGTTGGCTACTCCGAGTGTATCTTGGGTATATTGTTCCAAAGCCTGTGACAGGCGCTCTACCTCAATTTCCAGCTCCACGTTTCGTGCCGTGAGGTCTTTATTGACTTCCGTCAGTCCGAAATAACGTGTCACTTGATTGGAGGCTTCGTACACCAGTCCTGCCACATAGTTGGCAGAAGTGAAGAAAGCGCTTCCCTGATAGTTGTTGAAACGGAACAGCAGGGTAAGGGAAATCACTTCCAGAAGTACGAAAAGGAACCAATGGTTATATTTCAGCAGAAAATTGATTAGGTTTCGCATGTCAGAGAGTCCGAATGATGTGTAAACAAAAAAGTGAAAACTGAAAATGAAGGAATCTTCCGACCCCTTCATTTTCAATTTTATGAGATTATCTCATCAGGAATGAGAAACGATCTACATTCTTCAAGGCGATACCCGTTCCTTTGGCTACGCTCAGCAAGGGGTCTTCGGCGATGTGGAAAGGAATGTTGATTTTGTCTGTTAGACGTTTGTCCAGTCCGCGCAGCAAGGCTCCGCCTCCGGCCAGGTAAATACCGTTGTTGACGATATCTGCATACAGTTCGGGAGGTGTATTTTCCAGTGCGCTCAGGATGGCCGTTTCTATTTTGGCGATGCTTTTCTCCATGCAGTGGGCTATTTCCTGATAGCAGACAGGTACTTCCATCGGAAGAGCCGTGATACGGTTTGGTCCGCGTACGATGTAGTCTTCCGGAGCATTGTCTCCCAAATCTGTAATGGCGGCACCTACATGAATCTTGATTCGCTCGGCCATTCTTTCACTGACTTTGACATTGTGCTGTCGGCTCATGTATTCCTGAATATCCGCTGTCAGGTCGTCACCGGCCACACGGATAGAGTTGTTTGAAACGATACCGCCTAATGAGATTACGGCGATTTCGGTAGAACCTCCACCTATGTCTACCACCATGTTTCCTTCCGGAGCCTCCACATCCAGTCCGATACCGATAGCCGCAGCCATCGGTTCAAATATCAGGTAGACATCACGTCCGCCTGCATGTTCCGCACTGTCGCGTACGGCACGTAGTTCCACTTCTGTGGAGCCTGACGGTACGCCGATGACCATACGCAGGGAAGGAGTGAAAAGATGACGTCCGGTATTTACCTTTTTAATCAACCCGCGCATCATCTGTTCGCAGGCGTTGAAGTCCGCAATCACTCCGTCACGCAACGGGCGTACGGTGCGAATGTTCGGGTTTTCTTTTTCGTACATCAGCTTGGCACGTTCACCTACGGCAATCATTTTGTCCGTACGGCGATCCAACGCAACGACAGAAGGTTCGTCCACCACAATCTTGTCATTGCAGGTAATGATGGTGTTGGCTGTGCCAAGGTCCATCGCTATGTTTTGTGTAAAGGAGAATAATCCCATTCCTTTAATATAAGTCTAGAATTTTGAATTAATAAGTCCGTATAGAGAAGGCAGTATGAACTGCCTTTTATTTATTTCTTGAAATAGTCGCGGATAGCGGTGTCGTAGTGTGAAGATACGGTAAAGGCTTCACCTGCAAACCAACGGCGCTGTTCACGTGTGGTGACGGCTCCCTGTTTGTTCAAGATATCCAGCAACGGCTGATACTGGTGTTTGCTGGCTACGATGACTACATCGTTGAAGTTCTTGGCTCCGGCACGAATCAATGAAATGCCGCCTATATCGATTTTTTCAATGATGTCTTGTTCGGAAGCACCGCTGGCTACTGTATCTTCAAACGGATACAAGTCTACAATTACCAGGTCGATTTCCGGAATCTCATATTGTGCTACTTGCTTCTGGTCGCTTTCCAGTTCTCTACGGCAAAGGATACCTCCGAAGATTTTAGGATGTAAGGTTTTCACACGTCCTCCCAAAATAGAAGGATAAGTCGTGATATCTTCCACAGCCTTGCACGGATAACCCAGTGATTCAATGAATTGACGTGTTCCTCCAGTAGACAGGAACTCCACTCCTTCTGCATGAAGTTTAGCTAAGATTGCATCCAAGCCGTCTTTATGGTAAACAGACACCAATGCGGTTTTGATTTTCTTTGATTCTGACATAATTTTGAGATTTTGAATTCAGCCGCAAAATTACGAATTTTCAGGTGATAAATATAAGATAGTAGAAATAAAATATCTTTTTTTTACATTCACCTTGAAAGTTTTACGGCCGACCTTCTTGTGAATAATACTTTCATCTGGTTTCTTTCTGAGATTTTGTAACAGGATTGTAACATATATGACATTCGATTATAACAAGGATGAAATACTTTTGCACCCGGAAAAAACTTAGCAAAACAAGTTATGGAAACTATTTATTTGGGAATTGTCATATTCCTGTTTATGCTGGCAGTCTTTGATTTGCTGGTGGGTGTCAGTAATGATGCCGTGAACTTTATGAATTCGGCGGTTGGTGCAAAGGTCGCAAAGTTTAAAACGATTATCATTGTAGCTGCTGTCGGGGTGTTTGCTGGAGCGGTGTTGAGTAACGGAATGATGGATATCGCCCGTCACGGAATTTTCCAGCCGGTAAATTTCAGCTTTTATGAAATCATGTGCATCTTGTTGGCGGTCATGGTGACGGACGTGGTGTTGCTGGATGTCTTCAATACGTTGGGGTTGCCTACTTCTACCACGGTATCCATGGTTTTTGAATTGTTGGGAGGTACATTCATTCTGGCAATTCTGAAGATTATTGGAGACGAAACCGGTATGTTGAGCCTGGGAGATATGATGAATACGGAAAAGGCTTTGTCGGTCATTATGGGTATTTTCCTTTCTGTGGCGGTTGCCTTCATTGCGGGTACCATCGTGCAGTATGTGTCCCGACTTATTTTCAGTTTCAATTATAAGAAACATCTTTCATGGACCATCGGTGTGTTCGGTGGAATTGCCGTGACAGCCTTGGGTTACTTCATTATTATACAGGGTTTGAAGAGTGCTTCGTTCATGACGCCTGAAGCCCAGCAATGGATTCAGGACAATACCCCGATACTAGTGGGCGGATGTTTCGTGGTGTTTACGGTCATCATGCAAATCTTGCACTGGTGCAAAGTGAATGTGTTTAAGATTATTGTATTGCTGGGAACTTTCTCTTTGGCACTGGCTTTTGCCGGTAACGACTTGGTAAACTTTATCGGTGTGCCTTTGGCTGGTTTTTCTGCGTACACGGATTATGTGGCAAATGCCAATGGAGCAGGAATTCATGACTTCATGATGTCTTCCCTGATGTCGTCGGCTAAGACTCCTGCCATTTTCCTGATAGCTTCGGGTGTGATTATGGTGTATGCGCTGGCCACTTCCAAAAAGGCGAAGAATGTAATCAAGACTTCAGTCGATCTGGCCCGTCAGGAAGAGGGAGATGAAATGTTCGGTTCTTCTGCTTTAGCCCGTGTCATTGTACGTCGTGCCACTAATATCAATGATTTTCTGGTACGTGTGATTCCGGTGGGGATGCGTCGCTGGATTGACAGCCGTTTCAATAAGGAGGAAGTGATTCTGAACGATGGGGCTGCTTTCGATATGGTGCGTGCTTCGGTGAATCTGGTTTTGTCTGGATTGTTGATTATCATCGGTACCACCATGAAGTTGCCGTTGTCTACCACTTATGTGACATTTATTGTAGCGATGGGTAGCTCGCTGGCCGACCGTGCCTGGAGCCGTGAGAGTGCTGTATATCGTATCACGGGTATGCTTTCCGTAATTGGAGGCTGGTTTATTACGGCGTTCGTGGCTTTCACGATTTGTGCGCTGGTGACTGTGGTGATGTTCTACACCAGTTTCTTCGGTATGTTCGTGTTCATCGTGGTGGCTGTGGTTCTGCTTGTGCGCAGCAATATCAAATACAAGAAGAAAGAACAGGTGGAAGGCCAGGACGATGTGTTCAAGCGGATGATGAGCAGCAAGGACAAGAGCGAAACCTTGGCGTTGCTTCGTCGGCATGTGCAGGAAACCTTGGCCAGCTACGTGGATTTCAGTGAGAAAACCTATGTACAGGTGACCGATGGGTTTATTCATGAAGACTTGCGTAGTCTGCGGAAGGCCATGAATGCGACGGACGACCAGAAGAAGATGCTCAAAAAACGCCGGCGGAAAGAAATTCTGGGATTGCGTCGTCTGCCTATGACGGTCGCTATCGAAAAGAATACATGGTTCCACTTGGGAAGCAACAGCTGTGAGCAAATGCTTTACTGTTTGAAACGAATCTGTGAACCTTGTAAGGAACATGTGGATAATAACTTCAACCCGATATCTCCGGATTGCGTGAAAGAATTTCTCCCTGTACGTGAGCAGCTCTGCAGCTTGATGGAGCGTACCAAGAGTGCCATCAGTACAGGTAACTATGCGGATGCCGATGATATTTTGAAAAAAGGTGATGAACTGAAAAATAGTATTTCTGCTCTGCGTAAGCAACAGATGAATCGGATGCAGGAGTCTGACAATACGAGCTTGAAGGCGGCAATGGTTTACTTGAATATCCTTCAGGAATCTCAGGAGTTGGTAAGTATTTGGCGCCATCTGTTACGTGCCAGCCGTTTCTTCCAGGGGGATTATGTACCTCAGGAGGTTTCTATACTGGCTTTGGCGGAAGACCGTTGAGGCTGATTATTCTTTGAATTGATAAAAGGCCGGCAGGAAGTTTTTCTCTTTCTTGTCGGCCTTTCTTTTTAGGGTTTTATGTAGGTTAGTCTTCTTGTACTTCGGTGAGGTTTCCGGTTGTAGAATCCATGATAAATCCTCTTACCCGTATATCCTGTGGTACCAGCGGGTGGTGGCGTACGATGTGTACGCTCTTTTGTACAGCTTCTTCCGTATCATTGAATCCGCTGAGCCAGGAGTTCAAGTCGATATCGCAGTATTGCATCATTTCGATATGGTCTTGCGAGATGCCTCTTTCACGCATGTGGCGCAACATGACCTGACTGTCCATGTGCTGCACGCCGCAATCTGTATGCCCGATAATCATCACTTCTTCCACTCCCAGCTCATATATGGCTACCAGCAGACTGCGCATGGCACTTCCAAAAGGGTGGGTAATCGTACCTCCGGCATTCTTGATGATTTTGACATCTCCGTTCTTGATGCCCAGTGCGGCGGGCAGCAGTTCTGTCAGACGGGTGTCCATGCAGGTGACAATGGCTATTTTTTTGTCGGGGTATTTGTTCGTGATGTATTTTTCATACCCTTTGCTCTCCACAAATGTTTTGTTGAAATGTAATAATTCGTCTATCATAGTCCTTTATATTTTGTGTAGAATATGGACAAAAATACGGATTTATTTTGTGATTTTCCCGTTGCTTTCTGTGGGAATTCCTAAAATCATGTACTAATCGTGAAATATGCTTCTGTTTTTTTCGTACTTTTGTAGAAAATTCAACCAAACTATTAAAATATGGCTAAAGAACTCGAACTCAAGTACGGCTGCAACCCTA
Source organism: uncultured Bacteroides sp. (assembly GCA_900551445.1). GTDB lineage: Bacteria > Bacteroidota > Bacteroidia > Bacteroidales > Bacteroidaceae > Phocaeicola. Next base: position 13,731 of record URWA01000015.1, on the reverse strand, counting down.
ACCAGAAGCCGGCCCGCATTTTCATGCAGGAGGGAGAACTGCCTATTGAAGTATTGAACGGACGTCCCGGTTATATCAACTTCTTGGATGCGTTCAATGGATGGCAGTTGGTGAAAGAACTGAAAGAAGCTACCGGTATGCCGGCTGCCACTTCGTTCAAACACGTGAGTCCTGCCGGAGCCGCAATCGGTCTGGAACTGGATGAAACCATGAAGAAGATTTATTTTGTGGATAACCTGCCTTTGTCACCGCTGGCAAATGCGTATGTACGTGCCCGTGGTGCCGACCGTATGTCGTCTTATGGAGATTTTATAGCGCTGAGTGATGTGTGTGATGAGGAAACTGCCCGTTTCATCAATCGTGAGGTATCCGACGGTGTCATTGCTCCGGGATATACAGATGCGGCATTGGAAATCTTGAAGAACAAGCGGAAGGGTACTTATAATGTCATTAAGATAGATCCGGCTTATCGTCCGAATCCTATTGAACACAAGGACGTGTTTGGCATTACTTTTGAACAGGGACGTAACGAAGTGAAACTGAATGGCCCGGAACTGTTTGCAAACATTCCGACACAGAATAAAAACTTCCCGGAAGCGGCTAAGCGTGATTTGATGATTGCATTGATTACGTTGAAATATACACAGTCTAATTCAGTTTGTTATGTGAAGGACGGACAGGCCATTGGTATCGGTGCCGGACAGCAGAGCCGTATCCATTGTACTCGTTTGGCTGGAAACAAGGCTGATATCTGGTACCTGCGCCAGCATCCGAAAGTATTGAACTTGCCTTGGGTAGAAAAAATTCGTCGTGCCGACCGTGACAATACCATTGATATTTATATCAGCGAAGATCACGATGATGTGTTGGCCGATGGCGTATGGCAGCAGTTCTTTACTGAAAAACCGGAAATCTTGACCCGTGAAGAGAAACGGGCATGGTTGGATACACAGAAAGGGGTGTCTTTAGGTTCGGATGCATTCTTCCCGTTTGGTGACAACATCGAACGTGCACATAAGAGTGGGGTAGAGTATATTGCTCAGGCCGGAGGCTCTGTACGTGATGACAATGTAATTGAAACATGTGATAAATACGGTATTGCAATGGCATTTACGGGTATCCGTCTGTTCCATCATTGATACCAAAAGTAAAGATAATAAGAGAAGGGGTGCAAATTTGCACCTCTTTTTTTGTAGATAGAGTAAAGATTTGCTATCTTTGCTCCCACTAAGTACTTAATCTTGGGCTTGTTTGGTTTTGACAGCGAGAGATGTGGTATGTAAGCATGCAGTGCGTCAGTGATTTGCACTATAATCTCAGTTACTGAACAATTATCTGGCAACGAAAATTATGCTCTCGCTGCTTAATCGAAGTATAGTAGATTAGCTTTATTTCTGTCACAGTGATGGAAACGAGACATCGCTCAAAAGCTCTTGTTCCGAAGCGTTTGGTTTAGCGGTGCAGCAAAATCGGAAATAGTTTCAGCCTTGTTCCGCGGTTGAAATGAAATTTTAGGAACTAAGACATAAGTGGGTGGCTCTGGTCTTGCTTGTGTACGAAAACCGAAGGCAGAGATAAGCATGTAGAAAGCATATGGCTTCCTTGTTTGGACGAGGGTTCGACTCCCTCCAGGTCCACAGATAATGAAAAGCTGCTGAGTTTCTCAGTGGCTTTTTTGTTTTTCTGATTTCCGGATGAAAGGACATGAAAAAACGGCATATATTCTGCGTATGTGGAGAAGAATATATGCCGGTTAGTAAATCGGATGCTGTCAATCAGCAATGGCATCGTCAAAATTTTCGATTCGTGTTACTTTCTTAATGCTTTCCAGTTTCTTTAAGTTTTCACAGATTGTGTTTACATCGTCCACGTCGTGTACAAAAAGTTGGATACGTCCCTCAAAGATTCCATCATTCGACTCGATATTCAGTTTGTGGATATTCACATTCAGTTGCTGAGAAATGATTTGCGTCACTTGATTCAGCACTCCGATACCGTCAATACCTTTTATATAGACGTTTACAGGGAAGTTGAGTGCTTTCCCCGTTTCCCACTGTACGGCCAACAGCCTGTTGCCAAAACTGGTTTTTAGCTGGGCTGCGATTGGGCATTGACGTTTGTGGATGATAATCCGGTTGTTGTCATCAATGTAACCCAGCACATCATCTCCCGGTATTGGCTTACAACAGTCTGCGATGATGTAGTGCTTCTGAATCTCTTCAGGGGTGAGGCGGACAACCTTTTTCTTGTCAATGTTCAGTTGAGGCGTATTTTCTTTTGGAGAAGTGTTTTCCTGTGATTTTGACTTGTTTCCTCCACCAAAAGCAAATGCAATGTATTTTTTCCAGTTGGTAGGAGTCGGTTTTTCTTTTAGCTCATTTTTATCAGCTTCTCCCAATGTAAATACCTTTTGTCCTATCTGGTACATCAGGTCCTCAGGCGTTTTCAGTTTGTGGAGTGTGCAAAGTTTCTGGATGTTGGTATCGCTGGCTTCAATACCTTCTTTGGTGAAGAAATCGTGCAGCATGTCTTCTCCAGCCTGTTGCACTTCTTTCTTTTCTCTTTTTAGAATAGACAGAATCTTTGCTTTCGCTTTGGCTGTGGTGGCAAAATTAATCCATGAGGGTTGTACCTTTTGTGCTTTGGAGGTCAGAATCTCCACTTGGTCTCCACTTTGCAGTTTATGGCTGAGTGGCACCAGCTTGTGGTTGACTTTGGCTCCAATGCAGTGGCTTCCCAAGAAAGTATGAATAGAGAATGCGAAATCAAGGGCAGTAGCGTTTTGCGGCATGGTCTTGATTTCTCCTTTAGGGGTAAACACGAAGATTTCGGAGGCAAAGAGATTCAGTTTGATGGTATCCAGGAAATCAATGGCATCCGGTTGCGGGTCATCCAGGATTTCCTTGATGGTTTTCAGCCATTTGCTGAGTTCGCCTTCATCTTCGCTTCCTCCTCCTTCCTTGTATTTCCAATGTGCGGCAAAACCTTGTTCGGCTACATCATTCATTCGTTCACTACGGATTTGTACCTCAATCCATTGGCCCTTATTGCTCATCAAAGTGACATGAAGAGCCTGATAACCATTGGCTTTCGGATGGCTGACCCAGTCGCGCAAGCGGTCGGGATGAGGCTTGTATATTCGGGAAATGGCCACGTAGATATTGAAGCAGTCATTCAGTTCCTCTTCTTCGTTCTTGGGAGTGAAAATGATTCGTACGGCCAGAATATCATAGATTTCCTCAAACGTAATGTGCTTGTTCTGCATTTTATTCCAGATGGAATAAGGCGACTTGATGCGGGCCAAGATTCGGTAAGGAAGCCCCATTTTGTCGAGCTGCGCCCGGATGGGAGCCGTAAATTCTTCGAACAGACTTTCTCTTTCAGCCTGTGTGGCTTTCAGTTTGTCTTCTATTTGCTGGTATGCTTCTGGATGCTCGTACTTGAAACTCAAATCTTCCAGTTCGGTTTTGATTCGGTTCAACCCTAGGCGATTGGCCAGTGGGGCATAGATATAAAGCGTTTCCCCTGCAATTTTGTATTGTTTGCTGGGAAGCATGGAGCCGAGCGTACGCATGTTGTGCAGTCGGTCTGCAATCTTGATAAGGATGACACGGATGTCATCGTTCATCGTCAGAAGAAGTTTCTTGAAGTTCTCTGCTTGTGCGGAAGCCCTGTCTCCAAAGATACCTCCGGAGATTTTGGTCAGCCCGTCTACGATTTGGGCTATCTTGGGGCCAAACAGGTTTTCGATATCTTCCACTGTGTAGTCTGTGTCCTCCACGACATCGTGAAGTAACGCTGAACAGATAGAAGTAGACCCTAATCCGATTTCCACGCATGCGATACGTGCTACGGCAATGGGGTGTAAGATATAAGGTTCGCCCGAACGTCTGCGCACACCTTTGTGCGCCTGTCGGGCGAAATTGAAGGCTTTCGTGATAATTTCAACCTTTTTCCGGTGTTTGCTTTCAAGGTATCGGTCCAATAACTCCTGAAAGGCATTGTCTATCAGTTGTTCATCTGCTTGCTCCTGCGTAAGTTTGTCGTCAGTCATAATTCTCTCCCTTCTTTGAATCGATAATGCAAAAATAGGGAAAAATACGAATCAAACAAGCAAATGGGCGCTTTTCTTATCGGATGCGCAGTGATTTGCCAGCTCGGATATTACTGCCTTTAATTCCGTTCAATCGCCTGAGCTGATTTACGCTTACTCCATATTTGGCAGCGATACTTCCTAATGTTTCTCCATTGCGAATGCGATGGTACACTGCTTTTCCTTTACTCTGACTTTTGCTTGCAGTACTGTTGCTGACCGTTACGGTATTGCGGCGCGTCTGATAAACCTCTGGCTTATAATTGTAAATACTGTCTTCGTGGTCGATGAAGCAGCTCATCATTTGAGTCGGCAATCTTAAGGCATAAGGCTTTTCGTTTCCTGGAATGACATCTTTCTTGAATTCGGGATTCAGGGCACGCAGCTGGTCGATATCCATCTTGCATACTTCAGCTACCTGGTTCAGATTCAGTGGACGGTTGATGTGAACGGTATCTGTACTTTCGGGCATGTTCATTTCCATAGGGCTGATGTAATGCTCGCAATAATAAGTCATGATGTAATTGGCTGCAACAAAGGCCGGTACGTAGCCTCTTGTCTCTTTAGGCAGGTAATTATAAATTTCCCAGAAATCTTTTTCTCCTCCCGCCCGGCGGATGGCTTTGTTGATGGTACCCGGTCCACAGTTGTATGCTGCTAAAACAAGGTTCCAGTCGTGATAGATATCATATAAATCTTTCAGATAGCGGGCGGCAGCACGGGTAGATTTTACCGGATCTCTGCGTTCGTCTACCAAGGAATTGACTTTGAGCCCATATACTTGTCCCGTACGAAGCATGAACTGCCACAGTCCTACGGCTCCCTGTGCAGAAGTGGCGGTAGGATTTAATGCAGATTCAATGACGGGTAAGTATTTGAGTTCCAATGGGAGGTCATATAAATCAAGTGCCTCCTCAAAGATGGGCATGTATAGGTTGTTCGCACTCAGCATGAAAGATACTTTCTGCCGCAGGCGAGTGGCATACATGTCGATGAATTTCCGTATGATGTCGTTATAAGGCATTTCGATGATGGCCGGAATTCGTTGCAGGCGATCCATATAGATGGAATCGCTGACTTCCGGGTTCTGGGTGGTCATCGTACAGTTTTCTGCCGGGTTGATGTAGTGTTTGGATATCCAGTCCAAATAGAGACTGTCGGTGGTGGATATCATACCTTCCGGCAAGTCTATCACGTCTTCTTGTCCGTTCGCTGATTGTACAGTGATTGTTTTTTCCGTTTGCTGTGCAAAAAGTGAGGATGCACTGCAGATTGTGGCAGTCAGTAAACTGAAAAGTATCTTTCTCATTTGCTTAAAATTTAATACAGCATTGCAAGCCGACTCCTTGCGGACGGTTGCGGAATGCATCGTTAAAGATGGTGGGTTCCCATTTCATGCTGAGGTCTTTGCTGATGTCAAAATCAGAAAGCTCGGCATCGACATAGGCGTCAATCACCGATAATAAATATACACCAATAAATGCAAATATACTCAAGTCGCGTTGGCGACGATATTGGTCTTTACGTAAACGAAACCGTTCTTGCCAATATTCAAGTCGGTCGTTTACGTTGGTTCCAGGAGAAAGGAAGTTCTCGTAACTTTTATTGTTCGGATTGTTGCTCATGATGTCCTGGTAGGCCTGCGAATAGTCCTTGTACATCTGGCTGTTCCATGTAAGGGCGTAGGCACAGCCTACGAAACCTCCATAAATGATGGGTAACTTCCAGTATTTCCGGTTATAGATTTGTCCGGCTCCCGGGATGACCAGTCCCAGCCATACAGTTCGGCTAGAATTGGGTATCCAGCGTTTTTTCTCCTTTGCGGGAGGCAGGGTATGTTGCAAAGAGTCATTTTGTTTTGCCAAGGCAGCCGTATCCAGTGGTGCTTCCAGATTCTTCAAAGCAATTTGTCGTTGTAAATCTGTCGTATCAGCCAATGCCAGGCTGTCCGCCTGATTCTTTACACGGATAGAATCGGCCGTGAGTACGCCTTCCCGGTGTTTTTTGGCACGTTGGGCATACACTTCCGTGCTCCCCCAGTAAGGGGTGCAGAATAACAAGATCAACAATACTAAATATGTAAATGTATGTGCTCTCAAAAGATTGTTTCTGTTTATTCTGTTTTTTTCAAAGAGTCTAAAATCTCCATAATTCTTTCCAAGTCTGCCTCACTGTTAAAAGGAATACTGATTTTTCCTTTTCCTTTATTGCTGCAAGATAGCTGAACTTTGGTTCCGAAGAAACTGCACAGGTGGTTTTGTAGTATGGAGTATTCTTCCGATAATTGCGCGCCTTTGGGGGCAATGGTTTTTCCTCCACTTTTCACGCTTTCGCCACTGGCCAGTGCTTTTACAATTTCTTCGACTTTGCGTACCGAGTAACCTTGGCTTACGGTTTCATTGAAAATACGTATCTGCGTTTTGGGGTCATCTAAAGTCAATAACGCACGTGCATGTCCCATATCGATTTCCTTATTCTTCAAAGCCATCTGAATGGGGGCCGGCAGTTTCAGCAACCGCAAGTAATTGGCGATTGTGGTACGTTTTTTGCCTACCCGTTCGCTAAGCCGTTCTTGAGTCAGTTCGTATTGCTCGATCAGGTGCTGGTAGGCCAGTGCGATTTCGAGTGAATTCAAGTCCTCACGCTGGATGTTTTCTATCAATGCCATTTCCATGACATTCTCGTCATCGGCCGTGCGGATATAAGCCGGTATGGTTTTCAGTCCAGCCAGTATGGAGGCTCTGTAACGTCTTTCTCCTGCAATAATCTGATAGGAATCCTCGCTTATCTGTCGTAAGGTAATAGGCTGTATGATACCGATTTCCGCAATGGAGTCGGCCAGTTCCTGCAGAGCGATAGGATCAAATTCACGACGAGGTTGGTTGGGATTGACCGATATCTTGCTCAATTCTATTTCATTGATAGAAGAAGAGCCGGAAGTTTTTACCTCCTCATTGGATATCAAGGCATCAAGTCCTCGTCCTAATGCAAATTTTTTCTGTACTGCCATACGCTTATTTGCTATTTCGTGTTATAATTTCATTGGCCAGGGCCAAATGGTTCTTTGCTCCGGTGGATTCAGCATCGTAGAGAATCGCTGGAATGCCGTGGCTGGGAGCTTCACTCAGTTTGACATTACGCTGGATGATGGTTTTGAACACCAGTTCCTGAAAATGCCGTTTCACTTCGTCATAAATCTGGTTGGCCAGACGCAGGCGTGAGTCAAACATGGTCAGTAAAAATCCTTCGATTTCCAGTGAAGGATTCAGTTTTGTCTTGATAATCTTGATGGTGTTCAACAGTTTGCTGATACCTTCCAACGCAAAATATTCACATTGTACCGGAATGATTACCGAGTCGGCAGCGGTCAATGCGTTGATGGTAATCAGTCCAAGCGAAGGCGAACAGTCTATCAATATGTAGTCGTATTCGTTTTTCATCGGTTCCAGTGCGTGTCGCATGATTTTCTCACGGTTCTCCAGGTTGAGCATTTCAATTTCCGCACCTACCAGGTCAATGTGAGAAGGTATGATGTCTAATCCGTCAATATCGGTGGTGTAAATAGCTTCCCGGATGTCTGCCTGATTGATTAAACATTCGTAGATTGAACAGTCGATGTCTTTCAAGTCCACGCCTAGACCAGATGAGGCATTTGCCTGAGGGTCAGCGTCAATCACTAGTACTTTCTTCTCGAGAGTAGCTAAAGATGCAGCCAAGTTAATTGTAGTGGTAGTTTTACCTACTCCTCCTTTTTGATTGGCTAAAGCAATAATTTTTCCCATATTAATCAGTTTATTCTGATTGCGAAGTAACGAATAATTGGTGACAGTGTCAATTAAAATTCCATGACTTTTTGGAAAGTGTTGAAAAGTCACCTCATCTGTTAATAACTTCACGCGGGCAAAGATATATATTTTTACTTAATTGCGTGACCCGGTTTGGTAAGATTAAGATTTGTTGTAACTTTACACTCATAAAAAGATTGAATGATAATATGATGAAAGAGAAACCATTTCTGCTGTTGTCGAACGACGACGGCTATGCTGCGAAAGGAATTCAGGAGTTGATTAAAGTATTGCGTCCTATGGCCGATTTGATGGTAGTTGCTCCCTCGGGTCCTCGTTCGGGAGCTTCCGGTTCCATTACTTCAGAACATCCTCTTCGTTGCACGCAATTGATTTCTGAGCCGGGATTTACTTTATATAGCTGCACAGGCACACCGGTAGATTGTGTGAAGTTGGCTTTGCATGAGTTGGTTCCTCGGGTGCCCGATATGGTGATTGGGGGAATCAATCACGGGGATAATTCTTCGGTGAATGTGCATTATTCAGGAACCATGGGAGTTGTGATTGAAGGTTGTTTGAAAGGAATCCCCTCTGTCGGCTTTTCGCTCTGCAATCACGATCCGGAAGCAGATTTCACACCTACCTTCCCTTACATACAACGGATTGTGGAAGAAGTGCTGGCGCATGGGTTACCTGCCGGTTGTTGCTTGAATGTGAATTTCCCGAATGTGAAAGAGTTGAAAGGGGTACGCATCTGCCGGCAGACGGATGGGGTATGGACCAACGAGTTTGTGAAAGCAGTTCATCCAAGAGGTGGTTATTATTACTGGTTGACAGGTTCTTACAAGAACAATGAGCCGGATGCGGAAGATACGGACCATTGGGCGCTTGATCATGATTATGTGGCCATTACCCCCACGCAGATTGACGTGACGGCATACGCGTTGAAAGAAGAATTGAATCACTGGAATCTTCAGTTATGAAATACTATTTGATTGTTGGAGAAGCGTCGGGCGACTTGCATGCCTCCAATCTGATGAAAGCCTTGCAGCAGCACGATCCGGAGGCGGACTTCCGCTTTTTCGGAGGTGATTTGATGGCCGGAGTGGGAGGCGCTTTGGTGAAGCATTATAAAGATATGGCCTATATGGGCTTCATTCCTGTTTTGCTTCATTTGCGGACTATTTTCCGGAATATGGATTATTGTAAGGAAGATATTGTCCGCTGGCAACCGGATGTATTGATTTTGGTGGATTATCCGGGATTCAATCTGAAAATTGCCGAGTATATCAAGGCGCATACCCGTATTCCGATATTTTATTACATTTCTCCCAAAATCTGGGCCTGGAAGGAATACCGTATTAAAAATATCAAGCGTGATGTGGACGAATTGTTCTCCATCCTTCCTTTTGAGGTCGACTTTTTCCGAAAACATGCTTATCCGATTCATTATGTGGGAAATCCATGTGTGGATGCGGTTGACCGTTTTCAACAGACTTATACAGAAGATTTTTCTCATTTCACGGCACGCAATAACTTGGGCAGTAAACCGATTATAGCCTTGTTGGCAGGTAGTCGGAAGCAGGAGATAAAGGATAACCTTTCACGGATGATAGAGGCTTCCCGTACATTCCCGGAATATCAGTTTGTGATTGCGGGGGCTCCGGGCATTGCTCCTGAGTTTTACCGGACTTACATGGGAGGGAATGTGGAAATTGTATTCGGGCAGACCTATGATTTGCTTTCTCATGCTACGGCAGCCTTGGTGACAAGTGGGACGGCTACGCTGGAAACGGCCTTGTTCCGTGTGCCTCAGGTCGTATGCTATTATACCGCTGCCGGAAAACTGGTTTCATTTTTGCGGCGACACATATTGAAGGTGAAATATATTTCGTTGGTGAATCTGATTGCAGGGCGTGAAGTCGTGACAGAACTTGTGGCCGACGGGATGACGGTGGAAAACGTAAAAGCGGAACTTGCTCGGATTGTTCCGGGAGGAGACGGCCGGGAAACGATGCAGGAGGATTACGAAGTACTGATAGGTATTTTGGGTGAGGCAGGAGCTTCTGATAGGGCAGCCTCTCAAATGGTCGAACTGTTGCGGAAAAAATATCACAGGTCCTCAATTTAGTTTTGAGGACCTGTTTCTTGAATTTAAAAGAAAGAAATCACATATAAATACACGACGGCTGCCGGTACTGCCATCAGCGTGCTGTCAAACCGGTCGAGCATTCCGCCATGCCCCGGAAGAATATTGCCGGAGTCTTTTATTCCCAGTGTGCGTTTCAGCAAGGATTCTGTCAGGTCACCCCACGTGCCGAATACCACAACGGTCAGGGCGAGTCCAATCCATACCCCTATCGACATAAAGGGGAAGAAATGTGCCATAAGAATGGCCGCAATGATGCTGAATACACCTCCTCCAATGGAGCCTTCCCATGATTTCTTGGGCGAGATTCTTTCAAAAAGACGGTGCTTTCCAAACAACATCCCTGTACAATAGGCTCCCGTGTCATTTATCCAGGTAAAAATAAAGATGGATAAAGGCAATATCGGATTATATTGTATCTGGTAAGGTGATATGCCTCCCGTGGAGTGGTAAGCCAGTACGTTCAGCATGGCAAACGACAATGCGATATACACCTGACTCATCATGGTGTATGCCCAGTTGTTCAACGGGTTCTTTTTCTTCAAGTACAATTCGCTCACCAGAAGGTAGATGAGGAGGAATAAATAAGGTATCAGAATTTCACTCTGTCCGGGCATCACACCCAGATAGGCGAATCCGAAGAACAAGAAGACACCTGCCAGCATGCAGATGGGTTTGTTGATTTCTACATCCGGCTGTTTGCTGACAATGGTTCCAAATTCATGGATGGTCAATGCGGTGATGAGTGCGAACAATAAGGAGAAAGAGATAGGCCCCCCGAGGATACATCCTACAAGGACGCCTACAAAAATAACTCCTGTAATGGCGCGTTGAATAAAATTGCTTTTCACGGTGTTTTATGTATTTCCCAATCAACTTGGCGGTTATTTTTCTCCTTCTGCAGGCTGAGACTCGTCAGTCGCAGGCTTTTCTTCCGGCTTTTCTTCTGTGGATTCTGCAGGTTCAGAAGTCTCCTGCTTGTTCTCCAGCTGTTTGGCCGCTTCTGCCTGTTCGTTGGCAGCCATGATTTCTTCCGAACGTGATGTCCACGGACGTTTGCCAAAGATACGTTCCACATCCTCAGCAAAGATGACTTCCCGTTCTATCAACAGTTGGGCCAGCTGGTTGTGTCCTTCACTGTGTTCTTTCAACAGTTCCTTGGCCCGTGTGTATTGTTCATTGATCATGTTTTGTACTTCCTGGTCAATGAGCTCTGCGGTATGTTCACTATAGGGTTTGGTAAAACTGTAGTCTTCGTTGCTGTTGTAATAACACAGGTTGGGAAGCTTGTCGCTCATACCGGCGTAAGCAATCATGCCGTAAGCCTGTTTGGTCACCCGTTCCAGGTCGTTCATGGCACCGGTGGAAATATGACCGATAAAGAGTTCTTCTGCGGCACGTCCACCCAAAGTGGCACACATTTCGTCCAGCATCTGTTCCTTCGTCGTGATTTGGCGTTCTTCTGGAAGATACCAGGCTGCTCCCAATGCACGGCCTCTCGGTACGATAGTGACCTTAATCAGTGGGTTGGCATGTTCCAGGAACCAGGAAATAGTGGCATGGCCCGCTTCATGCAGGGCAATGGCACGTTTTTCGGCTGCCGTCATCACTTTTGTCTTCTTCTCCAAACCGCCCACAATTCGGTCGATTGCAGCCAGAAAATCATCCTTACCGACACTCTTCTTTTGGTGACGGGCAGCAATCAGGGCGGCTTCGTTACATACATTTGCAATATCTGCTCCACTGAATCCCGGAGTCTGGCGGGCCAGCAGGTCTACATCTACAGAGTCATCCAGTTTCAACGGTCTCAAATGTACGCCGAACACTTCCTTCCGTTCGTTCAAGTCCGGCAGGTCCACGTAAATCTGACGGTCGAAACGTCCGGCACGCAGTAAGGCTTTATCCAAAATATCTACACGGTTGGTGGCAGCCAGAATGATGACTCCGCTGTTGGAACCGAATCCGTCCATCTCTGTCAGCAGCTGGTTCAGGGTGTTTTCGCGTTCATCGTTTCCTCCCATGCTCGGGTTTTTGCCACGGGCCCGTCCTACGGCATCAATTTCATCGATGAAAATGATACAGGGGGCTTTTTCCTTTGCCTGGCGGAACAGGTCGCGCACACGGGATGCACCTACACCGACGAACATTTCCACAAAGTCGGAACCGGAGATAGAGAAGAAAGGAACATCAGCTTCTCCGGCTACAGCTTTGGCCAACAAAGTCTTACCGGTTCCCGGAGGGCCTACCAGCAAAGCGCCTTTAGGTATTTTACCTCCCAGTTCCGTATATTTTTGCGGTTGTTTCAAGAAGTCCACAATCTCTTGTACCTCCTGTTTGGCGGCAGCCTGTCCTGCTACATCCTTGAAAGTGATGCGGTTGGTACCTTTTTCAAAAAGTTGTGCCTTGCTTCTGCCTACATTGAATACGTTCGATGAGCCGCCGGCACCTCCTCCGCCTCCCATCCGTCGCATAGCAAACATCCAGATGGCAATAAGGACAACAAAAGGCAGTACGTTCCAAAGAATCAGGCTGAAATAGTCACTTTTCTTTTCATATTGTATAGAACCGGTGAAAGTTCCAGCTTTCTGTTGCTCGTCCAGAAATTTGTCCAAAGCCTCCATGGAACCAATTTGTACGTGTATAGCCGGACTTCTTCCCACCTTGCTGGCATCTTTCTTGAATACGTCCACAATGTGTTCCGGTTTGATATACATTTCGATTGTATTGTTATCGTATGCCACGATTTTGTCTGCATATCCTTTGGTAACCATTTCCTGAAATTCCGTGTAGTTCACCTCTTTGGTGGCGCTACCTTCATCTCCAGAGAAATAAAGAAAAGCAAAAATCATGGCGATAATGACGTAAAGCCACGTCAAGCTGAAACGTGGTACGTTGATTTTTGGCTTATTATTGTTTGAATTGTTGCTCATAATTCTATACCTATATATTATATTAGTCTAAATCTGGAATGTGAGTCAGTTTGGCGTCCGCCCACAAATGTTCCAGATTGTAAAAATTCCGAACCTCCGGTAAAAATACATGCACAATGACGTCACTGTAATCCATAGCTACCCATTGGGCATTTCTTTGTCCGTCTATGGCATATACCTTAGTCCCGGTTTCTTTTCTGACATGTTCTTTGATGGAGTCAACGATGGCCAGTACTTGACTGGGTGAGTTTCCCTGACAAATGACAAAATATTTACAGATGGTATCTTCTATTTCGGTTAAATCGACAATGACAATCTGCTTTCCTTTTTTCTCTTGGATTCCTTCAGTGATTTTTTCTATTAAATTCGTTGTTTCGTTCATTCTTTTGAATCTTCCTATATTTACAAATAAAGTTCTTTATATAATTTATAAGTAGGGCAAATATACTTGCTTTTCCGTATATCAGAAAATTTTTGCCTGAAAGAAGCTGAAAAAAGAAGAAAAATATGTTTTTGAGAAGAAAAAAATGCCCGAAAGCTTTGTATGTTCCAAAAATGTTGTACCTTTGCACCGTCAAACAAAAAGATGACAATCGTTCTTTAGATTTTGGGCTATGGTGTAATGGTAACACAACAGATTCTGGTCCTGTTTTTCTTGGTTCGAATCCGAGTAGCCCAACTTCATTTTGCCGCGTTTCCACGGAGGGAACAAAGCGTTATTGGGCTATGGTGTAATGGTAACACAACAGATTCTGGTCCTGTTTTTCTTGGTTC
>URWA01000014.1 GCA_900551445.1 uncultured Bacteroides sp. | reverse complement strand
CGACCTTTGGGTTATGAGCCCAACGAGCTACCAACTGCTCCACTCCGCGATGTTTTTTCTTAATTGCGGTGCAAAGGTACGGACTTAGTTTTATAAAAGCAAATATTTATGAAAGAAATATAGAAAACTTTATCTTTATTTAGAATAATAAATAATGTAGACCGTTTTTGGGTACGAAAAAAGAAGGGAACTAGGCTTTTCGGGCGAATTTGAGACCTTATATTTGTGTAGTATCAAGAAAAACAGTACTTTTGCTCAGTTTTTTATGAGTTGTGCAATAAAGAGAGATGACAGTATTAAAGACGAGAGCTAAACTGGTAGATGTGGCCCGGCAACTTTTTGCGAAGAAGGGAGTGGAAGATACGACAATGAACGACATTGCCCAGGCTTCGAAGAAAGGACGGCGCACGCTTTATACTTACTTTAAGAGTAAGGAGCAAATCTACATGGCGGTGGTGGAGTCTGAACTGGAAATGCTTTCCGACCAACTGGAGAAGACGGCAACCAAACCGATATCTCCGGACCAGAAAATTCTGGAACTGATTATGACACATCTGGATGCCATCAAGATGGTGGTATATCGTAACGGTACGTTGAGGGCCGATTTTTTCCGGGATATTTGGAGAGTAGAGGCCATGCGGAAGGAGTTTGACCGGAAAGAGGTGGTCTTGTTCCGTCGTATTCTGCGGGAAGGGAAGGAGCAGAATCTCTTTGATATAGACAATGTGGAGATTACGGCCGACATCTTGCATTATTGCATAAAAGGAATTGAAGTGCCCTATATCCGTGGTCAGATTGGTGAGGAACTGGATGATGAAACGGGATGGCGTTATGTGTCGAAGATTGTGTTCGGCGCATTAGGGTGTAAAGAAAAATAATCATATCGTTTAATTAAAAAATAAAGAAAATGGGATTATTAACTGGAAAGACAGCTATTATTACAGGTGCCGCACGTGGTATCGGTAAAGCTATTGCATTGAAGTTTGCTGCTGAAGGAGCAAACATCGCCTTCACAGACTTGGTTATCGATGAAAACGGTCAGAATACAGAGAAAGAAATCGCTGCTTATGGTGTAAAGGTAAAAGGTTATGCTTCCAATGCGGCAAGTTTTGAGGATACCGCAAAGGTAGTGGAACAAATCCATAACGATTTCGGTTCTATCGATATTCTGGTGAACAATGCCGGTATCACGAAAGACGGTCTGATGATGCGTATGAGCGAATCACAGTGGGATGCAGTGCTGACAGTGAACCTGAAATCTGCGTTCAACTTCATCCACGCTTGCACTCCGATTATGATGCGTCAGAAACACGGAAACATCATCAACATGGCTTCTGTAGTAGGTGTACACGGTAACGCCGGACAGTGCAACTATTCTGCTTCTAAGGCAGGCTTGATAGGTCTGGCTAAGTCTATCGCACAGGAACTGGGTTCACGCGGTATCCGTGCCAATGCCATCGCTCCGGGCTTCATCATCACTGACATGACAGCGAAATTGTCTGACGAAGTGAAGGCTGAATGGAACAAACGTATTCCTTTGCGTCGTGGCGGTACACCGGAAGATGTGGCCAACATCGCTTTGTTCCTGGCTTCCGACATGTCTTCATACGTTTCAGGACAGGTTATCCAGGTTGACGGTGGTATGAACATGTAATACAAACCATAATAATAGAGAGTGAAGAATAGGGAATAGGGGGAAGGCTGCTTTCTTTCATTTCCTGTTCTTCATTTTTTTTGTATATGACAGTAGTTTACGAAGACAATCACATCATAGTAGTCAATAAGACTGCTTCAGAAATAGTGCAGGGTGACAAGACGGGCGACGTGCCTTTGTCGGAAACCGTAAAGCAATATTTGAAGGAGAAGTATGCCAAGCCGGGTAATGTGTTCTTGGGAGTGACACACCGGTTGGACCGTCCGGTAAGTGGGCTGGTGGTATTTGCCAAGACGAGCAAGGCTTTGAGCCGTCTGAACGAAATGTTCCGCAATGGGGAGGTGAAGAAGACCTACTGGGCCATTGTGAAGCAGGCACCCAAAGAAACGGAAGGAGAACTGGTGCACTATCTGGTCAGAAACGAAAAACAGAATAAGTCGTACGCTTACGATAAGGAGGTGAAGAATTCCAAGAAAGCAGTCCTTCATTACCGTCTGATAGGCCGTTCGGAAAATTATTATCTGCTGGAAGTAGACCTGAAGACCGGGCGTCATCACCAGATACGGTGCCAGCTGGCCAAGATGGGATGCCCCATCAAAGGCGACCTGAAATACGGTTTTCCACGTTCCAATCCCGATGGAAGTATCTGTTTGCATGCCCGCAGGGTACGGTTTATCCATCCGGTGTCCAAGGAGCCGATTGAACTGGTAGCTCCTCTTCCCGAAGGAAATCTGTGGAAAGGTTTTGGCATGGTATAAAAAATAAGAAGGTAAACGCTTCACAGCGTCCCCTTCTCTTAACACATAGGCATCTTCATTTTATCACGAGATTGTAAAATAATTGAGAGTTCAATTAAATTGAGGTAAACAATCTCAGAACTTTATTCTATGGGGTTGGGTTTAGCCTAGTTTGTTTGGGTTGTTCATTGTTTTGTTTATTCACAGAATGTAACACAAAACCCGTGCCAAACCGCCAGAAGCCTTCTAGAAGGGGTTTTGGAACAAAAAACTGTGGAATAAGTGTGGAACGTGTGGAAATTTTCCACACGTTTATTGTGGAATCTGGTACAGTTTCAGTTTATTGTATAAGGTCTTCCGGTCAATACCCAGCAAAGCGGCGGCTTTCGACTTGTTGTGTCCGGTTTGTTGCAAGGCTTTCAATATACGTTGCTTTTCCGTTTCTTCATCGTGCAGCATGAATGATTCTTCTGTTTTCAGGCTGTCGTTGTCCTGCGTTTTCCCTTCGCTGATTTCTTCCCCTAAATCTTTGAGAGTAATAAAATCCCCTTGAGCCAGCAAGGTAGCCCGTTTGACCACGTTCTTCAACTGTCGCAGGTTGCCCGGCCAGGGATATTTTTGCAAGGCCTCGCTGGCTTGTGCATCGAATCCAATCAATGTACGTTCCAGCTCATGGTTGGCCTGGTCCAGAAAGAAATTGGCAAACAGCAGAATATCCTCCTGACGCTCTTTTAGAGCCGGCATCTGCAAGGTGAACTCATTGATACGGTGATACAGGTCTTCTCTGAAATTTCCCTTTGCGATGGCTTCTTTCAGATTCTCATTGGTTGCACTGACCAATCGTACATCGACTTCTATTTCTTTGGTAGACCCGATTCGGCGGATACGTCGTTCTTGCAGGGCACGCAACAGCTGTACCTGTACTTCATAGCTCAGGTTTCCGATTTCGTCGAGGAAGAGGGTTCCGCCGTTGGCTTCCTCAAAAGCGCCCACCTTGTCATTCAGGGCACCGGTGAACGAGCCTTTCACGTGGCCGAAGAACTCGGAAGCCGCCAGGTCCTTGGGGATGGAACCGCAGTCGATGGCAATGAAAGGTTTGTCCGCACGTTTACTGAGCTGGTGGATACGGTGGGCCACATATTCCTTACCGGTTCCACTGGCCCCGTTGATGAGTACAGACATTTGCGTGGGGGCTACCAGACTGACGTAATTGTAAAGCTTCCGGGCCTCTTCACTTTCTCCTTCCAGAAAGCTGTGGGCGGTCGGAGAGACCGTTTTCTTCTTTTCAGAAGGGGCAGACGGTTTTTCCGGTTGGATGGCTTCTCTGATTTTTTTCAACAGTTCATCGGGCTGTATCGGCTTGGAGATATAATCTGTGGCTCCCTCTTTCATGGCCCGTACAGCGCTTTGTATTTCTGCATAGCTGGTCATGATGATGAAAGGAACCTCATTCTGCTGTTCCCGCAGCCAGGAAAGCAGATTCATCCCGTCCTGGTCAGGGAGACGCAAGTCGGACAGAATCAGGTCAAAACTACGCGTACCGAGTTGCTTGCGTGCTTTTGCCTGTGTGCTCGCAGTTTCCACTTCAAACCCCTTTTTCCCCAACCAGGTTTTTAGCATGGTAGAGAATGTTAAGTCATCTTCAACGATTAAAATAGACGGAACCATGTTTTTTTATTTAATAGCTTTTACAAAGATAATCTTTTTTACGATACCCTTTCTATATCCTTCAAGATTTTACATTCAAGGATTTTTTGTGTTTCTTCCACTACGAGGCTTGCAGCCCGTGCGGCTTCGGGTGAATAAGTGTGTGTGCCCCTCTGTTGTTCCAGCCATTGAAGGGAAGGAATTGCCTGTCGGGCTTCAATCATGAGGAAGGTAGGCAACATCTTGTGGGCCACGGCACACAAGGTTTCCATGTCTTCCGCTTGCAGGGCAACCTGTATCTTTTCCAGGTTCTTGCGGGTTTCTTGTGCGAATGTCCGAAGAATTTCTCTGGCAGCCTCAGGGTCATCTTCCGAAAAGGCGGTCAATGGAGAAAAGTTGTACGTTCCTTCCGTCGCCAGTTCCTTTCGAGGGATTTCTTGGCGGGCGGTCTCCGGATTCGCTTCTTCCCCGAACATCACGGCCTTCAATACCGTTTTCAGGTCCGACTGGTTGAAAGGCTTTTGCAGCATGCCGGCAAATCCTTTCTGTCGGAAATCGTTTTCGTCCATGTCGCCGCGGGCCGTAATGGCAATGACCGGGATGGACTGGGCTTGCGGCAGTGACAGGCTGCGGAGATGTTTGAGAAGTTCAAATCCGTTCATTGCCGGCATCTGGATGTCAGTGAACAGCAGGTGGAAGGTGTGTGCCTGTAGCTGGGCTACGAGGTCTTCCGGATGTTCACAGCAGACGGTTTCCACTTTCAGTCCTTTCACTTCCTCCGCGACGTTGTGGAGCATGGCCTCCGTGAGATGCATTTGTATCCGGTCGTCATCAATGATGAGCACCCGCAACAAGGTTTCCGGTAGGGTGAGCGGGACTTCTGTCGTTTCTTGAACGGCCTTGGAGGCGATGGAAGGCAAGGGCATGGATACCTGGAAGGTACTGCCTTTGCCCGGAGTACTTTCTATCTCGATTTTTCCCAGCAGCAGTTCCACCAGCTTGTGCGTGATGGATAGCCCCAGTCCGAAGCCCTCCTGCCCCTGGGCACTACGCAGACGGGTGAATTCCTTGAAAATCCGTTCCTGCTCTTTGGCAGTCATGCCGCAACCCGTATCCGAAACACGGAACACGAACTGGTTGCCATGGTATTCTGCCTCCAGTGTGATTTCTCCGGTTGCCGTAAACTTCAGGGCGTTCGACAGCAGGTTTTCCACAATCTGTCGGATGCGGAAAGGGTCTCCTTCCAGGGTGAGTGACTCCGGAAGCTTGTCGTCGAAAGTCAATTGGAGTTGCTTTTTCTCGGCAAGAGGCAAGAAACTGTGGTAAATGTCAGTCAGCAGTTCGTGGGGACTGAAAGCCACCGGGTGCAGGTCCATTTTTCCAGCTTCCAGCCGATGGTAGTCGAGCAGGGAGGTGACAAGAGCCAACAGATGCTGGGCCGAGCTTTTCATGTTCGACAGGTAGAACTGCTGTCGCCGGTCGTGGACCAGCCGGATGAGGAGGTCGATGTAGCCGATGATGGAGCCGGCCGGAGCCTTGATGTCGTGTGTGATGGTCAGCATCAGTTTCTCGCGGGCCACCAGCAAGTTTTCGGCATACAGTTTGGCTTTCTCCAGTTCCCTTCGGTAGTGGTTGTTGCGGGTGATGTCGCGGGCGATGACGATGGAGAACACCAGCACCAGGACGAAGGCCGCAATGGCAATTTTCGCCATGGTTTCGGCTGCCTCTTTCCGTATTTCTTCCTCCTGCATCAGCTTGACGCGGGCCGCTTCCTGCTCATCCTGCTCGATGTTCTCCAGCAGCTGGTTGACGCGCTGGCTGAGGCCGCTTCCAATGACGCGGAGGCTGTTGATTTGTGCGTTCAGCATTTCTGTCTCTTTCTGTCGGGTCTGGAACACCTTGTGCTGGATGCCCGTAATCATGTGGCTGATGGTGTCTACCGGATTATACACCTCATCGAGTGTGTCGGTATATTCTTCCTGTATCACGTTGCTCACTTGGGTAGAGTCGCCCTTGCCTGGGGCGAATACGTCGGCCAGGCGTTTAAAGAATCCTTTCTTTTTATGATGGATGGTGTAAGAGTTGTGGTGCGTGATGACCTTTCTCCGTATGTGAGGTGTACTGAGCAAGGAATCCTGCTGGGCAATCAGGCTGTCCAGCTGTTCCTGATAAATCTGGTCGGTCGGTGTGTTCCGCATAGCCTCCAGTACGGCATACATGTTCCACTGTTTGTGGCGCAGCAGACTTCTCACCGTGTCCAAACGGGCCTGCTGCAGGGTGTCGGTCAGAATGATTTCCAAGGTATCGATGGAAGCATTCACTTCTTTCATGGCTTTCAGATAATGGTAGTATTCGTTCAGCTTGCCGGTACGCAGGGTCTGTCCGATGATTTCCGCATCATACAGCTGGCTGATAATGCGGTGGGTAATGTGACGGCGGTGGTCCAGCTGTTCGTTCAAGTTGGAGGGAGTGGTGAGTAGGTTCATCTGCTGGATGGTGTAGGTGAAGGCTCCCATCAGCAACCCGACCAGCACGATGTAGCCGAAGACGATTTTGGAGGAAGTGGAAAACATGGTTTAACAGGGTTGTTTGGTTTTATATCTGAAACGCAGGTAATACATGATTCCGGCACTGGTGAGTCCGAAAGGAAAGGCAGCCCAGATTCCGGTGACACCCCACTGGCAGACGAATCCGAAGAAATAGCCGGCCGGCAGCGAAATCAGGAAGTAGGCGATGAACGAGAACAGCATCATGGGGCGTACGTCGGCAATTCCCCTCAGGGCATTGGCGAAGTTGATTTGCAGGCCGTCGCCAAACTGGTAGAGCAGGAAGGGGATGATGACCTGGGCCACCATGAGGCTCACGGCCGCATCGTCTGTAAACCAGCCCCCGATGTGATGGCGGAGCAGGAAGATAGGAATACCGGTCAGCACAATCATCGCCAGAATGATGTGGAAGCCCGCACGGGCCGTGTGGCGTACATTCTCCAGGTCTTTCTGCCCGAAGAAATAACTGATGCGCACCGATACAGCGGCTCCCATGCCGTAGTACATCATGAAGCATACCTGCGATACGGCCATCATAATCTGATAGGATGCCAGTGCCGTACTGCCCAGCCAGCCCACCATGATGGCGCTGAGGCTGAATGAGGCGGTTTCCATACCCATCTGTCCGGCAATGGGCCATCCCAGCTTGTTCAGTTGTCCGAAATCAGTCTTGTTGATATGGCCTTGGGTAAATCCTTTTTTGAATACTTCGTAGCGGGAAGTGCCGAAAAAAAGAATCAGGTAGGCCACTACCATCAGGATGCGTGAGGTCAGGGTAGCGATACCGGCCCCCCACAGTCCCAGTTCCGGAAAGCCCGCCTTCCCGTAAATCAGCAGGTAGTTCCCCACGATGTTCAGCACGTTGCCACCCAGCAGAATCCACATGGAAATGCGCGTGTCGGTAATGCCGTCGGTAAACTGCTTGAAACCATTGAACCACAGCACGAAAGGCAGGGAGGAAAGGAGTACCAGATAATAGGGACGCATCACCGGTATCAGTTCTTCCGGCTGGCCGAGGCGTTCCAGGTTGCAATAGAGCAGTCCCATGACCAGGCAGACAATGACCGCCAGCAAGGTGTTGGCTGCCAGACTGTTCTTCAGCGCCCTTCCGGCTGCTTCATGGTGGTGCTGTCCGAAAAGGCTTCCCACGATGGGGGTCAGCCCATAGCTGAATCCCGTGCTGAAAATGATGGCCAGGTTGAACATGTTGTTCACGAAACTGGCTGCGGCCAGTTCCTGCGTACTGTGGTGGCCAATCATCAAGGTATCGGCAAACCCCAGTACGATGACCCCGATTTGTCCGATGACAATGGGGATGCCCAGCCAGAGAAGCGCCCGGTAGTTGGATTTTTTCATGGAATTGCCTTGTAATAAAGAATGCTGCAGTTTTCGGGTACAAAACATTTGGCAGAAACCGCCTGAATCTGTGGGGCGGTTACCGCGCGGTATTTGTTCACCTCGTCGTTGATGTCTTCAGCTTTGCCTGTCAGTTCGAAAAAAGCCAGGTTGGTGGCCACGTTCAAATAGTTGATGTTGTTGAAAATCTGCTCACTCTCGTAGCGGTTTTTCACCTTTTCCAGTTCTTGTTCGCTGACGGGTACGGCCTTCATCTTTTCCAGTTCCTTCCAGATGGCTTCCTCTGCCTGTTCCAATGAAACCCCTGCGGCAGGTTTTCCGGTGATGTGGAGCAATCCTTCGTCCAGACTGCCCGAGATATAGGCATCGATGGAAGTGAACAGTTTCTGTTCCTGTACCAGCGACTGTACGAAGCGGGAAGAACGTCCGTTCGAGAGGATATCCGTAATCATGTCGTACACATAATAATCCGGGTGCATGCGGTTGGACATGTGGAAGGCCATGTAAATGGCATCCACGGGGACTTTCCGTTCCACCGTCTTGCGGCGAATGGCCGTTTGCGGCTGCTCTTTCGGAAGCTGGCGGGAAGGAATTTTCCGGCTCGGAATCGGGCCGAACCATTTCTGTGCCAGTCGGATGGTTTCCTCGAAAGTGATATGCCCCGTTACGGCCAGGATGGCATTGTTGGGTGCATAGAAACGATAGAAGAAGTCTTTTACCTCTTCCAGTGTGGCATGGGCAATGTGCGCAATCTCCTTGCCGATGGTCGGCCAGCGGTAAGGATGCGATTCGTAAGCCAGCTCCCTCAGCAGATGCGAAGCGTCACCGTACGGCTGATTCAAGTTGCGCTGTTTGAATTCTTCAATGACCACCTGCCGCTGCACTTCCAGACTTTTCGGATTGAAGTCCAGACTGAGCATGCGGTCGCTTTCCAGCCAGAACCCCGTTTCCACATTTTGGAACGGCAGGGTGATGTAATAATTCGTCATGTCGTTGTTGGTCCAGGCATTGTTCTCCCCTCCGGCATTCTGCACCGGCGTGTCATAATCAGGGATATGGAGGGAACCTCCGAACATCAGATGCTCGAACAGATGGGCAAAGCCCGTGTGCGACGGGTCTTCATCGCGGGCTCCCACGTCGTACAGCAGGTTGAGGGCGACCATTTGGGTAGAGTCGTCCTCATTGTGTACAATCCGCAGCCCGTTGTCCAGTGTATAACGGTTTACTTGAATCATGCGGGTGTCAGGTTATTCAATCACGGTTGCTTTCAGGATACGGACATCAGTTTCCGGACGGTCGGCCCGGTTGGTCTTGACTGCCTGAATCTTGTCCACTACGTCCATGCCGTCAGTCACTTCCCCAAATACGGTGTAAGCTCCGTCCAGGTGGGGTGCTCCTCCTACGGTAGTGTAGGCCGCAATCTGTTCACGGCTGAACTTCAAGGCCGGTTCCTTGGCCACGATGGCCCGTGCCTGTGCTTCCAGACTGTCCTGCAGTTCCAGCAGACCATCGTTGTCGCCGGCTTTCCGCATCTTGTAGATTTCCTTCATGTGCTTACGGGCCAGTTCGTTAAACACGTTTTCCAGGCGGGCATCGTTCAGTTGGTTTTCCATGCTGATCATCTGTGCCTCCGAGAACTTCCGTCCGGTCACGATGTAGAACTGGCAGCCGGATGATTCCTTTTTCGGATTCACGTCGTCTCCCAGACGGGCTGCGGCCAGTGCCCCTTTCTTATGGAAGAATTTCGGATTGAATTCTGCCGGAAGCGTATAACCCACATCACCGTTGCCCAATGTAGTCGTATCGGTAGCCGTCTTGCTCTGCGGGTCGCCAGCCTGAATCATAAAATTCTTGATGACACGGTGAAAAAGCGTGCTGTCGTAAGTGCCTTCCTTGACCAGCTTGATAAAGTTGTCGCGGTGCTTGGGCGTTTCGTTATACAGTTTGACCGTGATGTTGCCCATGGTCGTTTCCAGACGTACAAGTGTTTCGTTTCCAGTTTCCATATCGGTTGTCTTTTTTTGATTGCCCGTGCATGCCATCAGGCAGCAGGCCATCAGTGTGAATAAAATAGCAAATCTTTTCATGTCAAAAAAGAATGGTTTTGCAAAGGTATAAAAAAACTCTTTATCTGCTGCTTTCCGGCTTTGTCCTCCTTACTTTTCTTCAGGAGAAACGGCCACATACACCCGATGCGTGCGCTGTCCTTTGGCTTGTATGCCCGTATCGGGCGTACGGCTCCAGGTTTGCAGTTCGCGGGCCGCCGTCGTATGGCTCAGTCCGGTCAGTTCCATGTAGTCGGCTACCGTAAGGTAAGGATGCTTCTGCAGAAAGCTCTGGGCCATTTTCAGTCGTTTCTCACTGCTGTGCCGGGAGGTCTTCAGTCGGGACGTGCCGCTTTCTCTTTCGAGCGTGCAGTGCAGGCTTGTCTTTTGAATCAGTTCCTTGTCGGCCCGGAAATTGATGTTCCGGATCCGGATGCTGCGGGAATTGCGGCGGGTATCTCCTTCGGGAAGTTCAGCGTCTTTTCCTTTTGCCAGGCCCAAGGAGGGAGTGAAGGTGCCGATTTGGTCGAGTTTGACCGAGTAGCCCCGTGCCATTTCGCGGGTCATGGCCTCGTGTAAGGCCACGAGCATACCTTTTATTTCGCCCGCACTGTAGCTGCTTTGTTTGGCAATGTCATTCACCAGGTCTTCGGTGCTGCATTGTCCTTTGATAATCATTCTCGGATAGAGGAGGGTTTCCTCCTCGTTGTGCAGGTCTTTCATTTCCTGCATGGTGTAAGTTGCCGCCATCGTTAGTAATAAATTTAAAAGGTTTAAACGAATTCTTTCTTTTCCTTCGGTTATTTCTCTGTTCCATAGTGCGGGATTTGTATTTCACAGTGTGAAATATGTATCCCACACTGTGGTTTTTGTATCCCACAGTGTGAAACAGAGAATTCTCCTTGGTGAAGATAGTTATATTTAAAGGGAAAAGCAAGAATTGGGTGGGGAATTTTGCGTTTACAGGTTCATCACTTCCTGCTCAAAGTTCTCCTTGTCTCCCTTGGCTCGGTTGCGTATCTTACTACGGTAGTTGTAGACTGTGGCCAGAGAATAGCCTAGGAAATGAGCAATCCGGTTGGCATCGGTCACTCCCAGCCGGATAAGTGCAAAGATGCGGAGCTCGGTGTTCAGTATCTCGCCCGGTTTGGGTTCAATCTTTCCTTCTTCGGTGAGCAAATTGTTGAAATCGCGGATGAAGTGGGGAAACAGTTCCAGGAATGATTTATCAAACTCGTTGTAGAAATTCTTGCGCTCTTCGCGCAGGAATTGTTCCGAACGGATGGCCTTGAACAGTTCTTCGATGCGGGAAGCCATGGCTAGTTTTTCGAGGGAACGCCGGTATTGCTCCAGCTTGTCCAGGTAGCTGACGCAACGGTCCAGATAGCGTGCGATATAGACCTCTTTGATTTTTCCTGTTTGCTGCAGTTGTTTGTTGACCGCCACCAGTTCGTTGTTGGTTTTCGACAAGTCTCGTCTCATGAAAGCCAGTTTCTTCATCCCATTGTATAAATAGAATGCCAGTACAATCAGCGAGATGGCCAAAGAACTGATGCTGACCATCAGAATCCATCCCAATCGTTTTTCCTGGGCTTTCTTGTCTGAGTAGGCTTTGTCAATGATGGGATAGAATTCGGTGACTTCCAGAAAACGCAAGCGGGCGTTACAGGCCACGGCGTCTTTCATCGAACAGCTGACGTAGGTGTATGCTCTTTCTGGATTACCTTTCAGATAGACCAGCCGGGCCAGTTTTTGCAAGGCGGCATATTCCCTTGTAGAAGAGGTTAGGTCGGTTAAGGCAGTCTGCGCCAGATAGTAAATCTCCATGTCCATGTCTTTCTTTGCTTCATACGCCAGTGAAAGGGTATAGTACACGTATGCCTTATCTTGCATACTCAGTGAAGAGGTGAGTACTTTGTTCAAGAGCGGAATGGCTTTGTCCGGGTGTCCTTCCAGAATCAGTTTTTCTGCCAGAATAATCTGGCGGTTGTTGCTTTGGGGAAGAATCTCTAGAAGGGAATCCCGGTAGAGTCCTGTCTTTTCCAGGTATTTTTCTTTGACGGATTTGTCGACGGTGTTGTCGGCCATCCATCCGTAGCAGGCTCTGATGGTGAAATAGTAATATTTTTGGTTGAGGGAGTCTAACTGGTGTGGATTGAGGGTCTGTAGTTCTTCCAAGGCCTCATTGTACATTCCCATGACTCCTGCTACTTCTGCCCGGTTGATGATGATTTCGATATTCCTTTCAGGCTGTGGTTGCAAGGAATTGTAATGTATCTTCCGACGAAGATAATGGCAGGCAGAGTCGGCCTGGTAGTGAAGGTACAGGTTGAACAGGGTGCCGCAGATTTTGTATTGTTCATTGGGGTCTGTGGCATAATTCAGGTGTTGCTTCATCTGAAAAATGGTGGCTTCCCGTTCGTTCCGGTATTTTTCTTTTTGAGCGATGACTTTGTCAAGTTGTGCCAATATCCGCTCGTTGGAGGTTTGCGCGCAAACAGTGGTTTGCAAGCCGCTTCCCAATACGAGAAGTAGAAGGAAAAATCGTATTCTCATAGCCTTAAGGTTGAATAGGACGTATTATCTAATTTATATTTTAATTACTAATATTTTTGTTATTATATTGTAAATCAGTTGATTATATTCTGTATATATTTATATTTTGTTTCCAAAGATAAGAAATCTTTTTTCAGGAATCTATTTTTGCGATGAAAAACATTCAACCTCAATATCATGAAACATACATTGATTTTATGGGCTGTGTTCCTCTTCGTGTGGGGAATGGGGCAGACTGCCCGGGCCATGGACGTAAAGAAGATTGCCCCCTCTTTCTGGTGGGCGGGAATGAAACATTCCGAATTACAGATTTTGCTGTATGGTGATGACTTGGCTTCTTCCGATGTGACCGTGTCGGGAGAGGGAGTTTATTTGGAAGAAGTCGTGAAGCAGGAGAATCCGAATTACCTGTTGCTGTATGTTGATTTGTCGGAGGCAGGGGCGCAGACTTTCCATATCCAATTAAAGAATGGAAAGAAGCAGCTTCAGATTCCGTATGAACTGAAGGTGCGTATGCGAAAAGGAGAAGATGTGAAAGGGTTTACTTCCGAGGATGTGCTGTATCTGATTATGCCCGACCGCTTTTCCAACGGGAATCCGGATAATGACGTGGTGAAAGGCATGAAAGAAACGAAATTGGACCGCACGGATTCGTTTGCCCGTCACGGGGGAGACCTTCTGGGTATCTCGAACCATTTGGATTATATCGCCGATTTGGGAGTGACGGCCATCTGGCTGAACCCGACGCAGGAAAATGACATGGAGGGAGGTTCTTATCATGGGTATGCCATTACGGATTATTATCAGGTGGACAGACGATTCGGTAGCAATGAGGATTTCCGTGACATGGTGGACAAGGCACACGAAAAAGGCTTGAAAGTGGTGATGGACATGATTTTCAACCATTGTGGCAGCGAGAATTATTTGTTTAAGGACAAGCCTTCGAAGGAGTGGTTCAACTTTCATTCCAATTATGTGCAGACTTCGTTCAAGACAGCCAGTGTGATGGACATCCATGCCAGTGAGTATGAAAAGAAGATTGCCACCGATGGCTGGTTCACTTCCGTGATGCCCGATTTCAACCAGCGTAACCGTCATGTGGCGCGTTACCTGATTCAAAGCAGTATCTGGTGGATTGAATATGCAGGTATCAATGGTATCCGGCAGGATACGCATCCATACGCGGATTTTGATTTTATGAGCCAGTGGTGCAAGGAGGTGTTGGAGGAATATCCTCATTTTAATATCGTAGGGGAAACTTGGCTGAACAGCAATGTGCTGGTTTCTTACTGGCAGAAGGACAGCAAGCTGGCTGCCCCGTTGAACTCCAATCTGCCGACGGTGATGGACTTTCCTTTACAGGCACTCATGAACCAGGCTTTCGATGAAGAGACCGGTGAGTGGGGAGGAGGTCTTTATAAACTGTATGATTATCAGACACAGGATTTGGTGTATGCGAACCCGATGAACTTGCTGACTTTTCTGGACAATCATGACACTTCGCGCTTTACCCGGACGGATGAGATGGCGCAGAATTTGAAGCGTTACAAACAGGCTATGGTCTTTTTGCTGACTACCCGGGGGATTCCGCAGATTTATTACGGTACGGAAATCCTGATGACCGGAGACAAGGGAAAAGGTGACGGTGACTTGCGTAAGGATTTTCCGGGCGGATGGCCGGGCGATATCCGTAACTGTTTTGAAGCCAGCGGACGGACACCGCTGGAGAATGAGGCATTCGAGTTTACGCGCAAGTTGTTGAACTGGCGGAAAGGGAACCCGGTTATCGGAAAAGGTACGCTGAAGCATTATTCCATCTGTCAGGGAGTGTATGTCTATCAACGGGAATTTAATGGCAAATCGGTGGTGGTGGTGATGAACGGAACCGATTCACCGAAAGTACTCGACCTGATTCTTTACAAGGAAATTCTTCCGGCAGGCAATGCACGGGACGTGCTGACGGGAAAGCAGGTGAATCTGAAGGGAAAATTGGCTTTGGAGGGACGTGAGAACCTTGTGATGGAGTTCTAATGTATTTCTATTTTTAGCCTTTTGTTTTTCAGTTAAGTGATTTATTTATAGATGATTAAATATTTTATGGATTTCTATTTTTCTGTTTACGAATATAAAAATTGAGGAGGAAGCCTAATTTTGCTTCCGGTAATTGAAAAACATAAATCCAATTAAATTAATACCGCGAAAAACGTATGAAAACAAAAAAAACTTTTGCCTTTGTAGCAATGTGTTGTTGTGCACTTTTGGCACACGCACAGAAACTGACTTCTCCGGATGGTAATCTGGTGATGGATTTCAGTTTGAACCAGAAAGGTGCTCCGGTATATGAGCTTACCTTTAAGAACAAACAGGTCATCAAGCCCAGTACTTTAGGCTTGGAGTTGAAACGGGAAGACCCGGAAAAACGGATTGGATTTGAATGGACAGAACGCAAGGACAAGGAACGTGTGGATGAAAAGACCAATCTGATGACAGGTTTTAAAGTAAGGGAAACGCATACTTCTACTTTTGATGAGACTTGGCGTCCGGTGTGGGGAGAAGAAAGTGAAATCCGCAATCATTACAATGAGCTGGAAGTCACGCTCGACCAACCGGAAAATGACCGTTACATCGTGATTCGTTTCCGCTTGTTCAACGACGGACTGGGTTTCCGTTATGAGTTTCCTCAACAGAAGAACCTGAATTATTTTGTCATCAAGGAAGAACATACGCAGTTTGCCATGACAGGCGACCATACTGCGTTTTGGATTCCGGGCGATTATGACACGCAGGAATATGATTATACGACTTCCCGTCTTTCAGAGATTCGCGGAAAGATGAAAGAGGCGGTCACTGAGAATTCTTCACAGTTTGTGTTCTCACCGACAGGAGTACAGACGGCGTTGATGATGAAGACGGACGACGGATTGTACATCAACCTGCATGAAGCGGCGTTGAAAGATTATTCTTGCATGAGCCTGAACCTGGATGACAAGAATCTGGTATTTGAATCTTGGCTGACTCCCGATGCGAAAGGGGATAAGGGGTATATGCAGACACCGTGTAACTCGCCTTGGCGTACCGTAATCGTGAGTGACGATGCCCGCAATATTCTGGCGTCACGTATCACTCTGAACTTGAACGAACCCTGCAAAATTGCAGATACGTCTTGGATTCATCCGGTGAAATACATCGGTATTTGGTGGGATATGATTACCAATAAAGGTACCTGGGCTTATACGGACGATTTGGCGAGTGTGAAACTGGGGGAGACGGATTATTCCAAGACTAAACCTAACGGAAAACATTCGGCCAATACCGCAAACGTAAAACGTTACATCGATTTCGCAGCCGAAAATGGTTTTGATGCCGTATTGGTGGAAGGATGGAACCAGGGCTGGGAAGACTGGTTTGGCAAGAGCAAGGACTATGTGTTCGATTTTGTGACTCCCTATCCTGACTTTGACGTGGAAGAAGTGCATCGCTATGCGGCCAG
Source organism: uncultured Bacteroides sp. (assembly GCA_900551445.1). GTDB lineage: Bacteria > Bacteroidota > Bacteroidia > Bacteroidales > Bacteroidaceae > Phocaeicola. The sequence goes on along the minus strand of URWA01000014.1, from coordinate 64,438 downwards.
CAAAGGGGTAGAGATGATTATGCATCATGAAACATCGGCCTCTGTACGTAACTACGAGCGTCACATGGACAAAGCGTATCAGTTTATGGTGGACAACGGATACCATGCGGTAAAGAGTGGCTATGTGGGCGACATCATTCCGCGTGGAGAACATCATTATGGACAATGGATGGTAGATCACTATCTGTATGCAGTGAAGAAAGCGGCCGATTACAAGATTATGGTGAATGCCCATGAGGCAGTTCGTCCGACTGGTTTGTGCCGTACGTATCCGAACTTGATTGGCAATGAGTCAGCCCGCGGTACGGAATACGAATCTTTTGGTGGAAACAATGTGAACCATACGACCATTTTGCCGTTTACCCGGTTGATTGGCGGCCCGATGGATTATACACCGGGTATATTTGAACCGGATTGCAGTAAGATGAATCCGAATAACAAGTCGCATGCACGTACCACTCTGGCACGCCAGTTGGCCCTTTATGTGACGATGTACAGCCCGCTGCAGATGGCAGCCGATGTGCCTGAAAATTATGAACGTTTCATGGATGCCTTCCAATTTATCAAGGATGTGGCAGTAGACTGGGACGAAACCAAATACCTGGAGGCTGAACCGGGAGAGTATATCACCATTGCACGCCGTGCCAAGGGTACTACCGACTGGTATGTAGGATGTACTGCAGGATATAACGGTCATGAATCGAAATTGTCTCTTGATTTCCTGCAGCCGGGAAAGAAATATGAAGCGACCATTTATGCAGATGCGAAGGATGCCAGCTGGGACAAGAATCCGCAGGCTTATACCATTACCAAGAAAAAAGTAACCAATAAGACTAAATTGAACCTGAAAGCTGCTGTGGGTGGAGGTTACGCCATTTCCATCAAGGAGGTGAAATAGGAAACAATAAGGAAAAGATTGTGGTTTTCAATAGGTATTTGAACCCCGAATTTAGGTAACACTTTAATTTAATAATATGGAAATAAAATTGAACAATGCGAGTAAATTCCTGTCTGTATGGATAGTCGGAATTTTACTTTCCGTACAGGCTTTTGCACAAGGCCTTATCGTGAAAGGAGTAGTCAAAGACAATGCCGGTATGGGAGTCATCGGAGCCAATGTGCTGGTGAAGGGAACTACCGTGGGTACGATTACGGATTTGGATGGTAATTTTACACTGGAAGCCAGGAAAGGGGATGTGATTGTCATTTCCTTTATCGGATATAAGACGCAGGAACTTCCTGCAGCGGCTACCATGAATGTGACGCTTCAGGATGATACGGAAGTGTTGGATGATGTGGTGGTCATCGGTTATGGTTCGGTGAAGAAAAATGACGCCACCGGGTCAGTAACAGCCATCAAGCCGGATGAACTGAGTAAGGGTATTACCACCAATGCGCAGGATATGTTGACCGGAAAGGTAGCCGGTGTGAGTGTGATTTCCAATGACGGAACTCCGGGTGGAGGTGCGCAGATTCGTATCCGTGGAGGTTCTTCCCTGAATGCCAGCAACGATCCACTGATTGTGATTGACGGACTGGCCATCGATAACAGCGGTGTCAAGGGTATGTCGAACGGTCTCTCCATGGTGAACCCGGAAGATATTGAAACGTTTACGGTGTTGAAAGATGCTTCGGCTACAGCCATTTATGGTTCCCGTGCTTCCAATGGTGTCATCATTATCACTACGAAAAAAGGAAAGAACGGTCAGGCTCCGAAAGTCAGCTACAACGGTTCGGTTTCCGTATCCACCATTCAGAAGAAATACGATGTACTGAATGGAGACGAATACCGGGCATACGCCCAGCAGATTTTTGGCGATGAGTTGCCGGCATCGCTGGGTACGGCCAATACCGACTGGCAAGATGAAATCTTCCGTCCGGCCATCAGTACCGACCATCATGTGTCTATCAACGGAGGACTGAAGAATCTTCCATATCGTGTTTCATTGGGATACAGTTATAACAATGGTATTCTGAAGACGTCCAATTTCCAGCGTTTTACCGCATCGGTTAATCTGGCTCCTTCTTTCTTCGACGACCATTTGAAGGTGAATGTAACGGCCAAATACATGAATGGAAAGAACCGGTATGCAGATGCCGGAGCCGCTATTGGAGGTGCACTTTCCATGGATCCTACTCGTCCGGTATATGGCGGTGACAGCATGTATGACGTGTTTGGAGGTTATTATCAGAATGCACAGTCTACTTCTGATTTTTCGGATCCAGACTGGCGGTATACGGCAAATAAGAATACGCCGCAGAATCCGGTGGCAGCCTTGGAACAGAAAGACGACAGTGCCAACAGCAACGATTTCGTAGGGAATGTGGAAGTGGATTATAAATGCCATTTCTTGCCCGACCTGCATTTGCATGCCAGTTTGGGTGGTGAATATGCAGATGGTACGCAGACTACCATTTATTCACCCTATTCATTCTCTTACAACTATTATGGGAATACTTCGGCTGTGACTGAATACAAATACAATTTGTCGTATAACGTATATGCGCAATATATCAAGACATTGGGTGCACATACCCTTGACATCATGGCCGGTGGGGAGGAACAGCATTTCCATCGGAATGGGTTTACCATCGGGAATGGAGTGGACCCTTATACCGGAGAGATTCATGATGCCGTGTTGAAGGAACAGACCGCGTATGCTACCCGTAATACCTTGGTTTCTTATTTCGGACGTTTGAACTATACGTTGTTAGACCGTTATCTGTTTACCTTCACCATGCGCTGGGATGGTTCTTCTCGTTTTGCTGACGGAAACCGCTGGGGTACTTTCCCCTCTCTGGCTCTGGCTTGGAAGATGAAGGAAGAAAACTTCTTGAAAGACGTCAATTTCCTGTCTGACCTGAAGCTTCGGTTGGGATGGGGTATCACCGGACAGCAGGATGTAAGTTCGGATTTTGCCTACATGCCGCTGTATGTGGTGAGTGACGATTATGCACAGTATCCGTTTGGAGATACATATTATCATACTTCGCGTGCCAATGCTTTCAATACGAACTTGAAGTGGGAGCAGACCACGACCTATAATGCCGGATTGGATTTCGGATTCCTCAACGGACGTATCAGTGGTAATGTGGACGGTTATTACCGTGAAACAAACGACCTGCTGAACAGTGTGAAGATTCCGGTGGGTACGAACTTCAATGCACAAATGTTGCAGAATATCGGTTCGCTGAAAAATTACGGTGTGGAATTTGCCTTCAACGTGAAACCGGTAGTTACGAAAGACTTTATGTGGGACGTGACCTATAACTTTACCTGGAACCATAATGAGATTACCAAACTGACCGGTGGGGATGATGCAGATTATTACGTAGAAACAGGTAACAGTATTTCCCGTGGTAACAATACGAAGGTGCAGGTCAACAAGGTGGGTTATGCGGCTAACTCTTTCTATGTGTACCAGCAGGTATATGATGAAAACGGTAATCCGATTGAGAATATGTTTGTCGACCGCAATGGGGATGGCATCATCAACAGCTCTGATAAGTATATCTACAAGAAACCGGCAGCCGATTTCATGATGGGACTTACTTCGAAGATGACTTATAAAGACTGGGATTTCAGTTTTTCTTTGCGCAGCAGCCTGAATAACTATGTGTATTACGACTTCCTGGCAGGAAAAGCGAACGTGAGCAGTTCGGGATTGTTCTCCAATACGGCATACTCGAATACTACCCCCGAAGCCATTGCGCTGGGCTTTACAGGAAAAGGAGATTATTACATGAGTGATTATTTTGTGCGGAATGCCTCTTTCCTGCGTTGTGACAACATTACACTGGGATATTCGTTTAAGAACCTGTTCAAGACCTCGGCCTATAAAGGCATTGGCGGACGTGTGTATGCAACGGCTCAGAATCCGTTTATTATTACCAAGTACAAAGGGTTGGATCCGGAAGTGCAGAGTGGCATTGATTCTAATCCTTATCCGCGTGCATTCACGTTCCTGTTGGGAGTTAATTTACAATTCTAATTTATGAAAACATTAAGACGTATGAAAACTAGCTATTTGAAACATATATTTTCAGCGGCATTGACAGTGGCCGTTTCATTGGGAAATGTATCGTGCATCAATGACTTGGACATCAGCTCCATTGACCCCCAAAGCTCTTCCAGCTTTGATCAGGAGGGAGCTTTTGTCAAGCAGTATGCCTTGCTGGGGCTGACAGGACAGAAAGGGCTGGCGGGTACTCCCGACCTGGATGGACAGGATGAAGGGGAGTCCGGATTCTATCGTACCATCTTTAATTGCCAGGAACTGCCTACGGACGAATGTGTATGGGTATGGCAGGACAACGTGGATATTCCTCAGTTTACCAGCATTGCGTGGAATTCCTCCAGCCAGCGGACGGAATGGGTGTATGTGCGTTTGGGCTATGACATCACTCAGATGAATTTCTTTTTGGACCAGATTGCCGATAAAACGGATGAAGAATCCCTTCGCCAGCGTGCGGAGGTACGTTTCTTGCGTGCCTTGCACTATTCTTATTTTCTGGACTTGTTTGGAAAGGCACCTTTCAAGGAACATTTTGACAATGAACTGCCGGTAGAGATAACAGGAAAGGACTTGTATGACTATATCCAGAAAGAATTGGATGAATGTGAAGCGGACATGTATGAACCGGGGCAGGCTCCTTTCGGACGCGCAGACAAAGCAGCCAACTGGCTGTTGAGGGCCCGTGTTTACTTGAATGCAGAGGTGTACACCGGTACGGCAGATTATGAAGATGCCAAGACGTATGCGGATAAAGTGATCAATAGCGGATATTATGAATTGTGCGATGACTATAAACTGATGTTTATGGCCGACAACGACCAGAATGAAAAGGCCATGAAGGAAATCATTCTTCCCATTCGTCAGGACGGTATGAAGACCCGAAACTATGGCGGTTCCACTTATTTGATTTGTGGCACGCGTACGGGTGGAATGCCGCACATGGGTACCACGAACGGGTGGTCGTGTCTGATTGCCCGTAATGCATTGGTATATAAATTCTTTAAGGAAGGCGAAGTGCCAATGATTCCGGAAGATGTGGAAGTACCCGGACAGAGCGATTTTGCCAACGATGAGGCCATTGATGCTTGGGATGCACAGTATGGCGTGCGGACACAGGATATGATTCAGGCAGCGGGTGATGACCGTGCCATGTTCTATTCGGGTGCAGGTGGCGGACGCAGGACAATGGACCCGAAATCCATCACCGGTTTTCAGAGTGGATTGTCTGTTGTGAAATGGCAGAACATCCGTTCGGATGGAGCTTCTACCAGCCATACCGAATATCCGGATACGGATATCCCGTTGTTCCGATTGGCAGAAGCGTATCTGACCCGTGCGGAAGCAAACTATCGCTTGAACCAAAAGAGTCTGGCATGGGAAGATATCAAGACTGTGCGTGCGAAACGCGGGTGTGTCAAGCAGCCTGCCTTGAACGAGATTACCGAGATGTATTTGTTGGATGAATGGTCGCGTGAATTCTATCTGGAAGGCCGTCGCCGCAGTGACTTGGTGCGTTTCGACTGCTTTACCACCGACAAGTATTTGTGGGACTGGAAAGGGGGCGTGAAAGAAGGCAAGTCGGTCAGTGACATTTACAATGTCTATCCGATTCCTGCTACAGACTTGAACAACAATACGAACATGCACCAGAATGAAGGTTATTAATCTATTAGAAGCAAGTAACATGAAAAAGATATTATTTCCCATTTTGTTGTTAGTCGGATGCGGACTCCCGTTATTGACGGCTTGTAATACAGACCGCGACGACAATCCGACATTACATGAAGCAGAGACTTTTGTATTGGAGACTCCGGAGGACAATGTGTATGATTTAGGAGCGGGTCAGGATACGATTGTCTTGAATTGTGTGCAGCCTGCCTATGGCTTTACAGCGGCTACGACTTACAGTGTACAGGTTTCACTGAATGAATCTTTTATGGATGGCTCAGAAGGAACCGAGGCGAATTACAAGACTCTGTCGACAACTTATACTTCCACTTCCATTGCTTTGAAGCCTGCGGAATTGAATACGGCTGTAGTGGATTTGTGGAAACAGGCCAATCCGGAAGCAGATGCGTATATCGGTACGGTGACTCCGGTATATTTCCGGCTTACAGCATTTATTACCGGCAGTGAACTGGGCAGTTCGGTATCGAATGTGGTTAAAGTCAGCCAAGTGAAACTGGGAGAAGTGGTCTCTACGATAGCGCCTCCCGAGGAAATGTATCTGGTAGGTTCTAGTATCGGAACAGCTTGGGCAACGTGGAAACCGATGGTGAGCGTGAACGGATTGGCTGGCGAATTCTGGAGCATGGTTTATTTTGATGCGGGCGCAGAGTTCAAGTTCGGCAAGTTTGAACAGGATTGGAATGGTTATTCCAAGATTCGGCAGTTTAAGGATAATGCCGGAGCCGGACTGTCTGACAGCGGCGATAATATCAAGGTAAGTAAAGGAGGCTGGTACATTGTGTATCTGGTGGCGGAAGTGAATGGAGAGGATTATCAGTACACCTTGAATTTTTACAAGCCGAATGTGTATGTGTTGGGCAATACAGTGGGTGACTGGAACTATAACGATGCCTATATGTTCTCTGTACCGGAAGATAAGGATGGCAGCTTTGTTTCCCCTTCTTTGACCGCAACGGGTGAAGTTCGCATGTGTATCAAGGCAGATACAGACTGGTGGCGGCTTGAATTTACACTGAAGGACGGTGCCACCATATTCTATCGTGAAAACAATGCTGTGAATAACGGATGGACGGATTTGGGAGCGGAATACTCCCTGACTGCCAATCCGGGACAAAAGATTTCGTTGAACTTTACGGAGGGAACCGGATCCCTCGACTAGGACTGAATATCTTGATATGAAAATACCCCTGTCACGGAAATTGGTGGCGGGGGTATCTCTTTTTGGAAGGACAGGAATATCCTTACGGTAATAGCATTTGTCCTTATTCTCTGATTTCTTTCAGCTGGAAATCTTTTCTTCGCAGTACGAAACTGTTGCTCAAGTATTTCTCGCGGACAATCTTGTTCTCGGCCAGTTCTTCCGGTGTGCCCTGGAACAGAATTTTTCCTTCAAACAGCAGATAAGCCCGGTCGGTAATACTCAGTGTTTCCTGTACGTTGTGGTCGGTAATCAGGATGCCGATGTTCTTGTCTTTCAGTTTCCAGACAATATGCTGGATATCCTCTACCGCAATCGGGTCGACTCCGGCAAACGGTTCGTCGAGCATGATGAATTTCGGGTCGATGGCCAGACAGCGTGCGATTTCCGTACGGCGGCGTTCACCACCGGAAAGCTGGTCGCCCAAGTTTTTGCGAACCTTCTGAAGCCGGAATTCGGTAATCAGACTTTCCAGCTTCTCTTTCTGGTATTCGGGCGATTTGTTGGTCAGCTCCAGTACGGAGGCAATGTTGTCTTCCACGCTCATCTTGCGGAATACGGAAGCTTCCTGTGCCAGGTAGCCGATTCCATTTTGCGCCCGTTTATATACAGGATAGGAGGTGATGTCCTTGTCGTTCAGGTAGATATGCCCTTCGTTAGGGACAATCAGTCCCGTGGTCATATAAAAGGAGGTGGTCTTTCCGGCTCCGTTGGGTCCAAGCAATCCCACAATCTCGCCTTGTTTCACGTTGATGGAAACATGGCTTACCACCGTTCGCTTTCCGTATTTCTTTACCAGATTCTCGGTACGGAGCACCATTCTTCCGTCGGAAGGCAATTCAAACTTTTCGGCTGTAGATTCTTGATTTTCTTGCGCTGCCATTGTCTTTTTGTTAGCTGTTCAGTCGTGCAAAAGTAGTAAAAATCTTGGCTTCTGTGGTCCTTAATTCGAAAATCCTCCGGTCTTTTATCATAATATAGCTAAAAAGCAGTACTTTTGTACCAAATATGATTGTAACAGTATGATAAAGCCTATCACGAATCTGGGAAAGTACCTCATGTTGATGGGGCGTGTCTTTTCCCGACCGGAGCGTATCCGGATGTATTTAAAGCAATACCGGAATGAAATGGTACAGCTGGGCATCAATTCCATCGGCATTGTGTTGCTGATATCTTTTTTTATTGGTGCCGTGATTTGTATCCAGATAAAACTGAATATTGAAAGTCCCTGGATGCCACGTTTTGTGGTGGGATATACTACGCGTGAGATTTTGTTGCTGGAATTTTCTTCTTCCATCATGTGTTTGATTCTGGCGGGTAAAGTCGGTTCGAACATTGCCTCTGAGATTGGTACGATGCGGGTGACACAACAGATTGACGCCCTTGAGATTATGGGGGTGAACTCTGCATCCTATCTGATTCTGCCCAAAATCTTGGGGCTGATGACCATGATTCCTTTCTTGGTGATATTCAGTATTTTTGCGGGTATCATCGGTGCTTTTTGTACGGCTTGGTTTGCCGGTATCATGAATGCCACGGACTTGGAATATGGTCTGCAATATAGTTTTGTGGAGTGGTATATCTGGTGCAGCTTCATTAAATCCTTGTTTTTTGCCTTCATTATAGCCAGCGTATCGGCCTATTTTGGTTATACGGTGGAAGGCGGTTCCATTGCGGTGGGTAAAGCCAGTACGGATTCGGTGGTATCAAGCAGTGTCTTGATTTTGTTTTCAGATTTAATACTTACACAATTATTGATGGGATGATACAATTAAAGTCTATATGCAAGTCGTTTGAGGGGCGTACAGTCCTTGAAAATATCGATTTTTCGTTTGATAGCGGGAAAACGAACCTGATTATCGGGCAGAGTGGTTCCGGTAAGACGGTGTTGATGAAATGTATCGTGGGATTGCTTACTCCGGAATGTGGAGAAATCCTGTACGACGGCCGTAATCTGCTGGATATGGGAAAGAAAGAAAAGAAAGCCTTACGACGGGAGATGGGGATGATTTTTCAGAGTGCAGCCTTGTTCGATTCCTTGTCGGTGCTGGAAAATGTGATGTTTCCGTTGGACATGTTTTCAAATGATACTTACCGGGAGCGTGTGAAGCGTGCACAGTTCTGTCTGGACCGTGTGAATTTGATTGATGCCCAGGCTAAATATCCGGGCGAAATCAGTGGGGGTATGCAGAAGCGTGTGGCCATAGCCCGTGCCATCGCTCTCCAACCTAAGTATTTGTTTTGTGATGAGCCGAACTCCGGACTTGACCCCAAGACTTCATTGGTAATTGATGATTTGATTCACAGCATTACCACGGAATATAACATGACTACCATCATCAATACGCACGACATGAACTCGGTGATGGGAATCGGTGACAGTATTTTGTATATCTATCAGGGTCACAAAGAATGGGAGGGGACGAAAGATGAGGTCTTCAATGCGACGAACGAACGCTTGAATAACTTTATATTCGCTTCCGATTTGTTGCAGAAGGTGAAAAAAGAAGAGAATAACAAGACGCAGAAACTTTAGCTGGCGTCAGAAAAATAAAGAAATCGTTGTAAAGAAGACGGCGGAAGGATAAATCTTTCTGCCGTCTTTTTTTATGGAGAAGAGGATATTGGAAGGGGAAAATAACGGAGCTCCAGAAATTTCAGCAAGTGGTTGGATTCGTTGCCCGTAAATATTTTTTAGCTTGTCGGTTTGGTTATTGAAAGATTAAACATTATTTTTGCAACCACTTTTGATTCGAACGAAATAATTAATAATTAAATAAATAAGTCGGAAATGAATATTTCATTGCAAAATGTAGACAATGTAAGTGCTGTACTTACTGTCCAGATTGAAAAAGCTGATTATCAGGAAAAGGTTGAAAAAGCACTGAAAACGCTTCGTCAGAGAGTAAATATGCCGGGATTCCGTAAGGGAATGGTTCCTATGGGATTGATTAAGAAACAGTATGGAACTTCTGTATTGCTGGAAGAAGTAGACAAACTGTTGCAGGAAAAAGTAGGCGAATATATCCGTGACAATAAAGTAAATATGTTGGGTACTCCGCTGCCGAAGGAAAACAACGCAAACTTCGAAACAGACGAAAACTTCGAATTCTCTTTCGACATTGCTTTGGCTCCTGAATTCAACGTAGAATTGTCTAACAATGATACAATTGACTACTATGACATCAACGTAACGGATGAAATGGTAGACCAGCAGGTGAAGATGTACACTCAGCGTACTGCCAAATATGATAAAGTAGAAGATTACCAGGACAACGACATGCTGAAAGGTCTGTTGGCTGAACTGGACGAAAACGGCAATACAAAAGAAAACGGTCTTCAGGTAGAAGGTGCGGTAATGATGCCTACTTACATGAAGAACGACGAACAGAAAGCTATTTTCAGCGGTGCGAAAGTAAATACGGTTTTGGTATTCAATCCGTCAGTTGCTTTTGACAACAACGAAGCAGAACTGGCTTCTCTGTTGAAGATCAAGAAAGAAGAAGTGGCTAACTACAAAGGTAACTTCAGCTTCCAGATTGAAGAAATCACTCGTATGATTCCGGGTGACCTGAATCAGGAACTGTTCGATCAGGTACTGGGTGAAGGAAAGGCTCACAACGAAGAAGAATTCCGCGCTCAGATCAAGGAAGTGATTGCAAAACAGTTTGAATCAGACAGCGATTACAAGTTCTTGCTGGATGTACGTACTTATCTGGCTGGCAAGGTGGGCAAACTGCAGTTTGCTGATGAACTGATGAAACGTATCATGTTGGAAAACAACAAGGATAAAGGTGAAGAATTCGTTTCTGAAAACTACGAAAAGAGCTTGGACGAATTGACTTGGCACCTGATTAAGGAAAAACTGGTGGCAGCTAACAACATTAAGGTTGAACAGGCTGATATCACCAACATGGCAAAAGAAGCTACTCGTGCTCAGTTCGCTCAGTACGGTATGATCAATGTACCGGATGAATTGTTGGAAAACTATTCTAAGGAAATGTTGAAGAAACGCGAAAGCGTAGAAGCTTTGGTGAACCGTGTCATTGAAGCAAAACTTTCTGAAATTCTGAAAGGTCAGGTTACATTGAATCATAAGGCTGTTTCTGCAGAAGAATTCAACAAGATGTTTCAATAAATCATTTTAGCAATCAGAATTGACTGCTAAAATAGTTTAAAAAAGGAGGCTTTTAACGGGACCTCTTCTGTAAGACAGAAGTGTTTTGTACTTTTGTTTTTTCGGAAGAAGGAGGTTAGAAGCCTCTTTTATTATCATTTAATTTTAGAAATTATGATGGATGATTTTAGAAAATATGCTACCAAGCATCTCGGAATGAACAGTATGGTGCTTGATGACGTCATTAAGTCGCAGGCAGGATACTTGAATCCGTATATTTTGGAAGAACGTCAGTTGAACGTGACGCAGTTGGACGTGTTCTCCCGTCTGATGATGGACCGTATCATTTTCTTGGGTACTCAGATTGATGACTATACGGCTAATACGTTGCAGGCACAGCTGTTGTATCTGGACTCAGTGGATTCAGGAAAGGATATTTCCATTTACATCAACTCTCCGGGCGGCTCTGTATATGCCGGTCTGGGCATCTATGATACCATGCAGTTCATCAGTAGCGATGTGGCGACAATTTGTACCGGTATGGCTGCTTCCATGGCTGCTGTGTTGCTGGTGGCCGGAAAGGAAGGTAAGCGTTCGGCACTGACTCACTCACGCGTGATGATTCACCAGCCGATGGGAGGTGCTCAAGGACAGGCGTCGGATATTGAGATTACGGCTCGTGAGATTCAGAAGTTGAAGAAAGAACTGTACACTATTATTGCAGACCATTCTCATACGGACTTTGACAAGGTATGGGCTGATTCAGACCGTGATTACTGGATGACAGCTTCCGAGGCAAAGGAATATGGTATGATTGATGAAGTGCTTTCACGTAAGCCTTCGTTATAATTAAGCAGAATTTAATTCAAAACTAGATAGACTTTGGAAGATAAAAAGACTTCGAGAAATACTAAGAGACGATGCAGCTTTTGTGGTCGCACGGAGGATGAAGTCGGCTTCCTGATTACGGGAGTCAACGGATGTATTTGCGACAGTTGTGCGGAACAGGCACACGAAATAGTGAAGGAGGCGATGCATCAGCAGGGTAAGGGAGGTCCTGAGTTGAACTTGTCGGAACTCCCCAAACCGAAGGACATCAAGGATTTTCTGGACCAGTATGTCATCGGGCAGGATGATGCCAAGCGTTATCTGGCGGTGGCAGTGTATAACCACTACAAACGTTTGCTCCAGCCGAAAGACAAGAATGAGGTGGAGATTGAAAAGTCGAACATCATCATGGTGGGAAGTACGGGTACCGGAAAAACTTTACTGGCAAGAACCATCGCGAAACTGCTTCATGTGCCGTTTACGATTGTAGACGCCACGGTGCTGACCGAAGCCGGGTATGTGGGAGAGGATATTGAGAGTATCCTGACCCGTTTGCTTCAGGTGGCCGATTACAATGTGGAAGAAGCAGAAAGAGGGATTGTGTTTATTGATGAAATAGATAAGATTGCCCGTAAGGGAGACAATCCGTCGATTACGCGTGATGTGAGTGGTGAAGGAGTACAGCAGGGCTTGTTGAAGCTTCTGGAAGGTTCTGTAGTGAATGTGCCGCCTCAGGGAGGACGCAAGCATCCGGACCAGAAGATGATTCCGGTAAATACCAAGAACATCCTGTTTATTTGTGGAGGTGCTTTCGACGGTATTGAACGGAAGATTGCCCAGCGTCTGAACACCAACGTGGTAGGCTATAGTGCGGCGAAGGAAGCGGTGAAGATAGACCGGGGCAATCTGATGCAATACATTGCTCCCCAGGACTTGAAATCGTTCGGTCTGATTCCGGAAATCATTGGCCGTCTGCCGGTGCTCACTTATTTGAACCCGTTGGACCGTACGGCTTTGCGTAATATTCTTACAGAACCCAAGAACTCAATCATCAAGCAGTATATCAAATTGTTTGAAATGGACGGCGTAAAGCTGGAGTTCGAACCGGAGGTGTTTGAATATATTGTAGACAAGGCCATCGAGTATAAATTGGGAGCTCGCGGACTGCGTTCTATCGTGGAGACCATTATGAACGATGTCATGTTTGAAATACCCTCACAGCATGTGGAACGCTTTGTCGTAACATTGGATTATGCCAAGCAACAGATGGGAAAAGCTAACCTATCCCGTTTGCAAATGGCATAAAAAGAGAGTTTTTTAGTGAGAAAAAAAGAATTTCCGATGAAATATTCACTGAAATATTTGTGTAATATGGAAAGTTGTTTATAACTTTGTTACATACGGAGACAATATTTTTACAATCAACAAACATCTAAATCCAAAGGACAATGGCGGAAAATATCAGTTTATCAGCAGCACTCAAAAAGTATTTTGGATTCGATACTTTTAAGGGGAACCAAGAGGCGATTATTCGGAACTTATTATCTGGAAAGGATACATTTGTATTAATGCCTACAGGAGGGGGAAAGTCGTTATGCTATCAGCTTCCTTCTTTGCTGATGGATGGAACTGCTATTGTGATTTCGCCGCTGATTGCTTTGATGAAGAATCAGGTGGACGCGATGCGCAATTTTAGTGAAGAGGATGGAATTGCTCATTTTATCAATTCTTCACTGACCAAGTCGGCTACAGATCAGGTGAAATCGGATATCCTGGCCGGAAAGACGAAATTGCTGTATGTGGCACCTGAATCTTTGACAAAAGAGGAGAATGTGGATTTCCTGCGGCATGTGAAGATTTCGTTTTATGCGGTGGATGAAGCACATTGTATCTCGGAATGGGGACATGATTTTCGCCCGGAATATCGTCGGATTCGTCCGATTATCAACGAAATCGGGAAAGCTCCGGTAATTGCTTTGACAGCAACGGCTACTCCAAAAGTGAAAATGGATATCCAGAAGAATCTGGGGATGACGGATGCCGTAGAGTTCAAATCTTCCTTCAATCGTCCGAACCTGTACTATGAGGTACGTGCCAAGACGGCAAATGTGGACAAGGATATCATCAAATTCATCAAACAGAATGAAGGGAAGTCGGGTATCATTTATTGCTTGAGCCGCAAGAAGGTGGAAGAGCTGACGGAAATACTGCAGGCCAATGGCATTAAAGCACGTGCTTATCATGCCGGAATGGATTCTGCTACCCGTAATGCCAATCAGGATGCTTTTTTGAAAGAGGATATTGATGTGATTGTGGCTACGATTGCCTTTGGAATGGGAATAGACAAACCAGATGTGCGGTTCGTCATCCATTATGATGTGCCGAAGAGTCTGGAAGGCTATTACCAGGAAACAGGTCGGGCCGGACGTGACGGAGGCGAAGGACAGTGCATCACGTTCTATTCGAACAAGGATTTGCAGAAACTGGAAAAGTTTATGCAGGGGAAACCCATTTCGGAACAGGAAATCGGACGTCAGCTGTTGCAGGAAACAGCGGCATACGCAGAATCTTCAGTGTGCCGGAGGAAAATATTGTTGCATTATTTTGGTGAAGAATATACGGAAGATAATTGTGGTAATTGTGATAACTGTTTAAATCCAAAGAAACAAGTGGAGGCTCAGGATTCATTGTGTGCAGTGATTGAAACGATCATTGCCGTAAAAGAAAACTTTAAGCAAGATTATATAATTGATATATTGTTAGGTAAGGAAACATCCGAAGTGCTTGCGCACAAGCATGAAGATCTGGAAGTGTTCGGCTCTGGGATGGGAGAAGAAGAACGGTTGTGGAATGCAGTCATTCGGCAGGCTCTCATTGCAGGTTACCTGGCAAAGGATGTGGAAAACTACGGTCTGTTGAAGGTGACACCGGAAGGACATAAGTTTCTGAAAAAGCCGAAGTCATTCAAAATAGTAGAAGATGCGGATTTTGATGAGGAGGAAGTGGAAGAAACTCCGATGCGGAGTGGTGCTTCTTGTGCGGTCGATCCGGTATTGTATTCCATGCTGAAAGATTTGCGTAAGAAGATGTCGAAGAAGTTGGATGTTCCTCCATACGTAATATTCCAGGATCCTTCTCTTGAAGCAATGGCTACGATTTACCCGGTGACTTTGGAAGAACTGCAGAATATCCCGGGAGTTGGAGCCGGAAAGGCCAAACGTTATGGTCAGGAATTCTGTGAGCTGATTAAAAAGCATTGTGACGAGAATGAAATCGACCGTCCGGAAGATTTGAGAGTACGTACGGTAGCCAACAAGTCAAAACTGAAGGTTTCCATTATTCAGAGCATCGACCGTAAAGTGGCGTTGGATGATATCGCAGTGGCCAAGGGTATTGAATTCAGCGAACTGTTGGATGAGATTGAAGCCATCGTATATTCAGGTACCAAACTGAATATCGATTATTTCCTGGAGGAAATCATGGACGAAGACCACATGCAGGATATTTATGATTATTTCAAGGAATCAACCACCGATAAGATTGATGATGCCATGGATGAACTGGGTGACGACTATACGGAGGATGAAATCCGCTTGGTACGTATCAAGTTTATCTCAGAAATGGCCAATTGATTTTTGGTGCAGGATTCTTTTGGATATTTGCTGTCGGCCGGTGTGTAACATCTCACACCGGCCGATTGTTTTTCCGGATGGAACCTTCCTTTTTAAAAAGATGTTAATCGACCGATTTATTCTGAATAAAATTCGTATATTTGCACGCAATAAAATCTAAAGCATAAAGCCCTATGTCATTTATTGCAGATAAAGTTGTAATGGACGGATTAACCTACGATGATGTATTGTTGATTCCGGCCTATTCTGAAGTATTACCTAAAACAGTCGAACTCACGACTAAGTTTTCACGCAACATTGAGTTGAAAATTCCGTTTGTAACTGCAGCCATGGATACAGTTACCGAAGCACAGATGGCAATTGCGATTGCCCGTGAAGGCGGTATCGGTGTAATCCATAAGAACATGTCCATTCAGGAACAGGCTCGTCAGGTAGCTATCGTAAAGCGTGCTGAAAATGGAATGATTTACGACCCTGTAACCATAAAAAGAGGTTCAGTCGTAAAGGATGCACTTGATTTGATGGCTGAATACAAGATTGGAGGTATTCCTGTGGTGGATGATGAAAATTACCTGGTAGGTATCGTGACAAACCGCGATTTGCGTTTTGAAAAGGATATGAACAAGCGTATCGACGAGGTGATGACAAAAGAAAATATTGTGACTACAGAACCGGGAACAGATATGGAAACTGCTTCCAGAATCCTGCAGGAAAACAAGATTGAAAAACTTCCGGTAGTAGACAAAGACGGTAAGCTGATAGGTTTGATTACTTATAAGGATATTACCAAGGCGAAAGACAAACCGATGGCTTGCAAGGATTCTAAAGGCCGTTTGCGTGTGGCTGCCGGTGTCGGTGTGACAAACGATACTTTCGACCGTATTGAGGCGTTGGTAAATGCCGGAGCAGATGCCATTGTTATCGATACGGCTCATGGTCATTCCATGTATGTCATTGAAAAATTAAGAGAGGCCAAGAAGCGCTTCCCCGATATTGATATTGTGGTAGGTAATGTGGCTACAGGTGAAGCAGCCAAGATGCTGGTAGAGGCAGGTGCTGATGCTGTGAAAGTAGGTATCGGTCCGGGTTCTATCTGTACGACTCGTGTGGTAGCCGGTGTAGGTGTTCCTCAGCTGACAGCTGTGTACGATGTCGCTAAAGCTTTGGAAGGAACGGGTGTTCCTTTGATTGCAGATGGTGGTTTGCGCTATTCTGGTGATGTGGTAAAAGCATTGGCTGCCGGTGGTTATAGCGTAATGATCGGTTCTTTGGTCGCTGGTACGGAAGAATCTCCGGGCGACACAATCATCTTCAATGGACGTAAGTTCAAATCCTATCGTGGTATGGGTTCTTTGGAAGCTATGGAAAATGGTTCAAAAGACCGTTACTTCCAGAGTGGAACTACCGATGTGAAGAAGCTGGTTCCGGAAGGTATTGCTGCGCGTGTGCCTTACAAAGGTTCTTTGTATGAAGTGATCTATCAGCTGGTAGGTGGTCTGCGTGCCGGTATGGGTTATTGCGGAGCACACAACATCATGGAGCTGCACAATGCGAAGTTCACTCGCATCACTAATGCCGGAGTACTGGAAAGTCATCCGCACGATGTGGCTATTACGAGTGAAGCACCGAACTATAGCCGTCCTCAGTAATAAAAACAGTCTTTGACTTTATTTATATTATAGATAATCATTCTAAACGTCAGGTAAGTTTGTGTGAGGCAGACTTGCCTGACGGCTGGAATGATTTTTTTGTTTGATGAAATTTTTAAGGTTAGCCATGTGTCGACTCGTATTATTATGCTTGTATCTGATGTGTGTGGGAGTGACTTCTTATGCGGAAGAGCGGGAAGTTGTGTTCCGGATTGACGGAGAAGCGACTTCTGTGGAGGAGTTTGCCCATTATTACGCGCGGATACATGCGGTGAATGGTATTTCAACCGAGCATTTCTTGCCGCATTTCTTGTATTATAAGCTGAAAGTGGCCGATGCCAAAAAACAAGGATGGGATACGTTGCCCGATTTCCGTTTGCAGTGCAGTGTCCTGCAAAATGAGATGGGTAGAGAGAGAGAGTCGCATGCGCTGAAATCTGTTCCCATGAAGTGGGTGAAATTTCGTCAGATATCCATCCTGTTGCCGCAGCATGTGTCGGCAGTACAGGAACGTCAGGCAAGGCAGCGCATGGATTCAATCTATACGGCCTTGAAGGCGGGAGCCGATTTTGAGACCTTGGCACGCAATTATTCCTCAGAGGCGAGTGCGTCTTCTCCTTATGCAGATGGGGAATGGATTCCGGAGGTTTGTCTGGTAAAAGAATTTTCGGAGCAGTTGGACGCCCTGAAAAAAAATGATTTTTCCGCGCCGTTTTTCTCTCCGTTGGGTATTCATGTGGTTAGGTTGCTGGATTGTAAGCAAGAAGACTATCCTGCATCCAAGGCTGAGGTGGCTAATATTCCAAAAGAGGAGTCGGAACCTGATAGTATCGAGTGGAAGCAAATCACAGAGGGCCTGTTGGCGGCCTATTGGGACAAGCGTCATGTGGTGGCTCCTTCAGGTAATGTCGGGAATAAAGAGTTGGAGGATTATTTTGAGGCTCATAAAAAGGAATATGCATGGGAACTTCCTCATTTTAAAGGTGGTGTAGTGTATTGCTTGAATAAAAAGGCTGCTTCTAAACTGAAGAAGAAGTTGAAGAAACTTCCCTTGAACGAATGGAAAGAAAAGATTGATGCCTTCTCAAAGGAGGATGCAAGTCTGAAAGCAGAGGTAGAGACCGGATTGTTTCAGATAGGAAGTAATCCTTATGTCGATAAGCTGGCTTTTAAATGCGGACACTTTACGCCTCGGACTGATTTGCCTTATATATTTATCTTGGGAAAACGTCTGAAAAAAGGGCCTGAAGAATTCCAGGATGTGCGGGAAGAAGTGCAACGTGATTATCGTTTGTCAATGGAAAAATCACGGTTGGAAGAATTGCAGCAACGTTTCAGAATTGAAATAAACCAAGACATTTTAAAAACCGTTAATTGTAGCGGAAAAAAGTAATTAATGCCGTATCTTCGTCCTTTGTAATGTAATGGACCAAACAAATCAAATAGACAGAAAATGAATAAATTGATCATGACTGGTGTCTTGGCTTTCTTATTTGCCTTGACTGGAACAGTTCCCACGATGGCACAAGATAACGTGATTGACGAAGTGGTGTGGGTTGTCGGCGATGAAGCCATTCTTAAATCGGATGTAGAAAATGAACGTTTGAATGCCCAGTATGAAGGACGCCGTTTTGACGGTGACCCGTATTGCGTGATACCGGAAGAACTGGCCGTGCAGAAACTGTTCCTTCATCAGGCCGAAATAGATAGTATCGAAGTCAGTGACCAGGAAGTGCTTCAGCAAGTGGAGTCACGAATTGCCTGGCTTACCGAACAGATTGGTTCAAAGGAAAAACTGGAGGAATATTATAACAAGACTTCTACTCAGATTCGGGAGATGCTGCGTGAGAATATCCGCGACGGACTGACCGTGCAGGAAATGCAGAAAAAGATTGTGGGAGATATCAAACTGACTCCGGCGGAAGTGAGAAACTATTTCAGCCGTCTGCCGCAGGATAGTATTCCGTTTGTTCCTACACAGGTGGAGGTACAGATTATTACGCGTGAACCTAAGATCAAGGAGGAAGAAATAGAACGGGTAAAGAAGGAATTGCGTGATTTTACGGATCGTATCAATAAGGGAGAGACGACTTTCTCTACCTTGGCACGTATGTATTCCGAAGACCCGGGTTCTGCCCGTCGTGGAGGTGAATATGGCTTTACAGGGCGTGGAGAGTTGACTCCGGAATTTGCCAATGTGGTGTTTAACCTGACAGACCCCAAGAAAATTTCAAAAGTTTTCCAGACAGAATATGGTTATCACATTGCCCAGCTGATTGAAAAGCGTGGTGACCGTGTGAGCTACCGTCATATCCTGATTAAGCCCCGTGTGGATGAAAAGGAAATTGAAGCAGAACTGAATAAACTGGATACCTTGGCAAATGACATTCGTAAAGGAAAAGTGACGTTTGATGAGGCTGCTATATGGGTGTCTCAGGATAAAGATACACGTAACAACCACGGTTTGCTGGCCAACCCTCAGACTTCTACTTCCCGTTTCGAGATGCAGCAGCTGGCCGGACTGGTTTCACAGGAGGTGGCCAAGACCGTAGAAGGCATGCAGATTGGAGAGGTTTCTCAGCCGTTTACCATGATTAATTCCAAAGGAAAGGAAGTGTGTGCCATTGTGAAATTGAAAAACCGTATTGATGGACACAAAGCTACGATTTCGGAAGACTATCAGCGTCTGAAAGATATTGTAACTGCCAACCGTAGTGAAGAAAAACTGCAGAAGTGGATTGTAGAGAAACAGAAAAATACATACGTACGAATCAATCCGTCTTGGCGTAAATGTGATTTTAAATATCCGGGATGGATTAAACAGTGATGAGACTACCTGCACATGAAACAGGAAACAGATAAAAAATCAGGCCGCGTAAGGATGCATCGTCTTCTTCCGGTCGTGGCATTTTGTTTGACCATACTGAGCCTTTCCGCTCAGGGGGGACTTTCTGTTCCTCAGCATCCGGTAAAGCAGGAAAAAACGCAGGCTTCGGCGAAACCCTCACAGAAGAAGGAAGATTCTAAACGTCCGGTGGCCAAAAGCAAGGTCTATTTGTTGCATTCCGATTTGTTGCGGAAGGATGCCCAGCATCCGGATGCCCAGATTGTGACCGGCAATGTGGAGTTTCGTCATGACAGTGTGTACATGTATTGCGACAGTGCATGCTATTATGATAAAATCAGCAGCTTTGAGGCTTTTGGCAATGTGAAGATGGTACAGGGGGATACCTTGTTTCTCTATGGTGACCGTTTGTACTATGACGGACTGACTCAGATTGCGGAGATGCGCTGCAATGTACGTATGGAGAACCGTACGACTACCTTGCTGACGGATAGTCTGAACTATGACCGGGTGTACAACCTGGGTTATTTCTTTGACGGGGGTACGTTGATGGATGAACAGAATGTATTGACTTCAGAATGGGGAGAATACAGTCCGCAGACCAAGCAATCCGTGTTCAATTACAATGTGAAACTGGTCAATCCGCAATTTACACTGACTTCGGATACCTTGCGCTATAACACAGCTTCGAAGATAGCCGATATTGTGGGACCTTCAGATATCTGGAGCGATGCCAATCATATTTATTCTGAAAAAGGAACTTACAATACGGTAACCGGGAAGGCTGATTTGTACGATCGTTCCGTACTGACCAATCAAGGCAAGCAACTGACTGGAGATACACTTTTTTATGACCGTAATACAGGTATAGGAGAAGCGTTCAGCCGAATGGTGATGACGGATACCATCAACCGGAATATGATGACGGGCGAGTATGGTTTCTACAATGAGAAAACGGGATATGCGTTTGCTACCGACAGTGCTGTGGCCATTGACTATTCACAGGGAGACAGTCTGTTTTTGCATGCCGATACGCTTTTGATGGAAACTTTCCATATCAATACGGATTCCATGTTCCGCGAAATGCGTGCATTTCATAAGGTCCGTTTTTATCGTACGGATGTGCAGGGTACGGCCGATTCATTGGTGTTTTCTACGGTAGACAGCTGTCTGACCATGTATCGCGATCCCATTATCTGGAATAAGAACCAGCAGCTTTTGGGTGAGGTGATTAAAGTTTATATGAATGACAGTACCATCGACTGGTCGCACATCATCGGGCAGGCACTTTCGGTCGAGCAAATCGATTCTGTGCTTTACAATCAGGTGACAGGAAAGGAGATGAAATCCTATTTCGAGGGTGGAGACATGCGCAAGACAGAAGTGATAGGTTCTGTACGCGTGGTATATTATCCGATGGATTCCGACAGTACATTGATTGGAATGAATGTGTCGGAAACCAGTAAGTTGGAAATTTATCTGCAAGACCGGAAGATTGAGCGGATGGTGATGAGTCCGAAATCGAATGGCGTGCTGTATCCGATGTCACAGATTCCGGCCGGGAAAGACCGACTGGAGAATTTCGTCTGGTTTGATTATATCCGTCCCCTGAATAAAGCCGATATTTTCAATTGGCGAGGGAAACGGGTGGAAGACCAGTTGAAGAAGAGTGTGCGTGGTCCGGTAGTCTTGCCGAATGCCCGTTTGTTTGAGAATAAGAAGGAGGAATAAAATATGGGAATGTTTACAATGAGAAAGCCTCGCGGCTATCACCACGAATACATTTACGTGGATGAACGCAAGGAGAAGCTGCAGAAAATAGAAGAAACTGCGAAGCGCGAACTAGGAATGCTTCCTCCCAAAGAATTTAAGCCGGAAGATATTCGCGGAAAGTTCGTGGAGGGAACGACTTACCTGAAACGCCGCAAGGAAAGCGGGCGTAAACCTCTGAGTTATGGGGTCATGTTTGTGGCCATTGTTGTCTTGCTTTATATTTTACATTATCTGATTACAGGAGAATTTACATTATGACCTCGGGAGATGTAATTCGTTTGTTGCCGGATTCGGTAGCTAACCAAATTGCGGCCGGCGAGGTGATACAACGTCCTGCGTCTGTCATAAAGGAGCTGGTGGAAAACGCCGTAGATGCCGGTGCCAAGAATATTGAAGTGCTGGTGACCGACGCCGGCAAAACTTGTATTCGGGTGATTGACGATGGAAAAGGCATGTCGGAAACGGATGCCCGAATGGCTTTTGAGCGTCATGCCACTTCTAAAATTCGTGAGGCCGCCGATTTGTTTGCCCTTCATACCATGGGTTTCCGTGGTGAGGCCTTGGCTTCTATTGCGGCCGTGGCACAGGTGGAACTGAAAACCTGCTGTAACGGAGACGGACTGGGGACCTATATTCAGATTTCCGGTTCTCAGGTGGAAAAACAGGAAGCGGTAGCTTGCCAGCAAGGAAGTGATTTTTCTGTCAAGAATTTGTTTTTCAATGTACCGGCTCGTCGGAAATTCCTGAAATCAAACCAGACGGAGCTGAGTAATATTGTGACCGAATTCGAACGGATTGCCTTGGTGAATCCGGACGTCTCGTTCGTCTTGAGTCATAACGGTACGGAAATGTTGAATTTGCCGGCCATTCCTTTGCGCCAACGTATCATGGGGGTGTTTGGAAAGAAACTGAATCAGGACCTTCTCTCTTTGGACATCAATACTACGATGGTGAAAATCCATGGATATATTGGTCGTCCGGAATCTGCCCGTAAGAAAGGAGCCCGTCAGTTCTTTTTCGTGAACGGACGTTATATGCGTCATCCTTATTTCCATAAGGCTGTAGCCAGTGCGTACGACAACCTGATACCTGTGGGAGAGCAGGTTTCTTATTTCATTTATTTTGAGGTTGCTCCCTCGGATATCGATGTGAATATTCATCCAACCAAGACGGAAATCAAGTTTGAAAATGAGCAGGCCGTATGGCAGATACTTTCTGCAGCCGTGAAGGAAACCTTGGGCCGTTTCAATGCCGTACCTTCCATCGACTTCGATACGGAAGGGATGCCGGATATCCCGGCCTTTGAAAATTCGCCTTATAGTGTGGCACCTCCACCTACCAGTTTCGACCCTTCTTACAATCCGTTCAATACCTCGGCTGTACCTCCTTCTGCCTATTCATCGGCTTCGGGAAGAGGTACAGGCACTTCTTCTGACCTCGGGCAAGAACCGGAATGGAGACCTTCCTCCGGTGAAAGAGAAACTCCTGTGCGTTCTTCCATGAACCGTAAGGATGCGATGCCGGATTTTGGACGGAGCGGAAATTATACGCCTTCTTTCGGTGCCCATAAGAACCGGGTGGAATGGGAACCTCTTTTTGAAGGACTGGAGCACAATTCCTCGGGGCAGTCGGACATCCAGCCGGAAGAAGAGTCCGGACCGTCGTATGCGGAACCCGCCGGATGGGAAGAAGCTCCTCAGGTGGAAAATGTTTCGCCGATGGTGGCAGAGGAAGAAAAAGACCGGCTTCCGCTGGAAAACTCCATGCGCCATTATCAATATAAAGCCAGTTTCATACTGACCTCTGTCAAGTCTGGGTTGATGATTATCAACCAGCAACGGGCCCATGTCCGGATTCTTTTCGACCGCTATATGGCGCAGATAGAAAACCGGAAGAATGCGTCCCAGCGGATGCTTTTCCCGGATATGGTGCATTTTTCGCCGTCTGAAGTTCCGGTGCTTGAGGAGTTTATGGACGACCTGAATGCGCTGGGTTTTGAACTCAGCAGTCTGGGAGGAGGCACTTACGCCATCAATGGGATTCCAGCAGGGATTGAAGGACTGAATCCCGAGAAACTGGTGACGGATATGGTGCACACAGCCATCGAGAAAGGCTGTAAGGTGAAGGAGGAAGTGCAGAGCATGTTGGCGCTTTCTTTGGCAAAAGCCGCTGCTATCGTACCGGGACAGATTCTGACCGACGAAGAAATGAACCGGTTGGTAGATGATTTGTTTGCCGTGTCTACTCCCAATTATACTCCCGATGGAAAGACCGTACTGGCAGTCTTGAAGGAAGAAGACCTGGAAAAGATGTTCAAGTGAGACGCGTACGGTCAGGAAAGTGAAAGAGAACCGTTATAAATAGACATACAGGCTGCATTGCGAACAGGTTGCAGTCTCCTAAAGAGAAATCCCTCTATTTTTACTTTGCTGCAGAGGCAAGGTGGAAAATAGAGGGATTTCTTTGTTTGTGTGAAGGGGCGAGGGAGATGTTTGAGGAAGAAATGAAACGAAAAAGGAAAATCTGAACAGCCCCTCCTCTTTTCTGAATAATCGCGTAAGTGCCTGACAGGCTATCTTTGCTTCAGATTAAGAAACGAAAAAACATGAAGCAATTAGTAGTCATTTTAACTTCCTTGTTCACGTGGGTTCCTGCTTTGGCACAGCGAACACTCACGTTGGAAGAATGCCTGCGGATAGGCATCGAGAACAATCTCTCGCTGGCTGGCAGTCGCAACGAACTGCGGAAAGCTAAGCATCTGCTCAGTGAGAACCGGGCGAAGTTGTTGCCGCAAATCAATGCGGTAGCCGGGTTTAACGATAACTTTAATCCTCCCGTATCAGTCACCGACGGTTCGGCGTACGGCAATCCCTACAACGTGACCAAGACGCTGCAATACAATGCGTCGGCAGGTTTGCAGTTGCAGATGCCGCTTTACAACCAGACAGTGTACACCGCCATTGACATTGCCCGCACGATGAACGAGCTGAACCGCTTGTCGTACGAAAAGGCGCGGGAGGACTTGATGCTGCAAATCAGCAAGATGTATTACCTGGGGCAGAACACGGTAGAACAGCTGGCCCTGATTCAGGAAAACCGGGTGCGGTTGCAGGAGTTGCGCGACATTACCCAGGCTTTTTTCGACAACGGCATGGCCATGGAGGTGGACGTGAAGCGTGTCAATATCAACCTGGAAAACCTCCAGGTGCAGTATGACAATGCGAAGTCGATGCTGGTGCAGCAATTGAACCTGTTGAAATACGTGATGGACTATCCGGCGGAAGAGGAGATTACCTTGACGCCGGTGAATCCGGAACAGGTGGAATCGGTCTCCTTGACCGGACTTCGCAGCGACTTGTATGAATTGCAGTTGCTGGAGTCGCAGGAGAAACTGGCCGGACAGCAGAAAGATTTGATTCGCCAAGGCTATCTTCCTTCGCTGAGTCTGACCGGAAGCTGGATGTATTCGGCCTACACCGACAAAGCCCGTCACTGGTTTCATTCCGGTCCTTCCAACCACTGGTATTCGTCCAGCGGGTTGGGGCTGACTCTCCGTGTGCCGATTTTCGACGGGTTGGATAAGCGAGCGCGCATCCGGAAGGCCCGGATTGATGAGGAAAACGCCCGGCTGAACTACGAGAATATGCGGAAGAACATGGAGACGCAGTATCTGAATGCCACGAACGACCTGATGAACAACCAGCGTAATTTCCGGAAGCAGAAAGACAATTACCTGCTGGCCGAAGAGGTCTATCAGGTGACGACCGACCGTTACCGGGAGGGCATCGCTTCCATGACGGAAGTCCTTCAGGACGAAATGCGCATGAGCGAGGCACAGAACAATTACCTCAGTGCACACTACAATTATCAGGTGGCCAACCTGACCTTGCTGAAACTGACCGGACAATTGGACCGCCTGTTTCAGACAAATACCACTCATTGATTCACTTTAAATATGCATCGTATATGAAAACTACAAATCATACGCTTCAGGAAAAAGCCTTGAAATTGAAAAAACAACGTCGTCGCCAGCTGCTGGCCAGTCTTTTGGGAATCGTTCTCCTTTTGTGGGGAGTGGTCGAAGTGGTCTGCATGTTTCTGGACTACAAGCATACGGAAACGAGCAACGACGCACAGGTGGAACAATATATCTCTCCGGTAAACCTGAGAGCATCGGGATACATCAAGAAAATTTATTTTACCGAGCATCAGCAGGTGCATAAAGGAGATACGCTCCTGGTGTTGGACGACCGGGAATACCGGATTCGGCTGATGGAGGCAGAAGCCGCGCTGAAAGATGCGATGGCAGGAGCTACCGTGATGGATGCCACCTTGCAGACCACGCAGACCACGGCTTCGGTCTATGAGGCTTCGATTGCCGAAATTGAAATCCGTCTGGCCAAGCTGGAGAAAGACCGCCAGCGGTACGAGAATCTGCTAAAGCGCAATGCGGCGACTCCGATTCAGCTGGAACAGATTGAAACGGAATACGAGGCTACCCGCAAGAAGCTGGAAGCGACCCGGCGTCAGCAGCGGGCGGCTATGTCGGGTATCAAGGAGGTATCTAACCGAAAGGAGAGTACAGAGGCTGCCATACAGCGGGCGAAGGCGGCTTTGGAGATGGCCCGCCTGAATCTCTCCTATACCGTGGTGCTGGCTCCTTGTGACGGGAAATTGGGGCGACGGGCCTTGGAAGAAGGACAGTACATCACTGCCGGACAAAGTGTGACGTACATTCTTCCGGACAGTCAGAAGTGGATAGTGGCCAATTACAAGGAAACGCAGGTGGAAAACCTGAAGCTGGGGCAGGAAGTACGGATTGCCGTCGATGCCCTCAGTGGCCGGGAGTTTACCGGAAAGATTACGGCTATCTCCGGAGCCACTGGTGCCAAGTATTCGCTGGTACCTACCGACAATTCTGCCGGCAACTTTGTCAAGATTCAGCAGCGTATTCCGGTGCGCATTGATTTCACGGATTTGTCCGAGGAAGACAATGCCCGTCTGGCTGCCGGTATGATGGTGGTCGTCAAGGCCAAATTGTGAGTGTCACGTTTTCAAGGATTCCTTTAAAAGTAGAATTATGCCTTCCTGTCCTAAAAATTATCCGTTTTATAACTGGGTGCCCAAACCGCTGGGCATCCTGATTCTGGTCCTGCTTTTTGTGCCGATTCTGACGGTCGGCGGGGTTTATACCGCCAACAGTGGGGAAATGCTCAGCGGGCTGGGCATCCAGTCGGAACATATTCAGTTTGTCGGTTTTCTCACCTCTGTGGGAATGGCTGCTTTTTCGCCCTTCTTCTACGAGCTGGTGTGCCTCCGTCGGGAAAAGATGATGTGCATCGTAGGTTTTTCTTTGCTTTACCTGCTGAGCTATGTCTGCGCCAAGACCGATAGCATTTATGTGCTGGCTGTCTGTAGTGTGGTAATGGGATTTCTGCGGATGGTGCTGATGATGGTCAATCTGTTTACGCTGATTAAGTATGCGTTCGGGATGGAAGCCACCCGCAACATTACGCCGGGAAATGACCCTGTGGATGCAGATGGGTGGGACAGGCTGGATGGCGAGAAAAGCGTCAGCATGCCGACTATTTACCTGTTTTTTATGATTCTCGGACAGCTGGGCACTTCGCTGACCGCTTGGCTGGCATACGAATATGAATGGCAGTACGTCTATTATTTCATGATGGGGGCGTTGCTGCTTTCCATACTGGTGGTGTTTGTCACCATGCCCTACCATACCTACGTGTCGCGCCGTTTTCCCATCACTTTCCGGAAATTCGGGAGTGTGGTGATTTTCTGTCTGATGTGTGCTTCGGTGATTTACGTGCTGGTGTATGGCAAGGTACTCGACTGGTACGATGACCCCTCTATCTGCTGGGCTACGGTGAGTGCCGTGTGCTTTACGGCTCTCTTTGTGTATATGGAAAAGAAACAATATTCCCCGTATTTCTTGATGGACATCTTTCAGCTGCGTTCCATCCGGATAGGAATTCTGCTCTTCTTGTTGTTGATGGTTTTCAATTCCAGTGCCTTGTTCGTGAACGTGTTTACCGGGGTGGGGATGAAAATAGATAACTGGCAGAATGCGGCCCTGAACAACTGGAGCATGGCGGGATATTTTATCGGCTGTGTCATTGCCGTCATGCTGGGACGTAAGGGAGTACATTTGAAATACCTGTTCTCGTTGGGTTTCGTATTGATTGGACTTTCGGCCCTGTTCATGTACTTTGAGGTGCAGACCGCCGGCTTGTATGAGCGGATGAAGTACCCAGTCATCATCCGGGCTACGGGAATGATGCTGCTGTATTCGCTGACGGCAGTGTATGCCAACCAGCGGATGCCCTATAAGTATCTCTCTACCTGGATTTGCATTATGCTTACCGTGCGGATGGTGCTGGGCCCCGGCATCGGTACGGCGCTTTACACGAACGTGATGCAGCACCGTCAGCAACATTATGTCACCTGTTTCGCACAAGACCGCGACCGGCTGAATCCGGAAGTGTCGGCTTCCTATGCGCAGACGGTACAAGGCATGCAGTATCAGGGAAAGAGCGGGCAGGAAGCCGAACAGATGGCGGCTATGTCGGCCAAGGGAACGGTGCAGGTGCAGGCTACTTTGTCGGCGGTCAAGGAGATGTCCGGCTGGACTTTCTACGGTTGTCTGGGCTGTGCGGTCTTTCTTCTGCTGATTCCTTGGAAGAAAAGGCGACTGGACAAGATTCCTGCTTCTGTTTCTTGAAGATAGTGATGCGTCACGGAGAGGCCTTTCGTTTCTTAATCTATATTTTCGGCGGGGAATAGTTGTGGAAGCCTCTTCCGTGACGCTTTTTTGTGTATCTTCGTACAGGTATAAACATAAATTGGACCGGTATCATGGCTACACAAACAGAACGCTTGATGCGCTTGAATCAGGCATTGGTGGAACGAAGGGATATTTGTTGCTCGGGGGGCGTGGTAGAGGCTTTCCCAGCTATATTGCAGAAAACTTTCCGGATGGATTATCTGGGACTGGTGGTCTGTGAGCAGGGGAGTTTTCAGTTTACTTTGGACCGGAAACCTTTTACGGCGAAAGCCGGAGAGACGGTTTTCCTGTCCGAATCCACGGAATTCTGTGCAGGAACGTGTACGGACGACTTGCGTGTGGATATTCTGTTTTACCGGGTAGATTCCATCCGGGAACTGTTGGGCAGTTCCGTAGTAGCCATGCATCTGTATGCCACGCTGACTCCGGAGCCTTGTTATGTATGGGCCACAGGGGAGGAAGAAGACATTGCCCGTTATATCACACTGATCAGCCGTTACCGGCATGCCGCGGATAATCCTTTCGGCAACCATGAACGGAAACTGTTGCTGCTGGCCCTGACCTATCGTCTCTGTGCCATTTACAGCCGGAGGTTGATGGAAGAGAACAAGGCTGCCGGACACAAGATTGACACCTTTATCCAGCTGATTCGGCTGGTGGAGAAATACTACAAGGAGGAGAGGGGAGTGGCGTTTTATGCCGACAAGCTTTGTCTGACTCCCAAATATCTTTCAGCCTTGTCAAAGTCCGTGTGCGGATATACGGTACAGGAACTGGTATTTCGGGCCATCATTCGCCGGAGCATGCTCTTGCTGAAAAATTCCCATAAAACGATTCAGGAAATCTCGGATGAGTTTCATTTTCCCAATGCTTCCGCTTTCGGGACTTTCTTCAAGAAAGAGACCGGACTTTCTCCTTTGCATTATCGGTGTGCGGAAGAGAATACATCGTTTGAAGAAAAATAGCGGAAATTTTCTTGTTGCTTTTCAGGTAGTTAAGGCTGTTCTAAAAACGCACTTGCGTTTGAAGGAAAACGCTTTTACGTTTTACTTAAAACGTAAAAGCGTTTTGGGTGAAACGCCTTTGCGTTTGGATTGAAACGTCCTTGCATTTTTAAGCAAACGTCAAAGCGTTTTTACTGTGGTTGTTTTTAGATAAAAAAACTGCCCCATCTTGAGGGATGAGGCAGTCTGAGTCTGGTGAATTTTTATCAATGCGTAATTACACCTCCGTCACTGGTCGGATTCTGTGTCAGGGTGCTTCCGCTCGGATAAGAGTTGATGGCTGTCTGTGGAATGTAATAAGTCACACGATAGTCAGTGGCTGGTACATCACTTATCGGATGAGGCCCCGGATACTGTCGGGTCAGCGTGCCTCCATTACGGAACACATCGTAACTGCGTTCAGCCTGATAAGCCAGCTCCAGTTGGCGTTCTTTGTCAACCAGCTGGGCTGCGTTGGCTGCGAATGTAGTGGCATCGTAAGCGGCTTGGTCATTGATGGCCCGTGTACGTATGGTGTTGACATCCGCTCTTGCTTGTTCCGGTTGGCCTAATTTTACGTAAGCTTCCGCACGGTTCAGGTACATCTCATCCAGGCGGGAGATAATGGGTGAATGGAGCTGTGATTCCAGGTTGTCTTCCCGAGAACACTTGGTAATGTAGAACATCGGATAGCCATTGTTGAGTGACATCTGATAATCAATGACACCTGTGTAGCTGCTTCCATTGTAGTTGATGGTGTAGTACTGTTCATCAGCTGTTCTGCCTATGGTGTAAGGAGTGATGGGATATCTGTCCTTCGGATTGCCGTTTTCGTCCACCGTATAACATTCAGTATAGGTATTGTTCACAGGAAGCTGTACATAGGTATATCCGGTACCTGTGGCATTGGGAGTGATGAAACGCAAGACCTCGGTATAGTTGCCGTTGTCGTCTGTGGAATATTGAGGCTCAATGAATTTGGCTCTCGCATCCACGATTCCGGCATCTCCCTTTCTCCAGTCGTTACGTTTGGTTTCGTTCAACAGGTCAAGATATTTGGCGCTGGCATACATTTCTCCCCATCCCATACCGCCGATGTTGGAGTACATACCGCCGATGGTATAATAATAATCCTCACCGGGGAAGTCGGCTGCCAAGCGTTTGATGACGAAAATATCTTCCGGATAGTTTTCGGGGGCTGTCCGTGGTGACTTCATATAGTCTTCACGCGATACCAGATGGAAGTTGGGAGATTGGATAACCAAATCGGCATAGTAGCGCGCGGAGTCTGCATATTCGGTATTGGGGTTCTCATAGGTGCCGCTCATATAGAGATATACACGTGACAGCATGGCTTGGGCCGCTTCTTTGGAAGCAAAGTCTGCGTTCTGGAACGAGGTCGTAATCATCTGTTCCGCTGTACGCAAATCGTTGATGGCCTGCTGGTAGGTTGCTTTAACCGTAGAACGGTCGGGTAAAGACAGGTTGCTGATTGCTGCTTCATCCGGCGTTCCATTGACGATAGGTACTCCCAGGTTCTTGTCGGGGGCCTGGTAGTAAGGACGTCCGAAAGCCCGGCACAGATAGAAATACATCATACCCCGCACATAGTAACATTCTCCCAATTTACTTTTGATGGTAGAATTGTCTGTCTGTTTGGCCATGTTGATGATGTTGGAAGCCTGTGCGATGGCTTTGTATCCATAGTCCCAGAAGTTCTGCAGACGATAGTTGTCGGGAGTACGTGAATAAGTGATGAATTCATAAAATGCATCGGTTGAAGCACCACGGATCATCATATTGTCGCCGGCATATTCACCAAGCCGATGCATTGGGTCTGACCAGGTTTTCAGTTGTGCGTACATACCGTTCAACATGTTGTCGAAAAGTATCTCCTGGTTTTCTGCTACCTGCTCTGTCGCCATATAATTATTGGGGAATCGGTCTATGTCACAAGATGTAAGTATTCCTCCTGTGATGCCAAGGGATAAAAGTAGGGTTGAAGTTATCTTTTTCATAAATGTGTGCTGATTAGAAAGTTAAATTAATACCAAACATGAATTTACGTGTAGACGGATAAAGGTTGGCTCCGGCAGTACCGATGGCTTTGTAGGTACCGGTAGTTTCATCATAGTAGGCCGGTACTTCAGGGTCGATACCGGAGAACTTGGTCACCGTAAATACATTTTCAGCCGTGAAATAGATACGCATGTTTTGGATATAATATTTAGACAGGTCTAAATTGTAGCCGATAGACAATGAACGCAGTTTCAGGTAATCTCCATCTTCCAGGAAACGGGTAGAAGCTTTGTTTGAGTTACTTTTGTTTCCGTAAGATGCGACTGGATGGGTAGCGATATCACCTTCTTTTTCCCAGCGTGACCAGCCGTCAATCAGCTTGATTTGGTTACGGTCTGTATAGGCGCCGTCTGAATCGTATTCCTGGCGGGAATAGTTGTAGATTTTGCCTCCTAAAGAGTAGCCGAATGAAGCGTTCAAGTCAATGTTCTTCCACGTCAGTGTGGTATTGAATCCACCAAACAGTTTAGGTGATGTGGCTTCTGTCATGACTTGCTGGGCTTCAGAATAGTTGCTGGTCGTCTCTCCGCTTCCGTCGTTCTTGTACCATAGAGGAGCTCCGTTTTTCGGGTCGACTCCTGCCCATTCACGCAGATAATAACGGTCGGTGCTGTAACCAACCTTCAACACTTTTTCTGCTGCTCCGGCGATACTTGTATCGTTGCCACCGCCACCGATAATCATCATGTTCGGATCATCGCCATACAGTTTCTCCAGTTTGTTTTTGTTGTAACCCATATTCAGGTCAATGCTCCACAACCAGTCTTTTGTACGGATAATGTCGCCTCCAATCGTGAATTCCACTCCGGAGTTACGCATTTCTCCTACATTCTGCCAGCGGCTGGTAATACCGGTCAGTCCGGAAACCGGAACTTGATACAAGATATTGGATGTGTATTTGTTATAGTAATCAAATACGAAACGCAGGCGGTTGTTGAAGAAGTTGGCATCCACACCGACTCCGGCAGTGTAGGTCTGTTCCCAGGTCAGGTCCTTGTTTCCTACCTGGCTGATCAGAATGGCTGGAATACCGTTGTAGTTGGAAGATACGGAATACAAGCCATATTGCGGATATTTGGAATAAGGGATATTACCTACCGAACCGTATGAAGCACGTAGTTTCAAAACGTCTACCCAGTCGGCCTTGAACCATTTTTCACGGTTGATGTTCCATCCGGCACTGATGGAGAAGAAATTACCATATTTCTTGTCGTCACCGAAGTTGGAAGCGCCGTCTCGTCGGATGGAGGCTTCCGCCAGATAACGGTTGTCGTAAGCGTAGTTTACTTTTGCAAACACAGACTGTTTAGCCCATTCAGTCAGATTTCCTCCGACTTCTTCCGGAGTGGCTGTCGCATCCAGCACTTCAAATCCAGAAACAATACCGGTACCTTTGGCATTGATGACTTTGGCCGAGGTATCCATGAATTCGTAGGCCAGCAAGGCTTGTACGGAATGTTTTCCGAACATTTTGTTGAAAGTCAGGTATTGGTTGGTGTAGCGTTGGATGTTATTGGTTTGCTCTTCTTCCACACGTCCTTGTACACCAGAGGCACTGTCGGTACGCGGGTCTGTGTAAGTAGACTGGAAGTATCCGGTCCAGCGATAGTTGTTGACTGAGGTGAAAGTCAGCCAATCGGTGATTTTGATATCAAAGTCGAAGTTTCCAGAGAATTCGTATGTCTTTTGTGTGGTATGGTTCCCATAAGAAAGGGCATTCAGGTAATTCAGGTCAGAGCTGTCCACCCATCCGCTGTAACGGTCGGGAACCAGGTTGCCATCTTCATCGTATGGGCTATCCCAAGGGAACATGGTATATTTGGCGGTGTAATCGTACTGGGCGTCGTTGGTATTCTTCATCGAACCTGAGATGTTCGGTTTGATGGTCAACCAGGAGAAGGGTTTGTAATTGGAGCGGTAACGGAAACTGTATCGGTCATATTTATAACCTTTTACGGTTCCTTCTTCACTATAATATCCCAGGGAGAGTAGGAACTCATTTTTTCGTTACCTCCGGATAGGGAGAGGTTATAGTCTTGTGTGAAGCCAGCCTGTGAAGCCAAGTCTCCCCAGTCGAAGTTGGCGTTTCTCAACTCGGGGTTCCAGCGCGAGAACTTGATGTCTTCCTGATTGGGGAAGGATGCATAATAATCATAGAGTTCAGCTCCATTCATCACTTCCATCTTTCCGTTGGTCATGGTGCTGACACCCAGTTTGACGGAGGCATTGATTTTCATCTTTTCGCTCTTTCCCATTTTAGTGGTCACGATGATGACACCGTTCGCACCTTGTGAACCGTAGATGGCAGTAGAGGCTGCATCCTTCAATATGGTCATGTTCTCAATATCCGAGGGGTTTAGTACACCAGGGTCTTCACCTACGATGACTCCATCGATTACCCACAGCGGGGAGGTACTTCCACTCAGCGTGGCACGACCACGGATTTGTACGGCTCCGTTGGAACCCGGCTGTCCTGAGCCCGGTGCTACATACACTCCGGAGACCTTACCGTTCAGCATGTTTTCCACAGTTGGTGTGGTGATATCTTTCAGTTTGTTTTCTTTCAATGTAGACATGGCACCGGTCAGACTTTCCTTTTTCTGTACACCATAACCTACTACCACCACTTCATCCAAAGTTTCGGTATCTTCCTGTAGCTTGATGGTTTGTTCACCGGCTGTGGCTTTTATTTCTACAGTTTGGTATCCGATGAAAGAGATTTGAAGAAGTGAACCTACGGGAGCATTGATTTCATATTTTCCATCAATGTCTGTGATGGTTCCGTTGGTCGTCCCTTTTACCAGAATGTTCACTCCGATTACAGGATCGCCTGTTTTGGCATCAATGACTTGTCCTCTTAGTTTTTGGCTTTGTTGTTGAACCACCAGATTGGTACTGGTCTCGGGAGAAGTAGCGAAAGCAGGCAGAGAAGTGCTGATTAAAGCACTTGTCAGTAGGAAGCAGCTACTTTTTTTAAAACATGATTTAGAACTCATAGCAAATTTTGTGTTGATGATAGTTTAAATTATATATTTTAGCACGGGGCAAAAGTAATATATTTTTATAAAACAAAAACATTTTGAAGCGTTTTTATTTTATACGTTGTCATTATGATAATAAAATATATGTATTAAGTACTTTTAGTTAAATTATTTCGCTGTCTTAAATTTAAGGTGCGGGAAAAATGTGAAAAATGGATTTGTGATTAAAAAACAGAAGCCGTCTCAAATTTGATTTTGAGACGGCTTCTCTGTATAAAAGTGGAATAAAAAATGATGTTCAGATTAGAATCCCAATCCGGCTACGTGGCTGAACAAGTCGTACACTCCGCTGCAAAGTCCCAGAATGATGACTCCAATGAGACAAATGAATAATCCTGTACGTGCCAGGGCCGGTGTACGGAAAGTAGCAATCGGCGTATCGTTGGGAGTGATGTACATGGCTTTTACAATCAGCAGGTAGTAGTAGAGGGAAATGATGGTGTTCACCAATGCCAGGAATACTACCAGCCAGTGGCCACTGTGGAAGGCGGAGGCAAATACGAAGAATTTGGAGAAGAATCCGGCAAACGGCGGAATTCCGGCCAAAGAGAACAAGGCCAGCGTCATGAGGAAGGTCAGGCGCGGGTTGGTCTTGTAGAGTCCGTTGTATGCACTGCGGTCCACTTTACCTCCGGTATGTTGTTCAATGACACTGATTACACCGAATACAGCGAGGTTGGCGGCGATGTACACCACGAGGTAGTACACCAGTGAAGCCATTCCCTGTTCGTTTCCTCCCAGTACGGCCAGCATGATGTAGCCGGCCTGTGAGATACTACTGTAGGCCATGAATCGTTTCAGGTCTTCCTGCAGGATGGCGAAGATATTGGCAATGGTGATGGTCAGCACGATGACGATGCTCAGCAGTAGGCTCCAGTTGGCTGCCATCTGTCCGAATACTTTCACCAGAATGCTCATCAAAGCGAAGGCAGCCGCACCTTTAGAGATGACAGACAGGTAAGCCGACACATTGGTCGGTGCTCCCTGATAAGTATCGGGTGTCCACATGTGGAACGGCACCAAGCTCAGCTTGAATCCCAGTCCGGCAAAGAAGAACACCATGGCCATGATTTGCAGTGGTGTACCGGTCAGTGCGGCAGTCACATCGGCAAAATAAGTGGTTCCGGTAGTACCGTACACCATAGAGATACCGTACAGCATCAGGGCAGAAGAGAACATGGAGTTCAGGATGAACTTCGCTCCGGCTTCGGCACTGTGATGACGGAATTTGTCGAAGGCTACCAGACAGGCCATCGGGATGCTGGCCAGTTCCAGTCCGACGTAGAACAGGATAAAGCTTCCGGCACTCACCATGAAATACATTCCCAGCAGCGTACTCAAGGTCAGCATGTAGAACTCACCGGCTTTGTGGCGAGTATCTTCGCGTGACAGCCATTCGCCCGACTGCAGGAACACGAGCAGGGTACCGGCGGTCAGGATGGTTTTTACGATAGATGCCATCGGGGTGGCATGATACATTCCTCCGAATGCTTCACCGCTGGTCGGAACGATGTTCAAGGCCAGTTGAACGACCATGAGCACGCAAGCCATATACTGGAGCGGCTTGTGGCTGGGCGTCTTCATAATCAAGTCGGCCAGCAGCATGAGGAGGATGATAGCGACCAGGCTTATTTCAGCCTGCATAGTAAATAATTCGCTCATATAATTTCTTTTTATTTATTCGGGTTATCGGATAAGTTGGCTGATAATAGGTTCTACGCTTCCGCTGATGACGTTGCTCACCCAGTAAGGAGCAAGTCCCAGTCCGGCTACGGCCACAATCAGGCAGATTACAGCCAGGCGTTCGTCCCAAGTGGCATCGGTCAGTTTCAGGTGCTCCGGATTATGGCAGGTGCCATACAGGATTTTTCCGACCACGCGCAGGATATATACCGCCGTAATTACAATACTCATTGTAGCGATGACGGTGCAGGCGCGGTGGAAGAGGTCATGATTCTGGAAGGAACCTACGAAGACGGTCATTTCGGCAATGAATCCGCTCAGACCCGGCAGACCCAGGTTGGCCAGACCGGCAATGACATAGCCGACAGACAGGAACGGCATGATTTTCATCAGTCCGCTCAGCTGACGGATGTCACGTGTGTGGGTACGTCCGTAAATCATACCGATGAGGGCGAAGAACAGGGCCGTCATTAATCCGTGGCTCAGCATCTGCAGGATGGCACCCGTCGCACTGACACGGGTCATCATCAGCAAGGCAAACAACACCAGTCCGCAGTGGCTTACGGAAGAGTAGGCGTTGATGTATTTCAAGTCGGTCTGTACTACGGCACTGAAGGCACCGTACACTACAGAGATGGTTGTCAGCACCAGGAAGAAGTCTCCCCAGATGGCAGCTCCGGTCGGCATCAGGTACATGGCGATACGGAAGCATCCGTAACCTCCCAGTTTCATCAATACACCGGCGTGCAGCATACTTACTGCGGTTGGGGCAGAAGCATGACCGTCGGGACTCCATGTATGGAAGGGGAAGAGGGCACCCAATACGCCGAATCCCAGGAAGACCATCGGGAAGAAGATGCGTTGCATTTCGGTCGGTATCTGGTGTTTCACGATTTCCAGAATGTTCATGGTCTCTGCACCGGCTCCGTAGTAGATGCCCAGAATACCAATCAGCAGGAAGGCGGAACCACCCATCAGCATCAGGGTCAGTTTCATGGCGGCGTATTCCTTGCGGCCGCTTCCCCATACGCCAATCAGCAGGTACATCGGAATCAAGGCCACTTCATAGAACATGAACATAGTGAACAGGTCGGTAGAGATGAAGAAACCGAACACACCGGTGCTCAGCAGGGTAAACCACAGGAAATATTCCTTGGTGAGCGGTTTCAGTTTCCAGGAGGCAAATGTGCCGGTAAATACGATGATGGAACTCAGCAGCAGCATGACCACCGAGATGCCGTCTACTCCCACTGAATAGCAGATGTGGAGCGGGGCATACCACGTGATGCTGTCTGTGAAAAGCATCTCAGCCGTAGCTCCGGCATGGCGCTGTCCGATATAAGACACCGTGAGGTAGGCGGCAAGCACCAGCAGGATGGATGAGCCGGCCACCATCACTCCTCTGACCTGATTGACGTTGCGGGCAATCCATAGTCCCAGCAGCATCAGCAGAGGTATCAATACGAAAAGACTTAATATATTCATACGTTATAGATTCTTCTTTGTTAGTTCAGCAGCAAGATGATTGTCAGTACAATAATACCTGCCAGGAAATAATGAGTGTACGTCTGGATTTTACCGTTCTGTATTGGTTGTACGGTTTCTCCAGCTGCATTGGTGCTCCATGCCATGAAGTTCATGAACTGGTCGATGACGTGGCGGTCGAACCATGCCAGCGGAGTGGATACGCAGCGGAAGATGATTTTCTTGGTGACGAACAACCAGATTTCATCCATATAGAAGCGCTTGTAGGCTGCACGGTGCAGGGTACTGAAACGCTGTGCCAGCATTTCGGGTACAGGCTGTTTTTCGCGGGCATACATCCAGGTGGCCAGGGCAATGGCGATAACGGCAATGACGATGCTGGTGCCGGCTACTCCCCAGTCGAGGTGAATGTCGTAGGCGTGTCCGTTGGAGGATACGAAGTGTCCGAAAGGAATGAATCCGGCTACGAGGGTAACCAGTGCCAGGAACATCAGCGGGAAGGTCATGGTCAGCGGACTTTCATGCGGTACATGGTGTGCATGCAGTTCCTTGTTTTCCTTGCCCCAGAAGATGCAGTAGTACAGACGGAACATGTAGAAAGCGGTCATTCCGGCAATAATCGTCATAATCCATCCGATGACCGGGCTGTACTGGAAGCAGGCTGTCAGAATCTCGTCCTTGGAGAAGAATCCGGAGAACGGAGGAATACCGGCGATGGCCAGACAGGCAATCAGGAAGGTGATGTGGGTAATCGGCATGTATTTGTGCAGGCCGCCCATGGTTTCCATCTCGTTGCTGTGTACGGCGTGGATGATGCATCCGGCGCCCAGGAAAAGCAGGGCTTTGAACATGGCGTGAGTGAACAGGTGGAACATGCCGGCCATGTAACCCAGACCGCCTTGGTGCGGGTCGGCTGCGGTGCAGACACCCAGTGCCACCATCATGAAACCAATCTGTGAGATGGTAGAGAAGGCAAGTACACGTTTGATATCACTCTGTGCGCAGGCTACGCTGGCAGCATAGAAAGCAGTGAAAGCACCTACCCAGGCCACGATATGCAGGGTGTGGGGCGCATAACCGATGAACAGCGGGAACATGCGGGCTACCAGGTACACACCGGCTACCACCATGGTGGCGGCATGAATCAGGGCAGATACCGGAGTCGGACCTTCCATGGCGTCCGGCAACCAGATGTGCAACGGGAACATGGCACTCTTACCGGCACCACCCACGAACATCAGTCCCAGTGCAAGAGGAAGTACCATTCCGGCCTGCATCAGACGTTCTGTGCCCGGAGTGAAGGTAAAGGTCTGCATGTAATATCCGTAAATCAGGATACCGATCAGGAAGCCCAAGTCGGCAAAACGGGTTACGATGAATGCTTTCTTGCTGGCGGCAATGGCTTCCGGCTTGGTGTAGTAGAAACCGATGAGCAGGTAGGAAGACACACCCACCAGCTCCCAGAACACGTACATCTGGAAGATATTGGTTGCAACCACGAGTCCCAGCATGGAGAAAGTAAATAATGACAGGAAGGCGTAATACCGCTGGAAACCGACCTCTCCTTTCATGTAACCGAAAGAATAGATGTGTACCATCAGGGAAACGGTGGAGATGACCACCAGCATCATGACGGAAATCGGGTCCAGCAGGATACCCATGTCAATATGAAGAGATGAAGTGAACGGCAGCCATTCAATGTTCCACGGAGTCAGCGTAGGATAGAGGCCTTCCGCAGTACGTGGAGCCGTGAAATAGCTGAATGCCGTCAGATAGCTCAGTACGGCTACCACTCCCAGTGAAAGTGTGCCGATGGCGCCCGCTACACGATGAGGCATTTTCATGCCAGCCAGTGCCAGAAGCAGGAAGCTCAGCATCGGGAGGGCAAGTATCAGAATTGTATAATCCATAAGCAATTTAATAATGTATAAGAAAGTTATCCTTTCAAATCGGTTATATCATCGGTAAGCACCTGTTTCAGGTTGCGATACACATTAATAATGATGGCAATGGCCACGGCGGTTTCGGCAGCGGCGATGGCTATTCCGAACAGGCTGAAGAAATGTCCTTCCAGTTGTCCGGGGAAAAGATAACGGTTGAATACCGCGAAATTGATGTTGGTCGCATTGAGCATCAATTCTACTGAAATCAGCAGTGCCAGCAGGTTCTTGCGGGTGAAGAAACCATAGATGCCGCAGAAAAGCATGATGGTGCTGATGACGAGGTAGTGAACTACATGAATTTCTATTTCCATAATCTTACTGTATTATTTTTCTTTGCGTGCAATCAATATCGCACCAATCATACAAGCTAATAACAATACGCTGACGGCCTCAAACGGCAGGACGAACTGGTATTTGTCGGTACCAATCAACGCGTGTCCGATCTGGTCGACCGGAAGTTCCACTCCCTGTGGAATCAGGTTCAGGGCAAAGCCGTTGGTCATGACCAGGAAAAGTACCAGCACGGCACCCACCACGGTGGTAATCAGTACGCTGATAAGTTTGGCCCGGTTTTGCTTGTATTTCATATTCTTGTCCGACTGGGTCAGCAAGATAGAGAACACATACAATACCACGATACCTCCGGCGTACACCATCAACTGGACCGCACTCAGGAAGGTGTAGCCCAGAATTCCGTAGATGGCTCCTGTGCCGAAGAGCACGAACAGCAGGTAAGTGGCTGCACGCAGCAGTCTTCCTGTAGTGACAGCCAGTATGGAGCTGACAATGATACAGGCACCTACGATATAAAATACGATTTCTTGAAGTGATATACTCATATCCGTTTCGTTTTATTTATTTCTTGTTCAGTGTCATTACGAGTTTCTCTTTCTGGAATACTGCGTTTTCGAAGTCATTCGTGAACCGGATGGCATCGTGCGGGCAGGCATTGACGCACAGCATGCAGAACATGCATGATCCCAGGTTGTACTCGTATTTCACCAGTACTTTTTTCTTTTTGCCGTCTTCGGTTTCCCGCATTTCCGTGGTCAGGTGGATGGTTCCGTTCGGACAGTTCATCTGGCACAGTCCGCAGGCAATGCAACGGTGGTTTCCGTTCTCATCGACCGGCATTTCGAGCATGGCCCTGTGACGTTCCGGAATATGGAGAGTCGTATGGCGGTTTTCCGGATACTGTTCGGTTATTTTCTTCTGGCAGAACACCTTCATGGAGGTACGCATACCTACCAGCAGGCTTTTTACTCCACCGACATATCCTTTCAAATATTCTTCCAATGCATTCATATTCAAAAAATTTTAATCAAAATGTCAGGCCGCACACTTTGCATACGGTCATCAGTAACAACACCACCAGTGACAGCGGCATCAGGTATTTCCATTCCAGTGTCAGTACCTGGTCGATACGCAGACGTGGGAAAGTCCAGCGAATCCACATCAGCAGGAAGACGATGAAGAAGGTCTTTCCGATAAACCAGACAAATCCGGGGATGTAGTCCATCACCATGTTCAGGCCGTCAAGTCCGGCAATGTGCAAAGGCATCCATCCGCCCAGGAACAGGGTGGTAGCAATACCGGCTGTAATAAACAAGTTCAGGTATTCGGCCAGATAGAAGAATCCGAAGTGCATACCGGAATATTCCGTATGGTATCCGGCAGTCAACTCCTGTTCCGCTTCGGCCAAGTCGAACGGGCCACGGTTGGCTTCTGCATTACCTGCAATCAGGTAGATGATGAATGCCATGATGGCCGGGATATGTCCTTTGAAAATGTTCCATCCGTTGGCCTGTCCTTCCACGATGGTCTGGATGTCCATGGCTCCGCTCATAACCACCATGGTCAATACGCTGAGGCCAATGGAAAGTTCGTAACTGATAATCATGGCACCACTTCGTACGGCACCAATCAGCGTATATTTGCTGTTACTACTCCATCCGGCCAGCAGGATACCCAGTACGCCGATGGAAGAAGCTGCCAGCACGAAGAAGATACCGATGTTCATGTGCAGGATTTCTCCTCCCTTGTTCCATGGCAGGCAGGAGAAAGTAAGGATAGAGGCCAGAATGACCAGAAACGGAGCCAGGTTGTACAGGAAATGGTCGGAGTTCTTCAGGCTGATGATTTCCTTGGTCAGGATTTTCAACACGTCGGCCGGAACCTGCAACAGTCCGCCTTTTCCTCCTACACGGTTCGGACCGATACGGCACTGGAAAGCCGCACAGACTTTACGCTCCATATAGATAAGGATGATGGCCAGCACGGCGTACATGAGGAGAATGAACACGCCGACCACGAGGCCTTCAAGGGTAAGTGCCAGCCACTCGGGCATCAGACTGCACAGAAAGGCGTGAATCTGCATGAGCAGCGGGCTGAAATTATAATAATCTAAAAACATATTTCTTTTAATTTTTCAGTTTTACTGTGATGGTTGTCCACCTTTTAATCGAAATCTTATCGGTCAATGTCGGGGATGACAAAGTCGAGTGTACCTCCAATGGCGATTAAGTCGGCAATCTTGGTTCCGCGGCAAATCGTATCCATGGCATGTACCAATGGAAGTCCCGTAGAACGGTAGTGCAGTCGGTAAGGCACCTTGTCTCCATGGCTCTCAAGTACGACATCGAACTCTCCACGGCTGGTTTCTACCGAGGAAGTGAACACGCCTTCCGGCAACTTGATAATCGGTTTGGTCTTTGCGCGGAATTCACCTTCCGGAATGTTGTCAATCAACTGTTCGATGATGTGGCAGGATTCCATGATTTCGTCCATACGCACCATGTAACGGGCGAAGGAGTCGCCTT
This sequence comes from uncultured Bacteroides sp., assembly GCA_900551445.1. Taxonomy (GTDB): domain Bacteria; phylum Bacteroidota; class Bacteroidia; order Bacteroidales; family Bacteroidaceae; genus Phocaeicola. Next base: position 21,856 of record URWA01000014.1, on the reverse strand, counting down.
CCGTATAAGTGATTTCCTTGAAATCCACCTTGTCATACAAAGCATACGGATGATGCTTGCGCACGTCGTTGGCCCATCCGGAAGCACGTCCGGTACCTCCCGTACAACCCAGTGAAATAGCATCTTCCTTTGACAGGATTCCCACCCCTTTCAGACGGGTATCGGCGATGACATTGGTAGTGAAGATATCGTGATAATCCTGGATGACACTGCGCAGGTGCTTGATGAATTCCTTCACCTTCTGCTGGAAAGTAGGATGAATATCAGCCTGCACACCGCCAATCATGTTATAGTTCTGAATCAGACGTCCTCCGGTGGTTTCTTCGAAGATGTCCAAAATCATCTCACGTTCACGGAAACCGTAGAAGAACGGAGTCAGTCCACCCATATCCATTACCAAGCAAGAATAGAACAACAGGTGAGAGTCGAGACGTTGCAGCTCATCCATGATGGTACGGATGTACTGGGCACGTTCCGGGACTTCGATTCCTGCCGCCTTTTCGATGCACATACACAAAGCGTGGCGGTTCTGATGGGCGCTCAGGTAATCCAGACGGTCGGTCAGGGCCAATGTCTGCGGATAAGTCAGGCTTTCGTTCATTTTCTCGATGCCTCGGTGGATGTAACCCAGAATCGGGTCAATCTTGCGGATATTTTCACCGTCGAGAGAAGTACGCATACGCAATACACCATGTGTAGAAGGGTGCTGTGGACCGATGTTCACCACGAAGTCATCTTCTCCAAACACTACGTTTTTGCGTCCCTCAAGTGTACCGTCCGGGCGGAGGAAGTATTCGTCAGTAAGGTCGGCATTCTCTTCGTTGTCCATCTGCAGCGGATTGGAGTTCATGTCATAATCCTTGCGCATCGGATACCCTTTCCAGTCTTCACGCAGGAAGATGCGGCGCATATCCGGATGGTTCAGGAAGACGATACCGAAAAAGTCGTACACTTCACGTTCTTTGATGAGGGCTGTTTTCCACAAATCACTGACAGTCGGTAAAAATGCTTTTTCCCGGTCGGCTGTTACTGATTTGAGGATGATTCTGGCTCCTGTGCGGGTAGATTCCAAAAGGTAGAGTGCTCCAAGCCCTTCTTCCCCCCAATCCATTCCTACGATGTCACGCAAGAAATCCATAGGCTCCTCTTTGTCGTCATGCAAGGCTTTGGCTGTGGCATGCAGCTTGTCTGCCGGTATCTTGACCACCGTTTCGCCGGCCTGACTGATTTCCGCTTCAGGAGTAATGCTTTTTATTTTTTCAATTTCCATTTGCATTTTCTTTTTTACTTGGTTGATTCCTCTTTTTCTTTGCGGTTTACGCCTCCTAAGAAACGTTCCACTTTGATTTTACGCTGGAGTTGCATCATTCCATAGAAGAAGGCTTCCGGCCGTGGAGGACATCCCGGAATATATACGTCGACTGGGATGATTTTGTCAATGCCGTTTACTACATGATAGGATTTGATGAACGGACCACCGGAAATGGTACATCCGCCTACTGCCACCACGTATTTCGGTTCGGCCATCTGGTCGTACAGACGCTTCAATACCGGAGCCATCTTGTAGGTGATGGTTCCCAGTACCATGATCATGTCTGCCTGACGAGGAGAGTTACGGGTTACTTCAAATCCGAAGCGGGCCATGTCATAGCGGGCTGCTCCAAGTGCCATGAATTCAATGGCGCAACAGCTGGTTCCGAAAGTAAGGCTCCACAGAGAGTTGCTTCTTCCCCAGTTGATCAGTTCGTCTACTGTGCCTAAAATGATACCTGCGCCGTCCATGTTCAAACGACGTACCATCTCCTCCAAATAATCATTGTTCTTGAAGTCTTCGTACTTCATAGAACGGATGGAGGTTGCTTTTTTTACTTCCATTCAAGCGCTCCTTTCCGCCAGGCGTATGCCAGGCCTAAGATTAAGACAACCAAGAAGAATCCTACACTGACCAGTGCATATACTCCTACCTGACTTGCCACTACTGCCCACGGAAAAAGAAATACCGTTTCGATGTCGAACATCAGGAACAGGATGGCGAACAGGTAGTAACCGGCTCTGAACTGTACCCATGATTGTCCGCGAGTAGGGATACCACACTCGTACGGCTCTCCCTTCTGGGGGTTGAATGACCTCGGAGCAAGTAGCTTCGCAATGGCCATAGCTGCAGCGACAAGGACGACGGCTGTCAGAATAACTACAATAATAAATGTAAAAAACATATATCTAAGAATTTTTGATGATACATAAATAGGTGTGGCTGTTTCCGATACGTCAAACCTCTGTTTGTTCCAATGGGGTATCTGAAACAGTAAAGAATCTTAGATAGTATTAAATCAGGATTTTTTCGAGGGTATATAAATAGTAGATTCGATTTAAATGCGTATAAGGGTGTTTAGAATGTCTAGGGTAGGATGTATGTAAATAAAGAGGAGGCCTGCGCATGAAATTTTCTTTGATCCAGCAGGCGGTCAGGAAAAATTTTCCGTCAAACTCCTTTTGGGCCTGTACGCACAGAAAATTATGTGGAATATCTGTTTTCCCGTTGGAAATCAAGTAGTCCACTGCCTTTGAAGTCGTATAGTCAGGATGGGGATGGATACAGTTTTCTGTCTGTTCTTTTACTGCATTTGCTTCTTGTAGAAAGTCTGGATGGAGCGTATAAAGGCTGCCTCCTATGAATAATGTCATAAGAGTGATTATTGATAAAAAAGCAAAAATCTTCCACTTATTCATTCCACAAACCTTAATACCTTCAAAAAACGTTGCAAAGGTAGGCAATTATTTTGATACCATAGTCTGTAAATGCATTAAATTTTCTTGTCAATCCGGTTGCCGGAGGTTAGAATGGGTATCCTATGGCAAAGTGAATACCCATTCCGTCCTTGAACCGGGGAATATTGTAATATCCCTTTTTACCAGTTTCATAAGGAACGTGAAGGGCGATTCCGAAGTCCAGACGTAGGATGAGGAAGGAGAGGTCGTAGCGTAGTCCAACACCTGTTCCGAGTGCAATGCTGTCGAAGAAATTATCCAGACTGAATTCTGCTCCCGGACGGGCTTCGTCTTTTCGCATCAGCCATACGTTGCCGGCATCCAGAAAAGTGGCTCCGTTCAGGTTGCCTCCCATGAAATTCGACAGAATACGGAAACGGTATTCCAGATTGGCTTCCAGTTTGATGTCACCGGTTTCATCCACGTAGGAATAGCTGGCCGTGTTCGTAGGATGGAATCTTCCGGGACCGATAGAACGGACTGTAAAAGCACGGATACTGTTGGCACCTCCCACATAGAACTGCTCGCTGTAGGGTGCAATCGTTTTGTTCCCGTATGCCCAGATGACTCCTCCCATGAGGCGGGCGGCTATTTGCTGTTTTTCACTGATATGGTGCAGGAACCGGACCTCTGAAGAGTATTTCAGGAACTGGGCGAACGGGGTCCCAAGCAGTTTTTTGTCCTTGGTGCTGAATTTTTGCCCGAAGGCCGCATAAATCATGGACGTTACGTTACCGGCCGAGGTCAGCGAGTTTTCCCACCATATCTGGTTCTTTTTCTTCCGGTAACTGTTGTCGTAGGTAACGGTGTAAGTCAGCGAAGGAATGAACTGGTCATCCAAACTATGGAACAGCATCGGGTTGGCATTTGCGATGGAGTCGAAACGGGCCGTACGGTTCTGTAAGGTGTTGAAGGCCAGATGTAGCGGTGTGACCGTATGCTTGATGCTACGTTTAGGCTGGAAACTGTAGGACACGGTTCCTCCGAATGATAACATCTTGAAATAACGGGCGCGATTCAATTGTTCGGCATAAATCTTGAAATTAGTTTCCGACGGGAAGCGGAACGGGTCTACCCGGTTTCGTATCCACGGGAGGATCAGTCGGGGAAAGTTCAATGACAGCGCCGCTCCTAATTCGTATGAATTCATTACGGAACTTTCACCGTCCACCGTAGAACTGGTCTGCCATTCGTAAGACCCTGACAGTTCCAGGTTCAATGAGGCACCCATCCTTTTAAAATTCTTCTTTGAAAGGTTGAACTTTGCTCCCGGACCCGTCTGTTTCGTACTTTTGGTGGTGACATTCAGTTCCAGCTCGCTGTCATAAGGCAGGTCGAACATGGCATTGACCGTAATGTCCAGGGTGTCTTTTCCCGGACGGGGAGTATATTTAAAGTCATTGAACTTGAATACCCCCAGTCTTGACAAAGCCTGCTGTGTATAGTCTTGGCGTATTTGCGAATACGTTTCTCCGCTACGGTACAGGAAACGTCGGCGAAGCACTCCATACCGTATGCCTGGTCTTTTCCCGGCATAGTGGATGGTGAAGTTATGAAAATTCAGGGAGTCCTCCGGCTGTTCCCCATTGTATCCGATTAAGTTGATTTTCGTATTCCCGATGTAGTAAGTACGCAATCCGTCTTCCGGAATATTCTGCTTCTGTACGATTTTTAAATTGACATATCCCGGGCGAATCAGTGTGTCGGCCAGGAATGTAATAAAATCGGAACGATAATAGTAATATCCGTTGTTGCGGAACAGCTCCACCAGCCGGTTTCTTTCTTCGTCCAGTTTGCTGACGGAAAACTCATCCTCCCTTTTGAGCAGGCGTTTTTCATAGGATTCTTGAATCAGCGTATCCGCTTTACCAGAGAAGCCCACGTAACTTATGGAATCCAGTTTGTAACGTTGTCCCGTATAAATGGTATACAGTAGTTTGGCCTTCTTGGGATTTTTGGCCGTATCTACTTTTACCGTTACGTTTCCTTGGAAGAAACCGTTCTCGCGCAGCAAGTTGCTGGCCACTTTGGTACGGGTTTCCGGATTGACCGTCGACACATAGATAGGGTCGGCTGCCAGTTTCTTGAAAATCCATTTCCCGATACCTTTTTCATAGCGTTCAAAGCGGTTATAGACCCACAATCCAAAAGGAAAAGGAATACGAAGATTGGGGCTGCCGAAAAACGAATTGTTCGGTGCCACGTTCAGAGCTCCCTGTACTTCTTCCAGGGTTGCTTCCCCTTCATCCTCCGGGTTGTATCCTACAATCTGAGGTGTGGGAGTACCTATGTAAAGCAACTCATCCTCCGGGAGATGCTTGGTGGTAGAACATGCAGCCATCATCACGAGCAGCAGAAGTCCTGTCAGGAAACGGCTATTTATCTTTATTTTCGTCTTCATTCTCATCTTCCTCTTTTTTTACAGCTTCAACAGGTGCTTTTTCTTTTTTCCTGAAAATAAACAATTCACCTAACTTGCTTACTTTCTTGCGCAATACGATACCTACGCCTGTTTCGGTTACTTCTCCATCGAGGATACTTTCATAGTTCTTGTCGTGGAAAAGTTTGACATATCGTGTTCCGCTATTATCCAGACGATACTCCAATGAAATATTGTCGATGAAAGACTCATCCTGTTGTACGTTGTTTCCGGTAGAAACCTTTCCGCCGATGACCACCCGGATACGGTTGTTCCAGAACCGTTTGGCGAACTGGAAATTATAATCCGTACTCGACTGTCCGGTTGCTTCTCCATTGTTGGTTTCTATACCGAAGTTCACGTCGATGGTCTTGAGGGCACTTCCGGCTACTTTCGAAATCTGGTCTTGCAGGAATGAGTTCATTACGCTGCTTCCGCCTCCACCTCCTAATGTGCTTCCTTCCGTCAGGTACATGCCGGTCACCAGCATGGTAACGGCTACCTTATTCTTGTCTTCAGCCGACATGGAAGCCAGCTCGTTCTGCATGCTTCCATCTTCCGGTGCATCGATGATGAAGGTAAATCCCAGGTCTTCCAGTGTGTTGGTGATATTTACACCCACATCGAAATTGACCATACGTGAAGCCTGTCCTTCCTGTGTCACAGACGAACGTACCCTTTCCGTAGCCTTGATGTTCAGTTGCGGGTTCATGGCATTTCCACTCCACTGTATGTAGCTTCCGCTTTGTATGTGGAATGTCTTCAGCTGAATGATAGGCAGCTGGTACTTCATCTCTCCGCTCAGAAGAGAATATTTTCCACTTAATATGATGCTTCCGGCAGGAGTATATTGGAAGGACAAGTCGCCCCCTCCTTCAAAATACATATAGTTGCTTCCTTTCTCATCCAGATTGACCCGGCATTGCACCGCTTCATCAATGTGGAGAGTCATCAGCATGTCGATACCTCCCAATGTCAAGGCCGGTAATATTCTCCGGTTGACAGAAGTCGTATCGCTGAAGTTCATAAATGTAACCGTTTCTCCAAGTTTGTCTTCTACGGTAAGAGGAGAATCCTGTAATATATAGGTAAAGTCACTGTTGCCTAATATATTCATGTTGCCACGGATGGTCATGTTGTCCGGAGTGCCTTTGAGTGTAGAGTGGAAATCTACGTATAGTTTTCCGAATACGAGCGACCGTTTGGTTTGTTTGGCATTCAGCAGCTCAAAGTTGTTGGCATCCATTTTCAAATCCATTTTCATTTGACTGAGGTCTGCCATATCCACACTTCCATCAATGGTAAACGGTGTCTTTCCTTTGGTGAAAATCTTAAACCGGTTGAATGTCAGCTTGCTATCTTTCACCTCCACTGGCCTGTCATCAAAGCGGAGATTCAAGGACGCTTGTGGAATGTAGATATTTACACTGTCCAAGTTGATTTGTCCGTTCATTAAAGGATTGGCACTGGTACCTGAAACTTTCATGTCCCCGTCTACGTCTCCACTTAAAATGGCCATCTGGTCGGGAATGAAAGAGTTGGCAATTTCCAGCGGGAAATGGTGTAAAGCCATTTCTGCATTGATATGGTCGTCGCCTTCTTCTTTCGCCGGGAAATAGGAACCGTCTATGCTCGCAATCTCCTGATTATTTCGGGTAATGAAACCATTGATACTTTGTTCTCCACTTTCTTTGGGTAAGTAAACCGCACTTAATGTCCAGTTCCCCAGCTCGATACCGTTGTAGGCCAGTTGGTCCACACTGTTTTCCAGCGAAACCATGTCTGTACCGTCAGTTTGCACGTAATGTGCTTCGGCATTGATGATGCCACTGATATCCGGCATGTAAGGAATGACCCGCTTGAATTCTCCAATGTTAATCTGGCTGAGTGTAAGGGTAAGATCCTGTTGCGCCGTAGAATCGGGAGTAGAATAAAGGCTGATACCTGTGCGCATTTCATCGTGGATGGAGAGGTCGGCCAGAATACGTCCGTCGTCCCTCAGATAGATGTAGTTGTCAGGGTTTACCGTAAATTTCCGGTACACCAATGTCGGGTCGAACGGGTTGATATGCAGACTGATACCTTTCTTCTGCAATCCGGCCGTCATACCGATATTGACTCCACATTCCTTTTTCCCATTCAGATATTCTATGGTTGCATTTATTTTATTCGTATCCACATCTCCGTGGAGGGTGATATCGAAGGCCTCCTGGAAAGGTTTGTCGTTCGCAATGATGCCACTGTGGAGTATGATTTTCCCAGCTTGCTGTGACGCATTGAAGGAGATTGTATCAAGGGCCAGGCTGTCGGTCCTTAATCCGTATAGATTCATGCTCGCATTCAGACCGTTTTCAGGAGAGGTCTGTACATTTACATTCATGCGGTCGAAATTGATTTTCCGGATAGCCAGTGTGTTGGAAACCGGATTGTCTTTTCCCGCAAAGATACGGAGTTGGGCATTAGGCAATAACTCTCTCAGCAAAGCCGGGTCGACGTTTCTGTTTTCCCATTGGTTATCAAATGCTTGTGTCAGTTTGGTGAACTGGTTGCCTAGCTCGTCAACTCCTCCCTTGCTTCGGAACAGGAAAGTCAGGTCGCCTGCATTGACAAAGCTGTGAATGGAATCGCGTGCCGTGGTGAATCCCATGTGGAGGTCTTTTGTCTTGTAAGTCTGTTTTTCCGTGATTAACCGGATATCTTTGACAGACACTCGTATTCCATGGCTTTTCTTCATGTTGGTGTTCAGATGAAGATCAATGTTGCTCGCAGTCTTGAAGGGCGTTTTGACCAGTCCCATTCCATACAAATCTAAATCGGCTATCTGAATCAGTCCGTCCGCTTTGACACGTGACGGGTGTAATGAAGCATCCAGCTGAGAGGAAATCTGCATGACATTGTCCTTGATGTTCAGTGTCATGTTTGCCTGTGAGTTCTTGAGCCCTGCGTTAAGTTGCACTCCGGAAAGTGTGTGTGAGGCATATTGCAGGTGAGAAAGTGCGGCATCCGCTTTTAGCCACGTATGAGGAGAAAAGAAATCGAAGCCTTTTCCTTTTACGTGTGCCTGGGCAGACAGTTCGAACAAAGAATCCATCGGCATGAATTTATGCAGATTCAGTTGGTCTATGTTCAAATCCGCCTGATAGGCTTCTGTCAGAAGATTATACTTTCCGTCCAGTTCTGCATAGCCTTCTTCGTGACTCAATCGGGTTTCTGCCTGCAGGTCATTCCCTTTCATTTGTGCCTTACCTTGGAGTTGTGTTCCCGAAGGAATCAGCAGACCTCCCGTCAGGCTTTCCAGAAAATTCATCCGGTAGAAATTCGTATTCAGGTTGATGACACCTTCTCTGGAGATACTGTCAAGTACATGTTTGATTGTACCGTTGGCTTCCATCCGGAAACAATCTGCAATTTTCATCTGACACGTTGCCAGTTTTAAATCCTGTAGGGTCCCGTTTATGTCCATGCGGATTTGCAATGGGGCAGACGGGAACGATTGGATAAATTCCTTCGGCATGTCGGGAATAAGTTTGAACAAATCAGTTTTCCCGATTTCGGCCATTAACTGTCCTTCTAGTATCCCGTCTTGATTCTGTTCGGTCACAGACCAGTCGGCAGTAGCATTGAAGGCAATGAAAGAATTGGGGGTCTTGATTTGCAGTCCGGGCACACGGATTGCTTTGTCATCTGCTTGCACTCTTCCTTCCGAAGAAGTGATTTCCAGTCCCGAGCGTTCTTTTAATTCGAATTGATGTAGCAGCGCACGGATATTGTTGCCCTGGTAATAGAGGGAATCCAGTTGCAGGTTTACATCCGAAAGCACAATGTGTGAAGGGTCCAGGCCTTTCTCCAAGGGAGCTGAGTTTCCTGAATTATAGAATAAACGGCTGTCCAGCAGTTTGAACTCATTGGCCGAATAAGCTTCTTTATGCAGGTCGACCAGTCCGTCACGCAGAGAGGCGTTTTTTACCACAATTCCGAAATTCATCGTGTCGAGTGGCATATCCATCTGGAAACTGACATTGTGCAGGTCGATTTTTTCCAGTTTGAATTTCCAGTAAGTCGGTGCGCTTTGGGTGGTATCCTGAGCGGTGGTATCGGCCAGACACATTTTTAAATCCGCATTTTTCAATGTCAGCTCATTAAGTATGGCTGTTTCCGGCGTCAGATCCACACCATGCGATTTCAGAAAAAATTCCCCCAGACTTCCTTTCAGCGACATACCTTCAATCAGGTTGGACGTATTTACAGACGCATTTTTCAGTCCCACTCCATCCACTTCTATTTGTTTTTTCAGCAGGGGAAGCAGTTGGATTTTCACGGTCAGTTCTTCTACGTCCAGCAGAGTCTCTTTCTGGTCTTTTACGGTGGTTTCATGTACGACCAGATTCAGTGGAAACGACAAAGAAATGCGCTGTATATGAATTTGCATGCCCGTAGCTTCTGATGCATACGCTGTCGCCTTGTCCACTATAAAGTTCTGGACAGGGGGGATATAAATCAATATGCATAATAGGATGAAAAGAATGAACGGACTTGCCAGTACGATTCCTCCCCATTTTATATATTTTTTCATACGCTGTTGAGCACTTTAATATTGCGAATATACAAAAAAGAACCAAATAGTGATACATTTTGTTTATGAACTGTGAGTTGAAATCACATTATTTGTTTACCTTTGTGCAGTTACTAAATTTATATACAACTTTATGAAACCAACTTTATTTGTATTGGCTGCCGGTATGGGGAGTCGTTACGGTGGCTTGAAACAACTTGATGGACTGGGTCCTAATGGTGAAACAATCATGGATTATTCAATTTTTGATGCAATTCGTGGTGGTTTCGGGAAATTGGTCTTCGTAATCCGTCGTGATTTTGAAAAAGATTTCCGTGAAAAGATTGTAAGTAAATATGAAAATCATATTCCTGTAGAAGTCGTGTTCCAGGATTTGACAAACTTGCCGGAAGGTTTCACTTGCCCGGAAGGTCGTGCAAAACCATGGGGAACAAACCATGCCGTATTGATGGGAAAAGACGTAATCAAAGAACCGTTTGCGGTAATCAATGCAGATGACTTCTATGGCCGTGACAGTTTTGCTGTAATCGGTAAGTATCTGTCAGAGCTTCCTGAAGGTGCTAAGAACGATTACTGTATGGTTGGTTTCCGCGTGGGGAATACATTGTCTGATAGTGGTTCTGTAGCTCGTGGTATCTGCTCTACCGATGAGAATGCCCATCTGACTACCGTAGTAGAACGTACGGAAATCATGCGTGTAAACGGAGTCGTTTCTTATAAAGATGAAAAGGGTGAATGGGTAGGTATTGAAGACAATACTCCTGTTTCAATGAACATGTGGGGATTCACTCCAGATTATTTCAAGTATTCTGAAGACTATTTCGTAGAATTCCTGAAAGAAAATATCGGCAACCTGAAATGTGAATACTTCATTCCGTTGATGGTCAACAAGCTGATTAATGAAGGAACTGCTACTGTAAAAGTGTTGGATACTACTTCCAAGTGGTTCGGTGTGACTTACGCTGCCGACCGTCAGAGCGTGGTGGATAAGATTCAGGCTTTGGTGGATGCCGGTGAGTATCCTTCTAAACTGTTCTGATAACAATCGAATAGAGCTATATAAATGGAAGCCGGGACTGCAGAAAACTGTGGTCCCGGCTTTTTTTCATGTCTGTAAGTGGATATTTTGAAGTCTATGCATACAAAAAGGGGCGGATCTCGAATTGAAAACCGCCCCCTTTATTAAGGAAAAATAAAATTAGTTCCAGTTAGGAACAATATTTTTATTCGCATTTTGATCATTTGCAGGAATTTCCCATACAAACTTTTGATTATCAGAGCTGATGTTTAAAGATTCCATACCTGTTCCTATAGACAGAATATTCAGATTCTGAGGATCGTGGCGTTGGAATCCGTCATGCCATCTTTTTAAATCATTAAGACGCATTCCTTCACCAATAAATTCTCTAATCCATTCTTCTTTAATAGATGTGAATAAGTCGTTTCCACTTTTTGAAAGACTAGATGCACCACGTTTAACTCGTAAACCATTTAAGTAATTTAAAGCTTCAGGTTCATTACCTTCTCTGTAAGAGGCTTCAGCTGCAATCAAATAGAACTCTGCACTTCTAAACAACTTTGCCATATTGTAATACTCATAAGTTGTATTCTTTAAATCTGGATTTCCAGGATATTTATTCAACATATAAATATCATTAGCTGATTTATCTCCACAGACCACTTTTTCACACAAGAAATAGGCATCTTTTCTTATGTCATTAGATTCATACAAATCAAGAACCCATTGTGACGGAATAAAGTCAGGGCTATAACTTTCAACAGATGTATTCCAATATAAATAATAAGGAAGTTCATTGGTTCTTTCATCTATAGATGAGAATACCTTATATATAATTTCACTTCCTTCATCGTTTAGAAATACTTTAGATAAATCAGCCTCTGTCGTAGACAATGGATATTTATTCATTAGTGATTCTGATAAAGTAATAGCCTCCGTATAGTTGTGCATATACAAATCTACACGTGCTTCTAAAGCATCAATCACATCTGTGGTTAAATAAATGGAATTAGATGCCCCTTCCTTTGTCATTAGCTTTCTAGCTTCTGCGATATCAGATTTGATTTGCTTATAAGTATCAGCCAATGAAGAACGACTAGGTTTGGCATTAGGATCTACCTCTAAAACGATTGGCAAGCCCAAATCGGAAGCCGCTGTTTCTGGCTCATAATCTTTCGCAAAACGTAAAGCAAGTGTATGATAGCATAAAGCACGTATCAAAAATGCTGTACCTTTTATATTTTCAGCCTTTTGCTGCTCCTCTTCGTTTTCAAGAGTGATGTTATCAATATTATTGATTATATTATTACAATTCGTGATGCAGAAGTAGTTATTCTTGTAAATATCTTCTATATCATATTGTGAACTTGTAAAGTCCCATCTGTGCAAATCTCCTCCTCTATTTGCAAAAGAGTATGTAGCGTTAAATAAGTCAGACTGATAATCTGATGCATAGATATAGAGTCCCCCGTTTATAGTTTGTAAAAACGAATATAAACCGGTTTCAAAACGGGTCGCATCATCTATGGTTTGCCATGACGTTTCTGTAGAGATGTTGGTCTCTGGATATTTATCCAAATCACATGCCGTAAGAACAGCCATTGCAGAAAATAAAGTTCCTAATACTATTTTATTCATAATATGTGTCATTTTGAATTAGAATGTGATTTCAGCTCCAATTGTAAATTGCTTAGTATTTGGGAATGCTCCATATGTTAAGTTAGAGTCAATTTCCGGATCAGCTCCTTTGTATTTCGTAATAGTAAACAAGTTACGTGCAGCAGCTGTTATTTTAAAGTTCTTGATGATTTTGGTCTTCTCTAGCCAATTTTTAGGGAACTGATATCCTATGGCCAAATTCTTTAAACGTAAGAAAGAGGCATTTTCCAGCAAGTGCGTATCAAAAATCATAATTTCTCCATACTTCGGCATACTAGTAATATCTCCAGGATTTTCCCATTCATTGAGAACCTCTGTGGATTGGTTATATCCGGCAAAGTTTGCTGGGTTTTCAGAGAAATATCTATCGTTATTTACCATGTGTTTGCCCAGAACCCATGCGAAATCTGCGCCAATAGAGAGTCCTTTCCAAGAGAAATTTAAATTAAATCCACCTGTATGAGGAGCATATTGAGTCACACCTGTAGCTTGGTCTAAAGCTCCAGAACTAGCAAGGTCGGCATCCTTCGTTGTTTCTCCATTTGTTCCAGGAACATACCACATTTGTTTACCGTCTGCCGGATCTACTCCTGCATAGACAGGCATATAGAACTGAAGAGGTTCACCCACTTTGTAGGTCAAAGAGTAACTTGGCATCGGCCATTCTTCATATCCATAGAACAGTTCTGTGATTTCATTCTTGTTGTATGCATAGTTCATATTGAACTGCAGCAACATATCTTTTGTTTTGATGATATCAACTCCGAATGATAATTCCACACCCGTGTTTTTCATGGAGCCAATGTTCTGCATAATTGTAGAGAAACCAGTTGTATAAGGAACAGGAACTTCCATCAGCATATCTTTTGTCTGACGGTTATACCATGTGATTTCTGTCCGGATGCGATCAAAGAATGATGCTTCAACTCCGATATTTGTCAAGATTTGTGTTTCCCAACCTAACTGATCATTTCCAGGAGAAGAAATATACCATCCTCCTTGTGTGTTATAATTGCGGGTTCCTACAAGTCCTAGATGATCGTAATTCCCAATTTCAGAGTTTCCTGTGGAACCTACACTACCTTTTATTTTTAATGTAGTAAGGAAATCAACATCCTTCAAAAATGCTTCTTCTTTCATGTTCCACATTAAGCCACCAGAGAAAAAGGTTGCTGCACGGTTATCCGCTCCGAAGCGGGAAGAGGCGTCATTTCGTACAGAAAAATCTGCATAATATTTTTCTTTGTATGCATATTCAGCGCGGCCAAAGAATGATAAATATTCATAAGAGTAGGGATCCATACTTCCGCTGTAGTCACCTAAGTTAACTAACAGTGCACTGGTTCCACTCCAAATACTAGACAATCTATCATCATTCTGTCCTGTTGTTTTACTAACAAATCCATTAAAATCACTCTTGATACCTTCTTGTCCTGCCAATAAGGTGAGATGATGGTCATAGTTAATATCAAATTTATATTCCGCAGTATTGGTAATTGTGAACTGAGAACGTCTTTGGAAAAGTTCAGTTGTAGTACCAATGCCGTCTACGCTAGGATGTGAAGGGAGTGCCTTTGAGGTTTTACGGTAGTCATAGGCTTCTATACCTAACTGAGAACGTAAGGTTAATCCCTTGATCGGGGTCAGTTGGATAAATGCATTTCCATTAAACTGAGCTTGGTTTCCTTTGTTAGGATTTTTATCAGTAAGATAATTAGGGTCATAACCGTTCAATCCCGGAATTCTTTCCAAACGATTTCCGTTCTCATCATAAGGGTTAAAATAAGGCTGATTCAAGATTGTTCCGAAGACACCGCCATTCAGACTGTTTGATCCTTGATAAGTATATAAGGAAGTTTCTGTCATGTCATAAGCCCCGGCGATATTTGCTCCGATGCGCAACCAGTTGTTTACCTTTGTTTCTAAGTTTGCTCGCAAAGTATATCGTTCGTAGCCAGAACCATAAACAATACCTTCTTGATTCATATAAGAAGCAGACAAATAATAGAGTGACTTATCGCCTCCTCCTTGAACTGAAAGATTCCCTTGATAAGTTGGAGCATTTTTAAAGAAATAATCTTGCCAGTTGGTATTGACTCCTGATGCTATATACTTATCATAGGTGTCTTGGGTAATAATTCCATGTTTTAACTGATAGCCCAACAACTGGCTTGAATTCATAGGAGTAGCAATATCTTTGGCCAGTGTAGATACACCATAATTTCCTGACACAGTGACCATTGCCTTTTCGTTCATTTTGCCTCGTTTAGTCGTGATATAGATAACTCCATTGGCTGCACGTGAACCATAAATGGATGTGGCAGACGCATCTTTCAGGACTGTTACACTGGCAAAGTCATTGGGGTTCATCATACTCATAATTTCAGCGCTTACGGGTGAGCCATCCAATACATACAAAGGAGAATTTCCGGCAGTCAATGAACCAATTCCACGCAAATAAGAAGACGCAGCCATGCTTTTGTCACCTGGGTCACCAGAACTTGTAAACACCTGTAAACCTGCTACCTGTCCTTGTAATGCATCCATCACGTTTACAACAGGTCTTGACGCAATCTTCTCGGAAGTTACATTCGCAATAGATCCGACTACTGTTCCAACTTTTTTGGCACTACCGTAGCCGACTACGACCACTTCATCCAATGCTTCAGCATCCGATTTCAATATCACATTTATACGTGGCTGTACCTTCACTTCCTGCGTCTGCATTCCGATGAAGGAAATAACCAAAGTTCCCGCGGAACTAAATATATCAACAACTGATTAATAATCAAGAGAATACATTTCTTAATAATCCATTTCCCCATAAGAGTTAATGATATATAAGTAAACTTTTGACACAATTTTTCTACCCAAACTCTACTATTTTTATTAAGGAATTCTAGTTATATCAAAACTTATATTTCTGAATTTTGGACAGATTGTAAGATAAAAAACTAACTTTGTAAATAAACACTTTAGCAAGATGAAAAAATATCCTGTAGGTATACAAAGTTTCGAGAGCCTTCGTAAAGGAGGCTATCTGTATATAGATAAAACTGAACTTATTTATCGTTTAGTATCGACCGGAAAGTATTATTTTTTCAGTCGGCCAAGACGATTCGGGAAAAGCTTGCTGATATCTACGTTGGAAGCCTATTATTCCGGGCGAAAAGATTTATTTCAAGGATTGTATATTGACTCAATAGAAAAAGACTGGCTCTCTTATCCAATTTTACATATTGACCTCAATGCGCAAAAATATGACACACTTAAAAGCCTTGACGATATTTTGAATGATATCTTAACAAAATGGGAAAAAGTCTATGGAACAGAGCCGAGTGAAGTATCTTTATCCTTGCGTTTCCAAGGAATAATTCAGCGTGCAGCCGAAAAGACTGGAAAAAATGTCGTGATTTTAGTAGATGAATATGACAAACCCATGCTTCAGACTATCGGAAACAACGAACTGCAAGACAGTTATCGTGATACATTAAAGGCCTTTTATGGAGCATTGAAAAGCAAAGATCAATATATTCAATTCGCATTATTGACAGGTGTTACCAAGTTCAGTAAGGTAAGCATATTCAGTGATTTGAATAATTTGATGGATATATCCTTTGACAAACGATATGCTGAACTTTGTGGAATTACGGAAGATGAAATTCATGCTTGGCTGGAAGAAGACCTGCATGAATTGTCTGTTCATACCAATATGAGTTATGAGCAGGTCTGCCAGTCTTTAAAAGAGCGTTATGACGGATATCATTTTACTGAAGATTCCATAGGATTGTATAATCCATTTAGCCTTTTAAACACGTTTGCTAAAATGAAGTTTGGCAATTATTGGTTTGAAACTGGTACACCTACTTATCTAGCTCAATTGCTTAAACAAAACAAATGCAACTTGGTCCGGCTTTCAAATGAAATGGTTACAGCTGATTTACTGAATGGCGTAGAGTCTTTGGCAAATAGCCCTATCCCAGTTCTATATCAAAGTGGATACCTGACGATTAAAGACTATAATTCCCGTTTTAACATATATACTTTGGGGTTTCCCAACAAAGAAGTAGAAGAAGGTTTTATTAGTTATTTGTTGCCATATTATACTCATGTACAGCCCACAGAATCGGCATTTCAAATCATGAGTTTTATTGAGGAAATAGAAAAAGGAGAAATAGATGCCTTTTTTTCACGTCTGCAAAGTTTTTTTGCTGATATTCCTTATGAAATGATACGCGATGTGGAGCTACATTATCAAAATGTACTTTTCATTATATTCAAACTGCTTGGTTTCTACACAGAGGCAGAATACCATACGTCAGAGGGTCGCATAGATCTGATAATAAAAACGAACCATTTTATTTATGTGATGGAATTCAAGCTGGAAGGTTCCGGTGAAGAAGCATTGAAACAAATAAATGACAAACACTACGCAATTCCTTTTCAAACAGATGGGAGAAAGGTTTTCAAAATAGGCGTAAACTTCAGCAATAAGACACGGAATATCCAGAAATGGATTGTGGAAGATAGTTCAACATAAGAAAACCTTACCCAAGAATACGCTAAAAACGTAAACTTGGGTAAGGTCTTCTTTATTTAGTTGAAAAGGATAAATTAATCAGCAAAATTATTTTTATTTGCCACCGTTTATCCATGTTTTTTCAGAGTAGATATAATACCCATCTCCGTATGCACTGCTTACGTTCGGATTACTTAACACACTACTGTTACCGTATGGCAAGCGTTCCGGATAACGATTTATACCTCCTTGTGTGTTGTAAGGATTAGTCAGGATTACATAACTTTCTCCCATTGCTTTCAAACGGCGTAAATCATTGTAAGTTTCCACTTGCTCATCTGCACATTGAGCAATGTACTTCTGCTCAAAAAGCGTCTTGAGCGTCGGTGTTCCCAATGAATTTACGTAAGCACTGGCATCGCTATCATCTCCACACCATCCCAATATTTCACTGATAGAAGCGGTTACAGCCTTTTGGAATTCACTGGTAGCATCTTCATTCAGGCGTAATTTAGCTTCAGCCAAGATGAAATATAATTCAGACACGCTGAACAGATGAAGAGGTTGAGTACCTAAATCATACCATTCCGGGAAAGCCAGACTTCCGTCGGCAACTTGTGCGGCCGTTTCATCTCCAGGAGTATATGATTCTCCTGTTTCATAAGTGTAATAAGTAAAACGAGGATCGTCACTACCCATTAAATCCGTAACGGTTTTTGAAGAAGCAATGTAATATCTGCTCCATAGATAAGCACTCCAAGGATTGTCACAAGTAACGCCGTTGAATTCTTTAATCATGAATCCTTTGAAACCCAGTTCAACAGCTTTTCCAGCCGCAGCCTTTACCTCTGCCAATAAAGCATTCCTATCTTCAGTTACAGCCAGCTGATGAATCAAATAGCGAGCCTTTAAAGCGTATGCTGTGGCCATCCACTGTTCATTATCGTTTTTAAATGCAATGTCTTGATTTCCGGCAGACTTTAAATCTTTTCCTTTTTCAAGATTGCTAATAGCATCTTCCAATGTCTTTAATATACCAGCATACACATCCTTTTGTGCATCCAGTTTAGGCTGGAGATTTTCTTGCCCCAGCAAAGCCTCACTATAGGGTATATCTCCATGCATATCTGTCAACACTCCGAAATTCAAGGCCTCCAGCACTTGGGCCATACCCAACAAGTCATACTTACCGGCATTTCCTTGTGTTCCGGTATTGATTTTTTCAATCATCTGACGGATGTTCATCAGATTTCCGTATGTGGAATTCCAGACATTATTAAAGGTTGTAGACGCAGCCCATTCAGAAGAGTTACGTAGTTCAGCTCTCATCAGCTGATTGTTTCCAATACCAATTTCTTGCTCATTGAGAGAAGAAAGATAAAAAGCATAATCCCCAGAAACAGTGCTGAAACCTGTAGCCATGATTGCATCTGTCAACTGAAGTGCGGCTGACACGTTTTCAGGAGCAGGATGCTGATTATCTTTGTTGATATCGTCCATTATATCCTCGGTACAAGATGTCAGTCCAAGAAATGCAACAGACAAAACGGATAATATATATTTCTTCATGTTCGAATCGTATTTATATTAAAATTTAATAGTAAGTCCACCGCCAAAGCTTGAAGTATTAGGCACAGAGAAACGTTCAAAATATCCACTCATGTTATTGTTACCCTGTGATGATTCCGGGTCAAAATTAGGCAAGTTGGCCCAAACCAAGATATTGCGGGCAAATCCATAAACTGAAATATCGAATATACCCATCTTAGGCAGCTGGTAAGTCAGTGTGACGTCACGCAATTTCACGAAGCTGGTATCATAGATACCTGACTCAGAAATATTGTAATAGGCCTGATAGTAAGCTTGCTTGCTGACCTCAACCGTATTCTTTTCTCCCGTAGCTTCATCGACTCCTTCTGCCACCATCGTTCCTTCATGATAATCGAGAGATTCCTTGGTCGCACCGAAATAGTTCAATGTCATGTTTGTACCATGATACATTTTACCACCCTGCTGCCAGCTCCATGTGGTCTCCAAAGAAAGACGTTTGTAACGTCCGCCGAAAGTGATACCGGTGGTGAAGTCCGGTGAACAGTTGCCCAAGTTCTGACTGTCTCCTGTAGCTTGTGGCAGACCATTAAGCAAAAGAAGGTTTCCTTCATCGTCACGTTTGAATGCTGCACCATAGATATTAGGATATGTGCATCCTGCCTGAGCTCTGATCTGCGGTTCTACAAAACCACCCAACATGATTGATTCCACACCCGGAGCCAGTTCTACTACTTTATTCACAATCCGAGTGAAGTTGATACCTAAGTTCAAATCATAATCTTTACTCTGCAGGATGGCTGCATTGATTGAGAATTCATGTGCATGTGTACGCATTTTTCCTGCATTGGTCATCATATACTGATAACCTATAGTACCATCTGTCGGTACAGAGAATATCTGGTCTTTTACATTCTGCAAACTATATGTATATTCCATTTTAACTCTGCTGTTGAACAGATGCAAGTCAATACCGGCCTCATAGTTGACCGTATTCTGTGGTTTGAGGTTTTCATCATAGACCACATAGTAAGGAACGTATGATGAAACACCGCTTGGAAGAGGATAAGATACCGGAGTATAGGCCAAGAAACCTCCGCCATAAGACGGGGTATAATAGAAATTATTGTAATAATTTCCGGCCTGACCGACTTGTGCAAATGAACCTCTTAATTTACCATAGTTGATTACGCTGTTACCTTCAAGGAAAGGCAGTTTGGTAAATTCCCATCCCAAAGAAACAGAAGGATAGAAGAAGCTACGGCTACCTCTAGGCATTGTGGATACATAGTCATTACGTCCGGTAACAGTCAGATACAGCTGGTCTTTCCATGATACAGATGCACTTCCAAAGAAACCGACCGTACGTTCCCGTCTGGTATATTCACTGGCAGAAGCCAGGTTGGTAGCATTCCCGATAGTGGTAAACCCAGGGAAATTGAAATTACTTGCATAATAGTCCCATGTACGGATATTCTCATCATTGAATTCATTACCTAAGATGATATTCAAGCCCCATTCGTCTTCACTTCCAAACCGTCCGTCAAAATTGATGGTAAACAAGTTATTGAATACATTGTGCTGAGAACCATAATTTTCAATATCACCTCCAGTCAAAGCAGTGGTTGAACCCATTTCTCTTACATCCGAATAGTTGGATGTCCAGATATCCAAACCTGCCTGTTCACGGAACTTCAATGTAAATCCATCTCCCCAGTTCAATTTGGGTTGGTATTCAAGGTAAGCATTTCCAAACACACGGTTTGTATGCTGCAAGTATTCGTTGTTGTCTGCCCACCAGTAAGGGTTCACGAAAGAAGTGGAACGGAACAATACCTGATTGGTGACATCTCCTGGAGCATGAGTCGGAATACCTTTCAAGTCATATTCTGCCGGAGCCGAATAAACCACATTCATGATACCGTCGTTGGCACCCGGAGCTGAAGTAATTTTCGTAGACGAATAGTTGGCAGAAAAACCTGTGTTCCATTCCTCATTGATTTTCCAGTCAACCAATCCTCTTGCTCCCCAACGGTTCATTCCTGTAGACGGAATAATACCGTTCTGATAAGAGTTGTTCAGACCAAATGAATAATTCACTCCATTAAGGCTCTGAGATATATTCACATTGGTATTTTCAGTGAAACCTGTACCAAGGAAATCACCTACATTGTCATAAATTTGAGGGGTAGTCCAACCGTCCAGTCCTGCTTTAGCACGCTGGGTATTATAATATTGACCTTCGTGCATGCCATATTTAGCAGTATAATCATTATTTGCATTTCCTCCATAAACAGGATCATTAGGCAAATCACTGATTTTAGGTCCCCATGTACTGGAAGAAGAAGGGTTATATGCACTGATATTGTCACCCTGTGCATACACTGTCTGACGTTCAAATTTTCTTGATACCCGTTGAGCACTCAAGTTTGTAGAGATAGTGACAGCCGGTTTGTTCAGGTTGTTTTTTGCTCCACGTTTGGTTGTAATTACAATCACACCGTTGGAAGCACGGATACCGTACAAGGCAGAAGCAGCCTGTCCTTTAAGTACGTTAATTGTTTCAATATCTTCAGGATTGATATCAATACTACGATCAGCATAGTTCGCACCTGTTACAGAACTTCCGGTATCGAAGTCGGCAGAAGTATTAATTGGCATACCATCAATCACATACAGAGGCTGGTTGTTTCCATCGAACGAGCGGGCACCACGGATAATAATTTGTGAAGAAGCTCCCGGTGCACCAGAAGACTGGCGGACTTCGACTCCAGTCAATTTTCCTTGTATGGCATTGGCCAATGAAGTCGTACCACTTTTACTTAATTCATCAGACTTCAAATCCTGTGCTGCATAACCCAACGCTTTACGGTCGCGTTTGATACCCATTGCAGTCACAACAACTTCATCAAGTTGCTCCGCATCAGATTTCAATACTACCTTCACCATCGGTTGTACCTTTACTTCCTGCGTCTGCATTCCGATGAAGGAAATGACCAAAGTTCCCGCGGAACTAAAATTACGCATAAATAACTAATAAACAGCTTATTATAGAAATACTAATTTATCTATAGATTCCTCTCAACCTTTGTAACGATGAAAATTAGATAGGTTTTCTACCCTGTTTTTACTGATATAAATAAAAATCTAACAATGTTAATTCATAACCAGTTCATTGTATTTTATGTTTCGCATGTGAGAAACGTATGTTTCCCAGTGCAGAAACATACGTTCCCCTATAGGAAAACATACGTTTCTGTATCAGGAAACATAGAACGCAACAAGGCGTTGTTCTATGTAAGCATTCGATAAACTACAAGTTTTAAACCTTTATATACAACAATAGCGACT
>URWA01000013.1 GCA_900551445.1 uncultured Bacteroides sp. | reverse complement strand
CAGTCGCTATTGTTGTATATAAAGGTTTAAAACTTGTAGTTTATCGAATGCTTACGCATATTGCTTATATTTTTGTGATTCTTTATGTTCTAATGATCCTCCTTCCAAAGCAGGCCGACTGGTTACGCCTCTTTTATTATAAATTCGAGTCCTAAATCCACTAATAATATCTGTATTATTTTGATTTTCTACAATGTCACATATAGGCAATGGAGGATAATCTTCTGTTTCCGGATAATTGCCTAACAGTTCTCCTATTACAGTATTTACGCCCTCAATTTTATTTTTTGCCTTGCCAAGTTCTTGTAATTGATGAATGTAATTGTTTAACTTATCAACATTTATATGATTGTTTTTGTCTACAAATGGAACTTGACGAAGTTCTGATAAAATATGATAATATAATGACCAGAGCTCTTGGTGTTTTTCCATTTGCTCCAATTCTTTTTTACGTTTGTTTTCATCAGATGATAAATAGACTCCATCTATTATATTCATCATGCTATAAGGATTAGACATTATTTCCTTAACAAATTGGGTTTCATTTATATTACCGTATTGTTCTATTAATCTATAAAGTATTAATTCAATAGAGAGTAAAGTTCGTAAGTCTGCATCTTCTTGCTTGTCTAAAAACAATACAATTCGAGCTAAATCATATTGGGTTCTATATATACTATTTTTATTAGGAGAAGACAAATAACCCATTATTGTTTCTTCTATTAGATTAGTTGGAATGGATATTTTTTTAAGAAAACGCGAAATTACTTCTATCGTATGGTCATACCGCTTGTATTCATTTAGTTTTTCAATTAGGAATATCGCATCCTCATTCTGTATAACTCCCATTATTGATATTCTGGTCCAATATTCATTTTGAAAACTAACAGATAATGTTTTAATAAAATCCCATATTTCACGACAGTTACAGGATACTACAGTTAATGGGATAGTAAGTATTGATTCATACTGATTTATATCTAAAGATTTTATAATTGATATAACATTCTTCACTCCATGATGAAATGCATAATAGCTAAAGAAACCTTTTGAAAAGTCTATAATGGAGCTTTCTTGTTCTTTTAATAATAGATTCAATACTTTTTTGTATATTTCGTCATTCGCTGTGTAAGCATATGATTCACCTACCTCATAGGGGCATCCAACGGTTTGAGCAAAACTATAAATACCATTAAACCCATAAGTTTTTTCAATCTCCATTAAAACTTTATTTTTATACTTATAAGTCTGCTCAACGAATTCTTCCCATTTTAATTCTTTCCTGTCGATTTCAGGTATTTCTATATAATGTTCTTTAAATATCCATCGATAGCTTTCCAATAAGTTGTTAGGTTCTAATTCTGTTAATAGTACCTCCCAATTATGAATTTCTTCTTTAGGTAAAGCCCATTCTTGTTCGGAATAAATCTTGTGTCTATGTACTATCTCTCTAATGGCATTTGTTATCTCATAATTGCCTTTAAATGCAGATTTATTTTTGCATACATGATTGAGTAATTGTGTTCTACTTTCTTTATCTAATGATTTTTGATGGGCTAATTCAATGATTTTACATATTTGTTCTTCTGAATTATTACAAACTGAAACTATAAGTTTGCATATACATTGTATTGATTCATATAATTCACCGTATGTGATATTAGCTTTTGTATAATTATAGCAACGCCACCTCATTGGATGGGTGCATATTACGGTTGCACAACCAATTCCATTTAGAAGTTTATAATATAAATTGAAAGATTGACTTGGGTATTTTTTTGATAATGTCTGTAATATCTGTAATCTTTGTTGGGTATTTGCATAAGTTTGTGGACACCACAAAGTATACGCTTCATGCAATGCTTCTATGGGCTTATTCCCTATATTGCTCTCATTTTTTATTTTACATAATTCTGCTAATATACAGCTAACAGGTAATAGCCATTCTCCACTCCATAATAACATCTGCAGAGAAAATAATATTTCAACATAGTTTTCTCGTGCCCCCAAGAAATCTACAGATTCTTTTGGTGTGAACAATTGTTTTAAGATAGAATGTTCTTTCAGAATATCTTTTTGAATAAACTCAATATAGCTTTTAGGAGAAGCTTCAGCAACTGTTCCTAATATGTTTTTATTAGAAAGCCACCATTCAATAGAGGAATTGTTCAATAGGTTATAAATGATAGAGTCAATCCATTGAGATGGTAAAACAGAAAGATTCAAACACTCTTTTTCCTCTGATAAAGATATCATAATGGCAGTTTGAAATAATCCCTCTTTAATCCAGTCAGAGTATCTTTGTTTAAATTGCCAGATACGGAGTGTTGTGGTTTTCATTTTCTCTATTGCATCAGGATCATTGTCTGATGTGATTCGATTGATTGCTTCCTTATAATTTTCAAAATCGTTAGATGTAATGTATCTTGCAGCATAGCCAAAAGCCTCATAAGGTGAATATATTCTCCACTTCCCGTCAATATTAATTATCGGTGAATCATCTTGATGTGCCCATTTTTGTAATTTCTTTATATAAGAATCATATTTTTCATTGGCTATTAGCGAAATTATTTCTTTGTCACCTTCGATATTGTCTTTCCATCTTGCTACAAGAATAGCAGGAATTAAATCTTTGATATTTTCAGGCTTAGCCCACTCCGGACACGTAAAATCTAATTTCAGACTTCTTCTTAATATAGTTATGTTTCGTACCGTTTCTTGCGACAGTTGTTCTGCTCGTTTTTTATTTATTCCACTTTCTACAAGAGAATCAATAAATTTGTCTCTATCCAATAACGGCAACTTTAGTAATTCTGTGTCTGAAGCGTTATTGAATACTTCTGCAGCACTGGCAGCATATATTATATGATGACCGTATTGAGTAGCATAGATGTGGCTTTTATGCTTTACCTTAGCAATGAATATAATATCTCTGTATTCAGCAATAAGTCGTTCCAGAGTATTTTCATCTTCAACGATAATACACCTTGAAAGAAGATTACATTTGTCTGGACTTTCAAGAATACATGCTACTGCAAAAGCTAAAGACTCGCTTTGTGCCATTGATTGAATAATGGTAACAGATGGGGTAAAAATACGATTGTATATAGTTTGTTGTTCTTTCTCTCTACCGCCTAACAAGATACTAGGTTTTAATTTGAAATTATATCCTGATGCCCATTTATTCCAATACGATTCAACATCACAAGCCTTTTTAAGACTCCTTCCAGATACGATTTCCGCTAGCCATAACGCAACCGCAGGGCACATTGAAAGCCAATCTTCCAATTCTATAGCAGTAATAACAACGACATCTTTCCATTCTTTTGATTGTTTCTTTTTTTGTGCCCATTCAGCAGCTTTATCCCATATTCGTGGTGTTACGAATACAAATGTAGCAGATGCCTTGTCATGTTTTAATGGGTTCTTTGTCCGTTTATTATAATCTTCATTCGCTTTTTGAAGGGGATTTGCGTTAACTCCACATTCCCAAAGTGAAATTCCGGGAGATATATTAAAGATTGTATCAGCAGATTCTACCACACCATCCCAACCGGTTAAATGAACCGCATCTCCATTGGGAAATCTAATATTACTTATGTTTGTTGCGGTCGCTCTTATCAATCGTGATATTAATTCTGGCAATACTTCCTGCGCAGTTCTTGTATCTGCCCATTGTTTGATAGCTGTAGATGTAATCCATTTCATACTTAGTCGTCTTTTATTGTGTTTGGTCAAATCTTACCTTTTATGATATTCCACTTCTTCTTCCGCAGCCATAGAATAATCATCCCCACCTAAATGGTACACTTTCGGTTCATTTACAGTGGAGTCATTATCCGTCCACTGCTCGCATTGGCGTATCACCGTTTCAAGAGCATTAGCGGCTTCTTCAGGAGGATAGTGGTATTTCTTCAACAGCCGTTTCACCATTTTACGCATACCCGCACGGGCCGACTCCTTCTTCTGCCAGTCTATCGTACGGTTTTGGCGAAGAATTTCCGTCAATTCTTTGGTCATGGCCACCAGTTGCTCGTTGGTATAGACATCCTGCACAGCCTGTGGCTTTGTCAAGGCATCGTAAAAAGATTTCTCCTCCCTCGTAAGTCCCAAATCATTCCCTGCCGATTCGGACGAGGAAATTTCCTTTGCCAGTGTCAAGAGCTCTTGTATCACTTCCTCGTTGGTCAGCAGCCCTTTCAGGTAGTTCGATAAAGAACGATTCAGCAGGTCTGAGAATTTTTCTGCCTGCACGATATTTGTTTTTTGATACAAGGAAACCCGTTCGGCCAAGAGCCTTTTCAATAATTCGACTGCAATATTCTTCTCTTTCATCTTGGAAACCTCCTCCAAGAATGTGGCATCGAACAAGGAAAATTCCGCTTTGACATCCGAGAAAAGATTGATTACGCCATCACTCTTGACACTTTGCTTGAGCAACTCACCAATACGCGCATTGATTTCACGTTTAGACACTTTTCCTTTTCCTGTCATCCGTGAAAGTAAGGTACGGACGGTTTCAAAAAATGCAGCTTCATAGCGTTGCGGTTCATCCAGCAAACTACGGCACAACGTAATAGAGTTGTGCAACAACATCGCTTCTTTCAAGAATAACTGTTGCTGCTCCTGCTTTTCAGCCGATAGGATAAAGTTTACACCCCCTTTTATGATTTGGGCACACTCTGCATCTGATGCTGTACGGAAACGGCTGTAATCGTAGCCATGAAACAAATCCTGACATATTTCCAACTTCTCCTTAAATTTGAGCAAAGCCGTTTCTTTAATGTCAGGATTACCAAAGTTTTTACGGTCACGCCGGGTGTAATCATGCATAGCTTCCTTTAAAGCCTTGGCTATGCCGATATAATCCACAACCAATCCACCCGCCTTACCGTTGAATACACGGTTCACACGTGCAATAGCCTGCATCAAGTTGTGCCCACTCATAGGCTTGTACACATACATGGTAGCCAGCGACGGCACATCAAATCCTGTCAGCCACATATCCACCACAATGGCAATCTTCATCGGGTCCTCATTATCCTTGAAGCGCTTGGCCAGTTCTTTTTTGTATTGTTTGTTGCCTATGATGGCATGCCATTCTTCAGGATCTTTGTTGCTGGCCGTCATCACCACCTTCACTTTTTCTCCCCAATCGGGACGCAGTTCCAGCAATTTATTATAAATGCGCATGGCTATCGTGCGCGAATAAGCCACAATCATAGCTTTGCCCGTCAGCTCATATTGCCGGTTTTCTTCGTAATGTTTCAATATATCACGGCACAAAGAATCAATAGTAGCAGGGGCACCTAGAATTTCTTCCAGATGCGACATCTCCTTTTTGCTCTTCTCTATCTGTTCCTCCGTAGCCCCTTCGTCGGCCAACAGTTCATATTCATCATCAATGGCTTTCAGGGTCGCTTCATCCAAATTCAGATTGATCACACGCGATTCGTAATAGACAGGACATGTAGCTCCATCGGCCACCGCCTGTGTCATGTCGTAGACATCAATATAGTTGCCGAACACTTCTACCGTATCCCTGTCTTTTGTAGAAATAGGCGTACCTGTAAAGCCGATGTACGAGGCATTGGGCAAACAATCGTGAATAATCCGAGCAGTACCTATAACCCGTTTGGCTACTTCTTCCCCTTTCTTGTTTCTCGTCATCCGAATCTTTTCTTCAAAACCGTATTGCCCACGATGCGCCTCATCGGTCATCACCACAATGTTTTTTCGGAGAGAAAGCGGTTCGGACGACTCTTCAAACTTCTGCATGGTGGTGAAAATGATACCGTTAGCTTCACGCCCTGCCAACAGCGATTTCAAGTCTTCACGACTTTTGGCTTGTACAGGTTCCTGACGCAAAAAATCTTTGCATTTGGCAAACTGTGTATAAAGCTGGTCGTCAAGGTCATTACGGTCAGTAATCACCACGATGGTAGGTTGCGACAATTCGTTTTGCAACAGATGAGCATAAAACACCATCGACAAGGATTTTCCACTACCTTGGGTGTGCCAGAAAACTCCAATCTTACCGTCATTCTGCACCGCAATTTTGGTCCGTTCGATGGCTTTCTTCACGGCAAAATACTGATGATAGGCCGCCAGTATTTTAGCTGCCCCTGCTTCATCTTTTGAAAAGCAGACAAAATTCCGAATGATGTCCAGCAGCCGTTCACGTTGGAAAATCCCTTCAACAAACGTATCATAGTCCGCAAAATCCGTACTTTCATAATCTCCGTCCTTGGTTTTCCATTCCATGTAACGATCTTCCTTGCTGGTAATGGTTCCAGCTTTCGAGCAGGCCATGTCACTCATCACACAGAACACATTGTAGACGAACAGCGAAGGAATCTCCTGCATGTAGTTGCGCAGTTGCCGATAAGCCTCCGAGGCATCCGTTTCCTCCCTCGAAGGTGATTTCAGTTCCATCACTACCAGAGGCAGTCCGTTGACAAACACAATAAGGTCAGCCCGTTTCTCCGAATGTTCCACAAATGTCCATTGATTGACAATCTGAAAATCATTTCGTTCTGTATGGTCATAGTCTATCAGATACACCAAGTCGTTGCGCTGCTCCTTTCCATCGAAGTACGACACCTCAATGCCGTGTTGTAAATAGTCCATGAACAGTTCGTTCTTCTGAGTCAGACTTCCTGTGTCTATATCCTTCAGTTTGGCTATCGCTTCCTGTATGGCAGCCCGCGGCTTTCCTCTGTTCAGATTGCCGAGACTTGTCAACAGCTGCTCTTCATAAAATGGTACATAGTAATCTCGCTCAATATCAGGCCCATACAAATGCTGGTAACCCATCTGTTCGAAAAGGGCTATCAACGCTTTTTCGTAATTATCTTCCGTGAATGACATGGCGCATCCGTTTTAACAAGTTTCCAACCGTTCAATCCATTCGTTGAATAGAATACATTTCTTTCTGATAGTCTCCAGTCCTATTTCTAAAGCCAAGAAAGCTCCATCCGTCACTTTATCATATCCGTTAATGGCTTTTTTCAGTCGTTCCGAAGGTGCTGTGGCAGGACTGTTGTTGATTTCTTCCGGAGTATTGAAATCATTTACCGCACGTTCCAACTGCGGAAAATCAAGTTGCTCTTTTGTAAAGTTTCTGGGAAATACAGAAATATCGCTGAACAACAACCCCTCAAATTCATGCAGTTGAATATAAGGGATAAACTTTTGTCGTTGTTTTTCATCCATATCCAATGCCATCTGCCCAAACAGAAAATGCATCCGGTCGTACAGGCTAGTTATTCCCTTGCTTTCCATCCATCCCGGGAAATGATAGGAATCACGGATGCGGTAATAATCCACAAGCAAGGAAACAGTGCAATTCCCTTCATTCAGGTGCCTGATAATCTGCTTCTTGAGAGTATCCCATGCTACAATACCACCGTTCGAATGTTTGATGGTAGGCGCTTCAATCAAAATATCCTTGGTCAAGAAATAATCACGAAGCACGTCATTGCAGAACGCCTGTTCCGTAGCACCTTCACAAATGATAATCAATCTTTTCATCTCGGCTGCCCTCCTTTCAGGATATTTTGTTTCCACAAGTCGCCCAGTGTATAATCCTCCAGCCAAGATTCCAGACTTTCAGGTTTCAACCTTTCCATCACCGAAACTCCTTCAGTCTGATTAACAGTAATCACATTTTCGGCATCAAAATTAGTAATCAAATCCGCGCTTTGAGTCGCTATAATGACTTGTGTCCCTCTGCCTGCAACCGATTTTATCAGTCCGGCTAGTTTCTGAATAGCCAGGGGGTGCAATCCCAGTTCAGGCTCGTCAATGATAATGACCTTTGGTGGAACGGGTTGCAAGAACAGCGTTGTCAATGCAATGAAGCGTACTGTACCATCGGAGAGGTCCGTTGGCCCATAAATGGTCGAGCTGAATTTATCTGTCCATTGCAGGCGAACCGTATCGGCTGCACTTACGTTGAAATAGAAATCACTGAAATAAGGAGCAATGCTTTGAATGACACGTACAATCCGTTTGTAGACAATGGGAGAGTTCTCTCGGATGCCATACAGAAAAGCCGCCAGATTTTCCCCCTTCTCATACAGGTAATAAACATCGTTCACAATATGACTTTCTTTGGTGAACGGGGAGCTTTTGCCTGTGTCATGGAAATGATATTTCTTTATCTCAGACAAATATTTCTTGATGTATTCACCTCTTGACAGTCCGTTATACGACTTGATATTGGCTTCATTCCCAAAACTGGCTATATCAAAAGATGAATCGTGGTACCCCAGCTTCTCTTTGGAGAAAACAAATCTGTTGTCTCCCTCTTTCAGTTCAAATGAATAGAAATTATCTTTGAAATAAATCGTGGCGTAAATCGTATCCGTAATCTTGCTGCCCTGAAAGAAGTATTTGTCTATGCCTCCTCCCAGCGCCACATATTCCGTAAGTTTTTGTTCGTACAATCGATTCAAGAACTCGAAGAAGGACAGGAAGTTGCTTTTTCCCGATCCGTTCGAACCTATCAATATATTGATGGGAAGCAAATCGAGTGTCAGATTCCGGAAAGACTTATATCCTTTTATTTCTATTTTGTCCATAATTTGATGTTATTGGGAAGTGACTATCGCAAAGATAGTAATTTTCTGTGAATGACATGGTTATTGGCTTACTGAAATCAATCTGTCAGCCATTTGTATTGCAAGAGTTCTTGATCTATTTTTATCGAAGTCTTTTAGAATATGTTTCAACCCCTTTATTAATTCATTATAAGTATTTATTTTCTGATTCCAATCTGGATATTGTTGAATTTCGAAGATGACTTTAAGTAAAGCGGGCCTATATAACTTAGGGATTCCCAATTTATTAAAGATTTTAACTACGTCTTCTTCTTTTATCTTTTTAGTTACATTCTCTGTAATAGAATGTGAAACAATCGTGTCTGATTCATATTTTATAAATGAAGGATTTTCTGTCTTCACCCATTTTGCCCCAACTTTTTTGATATGAGACATTTGATGCTCCAATTCAGGAAATAGTGTACTTTCGTTAATATTAAAAAAGTCCAATTCATCCAAAAGCTTTTCTTTTGAATCCTGAGGTATGATTATATGTTTTTTATCAATTTCTTGATTCAAATTCTTCACGCTTTTAGCAACCTTGCTGTTCCACAAATCATGTTCATCTACTATAACATTAATTACCCCAGAAATGAGGAAAGCTCCACTTTGCCGTATTAATCTAGAGTTACTATAACTTGGCATTACAAAAATTGTATCTTGTATCAATTTTATAAAAGACTCTGGATCAATATCTTTATTTATTCCAAGACTTGTTCTCAAATCCTTTAGAGTAAAATCTCCATCAAAGCCTATTTTAGTAATCTCAGATAATATTTTAGCTTTATACGATTTTTCATGTTCCTCATATCCTGTACAGATATAAACAATACCATCAGGATAGACCTCATTTCCTTCTTTATCTTTAACTTTTGCAGTAGGTAAACATGCGAAATATAAAGCGACTAAAGGATTCATTGTGATATCCAACAATCGTGTAGGCAAACCATAATGTTGCAATTTGGTTAATTCTTCGAAAGCAGATGAACATTCCCGAAACTCTTGCGGAACTCGAGCAGTTGCAGTTTGTATAATCTTATGTTCTACAGAGATTAAGGAATCTCTAAAAATACTTGGTCTTATATCCCATGATTTATTACTTTGCCCACGAAAGAACAGCGTTTCAGATTTGCCATCTTCAATAATATTATTTCTGATTGAAGTGATAGCGTCTGTGTATTCTGACAGAGAAGAAATGGATATACTATCACCGTTCAATATGTTATCATCATTGGTTTTCATATTCGACTATACAAAATAGCTTTTAGTTCAATTTTATGCTCGTTTATTATTGAGCGTTTTCAAAGTAACGGTCAATATTATTCTTTACATTTTGTAAATCATCAGCAAAAACAGATGTATTTATCTTTGAGAAAATATTTTTTTATTATTTCTACGTAATTAGAGACTGACACATTGCCATTACTGAAGTCAATAGTTAGTGTTATAAATCCAGCACTTGTAGTAGATATAAGAAAACCGCTACAATAAAATTGATTGTTTTCACTTGTAAATAAATCCAAATTCCAATCCTTATTCGCGTCTTTAGATTTTATACATGCATACATCGCCACGACCCCCACAGGAGAGGCCAAATCAACATATCCTTTGATATAAGCTTCCAAGTCAAAATTTATGAGATGATTATTAGCCCCAGAAACAGAACCTAATGTCATATCGATAATTCTATCAGTTTTCTCTTCAACTCGATTTACAGCTGCAATAATCTTACTAATATTTTCTTGTAAACTCTCTGCAGATTCCGAATACGACAATGTAGCCTCTTCTACACTTTTTGCAGCATTATTTAAAATTTCTACTTGACCTGCAGACTGACTATTACTATAAAAAGAATATAAAATTGTAACCACAGCCAGTATTATAGATATCAGAGCTGATGCTAATGAAACAAAATCCAAAACATTTCTATTCCCATAAAAAGCATTTGAGAATACTACAATACCGAGCAAAGTCAAAATACTTGCATAGTATATGTAAAACCCCCAACTTCTCGGTTGCTTTTGATGTACTCGATATGCAGAAACACCGATAGCTGCAACAATGATAATTGTACAACAGATTATGATTGTTTGTATTATATAAGGTGTTAAAACGTTATTCATTATCAGACAGATTTTATACTAGTTATTTAATAATACTTATAGTCACTCAAGTTCATGTCAACTATATCAGTAATTTTAAGTTCACCGGACATGAGTCGGGGAAGAAGGGTATCGCGAAGTTCTGATAAACTATCTATTTCATTTGAATACGATTCCATCAAATCAAAAATAGGTTTAACAATAGTACTAAAGTTTTTAATACGTTCATTGGTTGGAAGCAGAATCTTCATGCCTTTAATAATTTTCGAATTAACTGCTGTAGCTATAGATGAAGTACTTCCTAATTTAGAGTAATCATAATTCTTTAAAGTTAGATATGTAAATTCACGATATTGAGAATATGGCAAATAAAACCTCGCTATAGCCTCATTGGTTGTTAACATTTTTTTAGCAATAGCAACTCGTCCAATAGTTAATTTAAAACTTAGCAATATTGTATCTTTAGGCACAATAATAATATTAAATTTTTTTATTGCATCCTGTGTCAGATATTCTCTTGAATTACCTATAAACGTACCACAATTTCCCATATCAGATATGGAAACCCATTTAATATTAGAATTTTCAGAATTAGAAAACCAAATACTTTCTTTTCTCGGTGGAGTCTTCCCTATATTGATATCAAATACTTCATCCGCATGTACAACCTTCCATCCTTCCGGAACCTTTCCAAACTCAGAATCCACGAACTTGCCATCCTTAAATGGCTCAAAATCTACAAACCAAGACTTAAATAATGCTTGTGCCTGCTGCTCTAAATTTTCATTTATGCGGCGATTTTGTTCAATCTTATCGTCGAGAGAGGAAAGAATATCCGCAATACATTTCTGTTGATTTATATTTGGTAGTAAAACAGGTATATCAGCCATTAATTTGGTGTTAATCGAAGGCATAGTCGCGCCAACTGCTATACTTTTGATGTATTGTTTAATAGACTCATTACAGAAATAATAATATAGAAATAATGGATAGCAATTATTGTAGCATCTAACACGCAAACATCTACCAGAAAAAAGCCAGCCATTTTCATCTGAAGTCACATATGAACATCTATCAACAGAACCAACGCGACTGAATACTATGTCACCCACCTGTAGAAAGTATTTAGTAAGCCTTTTTTTATCATTATCAGAGACTAATGGTAGATTTTGTTTGGAAAACCTCCTATTCCCCAAATGCTCGACTGTCACAATAGGAGTTCCAACGGTAACATAATCTTCATTATGTAATTGACTGCCAAAAGGCCCAGTCTGTACTTCTGCAATATCTGATAATTTATATTCTTTCATAAATGAGAATCTATTATAATTAAATCTTAAACCCAATACTCCCCAACTGTTTCCGAATCTCATCCTCCAACTGGTGCGATTTTTCAAACATCTCAGACAACTCAGAAGTGAGCCGTGCCATTTTCTTCTGGAACGGTTCACCGTCATCCTCGGTCTCTGCAATGCCCACATAGCGGCCGGGAGTGAGGATATAATCCTGCTTGGCCACTTCATCAAGTGTAGCCACGGCACAATATCCCTTTTCAGGTTCCAATGTGCCTGCCTCAAACGCTTCAAAAGTGCGAGCAATACGCTGAATGTCTTTCTCTTCGTCCAACTCGCGCAGCTTGCGGGTCACCATCGTTCCCATCTGGCGGGCATCGATGAAGAGAATTTTCCCCGGCTGCTTCTTGGCACGGTTGAGGAACCACAGCGAAACGGGAATACCTGTGGTATAGAACAACTGGGAGGGCATCGCCACAATACCTTCCACCAAATCGGCCTTGACGATGTTTTCACGAATCGTACCTTCACCGCCCGACTGGGAGGATAGTGATCCGTTGGCCAATACCATACCGATTCGCCCACGGGGAGAGAGATGATAAATCATGTGCTGAAGCCAAGCAAAGTTGGCATTACCGGCAGGAGGAATACCATAGCGCCAACGCGGATCTTCCTGCAATTTATCGGCTCCCCAATCGCTCAGATTGAAAGGTGGATTGGCCAGGATATAGTCGGCCTTCAACGTAGGATGCTGATCGTCAAAGAAAGTATCCGCAGCAAACTTACCCAAATCGGCTTCAATGCCTCGGATGGCCAAGTTCATCTGTGCCATTTTCCACGTGGTGGGGTTGCTGTCCTGACCGAACACGGAAATGTTGTTAAGGTTGCCCTGATGTTCGCTGATAAACCGGGCCGACTGCACAAACATACCGCCCGACCCACAGCAGGGGTCGTACACGCGACCGCTAAAGGGTTGCAACACCTCGACCAACGTACGGACAATACAGGCCGGCGTGTAAAACTCGCCGGCCAGCTTGCCTTCGGCTTCGGCAAACTTGGAAAGGCAGTACTCGTAAGTACGCCCCAGAATGTCTTTCGTGTCGCCATGTTCTTTCATCTGAATGTTGGTGAAAAGGTCCACCACATCCCCCAGTCTACGCTTATCCAACTCAGGGCGGGCAAAATTTTTGGGCAGAATACCTTTCAGGCGTGGATTCTCTTTTTCTATCAGACGCATGGCATTGTCAATCACCGTACCAATCTCAGGGGTATGTGCTGCTTCTGCCACTACCGACCAACGGGCTTCCTGCGGCACGAAGAAGATATTTTCGGAAGTATATTCGTCTTTGTCTTCCTCAAAACCATCACCTTCTTCCACCAGTTCCTTGTATTTCGTTTCAAATCGATCGGAGATGTATTTCAGAAAAATAAGTCCCAGAACTACAGACTTATATTCTGAAGCATCAAGATTTCCTCGCAACAGGTCTGCCGCTTTCCAAATTTCTTTTTCAAAACCAATCTCTGCCGTATTGTTTTTCTTCGCCATAGAAATATTTTATTTTTCGTTTATTATAATTTTCAGGTGCGTGAATAGGTACACACAACCCTACAAAGGTAGAAAGATTATGCTACATCAAAGAAAAATGGAATAAAGAAATGACATCTTAAATAACCTTCGTCATTTTTCAGCGAACGACTTTCTGTTTTTTATGTTTCACGAGTCAAAACCGTATGTTTCCCTCCCGTAAAACATACGTTTTCCAAGGCGGAAACGAATGTTTCACGAACGGGAAACATAAAACAATCAAATGCAAATTTTCATCTACGCCTATGAGTTTTTGAATCCACGTAGAAGGGAAACAATCAAAAAAAGGCAGTGAGCCATTACAGCCACTGCCTTTTCCAAGAATAACTTTCTGTATATCAATGTGTATGCACAATCTCTGTAGGTGCCTGCTCAGCATTGCGCTTTTCGGTCTGTATCACCACGTTGCGTGCCAAATCCATAAAGGCCATACCGGTGACTGAATTTTCATCGAGGGCAGCCGGTGTACCTGCATCGCCACTTTCGCAAATGCTCTGTACGATAGGAATCTGTCCGAGCAGCGGCACATGCAGCTCTTCTGCCAAACGTTTGGTACCTTCCTTGCCAAACAGGTAGTACTTGTTGCCCGGAAGTTCGGCCGGAGTGAACCACGCCATGTTTTCCACCAGCCCGAGGATAGGCACGTTCACCTTGTCGTTGGTGTACATGTTGATACCCTTACGTGCATCGGCCAGTGCCACTTGCTGCGGAGTGCTGACAATCACGGCTCCTGTAATGGCCAGGGTCTGGAGCAAGGTCAGATGGATATCGCTGGTGCCCGGAGGAGTATCCAGTACGAAATAATCCAGTTCGCCCCAGTTGGCATCGGCTACAAGCTGCTTCAGGGCATTGCTGGCCATACCGCCACGCCACAGGGTAGCCTGGTCAGGGTCTACAAAGAAACCGATGGAAAGCAGTTTGATGCCGTATTTTTCAACCGGTACAATCAGGTCGCGGCCGTTCACTTCTTCTGCATACGGACGGGCGTCTTCCACCTGGAACATCTTAGGTACCGAAGGACCGAAGATATCTGCATCCAGCAAACCTACCTTGTAGCCCAGCTTGGCCAAAGCCACGGCCAGGTTAGCAGCTACCGTAGACTTACCGACTCCTCCTTTACCGGATGATACGGCAATCACGTTCTTCACCTGCGGCAGCATCTTGCCCGGTTCGGGGCGGGCTGCCTGCTTGCTTTCGGTGGCAATGGTCACCTCCACGTCCTTCGACACATAGGTATGAATGGCGGTTTCAGCCGATTTGACTACCGATTTCATAAACGGGTCGGTCGGCTTCTCGAATATCAGCGAGAAACTTACCTTCATTCCGTCAATGCGAAGATTGTCGGCCACCATCTCCGCTTCCACAATATTTTTTCCGTTGCCCGGATAACGCACCGTAGCCAGCGCGTCCATAATCAATTTCGGATAAAGTGTCATATCTTTTCAGTTTTAAATCATTTGCTTGTTTTCAGTCCGCTCCGCTTGCTCCGGTTGTAGCTCCGGTAATCGTCCAGCTCGATTTCCACGTCGGGTTCCTGAAGTTCTCCTTCCTGTGGCAGACGGAACTGGATGTACTTGATGTTCAGTCCGCGGTCGAGCCACTGCTGTTCGTAATAGGTGCGGATGCTCAAAATATCATCGTCCATGCCGGAGTGATACAAATCGTCGGTGATGAACTCCACCGGGAAATGATTGGCCTCCACCATATATTTAGTATAGGTAAACATGAAATTACTGTCCGTCTTCAGATGTACCAGTCCGTCCGGAATCAGGAAACGGCGGTAACGGTTCATGAAATAGGTAGAAGTCAGGCGCTTGGTAGCCTTCTTCATCTGGGGGTCCGAGAAAGTCAGCCAAATTTCGCTCACCTCACCCGGCGCAAAGAAGCGCTCAATGATTTCGATGTTGGTACGTAGAAAGGCCACATTCTTCAAACCTTCATTCAGTGCTTCGGTGGCTCCCGTCCACATGCGGGCTCCCTTGATATCTACTCCGATGAAGTTCTTGCCCGGATAGCGGCGTGCCAGTCCTACGGTGTATTCCCCACGTCCGCATCCCAGTTCCAGGACAATCGGATTCTCGTTCTTGAAGAAATCCTGCTTCCAGCGTCCCTTCATCTCGAAAGGGACCTCATCCACCACCGAATACGGATATTCAAACACATGCGGATATTCCGCCATATCTGCGAATTTCGCTAATTTTCCTTTTCCCATATTTTTCGTGAAACGTTTCCTTAATGCCCGCAAAGGTAAAGTTTTTCGATGGAACACACAACTTTACCCTCAATTACCCGAAAGAATAGGGAAACGAAAACGGATATCTGCGTTTATATGAAAAAAGGAAAAATAATGAAAGGAAAAATAATCTTACCCATTCTACTGATTCCTCTGGCCATCGGATGCACAGACGAATCTACCCAACAGCCGCAAAGGCCCCTTGCTATCCAAGGAGCGGGAATCACCCATTTCCTCTCCTCCCTGCCCAGCCGTGCGTCAGAAAGTACCATCCCTATTGGAAGTACCCTCACCCTTTACAGCCAGGGAGGAATTCAGGCTGAAGCGTTGGAACTTTCCTATAACGGAAGTACATGGGAAGGTGACTTCCAGCCGAAATGGGAAACAACACCCCAAAAGGCAAAAGTCACCGCCTTTTGCCCCCCTCTCTACCGGAACCAGTCGGATTTCTACTCAAATGGGAAGTTGTGCGACCAGCTCATGGCCCAAAAAGAATATGCCTACCAAGATCACATCATCCTCTCCTTCCGGCACCTGTTTGCCCAGATTCATTTTACTACCTCCCCCAAGCTGAACCAACGGCTCAACCAAATCGAATTCATTCCTTCTGTCTCTGTAGCGGGTATTTCCCCGGAATCGGGCACTATCACTTATCAACCTACGGCAACGCCGCTCTGCATGGAACAGAATAAAGAGGGAGACTATACTTTTCTGCTTCCGCCTACCACCCTGTCCATCCGTATTCGTATCCACACCTCGTCTGGGACCACACATGAAAGCATCCTGGAGGCCTACCCTTTTCAGGCCGGCTACACCTATACCTGTCCCCTGAAACTCAGCGATGAAAACCTGGGAATCTCCACTGTGGAAGATTTCATCGCCTTCACACACCTGATAAACGGAGAAAACTATGGTAACCGAAGTCTGGAAGAATTTGGCGAAAAAACAGGAGAAACAATGACCTATTACCTCAATGAAGACCTGACCTTTACGGAGGAAGAATCGGCACAAGTACAAATGATTGGAGAATACAGTTCTTCTGTCAGTGCAGAGGAAAGGCCATTCAGCGAGGTTTTCGACGGTCAAGGACACAAGTTGAGCAACCTACGCTTTGAGAAGCCTGTAGACGGATTTATCTATTCCGGCCTTTTCAGCGGGATAGCCGCCACAGGAGTCGTCAGAAACCTGACCCTCGACCAAGCCGTGTACAACAATCCGGACGATACCGACCGAGCTGCTTTCCTGGCAGGAATCAACAAAGGCAGAATAGACAATTGCCGCTTACAAGATTGTACGATTGAAAATATCGATAAAAACAGTGATTTCGGAAGCATCGCCTCACGCAATGAGGGCGTCATCATCAACTGCCACGTGGATAATGTGTATCTGAAGAAAGAAACCAGCTACGGAAACGGAATTGCCCGATACAATACCAATGGCAAAATCATGAACTGTGCCGTGACAAACTGCAATTTCAAGAAAGCGAGAAACAGAGGGGGACTGATTTGCAACAAGACTCAGAACGGGGAAATACAAAACTGTTATCTGAAAGGGAACACAGGGAATTATTATGCCATCAGCCTGCAGGCCACAGCCCCCAATGTCATCCGGTGTTGCTTCTATCCACAAACAGACACCAAAGCACCCGTTGGAAACAACTACGTAAGTGCTCCCTCCGATTCCCTGATGAAATACGGAAGTTTACAGCCTATCACAGAAGAAATTTTGCCCCACATTCTCAATCAATGGGTATTGGACAGCGGTACAAAACTGTTTCCTGAACTCTCATTTTCCTTGTGGAAACAGGGAGAAACCCTGCCGGCCGTACTGGTATCCCCATAATTTTTCTAAAAATAAAAAA
Source organism: uncultured Bacteroides sp. (assembly GCA_900551445.1). Lineage (GTDB taxonomy): Bacteria > Bacteroidota > Bacteroidia > Bacteroidales > Bacteroidaceae > Phocaeicola. The sequence continues at coordinate 64,199 of URWA01000013.1, read as the reverse complement.
TAGTATCCATAAAATATTGTATTTTTGCGCCGAACGCAAAAATCGGAATCATGAATAATAAAAAACTAATCATCGCGATTATTGTATTGGCTGTCATTGCAGCCATTGTATCGTTTTTTGCCGTCAATGAAGCACGTAAGAACAAAGAAATGAGTCAGCTTTTCGCGGTAGAAAAACAGGAAATGGAAAATGAATACAGCACGTTTGCCACACAATATGACGAACTGCAAGTTCAGATAAACAACGACTCTCTCCGCGAAAAGCTGGAAAGCGAGAAATTGAAGACACAACGTCTGTTGGAAGAGCTCCGCCAGGTAAAGACCAGTGACGCCGCGGAAATCATGCGACTGAAAAAGGAGCTGAAAACTGTACGTGCCGTATTGCGGAGCTACGTCATGCAAATCGACTCCTTAAACAAAATCAATGCGGCCTTAGTACAAGAAAACCAAGAAGTAAAGAACAAATACACTGCGGCCACCGCACAGATTTCCAATCTGTCACAGGAGAAAAAGAGCCTGAACGAAAAAGTGACATTAGCCGCACAGCTGGATGCCACCAACATCCGGGTGCAGACCCTGAACAAACGAGGACGGGAAACTGATCGGGTGAAGAACATCAAAAAGATTGCCATCTCATTCACCATTGTCAAGAATATCACTGCCCAGACAGGAAACAAAACGCTCTACATACGCATTGCCAAACCAGACAACGAGATTTTGACCAAGAGCGCCAGCAACCAGTTCAAGTATGAGGACAGAAACATCGCCTATTCCATCAAGAAATACATTGAATACACCGGCGAAGAACAAACCGTCACCGTGTACTGGGATGTGGAGGAATTCCTGGCTGCCGGAACTTATCAGGTATATATCTTTGGAGACGGCAATATGATTGGACAAGGTTCATTCCGGATGAAATAATCTTCAAGCCACATGAGAAAACGCATCAGCTATCTGCTATACAGTTGCCTCGCATTAATGGGCTTGCTGTCTTCCTGCGGCGAAGACCGATCAGGAGAATATTATGCCTTGATTGCCACGAAAACCTGGATTTACGAGGTGATGCAGGAAAACTATCTGTTTTATGAAGATATCCCGGCAGAGGAAAAACTGGACTTTTTCAAAAAGCCTGCGGAATTCCTGACTTCTGCCGCCTCTTCGAAAGACCAGAAAAACGGTTATGTGTTTTCTCATGTCGATTCTGTATTCTCGCGTGCCACCAGCACTTATCCTTGCTTCGGGCTTGAAGCGGCTTTGGTACGTACGGAGAACGGAACAAATGCTCTCAGGGTGTTGTACACCCAGCCAGATTCTCCCGCGGAAGAAGCCGGATTAAAACGAGGTGACTGGATTATCGCCATAGACAACAAAAAAGTATCTACCAGCGATTATGCCACTTATATCACTCGTCCTACCAAAGCCTACAGCTTCACATTAGGGAAATACAATCCCTATCCTGAAGAGATAGATGATCCGGAGTTTAATTACATCGAATTTGATACCCTGGGCGTCGTACAAATGCCGGCACCCCGCTATGTAGAGGAAAAAGACGTACTTAAAACAGGAATCGTATCAGCCGGAAGCCGTAAAGCCTTCTACATATTATATAACGAATTCGATGAAAACACGGACCTGCTCAAAGAAGTGCTTTCACAAATGAGCGGACAGCAGTTTGATGACATCATTCTGGATTTACGATATAATCCGGGAGGCTATGTAAGCACCTCCCAACTGCTCAGTACGGCATTAGCTCCTTCCACGGCTATGGGGCAACCTTTCCTGCACATGATTTACAACGACAAGCTCAACAAGACCGAAACATTGAACTTTGATGCCAACTTGTTGCCGGTGGGAAGCAGTCTGTCCTATCAGAACCTCTATGTCATTACTTCTGGAAATACGGCCTCGGCCTCTGAAGTCGTCATCAACTGCCTGAAGCCCTATATGGAAGGACGCCTGTTCCAAGTGGGGACGTCAACCTATGGAAAAAATGTAGCACAACAGTTGTTTACCAATTCGGAGTCTCCGGAAATTGAATTATGGCTTACCACCACTTATCTAAGCAATTCCCTGGGATATTATGAATATTTTCAGAACGGACTCTCGCCGGACTTTGAGATTGAAGAAAACTATGGAGGAGAACTCGGTGAACTGGGATCTACACAAGATCAGCTTTTGCAGCCCGTACTTTATAAGATGGCAAATGGAAACTTTCCGACTGCCACGGAAGGGAACGACGGAACCACATCGTTACGTCAGAGCCGCACATACGGGAAAACACAGGTATTGGTCGATCCCATCGCTCAAAAGCCACACTGCAACCTGATAAGACCGTCCAAGTAACTTCGACGACATATTCCTGAAAAATAAAGCTATTTTACCATTTCTTTTCAACAAAATGCTTTGACGATTTGTTGTAATGTCATACATTTGCACTGTTGCATAAGCAACCAAATATAAAGTCAGCATCAGTAATGAAAAGGATTACAAGTTTACTCTTACTGCTCAGTACAATCCTCAGCAGTCACGCCCAGCAGATACTCACTCTGGACAGCTGCCGGGCACTTGCCCTGGCCAATAACAAAGAGTTACGGATTTCGCAAGAAAAGGTGAATGCCGCCCACTATGAGAAGAAAGCCGCATTCACGAACTACCTGCCCAAAATCGACCTTACGGGGGGATATATGCGCACCCAGAAGGAAATCTCCCTGCTAAGTGACGCACAGAAACAAACCATCGGAAATTTGGGTACCAACGTGGGAGGACAACTCCAACAAGGCATGCAGTCGGCCGAATTTCAGGCAGCCATGCAACAGTTGGCTGCAGCCAATCCCGGTCTAGCCGCCGGTCTGCAAGGACTCCTTCCGGGTGCCGTGGCCGGATTGACGGAAGGCCTGAACAGCATCGGTCAAAGTCTGGCAGATGCATTCCACACGGATACCCGTAACCTGACCGTAGGAGCGGCTACGCTTACCCAACCGATTTTCATGGGAGGCAAAATCATCGCCTACAACAAAATCACCAAATATGCCGAACGCCTGGCCGAATCACAGCATGCCACAGGCATGCAGGATTTAATCCTGCAAACTGACCAGGTCTACTGGCAGATTATTTCGCTTGTCAACAAGAAAAAACTGGCTGAAAACTTTCTGGAACTGGTACAGAAACTGGATTCGGACGTAGATAAAATGATTGCGGAGGGAGTAGCGACCAAGGCCGACGGACTCAGCGTGAAAGTGAAGGTCAACGAAGCCGAGATGATGCTGACCCAAGTGGACAATGGACTGAGCTTATCGAAGATGCTGTTGTGCCAGCTTTGCGGTCTTCCGCTGGACAGCCAATTCCAACTGGCTGATGAAAGCATGAAAGACTTGCCGCTTCCCAACACCTACACCGAAGCAAACGTAAGCACAGCCCTGAGCAACCGGGAAGAGCTGAAAAGTCTGGAACTGGCTTCGGAAATCTATCGCCAGAAAGTAAACATAGCCCGTTCCGAGTTCCTTCCGTCGGTAGCCCTGACTGCCAATTACCTGGTGACTAACCCGTCGCTGGTCAACGGATTTGAAAACAAATTCCGCGGGATGTGGGCAGCAGGAGTCATCGTGAAAATCCCCGTATTCCACTGGGGAGAAGGTATATATAAGGTAAAGGCAGCCAAAGCGGAAGCCAATATCGCACGCTACAAGCTGGAAGACACCAAAGAAAAAGTAGAACTGCAAGTCACACAAAACTCCTATAAAGTCAACGAATCGACCAAAAAACTGGCCATGGCCGAAAAGAATATGGAGAAAGCGGAAGAGAACCTGCGCTACGCCAACCTTGGATTTAAGGAAGGGGTAATTCCTACCAGCAACGTACTGGAGGCACAGACGGCGTGGTTCTCTGCACAAGCCGGAAAAATCGACGCACAGATAGACGTCAAAATGAGTGAACTTTATTTGAACAAATCAATGGGAATTTTAAAATAACACAACAATATGGAAAAGACGCAACGCAACAATATCATGCTGGCTTTCTTCACACTGTTAGCCGTGATTGTCATCGTGAGTATCATCGGATTCTTTACGCTAGGGAAAGGCCCTGAAATCATTCAGGGGCAAGCAGAAGCGACGGAATACAGAGTATCCAGCAAGGTGCCGGGACGTGTTTTGAAATTCTTTGTCAGCGAAGGCGACAAAGTAAAGGCGGGAGATACGCTTGCCATTCTGGAAGCCCCCGATGTCATGGCCAAACTGTCGCAGGCCCAGGCGGCTGAACAAGCGGCTCAGGCACTGAACGAGAAAGCGCTACGCGGTACCCGCAGTGAACAGCTGCAGGCTGCATACGAAATGTGGCAGAAAGCCAAAGCCGGACTTGAGATTGCCGAAAAATCCTACAACCGTGTCAACCGCCTGTATGAAGAAGGAGTGATGACGGCACAGAAAAGAGACGAAGCCAAAGCGCAATATGAAGCGATGAAAGCTACCGAACGTGCAGCCAACGCCCAATATACCATGGCCAAGAACGGAGCCCAGCGGGAAGACAAAGCCATGGCTGCCGCCCAAGTGGAACGTGCGAAAGGCGCCGTGGCCGAGGTTTCTTCTTACGTATCCGAAACTTTCCTGACGGCTTCTGCCGACGGAGAAATCTCAGAGATTTTCCCGAAAGTAGGAGAACTGGTGGGTACGGGTGCTCCCATCATGAATGTGGCCCAGCTGGACGACATGTGGGTAACCTTCAACGTGCGGGAAGACTTCCTGAAAGACTTCACCGTAGGCAACAAGATAAAAGCCTACATTCCTGCCCTGGAAAAGGACGTGGAATTCCAGGTAACCGTCATGAAAGACTTGGGAACCTATGCCGCTTGGAAGGCCACCAAAACTACCGGTCAGTTCGACCTGAAAACGTTTGAAGTAAAGGCAAAGCCCGTACAAGCCGTAGAAAACCTGCGCCCGGGAATGTCTGCCATCATTGAAAAGTAAAAATAACCATGTCGAAAACCACCTGTCAATGTTTTTTCAAGGTTGTACGGCGGGAAATTCTCCGCATAGCCACCAAGCCCATGTACCTGTTCTGCATGGTCATTGCCCCGTTGTTCTGTTTCCTGTTTTTCACAACACTGATGGGAAACGGACTGCCAACCAATCTGCCTGCAGGTGTGGTGGACCTCGACAACACTGCCACGACACGCAACATCATCCGCAACCTGGATGCTTTTCAGCAGACCCGGATTGTGGCGCACTATCCAAGTGTGACGGAAGCACGGCAAGCGATACAACGAGGAGAAATTTACTCATTCTACTACATTCCGGAAGGAACTACAGAAGCTGCACTCGCCCAGAGACAGCCTAAGGTATCCTTCTATATCAACTATTCCTACCTGATAGCGGGTTCCTTGCTTTACAAGGACCAGCGAACCATGTCGGAACTGGCTTCGGCTGCCATCGGACAGGCCACTTTACTGGCCAAAGGAGCCACGGAAGACCAGGCATTGGCCTTTCTGCAACCGGTAGTAATTTCCACACATGCCCTGAACAACCCGTGGTTGAACTATTCGGTGTATCTTTGCAATACATTGTTTCCGGGCATTCTGATGCTGCTGATTTTCCTGACAACGGTCTATACCATCGGCACGGAAATCAAGGAGAATACCTCCAAGGAACTGATGCAGCTGGCGGATAACTCCATCGTGACGGCACTGACGGGGAAACTGTTTCCGCAGACCCTCACTTTCTTCATCATGGCTACCTTCTACAATGTATATCTGTACGGCTTCCTGCATTATCCCTGCCACAGCGGAATCATTCCAATGCTGCTGGCCGGACTATTGCTGGTGCTTGCATCGCAAGCTTTCGGAGTCTTCCTGTTCGGACTATTCGGGTCATTACGTCTGGCCTTGAGTGCAGCTTCCCTCTGGGGAGTCATCTCCTTCTCCATCTCCGGATTTACCTTTCCGGTAATGGCCATGCACCCCACCCTGCAAGCCTTGTCCGCATTATTCCCTTTACGACACTATTTCCTGATATACGTAAACCTGGCATTGAACGGCTATCCGGTGATTTATGCCTGGCATGCGGTGATAGCCTTGCTGCTGTTCATGCTGCTACCTTTCTTTATCTTAAAGAAATTACGTACAGCCATGCTCCATTACGTCTACCTACCTTAACACATTACATTCATGAAAAAAGAATCGTTGAAACAAACCATACGACAAGGCTTTGCCGGACTCTTCCATATTTGCGCACAAGAGCTGAAAGCGGTCTTCAAGGATCAAGGGGTACTGATTTTCTTCCTGCTCGTTCCCTTGGCCTATCCACTGGTATATGCTTTTATTTATACGAATGAAGTGGTCCGTGAAGTACCGACTGCCGTGATTGACAACAGCAATACAGCCCTCAGCCGGGAGTTTATCCGTTCGATTGACGCCAGTGCCGACGTACACATCCAATCCCATTGTACGGATATGGAAGAAGGGAAGGAGTTATTGAAAGAAACAAAAGTATATGGCATCATCTACATTCCGGAAAGCTTCAGTAAAGACATCTCCTCCGGAAAACAGGCCACCGTCAGCGTGTATTGTGACATGAGTGGAATGTTGTACTATAAAGCCTTGGTATTGGCCAGTACCAATGCTTCACTGGAACTCAACAAGCAAATTCAGATAAAACGTCTGGGGAATACCACCGAACGGCAGGATGAAATCAGCACGGCTCCCATTGAATACGAAGATATCTCCTTATTCAATCCGCAAGATGGATTTGCCAGTTTCCTGATTCCGGCCGTACTGATACTTATCATACAACAGACTCTTCTGCTTGGCATCGGACTTTCTGCCGGAACTGCCCGTGAGAACAACCGTTTTCGGGACCTGGTTCCAATCAGCCGGCAATATCAGGGGACACTGCGTATTGTTGGTGGAAAATCACTGGCGTATTTTCTGATATATGCCGTGATAGCTGCCTATGTGCTTTGCCTGGTTCCCAAAATGTTCTCTTTGGTTCAAATCGCCCAGCCAGCCACACTATTGGCTTTTGCCGTACCCTATATTCTGGCCTGCATCTTCTTTGCGATGACTTGTTCCATCTTCATCCATCACAGAGAATCGTGCATGATGATTTATGTGTTTACATCCGTGCCTTTGCTGTTCATCTCGGGTATTTCCTGGCCGGGAGCCGCTGTTCCCACATTCTGGAAGATTTTCTCTTATTTGTTCCCTTCCACATTCGGCATCAACGGATTTGTACGCATCAATAATATGGGGGCAACTCTCCCAGAAGTCCTCTTTGAATACAAGGCGCTCTGGATACAGACCCTCGTCTACTTCTTTACCACTTGCATGGTCTACCGCCGGCAAATCATCCTGAGCCGCCGGCATGCCATGGAACGCCTGCGTATGTTTAAACTCCGCAAGCTTGCAAAAAAGACTTCACACGAACTTTAAATAAATAATCCAAAGGCTATTATCCGGTTCTGTATTTCATACAAAGCCGGATAATTTATCTTTATTAACGTCTGAACACAGGTGAATACCCTAGAATACTTGTAGCTTTGCGGATATTTACGAACGAATTTATGAAACGTCTCATTTATATATTTATCTGGTTTACTTTTTTGCAGGCCACAGTTCTTTCTTTGAAAGCTTCTTCGCTAGAAGACAAGAAACAACATTTCCGCATCACGGTACTCAATACAGGAGGTGATCCCCAACAGGGCATCATCCTAAGAGTCTTAGGATACAGCAACGAATACGTCAGCGATGAGCAAGGACTGATTGAGTTTGAGCAGGCTACCGATAAAAGTTATATCCGTACGGCCAACTTCTATCTTCCTACTGACAAGAATAAATCGATAAAATCCTTACGGCTGGATGAAGCAGCGCAAGACACGATTATCCGCATAGACCGTCCGGAGGATTTGGTAAAATTCAAGCAAAGTGGAAAGACATTTCAGGCGAGAGGTGTACTGAAAGAAGGAGGAAACCCCATTCCACATGCCGAAATCAGCGTACAAGGCACAGGCAGACATACTTTTTCCAACAAGAATGGAGAGTTTACCATTGAAGCAGACTACAGCCATCTGATTATGGTCAGAGCAGAAAGCATGGAAAACAAATACGTAGACAGTGAGGCTTTTCTGCAACAGCCCGACCGTCCGTTGGAAATACGCATGGTGAAAAAAGGAGCCGACCGTGTCTATCATGTGGTAGAAAAGATGCCGGAGTATCCTGGTGGAATGAAAGCATTCTTCAACTACATCAAACGAAAAGCCCGTACTTCCGAGCTGGCTGAAAAGACCAAAAAGGAAGGAGCTGTCATGATACAGTTCATCGTGGAAAAGGACGGAAGCATCACTTCCCCCAGCATCGTAAGAGGACTGGATGCCCGACTGGATACGGCAGCCTTGGATGCGATTATGGTAATGCCTGATTGGATTCCAGCAAAAGACCATGACATTCCTGTTCGCTGTAAATATTCTGTACCGGTACCTTTCAAGCGTCCTCAACCTGCGAAACCTGCTCCGGTTGCCCCCAAAGCACCTCAGCAATCCACCTCCGCAAAAGACAGCATGCAGGTTCAGCCGGTTCCGGCAGATTCTCTCAAACAGGATACGATACTTCAAGTACTCCCGAAGGCTCCTACGGATTCCTTATTGACAGACTCACTGAAAAAGGACACTACCCTACTGGCCCCGGCAGACAGTCTCACGCTCAAGCAAGCCCCCTCTTCGGCAACGTCTTCGGAAGCAGTAGAAGCAAAACCCAAGAAGCGTAATTTCTTGGTACGTTTTTTCCGCTGGCTCTTCGGAATAAAGGATAAAGAAACTACGGAAAAGGAAGCGAATGAGCCCAAGGAAGCGCAGGAGGCACAGGAGACTTCGGAGCCTGAACCTGCTCCTCCGATTACAGAAGAAAAATAAATGTAAAACAAAAATAAGACAGTCATGAAAAAACTTTTCGTACTTTTTTATGCGCTGCTGTGCCTGGTAAGTGTACAGGCACAAAAGGTAACTCTGCAAGACGTAGCCAACGGTACCTATCGCGCACAAAATATACAAGGATTAAAACCGTCGCTGGATGGTGAACATTACACGCAAATCAGCAAGGACCACAAACGAATCGTCAAATACTCCTTCAAGACAGGTAAGGAAGTGGCTACCGTCTTCGATGTGACTACTGCCAGAAATCACACGCTCAAAAGCTTTGATGACTACATCATGTCGCCCGACGAAAGCCTGATTTTGATACAGACTGAAACGAAACCGATTTACAGACGTTCGTTCACGGCTGTGTACTACATTTACAACGTGAAAAACCGTACCCTCGAACCGCTTTCAAACAACGGTCCGCAACAGGTGCCTCTCTTCTCACCCGACAGCCACCAGATTGCGTTTGTGCGTAACAACAACATCTATCTGGTGAAACTACTCTTTGGCAACAGTGAGTCGCAGGTCACGAAAGACGGAGAATACAACAAGGTACTGAATGGTATCCCCGACTGGGTATATGAAGAAGAATTCGGATTCAACCGTGCGTTCGACTTCAGTGCCGACAGCCGTATGATTGCCTACATCCGCTTCGATGAAAGTCAAGTGCCTATGTTTTCTTTCCCTTGGTACAAAGGTATGGCCCCCGAAAAGACAGAATATGCCACTTATCCCGGAAGCTATAACTACAAATATCCGAAAGCAGGAGTATCCAATTCCAAAGTCAGCGTCCATACGTTTGACATCAAGAGTCATGTTATCCGCAAAATGGAACTGCCGGTTGACTCTGACGGCTATGTACCCCGTATCAAATTTACGGACGACCCTGAGAAATTGGCCATCATGACACTGAACCGCCACCAAAACCGCTTCGATCTCTATATGGCCAACCCACGCAGTGCCATCTGCAAAGTAGCCATCCGTGATGAAGCCGAACAATACATCAAGGAACAGGCTTACTCTGACATCGCTTTTTATCCGGAACACATTATCCTGATGAGCGAACGAGACGGATACAATCATCTTTACCTTTATACCATTGGCGGAAACCTGGTGAAACAAATCACCAAAGGAGATTTCGAGGTGAAGGAATTCTTAGGCTGGGACCAAAAAGCCAATATATTCTATTATACCAGCAACGAAGGCAGTCCATTGCGTACCGCTGTCTATAAAATCGACGGGAAGGGAAAGAAGACCAAGCTGTCTACACGCACCGGAACCAACAGTGCCCTGTTCAGCAAGAACCTGAATTATTATATCAATACATACTCCAGCGCCCAGACTCCTACGCTTATCACCCTGAACAACAATAAGGGACAGGAGATGGCCACCCTGCTCGACAACAAGGAACTGAAGACAAAAATTGCCCAGTTGAACATGCCCGTAAAAGAATTCTTCACTTTCAAGACCAGTGAAGGAGTAGAATTGAACGGATGGATGATGAAACCGGCTAATTTCAATCCTTCCAAGAAATATCCGGTAATCATGCATCAATACAGCGGCCCGGGCTCACAGCAGGTACTCGACAAGTGGGGTATCGGAAGCTTCAGCGACGGAGGCATGTTCGAAGCAGTGATGTGCGACAAGGGCTATATCATGGTTTGCGTGGACGGACGAGGTACCGGAGGAAGAGGAGCAGCCTTCGAAAAATGTACTTACCTTTCTATCGGTGTAAAAGAAGCCATCGACCAGGCCCAGGCAGCCAAATACCTTTCTACCCTACCGTATATTGACGGAAGCCGTATCGGTATCTGGGGATGGAGCTACGGAGGTTACAACACCCTGATGTCCATGAGTGAAGGTTCCGGCGCCTTCAAAGCCGGAGTTGCCATTGCAGCGCCGAGCGACTGGCGATTCTATGATACGGTTTACACGGAACGCTTCATGCGTACTCCGAAAGAAAACGGTGACGGATACCGCAGTTCTTCCGCCATCAACCGCGTACACCAGCTGAAAGGTAAATTGCTGCTTGTTCATGGCAGTGCGGACGACAATGTACATTTCCAGAATTTCATGGAATACAATGAAGCACTGATACAAGCAAATATCCAGTTTGAGACACAGATATACACCAACCGTAACCACAGCATTTTCGGAGGAAATACCCGCAATCACCTGATGAACAGAGTGGCGAATTTCTTCCTGCAAAACTTATAATGAACTCATCATACGGATGACGCTGGATGAAAAAACCTCCAGCGTCATCCGTTTCTCTTTGTAATCTATCTTAACCACTATGACACACATTAAAAAGCCCGAATGGCTGAAAATACAGATAGGCACCAATGCCCGTTACACTGAAACCAAACGCATCGTTGATACCCATAAACTCCATACGATTTGCAGCAGCGGACGCTGTCCGAACCTAGGAGAATGTTGGGGTAAAGGTACTGCGACCTTCATGATTGGAGGAGCCATCTGCACCCGCGCCTGCAAATTCTGCAATACCCTCACCGGAAAGCCTCTTCCACTGGATCCGGACGAACCGAAACGGGTGGCGCAGTCCATCCAGCTCATGAAGCTCAACCATGCAGTCATCACTTCCGTAGACCGGGATGACCTGAAAGATTTAGGCGCCGCACATTGGGCTGCCACTCTCAAAGCGATTCGGGAGCTATGCCCCACCACCACTATCGAGGCCCTGATTCCCGACTTCCAAGGACATGCCGACTTATTGCAGCAGGTCATCGATACACGCCCGGATATATTGTCGCACAACCTGGAAACAGTGAGACGTATCAGTCCACTGGTCCGCAGTGTAGCCAACTACGACACCAGCCTGAAGGTGATTCACCAGATTTCCGAAAACGGACTCAAAGCGAAATCAGGTATCATGGTCGGTTTGGGAGAAACCCCTGCAGAAGTAGAAGAAACGATGGATGATTTACTGCGAAACGGCTGCCGTATCCTGACCATCGGACAATACCTGCAACCTTCGGCCAGACATTATCCCGTGGCCGAATACATTCACCCGGATCAATTCAAGAAGTACAAGGAAACAGGTGAAGCAAAGGGATTTGAAATCGTAGAAAGCGGACCATTGGTGCGGTCCTCCTATCATGCTGAAAAACATCTGCGGAAAGAATGAACAATTTTCTTTTTTTAATTGTTCAAAATTTACAACAGGTGCTTTTCAGTTATGAACTTATTGCTTAAATACAAGGACAAAATCGTATCATTCGGACTGCTTCCTATCATCATCACGTTGATAGGCCTTCATATTTTCCCTACCACAACCATGCTGGGAATCGGGCTTGGTATCAGTATCGCAGGGGTATTATATGATGTATTGCGTCTGAAAGGACTCAATTTTTTCCTTCTGCAGGGAACCATCGGCATCGGCATCTGTTTCCTTCTGAGACTGTTTACCGGATATGAATACATCCCTCACAACAGCCTGACTCCGACGCTCGAATTTATGCTGCTGGTATGCGCCTTTGTCCATATCACCGCCCCAGAATTATACCGGAATTTTCTGAAAAAGTTCCATCTTAATTTTACGTCTTCCTACTTGCTGGAAGCCAAACTAATCGTCATACTCTCCAGTATCCATCTGATTATTTTGTTTGCACTGCGCAACCAACTGACTCCTTTTTCGCCGGAAAATAATTTTGGGGCCATTTACTTGATTCCAACCCTCATTTATCTGCTTTGCCTAGTCATCAATATTGTAGGCATACAGATTGCGGCCAAGCAATCTCCACAAGAACAACATATTATTCGCATCATTCCCATCTGCAACGGGAAAATCTATCTCACTCCACATGCGAAAAATACGACGACTTGGGATGCCCCCATCAAATCCTTGTTTGAAGGACCTTTACGAAAAAGTCAGCAACATGCAAAGCATATCGTGCAAAGACATCAGGCATCGGCCAACAAAGCTTCTATTGCCCTCACAAAAATTCATCCCCGACTGATTCTCAGCTATCGGTTACAAGGCCTTCTTCCTGCATTTGTACAATTATACATACTGCCTGTAAGCCAAGAAAATGAGCTGGCACTACCCGGAGGAGAGTTCTTTGCATGCGAAGACATCAAAAAGAATCCGGAAAAATTCAGTCACGAACTGATGATTGAATGTGAGCGCCTGCAATTAGTAGCACAGGTATGGAAAGAGTTCAAATAAAAAAGGACTCATTTGTAAATCAAGAAGATGCAAGGAATCTTATTCAAATCGGGCAAATGTCCCTTCCATTCCTTCACCGTTTTAGTTCTGATAAATTCTCCTTCACACGTGATATTGGCAGCAATACATAACTTGGTCTGCGGACGGCAAGTCTTTAGAATCTCTTCCAACATTTTATGGTTGCGGTAAGGGGTTTCAATAAACAGCTGCGTCTGATTCTCAGAATACACACGAGCCTCCAATTCCTTCAACCGGCGGGTACGGTCGGCCGGCTCAATGGGCAAATAACCATGAAACGCAAAACTCTGCCCGTTGAATCCTGATCCCATAACAGAGAGAATGATGGAAGAAGGGCCCACCAAAGGCACCACCTTCAGATTCCGGCGTTGAGCGATGGCTACCACATCCGCTCCCGGGTCGGCCACTGCCGGACATCCGGCTTCAGATATCACTCCCATTGACTGTCCCTGAACCAACGGAGACAGATAACCGGCAATATCCTCCGGAGAAGTATGCTTGTTCAACGGATAAAAAGTAAGTTCATCAATGTGGATGGCTGCGTCTACCTTTTTCAGGAAACGACGCGCCGAGCGGACATCCTCTACAATAAAATGCTTGATTCCTGCTATAATCTCCCGGTTATAAGAGGGCAGCACTTTTTCTATAGCCGTATCCCCCAAAGTGACCGGCAACAAATACAATGCAACTTCCATAAGGAATTTCTCAAATCAATTAGTTGAATTCTTTCATGATACTGGAACAATCCGTAGATTCCAGCAAATTTTTTATACCAATTTCCGGATGACGCTTCATATATTTCTCGACCATCTGCATACCCAGCCATATTCCCAAGAACGGAGGAGTTTTCTCTCCCTTGAACAACAGACGGGCATCAGAAGAAATATAAGACCGAATTACCATAGGATCGGTGGCAGCAGCATAGTGATTCCGCTCAATTTCCTTCCAAAGTTCGTCTTCATGTTCTTCACACCAATCCACCTCCTCTGAAGAATATCCTAAGGCAATCCTACCATCTCCGTCTCCGTCCAAAATGGTCTCCACAATCCATGCAATCTTCCCTCGATATAACAATATGTCCATCAACGAACGATGCCCTTCCATCCATGGGAAAGGATATTGTCCCAACAAATAAAAGGTAAAGCAATCGGGCACAATATATTCCGGCGACATCGAGCGACGCTGATTGGCATAATAATATCTTTTATAAAGCGGATACTCTGCTCCCATATATTTATCAAGGCTGATTCCCAATACACTGTCGCCGACCACTACCGACTGGTTCAATGCAGAAATCTGTGTATAAATCCTCGGTACAGGCAACTCCGGGATTTCCCGTTTCAACTGCCTGAATCCTAGAGCCAGTTTCTTTTCAAACCGGTCCATGTTCTTAAAGTTCGCCTCCACATCTTCCATTAAATGCACCAAAATGGTATCGGAGAAATACGCACAGAGACGCTCATTAATATCAGGCATATTCACAGCCCCCAAATCCAACACATCTTCCACCAGCAGACGGGTTTCCTGGGCAAATTCCGTATTCATCCGCTGCAAGGAAAAAAAGCTGTTCTGCACAGTAGCCTCATACTGAAGCCGGTCATATCGGGCTATTTTTATTCCTGTAAACGAAAAATCGTCTTTCCGCTCATCGGAATGACAAGCAGAAAAGACGATTACGCTCAATAATATAAAAATAAACCGATACATTAACGATTATCCGTAAATGATATGACCATTGGCATCCTTATATTCATCCAATCCCTTTTCATAAGTAGCCATAGCTCTCAAACTCATTCCGACACTGGAGAAACCACCATCGTGGAACAGGTTCTGCATGGTTACCTTACGAGTCAGATCAGAGAACATCACGATACAGTAATCCGCACATTCATCAGCCGAAGCGTTGCCCAGAGGAGACATCCGGTTGGCAAAGTCGAACAGCTTGTCCATTCCTTTCACACCTGAACCGGCAGTAGTCATGGTCGGTGACTGAGAAATCGTATTGATACGGACATGGTGCTCACGACCATAAATATAGCCGAAACTACGGGCAATAGATTCAAGTAAAGCCTTGGCATCTGCCATATCATTGTAGCCATAGAATGTACGCTGTGCAGCTACATAACTCAAGGCCAAAATAGAACCATATTCGTTAATAGCATCCAATTTCTTGGCAGACTGGATCATTTTATGGAATGAAACGGCAGAAATATCCAATGTTTTTGCCAGCATGTCATAGTCCAAATCATCGTATGTACGTTTCTTACGAACATTTGGAGACATACCAATAGAATGAAGTACGAAGTCAATCTTACCACCCAACACTTCCATTGAACGCTTGAACACATTCTCCAAATCTTCTACACAGGTGGCATCAGCAGGAATCACTTCACAGTTCAATTTTTCCGCCAACGCAGAGACCTGTCCCATACGTACTGCTACAGGGGTATTAGATAATGTAATGACAGCACCTTCTTCTACAGCCTTTTCTGCCACTTTCCATGCGATAGACTGTTCATTCAATGCACCAAAAATAATACCTCTTTTTCCTTTCAGCAAATTATAACTCATATTGTTTTCAATTATAAATTTGGGGCAAAGATACAAACTTTATTTACATTATTTACATTAACCCCTCCAAATTATCGAATCAGGCACAAATATGCTCAGTTTTTTCACTGATAAAATCAAAAATTGCAAGCCAATATTCCGTGGAATGTTTATTTTTGCATTTGAATAAAAGAAGGTTTTTCATAATATTATTTAGGTTAGAATTAGATTTATTATCCTCCTGCATGCACTCTGTGAAGACAGCATGTTCAGGAGGATAATAGCTTAAATAAAAATGGAAAAGCCACATAAAAACAAGAATAATCTTAAATAATAAACACACCGTCAACATGAAAAAATTACCAATCCTTTGCTTGGCGCTGTTATGCAACGGAGCCATAGTTTCAGCACAGACAATTGAAAAAACCATCAAGGTTTCTATCGAAAATCCCTGGAAGTCTTCCAAGACAGATGAACCGGTGGTCATCGATCTTCACACACTAAATACAGGATTTGTGGTTAAATCGGCCACTGTAAAAGATGGTAGCCATGAGCTTCCTTCCCAACTCGATGACTTGGATTTCGATTTAAGAGCAGATGAACTCGCTTTTGTAGTGGATATGCCTGCTCAATCTGCAAAAACCATATACATTACCCTTTCGTCCAACAAAAGCGACAAGACATATCCTGCCCGTGTCTTTGCCGAAATGTTATTCCGTACAGCCTATCCCAACCAATATGCACACGGAACCATGGTATATGCTCCAGGAAACAGTGACACCTATACAATATTACAACACCATGGCATCGCTTTCGAAAGCGAGCTGGTAGCCTATCGTATCTATTTCAACGAGAAACAGACTACCGACTTGTACGGCAAGTTCCACAAAGGCCTGGAGATTGAAGAGAGCATGTTCTATCCTACAGATGAACAATTAAAACGAGGATTTGGAGACGATGTGATTCTGGTCAGAAGCAGTTGTGGAGCCGGCACATTCAAAGGATGGAACGGTACGAACGCTACCGACATACAGCCAGTTGCTTTCCGTGGGCAACGACTCATTGCCAGCGGCCCTGTACGTACGATTGCAGATGCAGAAGTAAAAGGCTGGGAATATCAGGGAAAAGAACTGAACATGATCAACCGATACACCCTCTATGCCGGTCACCGAGATGCTCAAGTGGACGTGTTATTCGACCAGCCACTTGACAATGAAACATTTTCTACCGGAGTTCAAAATATTGGATACAATGCCACCATGTTTTCCGACCATGAAGGCTTAGTGGCCAGCTGGGGAACAGACTGGCCTGTAAATGATACAATCAAATACAAGAAAGAAACAGTTGGTCTGGCGACTTATATCCCTAAAAAATACATCCGGGAAGAGACAAAAGACAAAGAAAACTTTCTTTACACCGTCAGTGCTCCCCAAGAAAAGAGTTTCCGTTATTACACGATGTTCACCTCATGCAAGGAAACCTTTGGATACCCCGATTCAAACTCCTGGTTTTCATACGCACAAGAATGGAAAAAATCGCTCGAACAGCCCTGCAAAATATCCATTGAAGAATAAACAAAAAGGCCTTGGCAAAAACATATTTGCCAAGGCCCTTTTCTATTATAGACACGATAAAATTAATTTTCCTTTACTTCCCATCCCAATGCACTGGCTCCTAATACAGCCGCATCTGCATCTTTCAGTTGAGAAAGCAACAATTTAGTCTTTCCCGCATAAATCTTCAATACATTTTCATCAATCGCCTTCTGAATCGGTTTCATGATGTAATCGCCCGACTTAGCCAAGCCACCGAACAGGATAATGGCTTCCGGACTGGAGAAAGCGATGAAGTTAGCCAATGCTTCTCCCAAGATACGTCCTGTATATTCAAAGATATCCTGCGCCAGCTTATCGCCTTTCACTGCAGCATCATACACATCCTTTGACTGGATTTCATCTGCAGGTACGTTACGCAACAAGCTCGGTTCAGTACGCTGTACCAAAAACTCACGAGCTGTACGAGCCACACCAGTAGCTGAACAGTAAGTTTCCAGACAACCTTTACGTCCGCAACCACATGGACGACCGTTACGGTCTACAATCACGTGTCCCAGTTCACCGGCAAAGCCATCATGGCCGTAAACCAGCTGTCCGTTTACTACGATACCGCTTCCTACGCCGGTACCCAACGTAATCATGATAAAATCTTTCATACCGCGGGCCGCACCATACGTCATTTCCCCGATGGCAGCTGCATTGGCATCGTTTGTCAACGCAGTAGGAATACCCAGCTGTTCTTCAAACATAGATGCCAACGGAATAACACCTTTCCACGGCAGATTTGGAGCAAACTCAATGGTTCCACTGTAATAGTTACCATTAGGCGCACCCACTCCCATACCTTTTACCTTTTCAGCTCCACCAAACTGAGACAACAACGGAAGGAGTTTTTTACATACTGCATCGACATAATCTTCGACATTTTCATATTGCTGAGTTTTGACAGAATCAGAAGCCAGCACGTTACCACGTGAGTCAACTACACCAAAAACGGTGTTTGTTCCGCCAATATCCATACCTACGACATAAGGTTTTTCCATGTTTATTGCCATGACATTTCTCTATTTAGGGTTAATTATCTACGGACAAAAGTAAATAATCAGTAAAAACAGAACAAATTTTTCCCCTACTATTTTTGAAAACGTATCACTTTTTCTACATTTGTGAAGTTCGATTAAAAATCAATTAACACAAACCAAATGATACTTTTAAAAAACATTCACAAAACTTACTACAACGGCACTCCCCTTCATGTACTCAAAGGCATCGACCTACACATTGAGAAAGGAGAATTTGTCTCCATCATGGGTGCCTCCGGTTCCGGAAAATCTACCTTGTTGAACATTCTCGGGATATTGGACAACTATGATTCCGGCGAATACTACCTGAACAATGTTCTTATCCGAAATCTAAGTGAAACCAAGGCGGCTGAATACCGCAACCGGATGATCGGCTTTATTTTCCAGTCATTCAATCTCATTTCGTTCAAGGACGCCATGGAAAATGTGGCGCTTCCACTTTTTTATCAAGGAGTCAGCCGCAAGAAACGCAACCTGCTGGCCATGGAATACCTCGACAAGCTGGGACTGAAAGAATGGGCGCACCATCTCCCCAATGAAATGTCGGGAGGTCAAAAGCAACGAGTGGCCATCGCAAGGGCACTGATATCGAAACCGGAAATCATCCTGGCCGATGAACCGACAGGGGCCTTGGACAGCAAGACTTCGGTGGAGGTCATGAACATCCTGAAAGAACTTCACGACCAGGAAGGGCTGACCATCGTCGTAGTCACCCACGAAAGTGGAGTAGCCAATCAGACCAATAAAATCATCCACATCAAAGACGGACTGATAGAACGCATAGAAGACAATATCGACCACCATGCCTCTCCGTTCGGACAAAACGGATTCATGAAATAACCTACCGCTATGACAGAACTGATACAAGAAATCTACGGAACCATCATGCGCAACAAACTGCGCACTTTATTGACCGGCTTTTCCGTGGCATGGGGTATTTTCATGCTGATTGTACTCCTTGGAGCGGGCAACGGCCTCATCCATGCGTTTGAAAACCAGTCGGAAGGTATGCTCATGAACTCCATGAAAATTTATCCGGGAATGACATCACAGCCTTATAAAGGCATGAAAGAAGGACGGAGCATTTACCTGAAAGAAAGCGACCGAGAACTGACAGCCTCTTCCTTCCCCGACCATATTCTGGAAGCAGGGGCCTCCGTCAGCAAGAGTGATGTCACCCTGACCTACAGCAAAGAGGCCCTCAGCATTGAGCTGGACGGGGTACTTCCCAATTATCCTTCCCTCGAAGCCATCATGATAAAGGAAGGCCGTTTCATCAACAAACGCGACATAGAGGAAAAGCGGAAAGTCATTGTCCTCCATGAGAAAACGGTCAAGAACCTTTTCCCGCATACGAATCCTATAGGAAAATACCTCAACGCACAAGGGGTTTCCTATCAAGTGGTGGGAATCTATAAAGACCAGAACA
This sequence comes from uncultured Bacteroides sp., assembly GCA_900551445.1. Lineage (GTDB taxonomy): Bacteria > Bacteroidota > Bacteroidia > Bacteroidales > Bacteroidaceae > Phocaeicola. The sequence goes on along the minus strand of URWA01000013.1, from coordinate 44,475 downwards.
GTTTTTCTCCTTCGGCACTGGTACCTTTCACCACCCTGCAAACCATCTATCAGAAAGGAGACAGCATTGACAACATCACGTTCACGACCCAGGGACTGGCCAATGAAGCATTGAATGAAGAATTTGAAGCCGACTACCGTCGCACCTTAGGGCTGAAGAAGCAATTCGCTCCTACCGATGACGGCGCCATCTGGATTTGGAACCGTTTCACCCAATACCTCCAGCAACAGGCGGCTACCCAGATTCTGCATACGGCCATCTGGGTAATTGGCATCTTTACCTTGCTGAGCGGCATTGTGGGAGTGAGCAACATCATGCTCATCACCGTCCGCGAACGGACCCACGAATTCGGCATCCGCAAGGCACTGGGAGCCAAGCCGATGTCCATCCTCTGGCTGATTATCTCGGAAAGTGTGGCCATCACCACCTTCTTCGGCTACATCGGTATGGTGGCGGGCATTGCCGTCACGGAATACATGAACCAGGTAGCCGGGAAACAGACCATGGACATGGGCGTTTTTTCCATGACGTTCTTCGAGAACCCTACGGTCGATCTTTCCATCGCCATCGAGGCCACCCTGACATTAGTTATTGCCGGTACGCTGGCTGGACTTTTCCCGGCAAGGAAAGCCGCCAGAATCCGACCCATTGAAGCACTTAGAGCAGATTAATCATGAGACGATTTGATTTAGATACATGGGAAGAAATTCTTCTCACCATCACCCGCAACAAAACCAGAAGTTTCCTGACGGCCTTCGGTGTCTTCTGGGGAATATTCATGCTGATAGCCCTGATGGGAGGAGCCAAAGGACTCCAACAGATATTGTCACGCCAGTTTGAAGGTTTTGCCACCAACTCCGGTTTTCTGGGTGCCAACAAAACCAGCAAGGCCTATAAAGGATTCCAACAGGGAAGATACTGGGATTTGGAAAACAAAGATGTGGAACGAGTCCGGAAACAGGTCAACGAACTGGAAACGGTGACTGCCACCCTGGCCAAATGGGGCATCAATGCCATTTATAATGAAAATAAAATCTCGGGAACCCTGAAAGGCCTGTATCCCGAATACCAGAAAATTGAAGAACCGAACATCGTGTTCGGACGTTTCATCAACGACATTGACATCCGCGACCAACGGAAAGTGTGTGTCATCGGAAAGCGTATCTACGAGAGCCTGTTTCCCGGAGGGGAAAACCCCTGCGGAAAGTTCATCGAGGTCAATGGCATCTACTACCGGATTATCGGGGTCAGCATGGCCGTAGGAAACATCTCCATACAAGGACAATCGGAAACCTCGGTCGTCATTCCGTTCACCACCATGCAGCAGAACTACAACTTCGGTCAGAAAGTACAGCTGCTCTGCTATACGGCCCGCAAAGGCTATTCCATTGGAGAAGTGGAAAAGAAAGTGGAACAGGTGATTAAAAAAGCCCATCTGATTCACCCCGACGACGGACAGGCGGTGATTCTGGTCAACGCGGAAGCCATGTTCAGCATGGTAGACAACTTGCTCTCGGGCATCAAAATCCTCGGCTGGATGGTCGGCCTCGGCACCCTGCTGGCCGGTGCCATCGGGGTGAGCAACATCATGATGGTCACCGTCAAGGAACGGACCACTGAAATCGGCATCCGGCGTGCCATCGGTGCCCGCCCCAACGATATCTTGTCACAGATTCTGTCGGAAAGCATGGTACTGACCATTCTGGCAGGTATGGCCGGCATTACCTTTGCCGTGTTCCTCCTGAACCTGACAGAAATGGGAACATCCACCCCTACTGCACCCACCGAATTCCAAATCAGCTTCTGGGAAGCCATCGGTGCCTGCGCCCTCTTGCTTGTATTAGGCCTGCTGGCCGGACTGGCTCCTGCCTACCGGGCCATGAGCATCAAACCCATTGAAGCCATACGCGACGAATAAATAAAACCACAAAACAAACAAAAAATCAAAACCAATATGAAGAAGTACATCAAAATTTTCTCGTTAGTGCTGATTGCACTGATTTTCATCGGGACTTTCGTGTTCCTGTATCAGAAATCACAGCCGAAAAATACGGCTTACGAAATCCTCCATTCACAGACCACGGACCTAGTGCAAACTACCGTAGCCACTGGAAAGATTGAACCCCGCGATGAAGTACAAATCAAGCCTCAGATTTCCGGTATCATCTCCGAGGTGTACAAGGAGGCCGGCCAAACGGTGAAGAAAGGCGAAATCATCGCCAAAGTCAAGGTTATTCCCGAATTGGGTTCCCTCAATTCGGCCGAAAGCCGTGTCCGTCTGGCCGAAATCAACGGAAGGCAAGCCGAAACGGATTTGGAACGCATGGAAAAACTCTATAAAAGCAAGCTGGTGAGCAGCGAAGAATATGAAAAAACGCTGCTTGCCGCCAAACAAGCCCGCGAAGAATTGCAGGCAGCCAAGGATAACCTGCAAATCGTAAAAGAAGGAATCACCAAGAGCAGCGCCTCCTTCAGCAGTACCCTGATTCGTTCTACCATCGACGGACTGATTCTGGACGTGCCTATTAAAGTGGGTAACTCCGTCATCATGAGCAACACGTTCAACGACGGTACCACCATCGCCACCGTAGCCGATATGGGTGACCTCATCTTCCGTGGCAATGTGGACGAAACGGAAGTGGGACGTATCCGCGAAGGCATCCCTGTCAAAATCACACTGGGAGCTTTGCAGAACATGAAATTCGATGCCGTACTGGAATACATTTCGCCGAAGAGCGTGGAAAACAACGGAGCCAACCAGTTTGAAATCAAAGCAGCCATCACGGTGCCCGACAGTGTGACCATCCGTTCCGGCTACAGTGCCAATGCGGAAATCGAACTCCAGCGGGCCAATCATGCACTGACCGTACCGGAAAGTGCCATTGAGTTCAGTGGGGATTCTACCTTCGTCTATGTGTTGACCGACAGCGTACCTACACAGAAATTTATCCGCCGCCAGGTGCAGACCGGTATCAGCGATGGAGTAAATATAGAGATTAAGAGCGGGCTGAAACCCGATGAAGCTATCCGAGGACTCAAAAAAGAAATGTAAGCCATGAGAATCCACTTGAAACAATTGGCCGTACTCAGTTTCGGCCTGCTGGCCACAGGTGCCAGCCAAGCAGAGGAAGCATGGGACTTGACCCGCTGCATCGAGTATGCCATCGCCCACAACCTGACCGTCAAGCAGCAGGAAGCCGCCCGCGACAAAAGTGAAGTGGAACTGAACACCGCCAAATGGAGCCGTCTGCCCGACCTGAACGGTAGTGCGTCCCACTCGTTCAACTTCGGACGAAGCCTCCAGGCCAATAACACCTACCAGAGTATCAACACCCAGAACACGGGCTTCAACCTGAGTACCAGTGTCCCCTTGTTCACCGGCATGCAGATTCCGAACAATATCGCACTCTCCAAGTTAAACCTCCAAGCAGCCACGGAAGACTTGAACAAGGCCAAAGAGGATATCAGCATCCAGGTGACCTCAGCCTACCTGCAAGTGCTCTTCAACGAGGAACTGGTGAAAATAGCCCGACAGCAAGTGGAACTAAGCCAAGAAATGCTGACCCAGAAAGAAGCCTATTTCCAAAACGGGAAAGCCTCGGAAGCAGAATTGTACGAAGCCAAGTCGCGCGTGGCACAAGACCAGCTTTCACTGGTGCAGACCGAGAACGACTATCGCTTGTCCCTGCTCGACCTCAGCCAACTGCTCGAACTTCCTTCGCCGGATAATTTTCAGATTGTCAGTCCCGACATCCAGCCCGAACAACTGTTCGGCACGCTGACCTCACCGACCGACATCTATAACCAAGCGCTGCTCATCAAGCCTTCTATCAAGGCGGCACAGTATCGCTTGCAAGGTGCGGCCCGCAGCATCCGCATTGCCCAAAGTGCCTATTATCCCCAACTCAGTTTCGGTGCCGGTCTGGGTACCAGCTACTACAAAATGTCGGGCCGGGAGAATGCCAGTTTCCATTCACAGCTGAAGGACAACTTCAGCCAATACGTGGGACTTTCACTGAGCATCCCCATCTTCAACCGGCTGAGTACCCGTAACCGGGTCCGCACGGCACGTCTGGAACAAACCACCCTGAACTGGCAACTGGAGGAAAGCAAAAAGACACTCTACAAGGAGATACAGCAAGCCTATTACAATGCCGTCAATGCGGAGAGCAAATACCAGAGCAGTCAGGTAGCCGATGAAGCAGCAGAAGCTTCCTTCAAGCTCATGAAAGAAAAATATGCCAACGGAAAAGCCAATGCCACGGAATACAACGAAGCCCGCACCAACTGGATGAAAGCCGTGTCCGACTGTGTGCAGGCAAAATACGACTATCTGTTCCGTGCCAAAATCCTGGACTTCTATCAAGGTATTCCGCTCACTTTAGAGAAATAGTGCACACTGATTTTCAAGCAGTTACAGAACCATACAAAAACGCCTTTACGTTTCAGGAAAAACGTCTAAGCGTTTTCATCCAAACGCCTTTACGTTTTACTTAAAACGCTTAGGCGTTTGGTTTAAAACGTACTTGCGTTTCAGACCAAACGCAAAGGCGTTTTTCAGACAAATAAATCGGGGAGGACTTCCGGCAAATATCCACTCCGGATTCTCCATTCCTGCGGATACAGATTATTGGCCCGGTTGCCGATATTTTTGGCAAAACCCAGTACCTGTCCGCGATAAGTCAGCACCACATATCCTTTCGGCACCTCCGGCGAAAGTGTCACCGCCTCTTTCCGCAAATAAGCCACAGCCTGTTCATAAGTCAGTTCCGCCGTTGGAAAAGCTTCTTTCCGAAATGCCGTACTCATGGCCAATGTGTGCGAAGGCTGCCAGTCCTTCCCTTTCCATTCTCCCAACGTGACACCGGCATGCAACACTTTAAGCCGACTTTTCAGCAACTCATAAAGATCTTTATGGACCATGGGAAAAGCCACTGCTTCCATCTCTTCCACCTTGAATTCATAATCTTCCGCTCCATATATCCAAGCCTGCATCTCTCGCGGCACCTGCAATACAGGTGTTTTCCCTCCTTTTCCTTTTTTGGGAGACTTGCCCGCCGGCTTCACCCGCGCACATTCCCGGTCTTCATCCGACGTTTTCCGCAAGACAGCCAGAAACAGTCCTTCTCCCGTTGTCTTATGCGGCAAAAAACGATAAACCGGGAATGTATGCTCGGTCAGGTTGCCGGTGATATGCCATTCCGGCCTTACCTCAAGAGGCAACACCTCTGCGCCTAACTCTTTTGCAATCCAAGCCACATTGTCTTCATTCTCTTCCCGGTTGTACGTGCAGGTACTGTACACCAGCAGGCCCCCGGTTTTCAGGCAAGGCCATATATCACGCAAAATCCGACGCTGCCGCTGCCAGCACGTATCCACATTGGCGATGCTCCATTCCTGCACCGCCACTTCATCCTTGCGGAACATTCCTTCTCCCGAACAGGGCACATCGGTCAGAATCACGTCGAAGAGAGGGCCCAGTTCCGTAAAATCTGCCGGGTCATTGTTCGTGACCACCACTTCCGGATTTCCCCATTTGACCAGATTCTCCGCCAATACCTGCGAACGGTTGCGCATCACTTCATTGGCTACCAGCAGACTACCTTCGGGCAATACCGACCGGGCCAACGTGGATTTTCCTCCGGGAGCCGCACACAAGTCGAGCATCACGGCCGGTTCCTGCACATATTGCCGGAGTGCCTGGGCCAGAAACATGGACGATGCCTCCTGTACATAATAACATCCGGCATGAAACCACGGGTCGAACGTGAACGACGGACGACCGGACAAGTAATAGCCTTCCGGACACCAAGGCACAGGCGTACCGTCCACTGGGACAGAGGTACATTTATTCTGATTGATACGGATGCTGACCGGAGTTTCTTTTTCCAAGGCTTCCGCCAATGCGGAAAAGTCGGCATCCCCCATCAGCCGACGTGTGCGAGTGACAAAATCAGAGGGTAAATTCATGATGACGCTAAGCAATTATGTTACGCCGGCAAAAATAAAAAAAATTAGCTACCTTTGCAAAAACAAAAAAATCCAATCATGAAACAATATCTTGACTTGTTGCACCGCATCCGTACGGAAGGCGTACGCAAAGACGACCGTACCGGCACCGGCACCCTCAGCGTGTTCGGCCACCAGATGCGCTTCAACCTGGAAGACGGCTTTCCGCTCGTCACAACCAAAAAACTTCACCTGAAATCCATCATTTACGAACTATTGTGGTTTCTCAAGGGAGATACCAACGTGAAATACCTGCAAGAACATGGCGTCAGAATCTGGAACGAATGGGCCGATGAGAACGGCGATTTAGGCCATATCTACGGCTACCAGTGGCGCTCCTGGCCCGGCTACGACGGTACATTCATCGACCAGATTTCGGAAGCCGTGGAAACCATCAAGCATAATCCCGACTCCCGGCGCATCATCGTCAGTGCCTGGAACGTGGGCGACTTGAACCACATGAACCTTCCTCCGTGCCATGCGTTTTTCCAGTTCTATGTAGCCAACGGCCGACTGAGCCTGCAAATGTACCAGCGCAGCGCAGACACCTTCCTGGGCGTACCGTTCAATATCGCCTCCTATGCCCTGCTGCTGCAGATGATGGCACAGGTGACCGGACTGAAAGCGGGTGATTTCATCCATACGCTCGGAGATGCCCACATCTACTTGAACCATCTGGAACAGGTGGACCTCCAGCTGACACGTACTCCTCGTCCGCTACCCACCATGAAAATCAATCCGGACGTAAAAGATATCTTCAGCTTCCAGTACGAAGATTTCCAACTGGAGAACTACGACCCGTGGCCACATATTGCCGGAAAAGTATCTGTATAACCAATCATAAAGAGCAAAAATATGACCTTATCCATCATCGCCGCCATCAACCAGAAACGAGGTATCGGCTACCAGAACAAGTTGCTTTACTGGCTGCCCAATGACTTGAAACGCTTCAAGTCACTCACCACAGGCCATACCATTCTGATGGGACGGCATACCTTTGAATCCCTCCCCAAAGGCGCCCTGCCTAACCGGAGAAACGTTGTGCTGAGCAGAAAGGATTTGCATTTTGAAGGAGCGGAATGTTTCCACACGCTGGAAGAAGCCTTGAAATCCTGCAAAGAGGAAGAAGAAGTCTTCATCATCGGAGGAGCCATGCTCTACACGGAAGCCCTCCCACTGGCCGACCGCCTTTATCTGACAGAAGTGGAAGACGACCAAGTGCCCGCCGACACTTTCTTTCCGGAGATAGACCGCCATGTATGGCAAGAAAAAAGTAGAGAATGCCATCCGACAGACGAAAAGCACCTCTACTCCTATAGTTTCGTTGACTACGAACGTACACAAAAATAAGCGTCACGCATCAATCATCGTCATTCGCCAGGTCCATTATCGGCATCTGGCGTTTGATGGCTTCACGGAAAGAAATAATTGTTTCCGAACGTGACAGACCCAACGGCTGAAGTTTGTCATGAATGATTTCCAGCAGGTGATGATTGTTTTTCGCATAGATTTTGATAAACAAGTCATACTGCCCGGTGGTAAAATGACATTCCACTACTTCCGGAATATGCTTCAATGCCTCCGTGACCGAGTCAAACTGCTCCGGGTCTTTTAAATACAAACCGATGTAGGCACAAGTTTCATAGCCTATCTTTTCCGGATCAATGATAAATTCTGAACCTTTCAGAATTCCCAGGTTCGTCAACTTTTGAATTCGCTGATGAATAGCGGCTCCCGATACATTACACGCGCGTGCCACTTCCAAAAAAGGAATACGTGCGTTGCCTGCGATCATGCGCAGAATCTGTTCGTCTAAGGTGTCTAATTGATGATGTCCCATCTTCTATGTTTTTGTATTCATGCAAAGGTAATACTTTTTCCTTATACAACTTCTATATTTATTACTTTTACTTGAATTTCAACACTTATTTTATAGAAAAACGAGCAGTTCTTCACCTGTTTATCTTACAGTTTTCTTTCTGCCTCCACCAGTTTTTCTCCACATTTCATCCTCTTATTCCTCCTCACCGGCAGACTCATGTTTCTCTTTCTCCGTATCGGCTCGTCCCCCCTTCTGATATACCGAAGGCGTTACTCCAAACTGCAGTTTAAAGCACTTGCTAAAATAGAAAGGATCATTAATCCCCACCTGATATGACACTTCAGCCACAGTCAGATTTTCAGGAGAAGAAAGCAATTCGGCAGCCTTTTTCATTCGCATAATCCGAATGTATTCATTAGGTGAGTATCCGGTCACTCCTCTCACTTTACGATAGAAGATAGACCGTCCGACTCCCATCATGGACGCAAATTCATCCACTGTAAACTGTGAATTGCCCAACTGAGTCTCCATAATACGACCCATCTTTTCTACAAAGAGTTTATCCTTATCCGAAGAACAAAGAGCCGGACGCACCTGATTGGGGTCATGAGAGAATTTTTCTTTCAACTTTTCACGCTGCTCAATCAGCTTGAATGCCCGCGCCAACAACAACCGGGGACTGAAAGGCTTCGTAATATAAGCGTCTGCCCCACATTCAACGCCCTTCACATGATTCTCGACTGAGGTCATGGCGGTCAATAGAATGACCGGAATATGACTGGTATTAAAATCATTCTTCAATTTCCGGGTGAGTTCAAATCCCGAGCATCCAGGCATCATCACATCACTGATAATCAAATCCGCGTCATAATGACGGGCCCGTTCCAATCCGGCATCTCCATCCGCCTCCGTGACCACTTCAAAATATACGCTCATCTCCTCTTTGAGGAACTCCCGCACATCATTGTCGTCTTCCACAATCAAGACCTTATATTTATTCAACGGATTTACCGGAAGGAACTCATCTGTCACTTCTTCATCTTTCAATACCACGTCGGCCAAATGTTTCTCGGCCTTTTCTTCCTCCCGAAGCAACACATTGTTCGGTACCAGAAAGTCTTTTTCTTCATATACTGACTTATCTGTAGGCAGAGTGACGATAAAAATAGATCCTCCACCCGGATTTTCTTCATATTCAATCGTACCTTTATGTACATTGACCAGTTCATGTGTCAGATGCAGACCCACTCCCACACTGTCGCCGGAGAAATTGCTTTGCATAAACCGCTTGAACAACTCTCCTCGTTTTTCCTTCGGAATGCCCACACCCGTATCTGAAACGCTCATTTTCAACTTACCGGCAGCCTCATCCACGTTCACCACAAATTCTATTTTCCCTTTGGAAGGAGTGTATTTGAAGGCATTCGACAGGATATTATACACTACCTTATCCACATTTCCTTTATCAATGAACATCCGATAAGACTGGCAGGAAGGGATAAAGCGAAATTCCATGTTCTTCGACTCTGCCGCATCCTTGAATGTCAGATAGATTTCATACAGAAACGCAATCACATCGGTCTCCTCCAAGGATAAAGCCAGTTTGTTATTTTGCATCTTCCGGAATTCCAGCAACTGATTGATCAACCTCAGCATACGCTCCGTACTCTTATCCATAATCTTCAATGAGTATGCCATATCCTTGGGAACTTTCAAGCGATGAATCTTCTCCAAGGCACCCTGTATCAAAGTCAACGGAGTACGGAATTCATGGGAGATATTGGTAAAAAACACCAGTTTGTATTCGGTCAACTGTTCTTCTACCTTCACCTTATTGCGCAAGGTATTCATGTTTCGGATAATCCGGAACACTGTATACAGCAATGCCGAAAGCACAATGATATACAAAATATAAGCCCAAGGAGTCTTCCAGAAAGGCGGTCTTACCACAATCTTCAGGACAGACTCTTCCGCTCCCCACAAACCGGAAGCATCCGAAGCTTTTACATGAAGATAATATGTGCCAGGCGATAAATTCTTATATGCGGCAAAATTCAAAGATGAAGGCACACTCCAAGTCTTATCATAATTTTCAAGCATATAGCTGAACTTCGACCCACCCGCTCCTAAATAATCAAAAGTAGAAAATTCTACGACGAACGAATTCTGGTTATACCGCAAATTCACTTCCGAAGCATACGCCAGAGACATATCCAACGGAGAATCCGGCTCATCCGGACTGACGGATATTCCATTCAGACGCAAATCTGTAAATGTGACTTTGGTCTTACTCTCAGGATGTTTCACACGGCTAGGGTCAATCACCGTAAGTCCATAGTTCGTTCCTAACGCTATACGTCCGTCATTTAACCGCAATCCACAATTCTCGGCATAGACATTCCCCAACATATTCGTAGAAAAGAAATAATTCTCAAATGTCTTCCGCGAAATGTCAAAACAGGAAACACCATATTCAGTTGTAATCCAAACCTTTCCATTCTTGTCGGAAACAAAAGTCTGCACCATACCGTTGACAAGTCCATCTTCTGTACCAAAATGTTCAAATTGCAAATGCTGGTAAACCTCCTTCTTCGCAGGAAGGGCACAGACAGAAAAACCAGATCCAGACTCGGCAATCAAAATATGCCCTTTTCCATCAGAAGTAATGCTTCGTATCTCATTGCTTCTCAACATTCCATTGTCAAAGGTATAGCTATAATAAGCCTTCGGATTCTTCAGCAATGCATCCGGATCAAAAACATACACACCTTCACTCGTTCCCACCCAAATCCAGTGATTATCATCTTCAAATATCACACGTACCTGACGCTGTCCGTACGTAGAAGTCAGGAAATGCCGGAAACGATAGCCGTCTTTACCTGGAATTGCCAAATCAAGGCCACCTCCAAAAGTGCCGACCCATATACGGTTCTTATGATCTTTCAATAGGCAAAACACTTGATTGGTGCTTAAAGAAGAAGAATCCAAAGGATTATGCATATATACCCGGTTACCCACAATCAGTCCCTTCGTACGAGAAGCATACCAACGTACTCCATTCGTATCCTCTGCCACTGCATAGATGTTGCTACCATAGGCCATCTCCTCTTTTTTATTATTCAGATAAGAATCGTACTCGTACATTTTTCCGTCACGAGTACTTAGAATGATGTTTCCCGAAGAGTCTCGATACAAGGTACGTACCGTATTTGAGCGGTCAAACTTTCCTTCTCCAGCCGGAAGGATACGAAGCGTTCCTTCATTCAAGACTTCCAGACGAGATACTCCTGTGTATTCAGAACTTACCCAGATATTTCCCGAATGATCTTCCATCACACACTGCAGAAAGTCAGACCCTATCAAAGTCTGCATATTGTCGGAATTGGCTACAATATGTTTCATTTGTCCATTAGCGACATCATAGACAAACAGCCCATTTCCATAAGTGCCTATCCAAATAATTCCACGTGAATCGTGCACCACATAATATCGTTCCCGGTCTACATAATTACGCTTTTCCTCAGGCATCAACAAGAAAGGAGTCACTTTCCCCGTCCGTGAATCGATCCATGTCAACACCCCATTATTTCCATAAACCCAGTGCTCTCCCAAATTATCTTTTATCACTTGTGCCCGTTTGATTTGAAGAGCCCCTTCTGCCAAAGTCAATGTTTCCGTATCAAAATGAAAACTCCAAGTCTGCTCTTCACTGAAAATCAACCATTCCTTTCCTCTGACCAGTTCATCACAAAAAACAAATGAATTCGGAATGGAAACAACCTTCTTTAAGATTTGATCTTTTCCATAACAGAAAATCTGTCCCCCGTCAGTTAAAAAATAGGTCATCTTATCATATACAGCAATCTCACGGAATTTCAGTTTTCTATCCAATGCGTGAAGCTTTTTCCCATTCCAGCAATAAAGTCCTTTTCCTGTAGCAATCCACACATAGCCTTCAGCCCCTACCTTCAAATCATTAATCACGTTGGAAGACAAGCCGTTGCGTGTATCAAAAGCAATAGAAGTAAACGTACGGTCTTCCTGATAACGAATCAAACGGCAACCTTCACGTTCTCCCGTGACCCAAGCCTCATTCTGATTGACAAAATACACGTTCCAATAATGGCGTAAATACTCACCACAACCCGTAAAATCCACAAAACGGTCTTTCTTCAAATCGTAGCACCCTACCTGTTCACCTGTCATCTTTATCCACAGAAAACAATTCTGATCCTCTACGATTTCCTGTACTCTATGGTCTGGTAATGAAGGGCGGTTTCCTTTACGAGGACGGAATGTCACAAAAGAGGTTCCATCAAAACGGCTCAATCCATTCAGCGTACCCATCCAAATGAATCCCTTACTATCTTGATACATGTATCTTACCGAATTGTTGCCCAGTCCAGAAGTCGTTGTAAAACGGGTAGCCCGCAAATCCACGGCCGCATGAGTTCCTCCAACAAACGAAATGATGAAAAGAAGTAAAAAGAATAATCTGTTCATTCCTGCTGTCCTATTAAACGTGATTTTTTCGCAAAAATATAAAAAAGTGCAATACCCCCAAAGGCATGCACTTTTTCATTCTCAATAAATATAATCCATTAATCCATATGGAACACTTCAGGAAGCGGAATCGTCACCGGTGAATTGTCCGGATTTACCTCCATAATGTCGGCCATATAGTCCCACCATTTCTGCACAATCGGATTATTCCCCATATCTTGGGAAGATTCTTCTCCTTTTGTTTTCTGACAAGCAAACAAGATATTGGTATCTTTATCCCAGTAGATGGAATAATCATACACACCATTTTCTGACAACATCTTCTTCAGTTCCGGCCAAATGGCTGCATGACGTTTCTCGTATTCTTTCTCGAAACCGGGTTTCAAGAACATTTTAAATGCTTCACGTTTCATAGTACCTCCAATTATTTTAAGTAATTTTTTAATGAACAGTCTGTAGCTTTTAATCCCTCAGCAATACTTTGCGCATTCAAATGCGCTCCTTTCAAAGAAGTATGCGTGTGGTCACGGCAAAAATAAGGTGCCACATATTTCAATCCTTGCTCATACCCTATTTTCTGTAATTTATCTGCTGAAAGTTTATTCAAATCAATAAAGTAAGCTCCCGTAGCCTCAGCTGCTTCCCGAGTCCATTTACCAAAGGAAGATGTATTGCGTTGGATTTCATTATTATCCCAGATGTTACGGGGTGTATGACTCAATACGATAGGTATAGCTCCCTTTTCCTGCGCATCCCGAATGAACTTACGCAAATACCAGCCAAACGTATAGACCACATCGTAAGTCTTGGTAGCTTCCATCAGGAAAACTTTACTTTCGTCTCCCGCACCCGGAAGTTCCGCACGAGCTTTTCCCGTATTAATAGGACCTGCATCATTGTGACCGAACTGAATCAAGACAAAATCACCGGGCTGCAAGGCATTGTACACCTTGTCCCAACGTCCTTCTTCCAGATAAGTACGGGCACTACGACCTGCTTTCGCACAGTTTTCGACCGAAATCCGGTTTAGATCAAACAACTCGGCAATTACGCTTCCCCAGCCCCACTGATCGTTTTCATCTTTATCCTGGTTACGCACGGTACTGTCACCAACAGTAAACAACACCGGACATCCTTTCTTTCGGCTGGAACCCGTCACGGTATCTTTTTCCTGAGGTTTTAAATAACGGGCCAGTTCCAGATTCTTACATTCCCGGATTCCTTCCGCAGCAGATTCCGCATTCACCCGTGCACCAAACACACTGGTGTGAATACGATCCAGATAGAACATGTATTTCACTTTTTCCTTGCCAAACTTTTCAAACTTGCGGGCAGAGATTTCATTCAGGTCGATAAACGGCACGTGTTCCTTTTTGGCCACTTGTTTAGCCCATAAACCAAAAGTCTTGTTCACACGGGAAATTATGGTACTGTCCTTGTCTTCCCAGGCGTTGCGGGGCGTCAAAGAAAAAAGAATCGGATGAGCTCCCTTCGCTTTCACTTCCCGAATATAGCGACGCATGTATTCCCCATACGTATAAACCGTCTCTTTCACACCGGTTTCCTTGATGGTTACTTCCAAACTGTCTTTTCCTATTCCCGGAATAGAAGCACGGGCACGACCACTGTCATACGGTCCGTTATCATTATGGCCCAATTCTATAATCACCCAGTCACCTTTCTTAACTCCTTTAAGTACATCTTTCCAAAGATGAGTATAGAATGTACGACTGCTGGTACCTCCCAATGCGTGATTTTCGACCGTAATTTTGTCTTCATCAAAATATTCATGAAAGAAATACCCCCAGCCCCACTGTCCGTTATTTCCATTTCCCAGAGTTCCTGTACGCATGGTTGAGTTTCCCACCAGAAAAAGGACCGGATTGTCTCCCTTTCGGGTTGAACCAGCCACCGGACGGGCCGTTTTTGCTTTATTCAAACTATCCAATGTCAAATCGACCACCTGATTGACATCTTCCATTGGGGCTTTCACTTTATTCAGATTCTGTGCATAAGAAGAAATAGAGAAGCAAGTTACTCCCAGCAACAAGGCTTTCCACCACATGTGTTTATTCATATTTCTAAATTGTTTTTGATTTTTCAGTTGGCCAAAGATAGCGCAATACAGCCTATTTCTATATGGAATATCGTACACAATCATGCGGTTTTGTACATATTTCAAAATATTTATCCATTTCTAAAAAAAGAACGAACCGGCACCCACTCCGGCCGATTCGTTCGTACAGCTTTTCACCTTCAAAAAAATCCTATCCTATTGAAAAGATAATACCTATTGAAACGATAATACTTAACAATCTATCAAATCAGTTACCATCAGGCTTCTCTATTTCTGTAAAAGGACTCTCATTCCACTTAAAAGCCTTCACCTCATCCGGCATTGCAGGATTGAAAGCCTGATAATCTTTCCGCAAATATTGAACCCATGGCAAATTCAAATTCTTAACACCTTCTACCACACATTTAGCTATCTCATAGGCTCCATAAGGATTAAAATGAGTGTTATCTGCCAAATCTTTCGTCTGATGAGGATAAGTTCCTGCAGGATAATGCACAAAAGCTTTTTTGGAAGCCTCTACCCCCATTGCCTCATACAACGTACGCGTCATATCATGTAACTCAATCACAGGTACCCCTTCACGCTGAGCCACCCAGCGCATGGCATCCGGATAATCCTCATGAGTTTCCCGTATCTTTCCAGCCTCATCAAAAGAACGACGCTGTGTAGGAGTCACAAAAACAGGAATGCCCCCTTTCTCACGCACCACATCCACAAAATACTTCAAGTTTGTAGCAAAATAATAGTATGCGCCTTTTCCTGGGCCTTTCAGTTTTTGGTCATTATGTCCAAATTCAATGAACATATAATCTCCTTTCTTCATCTGCGTCAAGGCTTTTTTCAAACGTCCGGCTTTGATAAACGTATCGGCACGTTCTCCACTCTCTGCATAATTTGCAAAACAGACATGTTCATCAAAGAAACGAGGAATCATCTGCCCCCAGCTAGCCCAAGGTTCATTGTCCTGATCGACAACCGTGGAATTTCCTGCCAGGAAAACAGTCAGTACATCATCGGTCCGTTCAATCTTTAGACTTGACACACAAGGAGCATCTCCATTAAATTCAAAAGTCAGCTTGTCGTCCCAGTTCAATTTGTTCTTTTCCCGCTCTTTTATCTGCACCTTTTCACCATTTCCGATTATCGTATTGCGTTTATTGACGGTAAAACGGAAAGTGAGGAATTCTCCTTTCCGGGTAGATATATTCTCCAGGAACAAACGTCTGGACTCCGCCCGTACAGTAGTAGAACCCGCTTTCTGCTTACTTCCTAAAGTCACAGTGACCAAATAATTTCCGTCAGGCACATCTACCGAGAAGAAAAAAGGTGAATTTCCATTCTTTGAGGGTGCAGGCAAAAAATCATACCCATACCCTCCTTTACAGGGATATATTGAATCGGATGAAATGGCTACAATTCCCTTTTCCACCTTCTTTTTTCCACTAAAATCAAACTGGTAGTTCTGTGCGTAAGCGGTATTTGCCAAGAAAAAGCTGAGCAAGCCTATTTTCAGGATTTGTTTTGTTTTCATATATTTTCATTTTCGGTTTCTTAGTGATGGCAAAAGTAAAGACTTCTTTTCAAAAAGAATTCAGACAAACGTACGGATTCCTAGAAATTCGTA
Source organism: uncultured Bacteroides sp. (assembly GCA_900551445.1). Taxonomy (GTDB): domain Bacteria; phylum Bacteroidota; class Bacteroidia; order Bacteroidales; family Bacteroidaceae; genus Phocaeicola. The sequence goes on along the minus strand of URWA01000013.1, from coordinate 28,440 downwards.
CAAAAATCCATCTATAAGGACATTCATACAGTCTATTTGTAAACAGAAATGGTTTCCTTTGCATAGTCCAATTATTATATACCATGAAAATCAACACATTATTTTTTATCCTTGCTGCAGGACTGTCCCCGTCTTTCCTCCCAGCACAAAACACTTCGAAGGTGGAACTCAAAACAATATCCGTAGAAGCCCCTTTTCCCATGGATTCTGTCAGGTTATGCAGTTTTCCCCATCAAGATTTCCTTATCACCCAATACGGAGCGAAAAAAAATGAATCTCGTTTAAATACCCGAGCATTTGCCAAGGCAATCGAAGCATGCCACAACGCCGGAGGTGGACGAGTCGTTGTACCATCAGGCGAATGGATTACAGGACCAATCCATCTGAAAAGCAATGTAAATCTTCACCTGGAAGAAGGAGCCACTATAAGGTTCACCGATAATCCAGACGACTACTTACCAGCCGTCATGACTTCTTGGGAAGGTCTAGAATGCTACAATTATTCTCCTTTAATCTATGCATTTGACTGTGAAAACATAGCCATCTCTGGAAAAGGAACTCTCTCCCCCTTAATGGATACCTGGCGCGTATGGTTTAAACGTCCACAAGCTCACTTGAATGCCTTGAAGCAGTTATATGCCATGGCATCGACGAATGTACCTGTAATCCAACGACAGATGGCAGCAGGGGAAAATCACCTCCGCCCTCACCTGATTCACTTCAACCGCTGCAAGAATGTATTACTGGAAGATTTCCATATCCGACAAAGCCCGTTCTGGACCATTCACTTATATATGTGCAACAGTGGCGTCGTACGTCACCTTGACGTACAGGCACACGGGCACAACAATGACGGAATTGACTTGGAGATGAGCCGTAACCTTCTGATTGAGAACTGTCAGTTTGACCAAGGAGACGATGCCGTAGTCATTAAATCGGGGCGTAATCAGGATGCCTGGCGCCCGCATACTCCCAGTGAAAACATTGTCATTCGGAATTGTGACATCCTTAACGGACACACCCTGTTAGGCATCGGCAGTGAAATATCCGGAGGTGTACGAAATGTCTATATGACTAATTGCAAAGCACCGCAGAAAGTACATCGGCTGTTTTTCCTGAAAACCAATCACCGACGGGGAGGATTTATCGAGAATATCTACTTGGAAAATATCAATGCCGGAGATATGTTACGCACCTTTGAAATCGATACGGAAGTCTTATACCAATGGAAGGACCTGGTACCCACTTATGAAACCCGTATTACCCGAATAGACAGAATCCACGTAAAGCATATCCGCTGCCAATCGGCTGATGCGATCTACGAACTGAAAGGAGACAATCGTTTACCCATCCGCAATGTATTTGTCGAAGATATACAAGTGGATACCGTACGCCAATTCATCAACCGCTTATCCAATGTGGAAAATTATCATGAAACGGATGTGTCAGCCCGTATCTTACTTCATGAAGAAAAACCGAGCCTCGATCTGGAAAAAATTTACCAGCAGAAAGCACAATAAAAAAGGATGGCCAAAGCCATCCTTTTTTTTCTATCATGACAAACAAATCACTCCATCAGAATTGAAACAAAGCCGTAAACACAATACGGTTGTTTTTCACCAAATGCGTATTGGTTATCCGGGCTTTTGCCGTGTAATCTCCATACCATGCCCCTGTCCAAGTGTACTCGGCTCCGATTTTCCAATTTGGACGGTTATAAGTGAATTCAGCGCCCAAAGTATTCAACTGGTCAATATCGGTTCCAGTACCCAACACTCCGGTCACTTCTTTCGATGCACCCAAGTTTTTCAGATATCCGGCAAAGATTCCGCCACGGAAGGTACTTCCATACATCATGTTCAACCAAGTATGGGAAACGCGCACCGGCGTATATTCCTGTTCCCCGGTCCGGGAATCAGTGGAAGTAATGCCATAACCTCCGATGGTACTGGCCTGTGTGAGGTTGGAGCCCAGCACACTCTTGGCAGCCAGCAGGAAACGCTGGTGTGTATACTTCACATGTGCCTCGGCAGAAACTCCCGTAATACGTTCACTGACCTTATAGGTCTCTCCATTGTATTCCGACTGCGTACGAGGAGTTATGGAAGACACATGTACGCCTGCTCCGGCCAACAGCCCCGGACGTTTATAATCCATTCCCAGATAAAATTCCGGCGTACATCCGTTCTTGATGAAACTCTGGTTCTTCTGAGTAGTTGTCGCACCTGCCTGGTTGGAAGACGGACCGACCGACAAATATTGTGACTGCCATACTGCGGCAGCAGTCAGCACGAAATGTTTTTCCGTCAAACGGTAGCGCACCTGAGGCGCACGGCTGAAAGGCTGATAAGGAGCTCCCATATTCAGGTTCAAGATGTCGGGAGACACATCTCCATACAAAGGATGCCAAGTCTGCCCTACCAGCAACGCAGACTTACCCCAATCCAAGTTAAAATAGGCGTGACGAATACGAATCAGAGAATAGGTAGTGCCCGACCCCCGGAAGTCTATCTCCACCTTCGCTGAGGTTTTAGCCTTTCCCCACATCGGTCCGGTCACATCCACTCCCAACCTAGTATATAAGGTATAGAAATTGCCATCGGGTTTGGCATTCAAGTCCTTTCCATCCGCATCGGGAGCCACATCCTTAGGATACATATAAAAAAGTCCATCCACTGTTTCCGAATTGGAACGGCTGTTATAAAACAGGTCCGTACGTACCTGGCCATAAAACTTATAGCCAAAATCTTTCTTCTGAGCCATCACTCCCGTCGAAACAACGGCCATGGCCCACATCAAAAAGAATTGTTTTTTCATTTGATATCACTTTTATCCTTTACCGGCTGCAAAAGTAGCCATAATCTGCTGAACAGCCAAACAAATTCCTACAAGGAACGTACCCGACGGAACCAGCACACGAACCACACCGCTGCAATCAACGTACAGACCCCTCCAATTGTGTAGGAAACTTCCCCTCCCAATGAGAAACCTTCGGGAGCAATAAACAAATAAGTAGAGCAGACACACGTCATGAACAGGGCAGGAACCAAGGTTACCCAATAATTCTTCCGGACGCCCACCAGATAAGCAGTAATGGCCCATAGTGTAAAGACAGACAAAGTCTGGTTACACCAAGCAAAATACCGCCAGATAATCTTGAAGCCTTCCGCATCACCAAAACTATAGACCAACAAGCCTACGGTAACCAAAAAAATCGGAATACTGATAACCAGTCGTTTCCCGATGGAACGCTGCTCCACATGGAAAAAATCGGCCACAATCAAACGAGCCGACCGGAGTGCCGTATCTCCACTCGTAATCGGAGCTGCCACGATTCCCAGAATAGCCAGAATCCCACCAAAAGTGCCCAGCCAGTCCCTTGAAATATCGGTAGCGACCTTTGCGCCCGAATAAGCGACGCCCGTCACCTTGTCTACAATCCCGTTTTCCTGAAAGAAGTACGTCGCAGCCGCCGCCCAAATCAAGGCTACAATCCCCTCTGTCACCATAGCCCCATAAAAGACCGGACGACAATGTTTCTCATTGGTAATGCAACGCGCCATCAAGGGTGACTGAGTGGCATGGAAACCGCTGATGGCCCCACACGCAATGGAAATGAACATCATCGGAAATATGGGATTTTTCTCATACTTGGTTCCAAATCCCTCCCATATTTCCGGAAGAGCCGGATTTTTCACATACAGCATGACCAGAATTCCTACCGCCATGAACAACAGGGCAAATGCAAACAAAGGATATATCCGACCGATAATCTTGTCAATAGGAAGCATGGTGGCCAAAATATAGTACAGAAAGATAACTACCACCCAGAAATATACATTCAAGGAAGCAGGCGTCATTCCGGCCAACAGTTCTGCAGGGCCAGACACAAATACGGCACCCACCAGAATCATCAGCAATACAGTGAATACACAAGCTACATTTTTCGTCCTCATCCCCAAATAACGGCCAATAATTTCCGGCAAGCTTTCCCCTTTGTTCCGCAATGACAGCGTGCCGGACAAAAAATCGTGGACCGCACCGGCGAAAATCGTACCGAACACAATCCATAAATAAGAAGCCGTGCCGAACTGTGCACCCATGATGGCTCCGAAAATGGGCCCCAAGCCGGCAATGTTCAAGAACTGAATCATAAAGATTTTCCACGTAGGAAGTGGAATGAAATCAACTCCGTCCGTCAGAGTCAATGCCGGAGTTTTTCGGGCAGAATCAGGCGCAAACAACGTGTCAATGTATTTTCCATAAACCCAATATCCTACCACCAGTAAAACCAATGCGATAGTAAATGTGACCATAGATTTTCGATTTATCTCTTATTTCGCCGCAAAAGTAATAAAAAGAAGAAAACCGACACTATAAAAAGAAAATTTTAATCATCAAATCACATCTCATTTCGGGAAACAACTTGAACGTGTCCAATCTCCTACAGTCAAACAAGATTGGTTCCATATAGTATATACCCTACCACCGAAAACTCTCTTTTCAATTTGTCTCTGCAACCAGCTTTGTGTATATTTGCGCAAATTTTGAATCCGACATGCGAATACTTATCTGTTTGTTATTTATAAGCTGTTCCCTCTTTATGCAAGCACAGCCTAAAGAAGAAATCCGGGCCACCTGGCTGACTACATTAGGAGGAATGGACTGGCCCACCCGGAAGGCCAATTCTCCACAAAGCATTGAAGCACAGAAAAATGAGCTCATCCAGCAATTGGATGCTTTACAGGCGGCCCACTTCAATACCGTACTTTTCCAAACCCGACTTCGGGGAGACGTGGTGTATCCTTCGGCTTATGAAACATTTGCCGAAAGCCTGACTGGGCATACAGGAAAGAATCCCGGATATGACCCTTTACAATTTGCCATCGAAGAATGTCATAAGCGGGGACTGGAACTCCATGCATGGCTGGTATGTATCCCCATCGGCAACAAACGGCAAGTCGGCCTGCTAGGGAAAGACTGTATCGTCAAAAAACAGCCCAAGCTCTGCAAGCAGTTCAACGGAAGCTGGTACCTGGACCCCGGAAATCCCGGTACGGCCGAATACCTCAGTCAGATAGCCAAGGAAATCGTCTCACGCTACGATGTGGACGGTATCCATCTGGACTACATCCGCTATCCGGAGCAAGGGGAAAAGTTTCCCGATAAAGACACGTACCGCAAATACGGGAAGAAACAAGACCTGAAACAATGGAGAAGAGACAACATTACGCGTATTGTCCGACGGATTTACACGGAAGTCAAGCAACTGAAACCCTGGGTCAAAGTAAGCAGCTCCCCCATCGGCAAATTCAATGACACCCGGCGCTATTCCTCCTTCGGATGGAATGCCTATGAGACCGTTTATCAGGATGCACAAAAATGGTTAAACGAAGGTATTCAGGATGCCCTTTTCCCGATGATGTATTTCCAAGGAAATCATTTTTATCCCTTCGCCCTCGACTGGAAGGAAAACAAGAACGACCGATGGATCATACCTGGATTGGGAATTTATTTTCTGCATCCTAAAGAACAGGATTGGAAAATCGATGAAATCATCCGTCAGATTTATTTCTCCCGAAAAATCGGATTGGACGGACAAGCCTATTTCCGCAATAAGTTCATACTCAGCAACACCAAAGGAATCCTGGATGAGTTGAAAAGCAACTTCTATGCGTACCCAGCTGTCGTCCCTCCCATGCGGTGGACTTCACAGAACACTCCTTCCCAACCTACCACCCCTCACGTGAAACTGCAAGGAGAAAATATCCAAATGAGCTGGAAGGCCTCGGAAAGCCAGCCGGGAGGTATTTACTATCGCGTATATGCTTCCGACACATATCCTGTCGATACGGAGAAAGCCCAAAACCTGACACTCTCCCGAACCGACAGTTGCCAATACACGTTCACTTCCAGCCCGTCACAAAAAGGAGGTATCTACTGGGCAGTGACAGCTGTCAACCGATTTGGATTCGAAAGTGCGCCTTTGGCGTTAAATACCCCTGCCAAAGACGAACCTTCCATTTTATATGGAAGGCTTCCCATACTTCCGAAAGGATATACCCTGATTGTCAGTGAAGCGACAGGAATCGAAATTCTCCGGACTACCCAACCCGAGAAAGACATTCCCCGAAAAATCGGTAAAGGATTTTTCCGGCTGAGCCTGCTGGCACCCGATGGAAGCATCACCCCGGCTGGTGTCACCGTGTTCTGATGCTTTTTATCCCGAAACGCATGGTTATAAAAGGAATAATCACTAAATTTGCACATTCAATTGAAACAAACAAACTTACTATACTCATGAGCAATCAACGATACATGCAGCGCGGCGTATCTGCATCGAAAGAAGATGTACACAACGCCATCAAGAACATTGATAAAGGTATTTTCCCGAACGCATTCTGTAAAATTATCCCTGATATTCTGGGAGGTGACCCGGAATACTGCAACATCATGCATGCCGATGGAGCCGGCACAAAGTCTTCACTGGCATACTTGTACTGGAAAGAAACTGGCGACTTGTCTGTATGGAAGGGTATCGCACAGGATGCACTGATCATGAACATCGATGACTTGTTGTGCGTGGGTGCGGTAGACAATATCTTGGTATCTTCTACCATCGGACGCAACAAGCTGCTTGTGCCGGGTGAAGTGATTTCAGCCATCATCAACGGCACAGACGAACTGCTGGCCGAACTCCGCGAAATGGGAGTGGGTGTGTATGCCACCGGTGGCGAGACAGCCGATGTAGGTGACCTGGTCCGCACCATCATCGTGGACAGTACGGTAACTTGCCGTATGAAACGTGCGGATGTCATCAACAATGCCAATATCCGTCCGGGGGATGTGATTGTGGGTCTGGCTTCTTACGGTCAGGCTACCTATGAGAAAGAATACAACGGCGGTATGGGCAGCAACGGACTGACCAGTGCCCGTCACGACGTATTCAGCAAATACCTGGCAGAAAAATATCCGGAAAGCTATGACCATGCTGTGCCCGAAGAACTGGTGTACAGCGGCAAACTGAAGCTGACGGATGCCGTAGAAGGCTCTCCGCTGGATGCCGGCAAACTGGTGCTGTCTCCGACACGTACCTATGCTCCGGTAGTCAAGAAACTGCTGGATGCCCTGCGCCCGCAAATCCACGGTATGGTTCACTGCTCAGGTGGCGCCCAGACAAAAGTGCTGCACTTCGTAGGCGACAACTGCCGGGTCATCAAAGACAACCTCTTCCCTGTGCCTCCTTTGTTCCGCACCATCAAGGAACAGAGCGGTACCGACTGGGACGAAATGTACAAAGTGTTCAACATGGGACACCGTCTGGAAGTCTACCTGTCACCGGAACATGCAGAGCAGGTAATTGAAATCAGCAAGTCGTTCCACATCGATGCCCAGATTATCGGACGTATCGAAGAAAGCGACCACAAGGAACTGATTATCCGTTCCGAATTCGGAGAATTCAAATATTAATCACCCAAACAAGAAGGGGCAGGATGTGTCGCAAACCTACCCCACTTGTTCTCACTCTTACGATTGTATGAAACCGCAGGAAAAGCAAGGATGTCTTATCGGCATCGGATTACTTGTTTTATGGTTTGTTCTTTTCTTTCTCAGTATTGAATTTGACTCTCCCATTCTAAAAGGTCTAAGTTTTGGGATTCCAGGGTTTGTCATTTCCTTTATTTATGGAAAATACTTTGGTGTCAAAGAGTTTCAATGGAAAAACCAAAAGAGACTTACCACTCATCTTGCTCGGCCTCATATTGTTGGTATTCTTTACGTGGATGGCCTATGGCAGATTATGGTAAACGAATACCTATCTAATCACTCAACTGTATAAGCATTCCATTAGAATGGCAGAAAACAATACATTACTGGAAAAGTTAGACGGTTTGGTTTCACGTTTTGAGGAGGTCTCCACACTCATTACAGACCCGAATGTGATAGCCGACCAGAAACGATACGTCAAACTGACTAAAGAATATAAGGAACTGGGCGACATTATGGCTGCCCGCAAGGAATACCTGCAATGCCTCAACGGACTGGAGGAGGCCAAAATGATGATGGCCGAGAACGACCCGGAAATGAAGGAAATGGCCCGCGAAGAAGCGGCTGCCTGCGAAGCCCGTATTCCCCAGCTGGAAGAAGAAATCAAACTGTTGCTGGTACCCGCCGACCCGCAAGATGACCGCAACGCCATCCTGGAGATCCGTGGAGGTACGGGAGGGGATGAAGCGGCAATCTTTGCCGGCGATTTGTTCCGCATGTATTCCAAATATTGCGAACGCAAAGGCTGGAAACTGGAAGTATCCAGTGCCAACGAAGGTGCAGCCGGAGGTTTCAAGGAAATCATCTGTTCTGTCACGGGAGACAAGGTATATGGTACTTTGAAATATGAATCAGGCGTGCACCGCGTGCAACGGGTTCCTGCAACTGAAACTCAGGGACGTGTTCATACATCAGCAGCCTCGGTTGCCGTACTTCCCGAAGCAGAACCCTTTGATGTAGAAATCAACGAAGGTGAAATCAAATGGGATACCTTCCGAAGCGGAGGTGCCGGAGGCCAGAACGTAAACAAGGTAGAATCGGGTGTCCGTCTACGTTACAACTGGAAGAATCCGAACACGGGTATCGTGGAAGAAATCCTGATTGAATGTACGGAGACCCGCGACCAGCCGAAAAACAAGGAACGTGCCCTGAGCCGTCTGCGTACCTTCATCTACGACAAAGAGCACCAGAAATACATTGATGACATCGCTTCCAAACGAAAGACCATGGTGAGCACCGGCGACCGTTCGGCCAAAATCCGCACGTACAACTATCCACAGGGACGTATCACTGACCATCGCATCAACTATACCATCTACAATCTGGCAGCTTTCATGGACGGCGACATTCAAGACTGTATCGACCATCTGATTGTGGCCGAAAATGCAGAACGATTGAAAGAAAGTGAATTATAAAAGTAAGGTGTATAATTTTACCCCTTACAGTGAACAATAAAGTCACATTATTACCATTAATCATAAAACATTATGAACAAACAGGAATTATTTGAAAACATCAAAAAGAAAAAATCTTTTTTATGTGTAGGACTGGATACCGATATCAAGAAAATTCCGGAACACCTTCTGAAAGAAGAAGACCCGATTTTCACATTCAATAAAGCAATCATCGATGCCACTGCCCCTTACTGTATCGCCTATAAGCCCAATTTGGCCTTCTATGAAAGCATGGGTGTAAAGGGATGGATTGCTTTTGAAAAGACAGTGGAATACATCAAAAAGAACTATCCTGACCAATTCATTATTGCCGATGCCAAACGTGGCGATATCGGTAACACTTCGGCAATGTATGCCCGCACTTTCTTTGAAGAACTGAACATCGATTCTGTCACTGTTGCCCCCTACATGGGTGAAGACAGCGTAACTCCTTTCCTCACCTACGAAGGCAAATGGGTTATCCTGCTGGCACTGACATCCAACAAAGGTTCACATGATTTCCAACTTACGGAAGACAAAGAAGGCGAACGTCTCTTTGAAAAAGTATTACGCAAATCACAGGAATGGGCCAACGACCAGAACATGATGTATGTAGTAGGTGCCACCCAGGGACGTATGTTTGAAGACATCCGTAAAATCGTTCCCAACCACTTCCTGCTGGTTCCGGGAATTGGTGCACAAGGTGGTTCACTGGAAGAAGTCTGCAAATATGGCATGACCAAAGAATGTGGCCTGATTGTAAATTCCAGCCGCGCCATTATCTATGCAGATAAAACGGAGAATTTCGCCAAAGTTGCAGGAGAAGAAGCACAGAAAGTACAGCAACAAATGGAAAAACAACTGGCTGCCATCCTATAATTTACAAAAAGTCATCTTTACTCCATACCACAAGAAGTATAAAGACTGTGTGCGTTTACACAATTTCTTTATACTTCTTTTTTATTGCAAATTCGATATAAAAAGGCTTAAATTGAAAAGACTTTTGAGGTCAGACACAAAAATCACAGTACATTTCGGGCAAATAATTGGCTTTTTTCACGGATATATAAAAAAAAAATACGTAATTTGCATAATTAAGTAGTAAGTATGCTTCTTTCAAGCAGCAAAGAATTGAAAAACAACCAGGAAACAAAGGAACAAAAAATATCAAATATGGAGTTCTCAGCTAAACAAATTGCAGAATACATCCAAGGGATCATCGTAGGAGATGAGAATGCCAAGGTCCATACCTTTGCCAAAATAGAAGAAGGAGTTCCAGGGGCATTATCCTTTCTATCCAATCCCAAATATACTCATTACATATACGAAACACAATCGACCATCGTATTGGTAAACAAGGATTTTCACCCAGAGCATGAAATCAAAGCCACTTTAATCAAAGTGGACGACGCGTATGAAAGTCTGGCCAAATTAATGACTCTTTATGAAATGAGTATTCCCAAAAAGAAAGGTATCAGTTCGTTAGCCTCCATTGCTGAAAATGTAAAGATTGGGAAAGATGTCTATATCGGTCCTTTCGCATGTATTGAAGAAGGGGCTGAAATCGGTGACAATGTGTATATCCACCCACAAGTGACTGTGGGAAGCAATTCGAAAATTGGTACCAACACCATACTTTATCCCCACGTCACAGTTTATCATGACTGCAGAATCGGCAATAACTGTATCCTGCATGCAGGAGCTGTTGTCGGTGCCGACGGGTTTGGGTTTGCTCCCGCACCGGAAGGATATGAAAAAATTCCCCAAATCGGCATTGTTATTATTGAAGACAATGTAGAGATTGGGGCTAATACGTGTATAGACCGTGCCACAATGGGAGCTACCCTTGTGCATCAAGGAGTCAAACTGGATAATCTGATTCAAGTCGCCCATAACGTGGAAATCGGCAAAAACACAGTGATGGCCTCTCAGGTAGGCATCGCAGGTTCTGCCAAAATCGGAGAATGGTGCATGTTCGGTGGCCAAGTAGGCGTAGCCGGTCACATTAAAGTGGGAGACCACGTAACTGTCGGTGCCCAATCAGGTATTCCGGGAAATACCAAATCTCATTCTACCTTAATGGGATATCCAGCCATCGACCCGAAACAGTTTGCACGCTCCGCCGCGATTTACAAGAAACTTCCGGACATGTACGTAGAACTCGGACGTCTGCAGAAAGAAATCGAAGAATTAAAAAAACAACTAAATAAATAAACCCATGTTGAAACAACAAACCTTAAAAGGCAGCTTTTCACTCAATGGTAAAGGACTCCATACGGGAGTAAAACTTACCGTTACGTTCAATCCTGCCCCAGAGCACCACGGGTATAAAATACAGCGAATCGATTTGGATGACCAACCCATACTGGATGCTGTAGCTGAAAACGTTGTGGACACTACCCGCGGAACAGTTTTAGCAAAAAACGGGGTAAAAGTTAGTACTGTAGAACATGCACTGGCTGCATTGTATGCTGCCGGCATCGACAACTGCTTGATTCAGGTAGACGGACCGGAATTCCCCATTCTGGACGGTAGTGCCAAAGCCTATGTGGAATGTATCAAGCGAGTAGGCATCGAAGAACAAGCTGCTCCGAAAGACTATTACATCATCAAGTCCAAAATTGAATTCCGAGACGAAGAAACGGGCTCATCCATCATTGTACTGCCAGATGATAAGTTCAGCGTAAATACGCTCATATCCTACGACTCCAAAATTCTGACGAACCAATATGCCACTTTGGAGAACATGACTGATTTCCCCACGGAAATAGCTTCTGCACGTACATTTGTATTTGTTCGTGAAATCGAACCGTTATTGAATGCCGGACTGATCAAAGGAGGGGATTTGGATAACGCCATTGTCATCTATGAAAAACAGATGACCCAAGAGAGTTTCGACAAACTGGCCGATGTGATGGGAGTCCCCCACATGGATGCCAGTCATCTGGGATATATAAACCATATTCCGTTGGTATGGCCTAACGAACCTGCCCGCCATAAACTGTTGGATATCATCGGCGATTTGGCCCTTGTGGGAAAACCTATTAAAGGACGCATCATCGCCACCCGTCCGGGACACACCATCAATAACAAATTTGCCCGTCAGCTGCGCAAGGAAATCCGACTGCACGAAATTCAGGCTCCCATATACAACTGCAACGAGGAGCCCTTGATGGATGTAAATCGTATCCGCGAACTGCTCCCCCACCGCTATCCGTTCCAACTGGTCGACAAAGTGATAGCTATCGGTGCCAATTACATTGTCGGCATCAAAAATGTCACTTCCAATGAACCGTTCTTCCAAGGACATTTCCCACAAGAACCAGTCATGCCAGGCGTTCTGCAAATAGAAGCGATGGCTCAAGTAGGCGGATTGCTGGTACTCAATTCGGTAGACGAACCCGAAAGATATTCTACTTATTTTCTGAAAATAGATAATGTGAAATTCCGCCAAAAAGTTGTGCCGGGAGATACCCTGATTTTCAGAGTTGAACTGATGGCGCCCATTCGCCGCGGCATATCCACCATGAAAGGATATATTTTCGTGGGAGAAAAGATTGTCTGCGAAGCTGAATTTATGGCACAAATTGTAAAAAACAAGTAACATGATCAGCCCTCTAGCATATATAGACCCCGAAGCTAAAATCGGAGAAAACGTAGAAATAGGTCCTTTTGTTTTCATTGACAAGAATGTGGTCATTGGAGACAATAACGTCATCATGCCCAATGCCAATATCTTATATGGATCCCGCATCGGAAACGGGAACCGGATTTTTCCAGGTGCTGTAATCGGTGCCATTCCCCAAGACCTGAAGTTCCACGGGGAAGAAACCACCGCAGAAATCGGCGACAACAACACCATCCGCGAAAATGTAACCATCAATCGGGGAACAGCCGCTAAAGGTAAAACCATTGTAGGCAACAATAACCTGTTGATGGAAGGTGTACATGTAGCCCATGACACACTGGTGGGAAGTGGTTGCATCATCGGCAACCAGACTAAAATGGCAGGCGAAGTCATTATTGACGACAATGCCATTGTGAGTGCTTCCGTACTGATGCACCAGTTCTGCCGCGTAGGAGGTTACGTGATGATTCAGGGAGGATGCCGTTTCAGCAAGGATATTCCTCCTTTCATCATTGCCGGACGCGACCCGATTGCTTACTGTGGCATTAACATTGTCGGACTGAGACGCAGAGGATTCTCCAACGAATTGATTGAAAACATTCATAACGCGTATCGCATCATCTACAATAGCGGGAAAATGGTAAGCGACGCCCTCGAAGAAATCCGTAAGGAAGTGCCGATGAGCAAAGAAATAGAATATATCATATCATTTGTGGAAAACTCGCAACGAGGCATCATCCGATAAAAAAGATTTTGTATATTTACCACATCAACCAAAGACAAACAAAAATGGTATATAAATTTAGAATCATATCTGACGAAGTCGATGATTTTTTAAGAGAAATCAAAATCGACTCTGAAGCTTCCTTTTATGACCTGCACGAAGCTATTTTGAAATCAACGGGATATAAGGACGACCAAATGACTTCCTTCTTTATCTGTGACGATGACTGGGAAAAGGAAACTGAAATCACTCTTGAAGACATGGGTACCGGAAGTTCTGAAGAAGATACCTACGTGATGAAAGATACCCGTCTCAGTGAACTGCTGGAAGATGAAAAGCAAAAACTACTGTATGTTTTCGATCCCTTGGCAGAACGTGTTTTCTTCATTGAATTATCCGAAATCATCACAGGAAAGGACTTGGACAAAGCGGTATGCTCCCGCAAAAGCGGAGAAGCTCCCAAACAGACCATCGACTTCGACGAGCAAATGAATACCAATGCTGCACTCGACCTGGATGAAAACTTCTACGGCGACCAGGATTACGACATGGAAGATTTTGACCCGGAAGGATTCGATATCAACGAAGGAGGCGGAAATCCATACGACGAAGACAAATACTAACCGTCCCAATTTTCCATACTCAATTTTATATTACAAGAATGTCATCCTGGACCATGGTTCAGAATGACATTTCTTTTTTCTGCTAATACATATCCATACATGAAAAAGCCCGTTCTTATCGTACTTATCGGCCCCACAGGTGTGGGAAAGACTGAGTTGAGCCTTTCTATCGCCGAACGGTTTCACACCTCAATCATATCCTCGGACTCCCGTCAATTATACAAAGACCTGAAAATCGGGACCGCCGCTCCCACTCCCGCACAATTGTCGAGAGTTCCCCACTATTTCGTCGGGACATTGGAACTGACCGACTATTACAGTGCAGCACAATACGAGACAGAAGTACTGAAGAAACTGGAAGAACTGTTCCATACCCACCCGGTCGTCGTCATGACAGGAGGTTCCATGATGTATGTGGATGCGGTCTGCAAGGGCATTGACGATATTCCGACCGTAGATAAAGAAACCCGAGACCTGATGATACACCGCTACGAAACGGAAGGACTGGAACCCCTCTGTGCAGAATTACGGGTACTCGACCCCGAATATTACCGCATTGTCGACCTAAAAAACCCGAAAAGAGTGATTCATGCACTGGAAATCTGCTATATGACTGGAAAGACCTACACCTCCTTCCGCACCCGCACCCTCAAAGAGCGTCCCTTCCACATCATCAAAATCGGCCTGACGCGCGACCGAGAGGAACTTTACCAACGCATCAACCAGCGCGTAGACGAAATGATGAAAGAAGGTCTGCTGGAAGAAGCCCGGCGCGTGTATCCTTATAAGCACCTCAACTCCCTGAACACCGTAGGCTACAAGGAAATCTTCAAATATCTGGACGGAGAATGGGAACTTCCCTTCGCCATTGAGAAAATCAAACAGAACTCCCGGATTTATTCACGGAAACAAATGACCTGGTTCAAGAGAGATACGGAAATCACCTGGTTCCACCCCGACCAAAAAGAAGAAATCATGCAGTTTCTGGACAGCCAGATTAACCTTGACTGACTCCTGAACCATCCTCATCCTCCAGTAAAAACTCTTTCCGGAACATATCCACGAACAGAAGGAAAAGAGACACCAGCAGCGGTCCGAAGATAATACCCATGAACCCAAACAGAGGAAGACCGGCCACCACTCCGAAAATGGTAATCAACGGATGCACATCGGCCATCTTCTTCTGCAACAGGAAACGAATCAGGTTGTCACACTGAGACACGATAATCGCCCCGTATCCCAGCATCATCAGGGCATTTACCCAGTTACCTACCACCAGGAAATACACCGTAATCGGTCCCCACACCAAAGCGGTGCCGACAATGGGAATCACCGAAGCAAATGCCGTCAGCATGGCACTCAGAAACGGATTGGGCGCATCGCAAATCAGGTAGCCTCCCAATGAGATAAATCCTTGGATAATGGCCAGCAACGGAATACCGATGGCATTGGAACGAACCATCAACTGTACCTTCTTCAGCACCTCAATCTTATTTTCAGCCTTAAAAGGAAGCAACGTAGAAATATAATGTTCCATACTCTTCCCTTCATACAGCATGAAAAACATCAACATAATAGCCACACAGAGATTGACCAGCAAGTCACTGACTCCACTCATCACCGACTGCCCGATGGAAGAAGCCTGTGCCACCAAGAAAGAGAGGCTTTTTTCCGACATCACATCAAAGCCCGTCCGGTCCTTGATAAAATCCACCACCTCCCATACCGGCTTGATAATCGCTTCCGTATCAAAATGCATCTGAGAAATCTGACTCACCATGGCCCATGCAAACAAGGAAAGCGGTACCAGAATAAACAGCGTAACTACAATCGTCACCAGCCACACGGCTAGTGCCCGCTTCATCTTCGTCTGGAGCCAGAATGTAAAATTACGCAATAACAGATAAAGCGTAAATCCCCCCAGAATACCGTTCATGAAAGGCTGCGCCTGACGGAACAACAAGTATCCCAGTCCAAGGATAAACACGACCAGCGAATATTTCCAATATCTTTCCTTCATAATAAGCACCTTTTTCCTCCGAGATTAATTTTCCTTGGCCTCCTCCTGCGGAATCCGGAAAGCCGTGTAAAGCTCCAGTACCGCAGAGACCGTCAGACAGACAATCCATTCGTTCCGCTTCCAGAGCAACATCACCACTCCCGTCAGTACCAGCAACATCGCACCAAGGAGCTGCTGACGCCGCAGACGACGAATCACCACACTGCTTCCCTTATATTCTGAAACCAGCTGCACGTAGGCAAACAGGCATGCCCCCACCAAATATACATAGGGAGCCCCCTCCATTTTCAGAAACTGAAGTAGCAAGCCTACAAAAAGGACTACAGCCCCTGCGACAGCCAGTTTATCTTTCATCTTCGAACTCATTGCTTATCTTCTTCAAAAATAAAAATATCTTCATTTGACTTTTTCATCAAATACTTCTCACGCGCCACCTTCTCCAGCGCTTCCTTGTTGGAAGTAATCTCTTTCAGCATCTTACTGTCTTCCTCATAC
Source organism: uncultured Bacteroides sp. (assembly GCA_900551445.1). Lineage (GTDB taxonomy): Bacteria > Bacteroidota > Bacteroidia > Bacteroidales > Bacteroidaceae > Phocaeicola. Next base: position 11,969 of record URWA01000013.1, on the reverse strand, counting down.
TGCTTCCGATAGCGTGCAATCTCCGTATTCAACTGATGAATTTCCCGCTTATGTGCCACACGGCGTATCAGACTGTTCTCGTCCAACACCCCAATAATCAACAAAAAGGCCCCAATGGTCACCCAATATTTATGCCTCCCGATAAAAGCCCATATATTAGCCAGTTTACCCATAAAAACTCCTGCTTTATTACCCTGCAAAGATAGAAATTATTTCGCAGCAAGTCCATGACAAGAAAGAGATTTTGTGTACATTTGCAGAAATATCAAGGAATCAAAAAAGAATCGACACATGGAAAATTATATCGTATCGGCACGCAAATACCGCCCGTCTACTTTCGACACAGTAGTGGGACAGCGTGCATTGACCACGACCCTGAAAAATGCCATTGCCAACCATAAACTGGCGCATGCCTACTTGTTCTGCGGTCCGCGAGGGGTAGGAAAAACCACCTGCGCCCGCATTTTTGCCAAGACCATCAACTGCCTGCATCCCACGGCAGAAGGAGAGGCCTGCAACGAATGTGAATCGTGCAAGGCATTCAACGAACAGCGTTCTTATAATATCCATGAGCTGGATGCCGCTTCCAACAACTCTGTCGAGGACATCCGTTCCCTGATTGAACAGGTACGCATCCCACCCCAGATTGGCAAATACAAGGTGTACATCATCGACGAGGTACACATGCTGTCTACAGCGGCTTTCAACGCCTTCCTGAAAACCTTGGAAGAACCGCCTCAGCACGCCATCTTCATTCTGGCTACCACGGAAAAGCATAAAATCCTGCCCACCATCCTGAGCCGTTGCCAGATTTATGACTTCAACCGCATCACGGTGAGCGACACGGTGGAGCACTTGGAGAATGTGGCCCGCAAAGAACATATCGAAGCCGAACCGGAAGCCCTGAACGTGATAGCCCAGAAGGCAGATGGAGGTATGCGTGACGCACTCTCCATCTTCGACCAGGTGGTGAGCTTCACCAACGGACACATCACCTACCAGAGTGTCATCGAGAACCTGAACGTATTGGACTGCGAATACTATTTCAAGTTGACCGATTTCTTCTTGGAGAATAAGGTATCCGACTGTTTGCTGACTTTCAACGACATTCTTCGGAAAGGTTTCGACGGCAATCATTTCATCACCGGACTGACGTCCCATTTCCGCGACCTGCTGGTGAGCCGTGATCCGGCCACCCTGCAACTGCTGGAAACCGGCGCTTCCATCCGTGAGCGCTATCAGGCACAGGCACAGAAATGTACCCCGCAATTCTTGTACAAGGCCATGAAACTGTGCAACGACTGCGACCTGAACTACCGTCAGAGCAAGAACAAGCGTCTGCTGGTAGAACTGACACTGATTCAGCTGGCACAGCTGACGGCCGAACCGGAAGACACGGGCAGTGGGCGCAGCCCTAAGAAACAGTTATCTCCCGTTTTCCACACCGCGCAAGCCGGTCAGCCCACCACACAACAGCCACAGGCAACCCCGGCTCCAGCCACCGCAACTACTACCACGGTGAGTCCAGCCGCCTCTGCGCCTCATGCCGCTCCACAACCGCAACCGGCAGCCCAACCTGTGGCCCAGCCACAACCCTATACCACGACCCTGAAGCAGGCTGAAGTGCCTTACACCAAAGCCAGTCCGCTTCCGAAAGCCGCTCCCGAAAGAAAGGCCCCGGTCTTCAAGGCAGGCAGTCTGGGCATGTCCATCCGGAAAACACAGACACAGGCAACTGCTCCCGCTTCACAGCCCACCACACAGCAGGTTCCAGTGGCGCATGCTGCCGACAACTGGGAAGACTATATCTTCAATGAAAAAGACCTCGGCTACTACTGGCGTGAGTTTGCCAGCCTGTTGCCCAAGGAAGAAGCGGCCAACGCCGGACGTATGATGAACATGCACCCCCATCTGCTGGCTGACCAGCATACTTTCGAAGTGGCGGTAGACAACGACATCGTGCAGAAATACATGCAGCACCTCGCTCCGCAGATAGAAGCCCACCTGCAGGAGAAGCTGCACAACCGCAAAATCAAGATGACCACGCGCGTGAGTGAAGCCAACGAGAACGTACGGGCTTACAGCCATGTAGAACGTTTCCAGATGATGAGCAAAAAGAATCCCAGCCTGCTGAAACTCAAAGAAGCGTTGGGACTGGAGCTTTCTTGAGAACTGCATCCTTATAAAAGACAGGCGAAGAAACCTCAAAATCAGTTTCTCCGCCTGTCTTTCCTTTATCTTCCAGCGAACTTCGGTTTACAAATCATGATTCTTCATCCGATACTCGGCCAGTTCCTCGTACTTTGTGCCCGGGCGGCCGTAGTTACAGTACGGATAAATAGAAATACCCCCACGTGGCGTAAAGATTCCTGTCACTTCAATGTATTTCGGATCCATCAGCTTGATCAGGTCCTTCATGATGATGTTCACACAATCCTCGTGAAAATCTCCGTGGTTACGGAAACTGAACAAATACAGTTTCAGGCTCTTGCTTTCCACCATCTTCACATCCGGCAGGTAGCTGATACGGATTTCCGCAAAGTCCGGCTGCCCCGTAATCGGACAGAGACTGGTAAACTCCGGACAGTTGAAACGTACCCAATAATCATTCTCCGGATGCTTGTTCACAAATGCTTCCAGCACTTCCGGTGCATAATCCTGTTTGTACACCGTTTTCTTGTTGCCCAACAAGGTCAGTTCGTCTTTTCTTTCCATACTCATTTGTTTTCTTTTGAAGCCAAATATTTTTCCAATCCCTCGCGGCGCAGCTTGCAAGCCGGGCAATGTCCGCAACCGTCGCCCGGAATACCATTGTAGCATGTCAGCGTCTCGTTCCGCACCAAATCCAGCACGCCCAGTTCGTCAGCCAATGTCCATGTCTGCGCCTTGTCAATCCACATCAACGGCGTATGAATCACGAACTGCTCGTCCATGGCCAGGTTCAACGTCACGTTGAGCGACTTGATAAACGAGTCGCGACAATCCGGATAACCGCTGAAGTCTGTCTGTGAAACCCCCGTCACCAAATGGAAAATTCCCCGCTCACGGGCATATACCGCCGCGATACTCAGGAAAAACAGGTTCCGTCCCGGCACAAACGTATTCGGGAAAGAATCTTTCGGTTTCACCTCATCCATGTGAATGGAGGTATCCGTCAGCGAGTTTTTGCCCAAATGACCGATGAACGACACATCCATCACGTCAAACTCCACACCTGCCTTCTCCGCAATCTTGCGCGCCAGTTCCACTTCTTTTTCATGCTTCTGTCCGTAGAGGAAACTCAGTGCATGTACCTTCTTAAAATGCTTCTTTGCCCAGAAAAGACAGGTCGTAGAATCCTGTCCGCCGCTGAATACGACAAGGGCCTCGTTCTGATTCATCATATTCTTTAAATTTCCTTGATTTTTAATACATTGTACGAGATATGCTCGTCATAGACATCCGTATCGTCCACCCGCTTGATGTATTTCACCACGCGTACGGTTACCGGCAGCACAATCACTTCATACAAGGTCTTGAGTACCACCTGCACCACCATCATCTTGGCCAGTTCACTCACCGGCATCAGTCCCCCGAACGCCAGCGGGAAGAAAATCAGTGAATCGGCTCCCTCTCCAGCCACGGTCGACAAAATGGCACGAGCCGAAAAGTTCTTTCCATGGGAAGCCACTTTCATGCGGCTCATCACATACGCATTGATAAATGAACCTACAAGGAAGGCCGCCAGACTGGCAGCAGCAATACGCGGCGCCATACCGAATACGAAGTTGAAGCTCTCTTCCCCCTCCCAGAACGGAGCGGCAGGAAGGGCTACAGCCAACTGCCCCATGGCCACTACCATGAAATTCATCAGGAATCCCATCCAGATAATCAGACGCGCCTTGCGGAAGCCCCACACTTCGGCAATACAATCATTAATAATGTAAGAAATCGGAAAAACAATGAGTCCGGCAGTCACAGAAATCGGACCCAGCTGTACGACTTTGGTTTCTAACAGATTGGCTGCCACCAGGCAGACACAAAACACAATGCCCAAAACCATAAAAGGCACTGATACGAGATTTTCTTTTTTCATCGCTCCTGTTTTTTACGTGGTGTTCTAGAATACACGACCGCTATTCACGGCATCGCATGTAAATATTCTCTTTTTAATCGGGTGCAAAGATACAAAGAATTTTCGGGATAGCCATGCAGTTTTATCCGCATAATCACACTTCCCCGTTCCAATAGCTCCAAACACCACTTCACTTACTTCTTTTCGTCCATACATATTCTCTGTACCACACAGTGAGATTTGTATCCCGTACTGTGAAATATGTATCCCACAGTGTGGTTTTTATATCCCACACTGTGGGACAGAGAAATCTCTTCGGAGAAAGACATTAAATGCAAGGCGAAAAACAAATAAAAATCGTACCTTTGTATATCATGTAGCTAAACTCATTCTATAAACAATGGTTCAAATACAGATTGATCAAAATACCTGCATACGCTGCAAAAAGTGCGTCAAAATATGTCCCTCGGCGTTATTCTCTTTCCATGAAGACAAAGGCATAGAAGTAAACACCGAAAACTGCATCAGCTGCGGACACTGTGTGGCCGTTTGTCCCACAAATTCCATCGCACATTCCGAATTTCCACCGGAAAAAGTCCACACCTTCAACCGGAACCAGCTTCCCACTGCCGACCAAGTGGAACTGCTGATGCGTTCCCGCCGCTCCAACCGGGCGTTCTCCAAAGAACGGATTCCCGAAGAAACGTTACTACGCATCATTGAAGCGGCTCACCGGGCTCCTACCGCCACCAATGCGCAGGAAGTCAAGATGGTACTGATTACCCGGCCGGAAACGTTGAAAGAAATCAGTCGACTCACTATCGGTACGTTCATGTCCATTGTACGTACGGTGGAAAATCCCTTGGTGAAACTGATACTGAAACCACTCATGCCCTCCAACTATCGCTACATCCCTGTGTTCAGGCAGCTGCAAGAAGAGTTTGACAAAGGAAACGACGGTATTCTTCGAGGAGCTACGGCAGTCCTTTTCTTCTACACGGAAAAGAAAGCCCGTTTCGGATGTCAGGATTGCAACCTGGCCTACCAGAATGCTTCACTGATGGCCGAAGCACTCGGCGTGGCCCAGTTCTATACCGGATTCGTATGCACCGCAGCAGGTATGAACCGGAAAAAAGAGTTACAGAAACTGTTAGGTATTGAAGGCTGTACCATCCATGCCGGTATTGCCCTAGGCATGCCTTCCTTCCGCTTCGACAAGTACATTGACAGAAAAGAACTTTCCTTGAAAAGAATAGACTAAACCTTAAAAGGCCATGACAAAGAATAACCAGCTGAGCGAGAAACTGAATTATACGGGAGCCAGCCATACCCCTACGCACCTGCACCTTTGTACTTACAATGCCGAAAAAGCGGAGTTCTATCAAGGAGCTTCCATGAAAGAACTGGAGCCGCTTATCCAAGCCGACGCCATCAATTGGGTACAAATTCACGGACTGCAGAATACACAAGTGATACAGGAAGTATGCGACTTCTTCCATATCAATTTCCTGACCACGCAGGATATTCTCAACGCCGAACACCTGACCAAAATCGAGGAACACGACACCTACAACGTGGTCATTCTGAAACAGCTGTCAGCACATGAGGAAAACACTTACGTGCCGCAACAGCTCTGTATCATACAGGGAAGTAACTTCGTCCTGACCTTCATGGAACACGACAGTGATTTCTTTAATGAAATCCATACGGCCCTGAAGAACAACACCCTGAAAATCCGGAACCGTCAATCGGACTTCCTGCTCAGCGTGGCCCTGAACAGCGTCATGACCAGTTTCATGTCCATCATCTCCCGCATGGAAGATGAACTGGAAGACATGGAAGAATCGCTGCTTTCGCCCGAAACCCGCAGCGGCCTGAAACTGGAGGACATACAGCCCTACCGAAGAAATGCCCGCCTCATCAAGAAGTGTATCCTTCCGCTGAAGGAACAGATGAACAAGCTGTTTCATACAGACAACGTGCTGTTCCACAAGGCCAACCGCCCGTTCTTCACTGATGTGAACGACCATCTGCAATTCGTGTTGCAGACGCTCGACGGCTGCCGGGATATGATTTCGGCCCTGGTCGACCTCTATCTGTCGAACAACGACCAGCGAATGAACAACATCATGAAACAGCTCACCATCGTATCCACCATCTTCATTCCGCTGACCTTCCTGGCCGGTATCTGGGGAATGAACTTCGAATGGATGCCCGAACTGGGCTGGAAATACGGATACCTGATGGCATGGGGCATCATGCTCGTGACCGGCGTCGGAGTCTACCTGTTTTTCAAACGGAAGAAATGGTACTGATTTATCCACATCTTTAATTTACTTACAGAATTATGCGCAAAAAAGAACTTTACCGGAAAGTCATTGAATATTTTCAGAAAGCCATGCCCGTGGCCGAAACCGAACTGCACTACAGCAATCCGTTTGAACTGCTGATAGCCGTTATCCTGAGTGCCCAGTGCACCGACAAACGGGTGAATATGATTACCCCTCCTCTCTTCCACGACTTCCCCACGCCGGAAGCCTTGGCTGCTACAACTCCGGAAGTCGTATTCGAATACATCCGCAGCGTCAGCTACCCGAACAACAAGGCCAAACACCTGGTAGGCATGGCCCAGATGCTGGTGCGCGATTTCCACAGCACCGTACCCGACACGCTGGAGGAACTGGTGAAACTGCCGGGTGTAGGGCGAAAGACAGCCAACGTCATCCAAAGCGTGGTCTTCCACAAGGCTGCCATGGCCGTAGACACCCATGTGTTCCGTGTAAGCCACCGCATCGGACTGGTTCCGCGCTCTTGTACCACCCCGCTAGCCACCGAAAAGGAGCTGGTGAAATACATTCCCGAAAACCTGATTCCTACCGCACACCATTGGTTGATTCTGCACGGACGCTACGTCTGCACGGCTCGTGCCCCCAAATGTGAGAGTTGTGGACTCAACGGAATATGCAAGGAATCGCTGAACATCATCAAAAGCAAATAAAAAGACTTCCGTGCAAAAAAAAACAAATAATTAACTTCTAAAACAAAAAAAACAATATAATTAATATCCTCCTAAATATATTCTATTACCATATTTGTCGATTCGACACGAACATGTGTTATAAAAAATTAAAAAGAAGTCTCTATAAAATTACCATATGCAAATATATATATATTTGCATAGATATTATTAACCTAAAATTGAAACTATGAGACTTCACATTGGAGGAGTAAGTCTATTCCTAGCCCTAAGTGGATTACCTCTAGGAATAGCAAACGCCGCTACTAATTCTGGCGTACAATCAAGTATTTCCCAACAAGAAAATGCATGTAAAGGAGTAGTAAAAGACAGTAAGGGAGAAACAATCATTGGTGCTTCTGTCGTTGTAAAGGGAACTTCAAACGGTACTATTACCGATTTTGATGGAAATTTTTCATTGCCCAACGTAAAAAAAGGATCAGTTATCCAGATTTCTTTTGTGGGATTTAAATCACAGGAAATTGTATGGGACGGTTCTCCTATCTCTGCCATATTAAAAGAAGACACAGAGGTTTTGGATGAAGTTGTAGTAATTGGTTATGGTGTCCAGAAAAAGGCTGATTTAACTGGTTCTGTAGCTAACGTCAGCGCCGAAAAGCTCAACACGCAAAGTAATGCAACTATCGGCCAAGCTCTACAAGGTAAAATTGCAGGTGTCGATATCGTATCACAAGGTGGTGCTCCAGGCGGTAGCACACGCGTAATGGTACGTGGTATCGGTACCTTAAACAATTCATCCCCTCTTTATATTGTGGATGGGATGTACATGTCCAGCATTGATCACATCAATCCTGGAGACATCGAAAGCATCGATGTATTGAAAGATGCCTCATCTGCAGCTATTTACGGTTCTCGTGCTGCCAACGGTGTCGTAATCATCACCACCAAGAGTGGAACAAACACTGAAGGAAAACCCATCATAGACCTTTCTGCAAACGTAGGAGTTACAGCCCCGAGCAAATATCTGGATATGCTGGATGCAGCAGGATGGGCAGAAGTAACCACCATCGCCCGTGAAGCTGCGGGGTTGGCACCATTGGAAATGGCTACAGACCTTGCCTCTAAGCCCGACAATGACTGGCAGGATATCATGCTTAATCCTGCTTTAATGCAAAACTATAATCTGTCAGTAAAAGGAGGTGGAAAATACGCCACCTACTATAACAGCGTAGGCTATACCAACCAAGACGGTGTCGTAAAGGGAACTAATTTCCAACGCTATACGATGCAAAGTAAGGTTGATTTCAAAAAAGGCATTTTCCAAGCAGGAACAAACATTATCCTTTCGTACGACCAAAACAAGCCATTGGTCTCAGATACCCGTGGTGGTATGATTGGTCATATTATCCAATCAGTACCTACACTGGAAAAATATAACCCAGACAATGTAGGAGGTTATGGCAGCATGTATGGTGATGTAACCAATCTCTACCATCCGCTTGTCATGGTAGACGAAAACTTAATGGACAGAAACGAAGACAACATCAAATTATTTGCCAACGCCTATTTCTCTATTGAGCCGATCAAGGGATTGAAATATAAATTAAATTTTACGCCTGATTTTCAATTCTACAGATATAGTAATTACATTGGTCTGTATGACTGCGGATTAAGCAAAAAGGAATTGACTTCTATTTCTGACCAGCAAAAACGTACACGCAATATTCTGGTTGAAAATTTGCTGACCTTCGACCGTACATTCGGCAAACATAAAGTTTCATTGTTGGCCGGATATTCTTACCAAGATACACAAGTCCGTTCATTGACAGGTTCGGCTCAAGGTATGCCGGAAGGTATCAAAGAAATTGATGCTGCTTCGCAAGGATTTGCAGCCAGCGGAAACCTGACAAGAAGTGTGTTAACCTCTATTTTGGGACGAGCTTTCTATTCTTATGACAATCGTTATTTGATCACTGCCACCATACGTCGAGATGGATCCTCTAAATTTGCCTCTTCCAACCGATATGGTAATTTCCCATCTGTATCTTTAGGTTGGAACATTGCAGAAGAGAAATTTGTGAAGGAAAACGTGTCTTGGCTGGAACAATTAAAACTGAGAGGAGGTTATGGTGTATTAGGAAATCAAGAAATCTCTGACTATCAGTATGTATCAGTTGTAACCTCCGGTATCAACTATCCAGATGGCCAAGGTGGACTTATTCTGGGTGCTTTCCCGAAAGAATTTGCCAATCCAAGTATCAAATGGGAAGAAACAGCCATGACCAATATCGGTATTGACTTCCTGGCATTCCGTAACCGATTGAGCCTCACTGTCGACTGGTATGTAAAGAATACAAAAGACATTTTGTTGACTGTTCCTATTCCTATTTCAACCGGAGGTGCCAATGACCCCGTCCGCAATGCTGGTAAAATCCGTAATAAAGGTTTTGAATTCAATATCGGATGGAATGACTACATCAACAAAGATTTGTCATACGGAATCAATTTCATAGGTAGTTTCAATAAGAACAAAGTAATCAACATGGGTACAGATTCACAAGTAATCAACAGTGGAGCTACTAACCAGAACATCAATACATGTAAGACATTGGCAGGTTATCCTATCGGCGGCTTCTGGTTGATTCCAGCCTTAGGTTACTTTAATAGCACAGAAGAAGTACAGGCATATCAGAAAGACGGACAGTTGATCCAACCGAGTGCAGAACCGGGAGATATCAAATTCCAAGATACAAACAACGATGGAAGTATTACGGATGATGACCGTGTATATTGTGGAAGCCCCTTCCCCAAATTCACTTATTCTATCAATGCAAATCTGACATACAAGAGTTTTGACTTATCTATCGGTCTGCAAGGAGTGACGGGAAATAAGATTTATAATGCAACACGTCAGACACTTGAAGATGTAACAAAGGGTACTAACTTCCTGGCAAGCTGTCTGGATTACTGGACACCTGAAAACACAGACGCCGCTCATCCTCGTCTGATATGGACAGACCCGAACCGCAATACCCGCGCTGAATCAGACCGGTACTTGGAAGATGGCTCTTATTTCCGCCTTAGAAATATTCAGATTGGCTACACCTTCCCTAACTCATGGTTCAAAGGAGTGGTACAGAAAGCACGTATATACGTAAATGCTGAAAACCTGTTCACCATTACGTCTTACACAGGATATACTCCAGACGTAAATGCGACTAACGTTTATTCTCGCGGATTCGATGAATTCATTTATCCATCCAATCGCACTTTCATGTTAGGTTTGAATGTTACATTTTAAATGATAAAACTTATGAAAAAGCTATATACCTTAATGGCCTGCGCTTTATTTTCAGCAGGGCTAACCTTTACCTCCTGTGAAGATATGCTTGATCAGGTAAACCCCAACAAGCAAACGGAGGATACTTTCTGGAGAAACGAAAGTGACTTTGAATTAGCACTTACCTCTTGCTATACTCCTTTGAAAAACGCACTAAACGGAGGTTATTATGGAACACGTGGCGTCATGCTAAGAATCTGTCGTGCTGACGAAGTGGAGTTCCGCAATGATATCAGTGAAATATTCCAGGCAATGAACTTCACCAATACAACATCCAATTCATTGACTCAAGGAATGTTCTACCAGTTCTACAATGCATTGTACAGAACGAATTCAATCATGCAAAAACTGGAAGAAAAGAAAGGTGTATTTTCAGAAGATTTCATCAATAAGGTAAAAGCTGAATGTCTGTTTATCAGAGGATTCTATCTATTCCAGTTAGGAAAGGAATTCAAGGACGCTCCTTTACGCATGACGGCTTCGCAAGATCCGGCTACTTTCCCTCTGGCCAAATCCAGCCAAGCAGACATCTGGGCACAAGCTATTACAGATTTGACAGAAGCAGGCAATCTACTTCCAATCAAGAATGATGTCATCGGAAAACCGACCAAAGGTGCGGCCTATGCGACCATTGGTAAGATTCTGGTATATCAGGGAAAATTTGACGAGGCTATTGACATCTTAGAGCCTCTTACCAAATCACCCTATACCTATAAGCTGGTGGATGATTTCTCATGGAATTTCGATGAAGCACATGAACACAACGACGAAAGCATTTTCGAGTTGCTCATGGAGCAAGTGGGCGGTACCGATATTTGGGGAAATGGAGAATTGGCAAACTCTACTCAGACCAATACTCGTCCGCGCGAATATGCAGCATCTGAAGTGAGTGGCTGGTATGAAGCTAATCCTACCCAACAGATGATGGATATATTCTGGCAAGAACCAGATAAAAACGGAGAAGTAGACATTCGTGCTCGTGAATCAGTGGCATGGAACTATCCGGGATGTATGTATTACATGAAACCATTCCAAGAAGTATTCAGTGCCGACAAACTAAATACTTACTGGATTCTGAAATACCAGAATTCCAAAACAATGGAGGCCGAATCTGATCCACCTAAGTCATCCATCAATGAAAGAGCCATCCGTTATGCCGACGTCATTCTGTTGCTGGCAGAGTCTTACCTAAAAGGAAATTCCAAGAAGAATCTGAATACAGCAATCGGCTACTTGAATCAAATTAGAAGAAGAGCCAATCTGAACGACTATTCAGGTCCAGTCACAGATGAAGGAGTATTCGCTGATTTGGAACGCCAACGCGCTATTGAATTCTTTGTAGAAGGTGAACGTTTCTATGATTTACGCCGTTGGGGCCTACTTGAAGAACGTATGAAAACTTGTAACGAAGTGAGATACAAACAGCTCATGACAGGTAAAACCGGTAATACCAACAGATATTACTATTACCCAATCCCTGCAAAGGAAATCGAAACGAACAACTTATGTACACCGAATGAAGGGTGGTAAAATTTACAAAAGGAAGAGGGTGTGTCAAAATGCATACCCTCTTTTTTTATGACAAAGCCCCGACTTTC
>URWA01000012.1 GCA_900551445.1 uncultured Bacteroides sp. | reverse complement strand
TATAGTTATAATCTGTAACTTTGAAGAGTAGTCATTTTAGTTTTGACACACCCTCCTTTTTTATATCAACGAATGATAGCGAATCACTTCTGCGGAGCCACTTCATAAGGCACCATCTTTTCCAGATTGGCATTGGCCTTTTCAGGCTCTACACTGGCTGCTTTCTGGAACCATCCTTTAGCCTCCTCGGTATTTCCGGACAGCCAAGCCAACACGCCCAAATTATTATACGCACGCGGATCTTCTTTCACCTTATCCATATAAGATGCAGCCTTTTTGAAATCGCCACTGATAATATTGGCAGAAGCCGCATTGATGTTGGCAATCACATCTTCAGGGTAAGTAGTGGCTGCAATCTCATAGACTTCCTTGTATTCCTTCGTACCCGGCTGGTACATTCCGGCCACACGATACATCTCCTGCAAGCTCAACAGTTTGGGATTCGTATAAATCAGACGGGCAGCTTCCGAATTCAGCACCTCTCTCACTTCGTAATCTACCGAAACACTCAACCGACGCAGACGAGGATAATACTGGTTCATCATTGTCCGGTAAGTAGCCGCACCTAAAGTCGTTTTCAAGCGAGCCTCACGCACATCCAGATTGTCATATTTTTGAATGACCGCCAACGCTTTATCGGCATACGCAGGTTTCTCTTCCTCCAGCATTTTCACCAGGCTGTCCCAATCTTCTCCGGCAGAGGTGACATGCAATACTTCCTGCGGGAAATTATATCCTCCCTTCAAGTTCAATGCGAAGGATTCCGCACGCTGGGAAGCTACCCTGTCATTGGTACGGACTGAACCGTCAGGAGAAGAATATCCACATACATTGATGGATTTGAATGTCACCAAATCGCGGTCTTCCAGAGGATCCAGAATATCTTTCAGCTTCTGCAATTCGCTACGGTTGTTTTTGTACTCCGCATCAAAAGCCGTTTTTCCTACCGGAAACTCAATAAACAACGTACTTTGTTCCGAGCGTACTTTCAACGGTTCTTCTTTCGGCGTCAGGAAGGAAACCATTTCCTTACAAGGCTCGCACACCTCAAATTCTGCAGGCAAAGCCGGTGTCTGGACAGCCATATCCGGTTCAATCACCGTAATATCCAACAAATCCACCTCACAACATTCCTTGCCTTCCTGAAGCAGAATCATGGAAGCATGATCCATCCACGGCTGATAAGGAACAGAAGCCGTGTAACGCACCACATCTTCCCGGTTTTCCTGACGTCCGTGAATCACCACATACGGATTATCGTATCCAAAACGACGGGCCATCTTACGCTCCGAACGACGCATCTTATAATCTCCATTCTTTCCTGTCACAATGACCGGAGGCATGGCATAATAATTCTTACCCTCACGCAACACCGGAGTAAAGGCATAAGTCTGCTCACTGTTGACACGCACATCTGCCACATTCATGGAAAATTCCATGGTCAATGTATCATTCTTCAAGGTCAATGCAGGACGTGTGTACTGGATATCACCTGCCATAGCCGAAAAAGGCAATGCGGCAAGCCACAGCATATATATTATTTTTCTCATATCTACTTTCAAATTATTCTTTTATAATGACTGTACTTCTACACAATGATATTGGGTCTTATGTTTCGGACCAAAGGTAAAGTTAATACCTAAGTTCACATTCGCTGAGAAACGGTTGATAGGTATAAAATATTTCGGCGTATATTTTCCCATCGGCACATCTGCTGCCACAAAGAAGTTGAAACCTCTCGGGTGGAAATTCAACATCAAACCTCCCGTAGAGCCAAAGTTTGAAAGCGCATAGTTTACGGATGCCTCAAACCAAGTCAAAGGAGAGATATTGGCGGAAATACGTGCCTCTGTCCAAGAGTGACGACCTTGAAAACGAGTAGAAGACAAGAGACCGAATTTCAGACGGTCATAAGCCGGCAATGTATATTGTGCTCCCAAGTTCAAGGTAGCCGCCAAAGCCGTCGTACGTTTCAAGCCTTCAGCTTCCTTCGTGAATTTAGCCATCTGTTTCAAGTCATCCACAACACGGTCAGCCTGGTTGTCAATTGAATTCGGATCATTGTCACCCAAATCAGACTTCACCGGAATCTCATTAAAGCCGTCAAACTCAAAACTGTTGTTCATCGTAGCTTTTACCGTGTTCTTCCAACGGATAAATCCCAAATCCAATACGGCAGCCGAGAATGTCCAGTCATCGTTCAGACAGTAAGTGGTACCAAAATCAAAAGCTATACCAAATCCTGTAGGACCTATTTTTTTCGTATCAAAATCCAAGTCATCATACGAAAGCAACTGCTCTGAGCCCGGTTTCAACTGGTTTGTACGGTTTCCATTGGCATCCAGCACATAATCACTCTCCTCATAATTTCCCGTTTCACCACGTGTCGGCGTAATCAATCCCTTGGCAGAAAGATAGGCCTGTGCCCCCGACGGAGTGATTTTCCATGCATCCGGAGTAGCGTCAATATCCAAACGGTCTATTTTCACCGTAGCCTTTGCCAACCCTACCAGGAACTTTGCTTTTGCCCCCACGGTCCACTGGTCATTGATCTGACGGGCATGTCCAAAGGCAATTTCCGCATAATTGGTAGTCAGGATACTCAAGTCATTCACACTGTAATGAGTACCTTCCGGAGCATCCACTCCGTTCTTCATGAATTTAAACAGCTGGTCGGGAGCAGAAAAATTGGTGTTGCTCTTAATGGAAAGGCCAAACGTATTAAAACCACCCCATGCATAAAATCCTGTAGACAAGATATTCTCGTTCACATTAAATCCCATCTTGATTCGGTTTGGCAACCCGTTCAGGAAATCCTGACGACTCACATCCCCATGCATGAAGGTCATCAAATCGCCATTCGGTTTTACAAACAGGAAATCACCTACTCCCGCCGTACCTTGGGCACCTACAGACAGGTTTCCCAATCCGGGCATACCTACATATCCTCTTTCTCCCATAAATGCCGGATTCAGCTCATGGCGATAAGTAGCTCCCTCCAAAAAATAGGCGGAACGGTTAATCTGAGACTGCGCCATGGCCTCGCCTACACATGTAAAACTCGCAAATCCAGACAGTATCGCAAATAAAATATTTTTCTTCATCTGTTTTAGTTTTTCTCGTTCATTATTAGTTCAAATCCACATTCACACCGCCCGGAACGGACAATTTCACACTGGTCACTTTCAGCCATTGCGTATCTTTCAAAGGAACTCCAGTAGTTGATCCTGTCGCTGCAGTAATCTTAAAACAGATTTTGTCAATTTTTGACAAGAATCCGGGATCGTCGGCTGTGGTCAAACTCAAAACAACTTCACTTGTAGCAGGTGTTGTGCCATCCTTGCTTTCCGTAACATATTGTTTGTCTTCCTCTATTGTCTTTTCTATGCCCGTCAGTTCCCGACCATATACATCTTTAATCTGGATATTTTCAGGCTTCAACTGCAAATTCAATGGAATGGTATTATCTACCGTCAACACAATATTGGCTTTTTTCAAGGTAACCTTGTCCACATCTTTCAAATCTTTATTCAAGTCTTTGATTGAATCACTGTACATAATATTCAGACCTTGTTCAAAGCTCAACGGTACATCTACGTCATAACTGGCCGTCAACTGATAGTCCCGTCCCAGTTCCACATCATAATAATTGTCGTTGGTAACGGCCGGCTTCAAAGATACATCGATATTGTCCGGTATGATTTCCATCACATTGTTCATGTCGGACACTACCACATTGCTTGTAATCCCTTCCACAGAATTTGTTTCGACACGGGAAAGCGCAATGACATTCTCACCTGGATTCAATGTAACAGCCGTCTTTCCATAACCGGCACCAATTTTCACTTCATGCCCCTCAATAACGGCATTGTTTTTCTTCGGAGTCAGTACCGCATCAATAGCTACGGATGTGTTCAATGGATTATTAGCCTTCAGCACAATGACCGGATTGGTGATGTCCAGACGAGTAGCATCGTCTTTCAAGAAATCGGGCAAATCATTGAACTCTATCTGAGTGGTTTCTGCTTCGATATCCGGTTGAATAACTCCAGTCACAAAATCAGTAGCCATTTCACTCAACGTCACATGCAAAGTCAGACTCAAATTTCCCGTACCGCTGATTCCGGAAGTGACAACGTTTCCTTTCATCGATACATCTCCTTTGATTGTCAGACTTCTGTTTTCATCCGGTGTGAGTCCTTCACCTGCTTTTGTACCAAACTGATAACCAACGACCTCCAACTGTTTATGAGTAAAAGCCCCATTCCACGTAAGTTTATTTCCGGCTTCAACCTCTCCTTCCTTAAACTTCAGGAAAGAAGGAAGCTGGACCACCAGATTTTCTGCCTGTACATCGCCATAAGTCAAAGTTCCACTCTTTGCCAAATTAAAAGTCAAATCCAAAATAGCAGGATTGTCAGTACTTAATGTTCCTAATTCTTTCAATGCCTCGTCAATATTATCAGCAGTAGCAGTCAAAGTATTGGAAATTTCTATATCTGTGGTGACAGCCCCCGTAAAGGAAGTGTTTCCACCACTTACAAGAAGCTGGCTCAAATCCGTTTCAGCTCCGGTAATCATCACCTTCTCTACCGTAGTAGGATTTACCTTAATATCATCCTTCTTCGTCAGATGATATACATGCGTAGCCGCATCCGGCTGCAAGATATCCCCTTCTTCCACTTCGATGATTTTACTTAAGAAAGCCGTGTCTGTACTCCCCACCGGAACCGCAAGATGCTCTCCTCCTACGTTGACTGTCAAGTCGATGTCCTTGTCCAGGTCATACTTATTATCCACACACGACACATTCCATAACGGGAATGATAACAATACCCCCCATAAAGGGTACATTCTGTTCAACCTACATTTCATAATGTTATTTTTAAATAAAATTCAACTATCATCCGTATTAACGCATTAGCACTTATAAAAGTTGAGAGAAATCGACTACAAATATAGAGATTTTTACCATATACTTAACTAAATATGAGTAAATTCATCAAAAACCAGCCTGCCAGTCCCGTTGCAGGAACGAAACAGAAATCCTATCTTTGCAAAAAAGTTACAAAGTATTATGACCCACGAATATCAACTCCGTATTCTGCCCGAACAGGCAGCCAGTGAACAGTCACTCAAACAATACATCAGCCGGGAAAAAGGGCTGGACATCCGTACCATCAACGCAGTCCGTACCCTGAAGCGCAGCATTGATGCCCGCCAACGTACTATCTACGTCAATCTGACCGTCCGTGTTTTCGTCAATGAAACGCCCTCGGAAGAAGAGTTTGAACGTACAAATTATCCGAATGTAGAAGGCCGCCCTGCCGTAATTGTCGTAGGA
This sequence comes from uncultured Bacteroides sp., assembly GCA_900551445.1. Classification (GTDB taxonomy): domain Bacteria; phylum Bacteroidota; class Bacteroidia; order Bacteroidales; family Bacteroidaceae; genus Phocaeicola. The sequence continues at coordinate 79,942 of URWA01000012.1, read as the reverse complement.
GCCGGACCGGGAGGTCTGTTTGCCGCCCTGAAACTGATAGAGCTGGGATTACGCCCCATCGTGGTGGAACGCGGAAAGAATGTACGCGAACGAAAAGAAGACCTGGCCCGTATCAGCCGGGAGCACAAAGTGAACTCAGAGTCTAACTACAGTTTCGGCGAAGGAGGAGCAGGGGCCTACTCCGACGGAAAACTCTATACCCGCAGCAAAAAGCGAGGCAGTGTAGAAAAAATATTGAACGTGTTCTGCCAGCACGGAGCCAGTCCGACCATCTTGTCGGATGCACACCCGCACATCGGAACCGACAAACTGCCAAGGGTTATCGAAAATATGCGAAACACCATTCTGGCCTGTGGTGGAGAGGTCCACTTCCAAACCCGTATGGATGCACTGCTGATTGAAGGACAGAAAGTGAAAGGCATTGAGACTCACGACGGAAAGACTTTCTTAGGACCGGTAATCTTAGCTACGGGACATTCTGCCAGGGACGTGTACCGCTGGCTGTATGCCCACGGCGTGCAACTGGAAACCAAAGGGATTGCCATCGGCGTGCGACTGGAACATCCGTCCATGCTGATTGACCAGATACAATATCATAATAAAAACGGGCGTGGGAAATACCTTCCCGCCGCCGAATACAGTTTCGTGCAACAGGTAGACGGACGAGGAGTCTACAGCTTCTGCATGTGTCCGGGAGGATTTGTGGTTCCGGCAGCCAGCGGCCCTCACCAGCTGGTGGTAAACGGCATGAGTCCGAGCAACCGCGGCACAAAGTGGAGCAACTCGGGTATGGTGGTGGAGACGCGGCCAGAAGACTTGCTGCGACCGGAAATGCAACTCCAGGCAGAACCGCTTCCCCAATCCAATGAATCGCTCACCGAGGAACTGATTCTCCGCGACGGGAAACAGCCTGACGGTACCGTACATACGCTGGCCATGATGCGTTTCCAGGAAAAGCTGGAACAAATCTGCTGGCAACAAGGGAACATGCGACAAACAGCTCCCGCACAGCGTATGGCCGACTTTACCCAAAAGAAACTCAGCTACGACCTGCCTGCCACCTCCTACAGTCCGGGACTGGTATCCTCCCCTCTGCATTTCTGGATGCCGCCGTTCCTGAGCGAACGCCTCAGCAAGGGATTCCAACTCTTCGGGAAAAGTTCCCGCGGTTTTCTTACCAACGAAGCCGTCATGATTGCGGTAGAAACCCGCACCTCCTCCCCCGTACGTATCGTACGTGACAAGGATACCCTGCAACACCTCACCGTGGAAGGCCTGTTCCCTTGCGGAGAAGGAGCCGGTTATGCCGGAGGAATCGTTTCGGCCGGTATCGACGGCGAACGCTGCGCCGAAGCCGTAGCCCATTACTTGAATCATTAATTCCTACGCCTTATGCACCAGCCTGAAATAGCCATTATCGAGCCCAATACCCTGACAGCCCTCGGACTGCGAACCATTCTGGAAGAACTGATTCCAGAAGCTGTCATCCGTACCTTCTCTTCATTCGAACAGCTGATAGACGACACCCCCGACATGTATGCGCATTATTTCGTTTCAGCCCATGTCTATTTCGAACATACCTCGTTCTTTTTGGAGCGGAAACCCAAATGCATCGTCTTGTCAGCTGGAGAACCTCCCTTGCTGACAGGTATCCCGAGCCTGAACATCCTTCTTCCACAGGAACAGCTGGTGAAAACCATCATGCATACCCGGAAAAAAGGGCACGAGCTGACCCATCATCCCGTACCCACCACACCGGCGGATACGGAACATGAGCTGACAGCCCGTGAAATAGAGGTACTCCGGCTGGTGACCAAAGGACTCATCAACAAGGAAATCGCCGAAAAGCTGCACATCAGTCTGACCACGGTGATTTCACACCGGAAAAACATTACTGAGAAATTAGGCATCAAGTCCGTATCCGGCCTGGCCATCTATGCGGTCATGCACGGATACGTGGAAGCCGACCGGGTGTGAGTCAGCGGAACAGCTCGGGCAGCAGATGGTTCAGGTATTTCCGCCAGTTGCGCCATTCATGGCCGCCGTCGGTTTCCATATACTCGTATTTATATCCATGGTTATCCAACAGCTGACGGTATTTCACATTGTCCTGATACAGGAAATCCCCGTTGCCGATGGCAATGAAATACAGTTTGGGAGCCTCAGCAAACTGGGCAGCCAGCTTTTCTTCCAGGTTCTCATAAATATACGCATTCTCACTTTTTGACTGACGGTTGATGGCGGCAGAAAACAGTCCCACGTAGCCGAACTTATCCGGATAATTGGCCGAGATATACAAGGAATGGAATCCTCCCATCGACAGCCCGGCAATGGCCCGGTGTGCCTTGTCGTTCACCGTGCGGTAATGCGTCTCCACATAATTCATAATATCCGGAAAGGCCTTTTCGAAAGAGCCTTCCATGGTTTTCGGATTCATGAACGAAGGCTTGTACATGCTGTTCGGATATTCCCCGGGCACAGCCTCCTGTCCTCCGTTACCGTTGGGCATGACCACAATCATCGGTTTGGCCTTTCCCTGCGCAATCAGGTTGTCCAGAATCTGCACGGCACGTCCGAGTTCGCTCCAAGCGTTCTCATCGCCACCGGCTCCGTGCAACAGGTAGAGCACCGGATAGCTTTCCTTGCCGTCTTCATATCCGGCCGGAGTATAGACCGTCATACGGCGGCGTTCCATCCTCAGCGTGGGACTTGGATACCACACTTTTGAAACAGTGCCATGAGGGACTTCCCGCACCAGATAATTCTGCGACAGTTCCCCGTCGACCAGGAAATAGTTGGTATAGGTGGCAATGTCGCGCAACATATACACATTATTAGGGTCGAGCATACGCATGCCGTCTACATAGAAACAATAAGTGTGCAATTCCGGGGCAGGCATCGAAGTCGTGTAAGTCCACACTCCGTCTTCTCCTTTCTGCATCGGGATTCTTCCAGCCACTTCCACTTCTCCCAGTGGGGTCTGCTGCCGGGTCTTCTCAAAAAAGTCGGCTTCCACAGACACATTTTTCGCTTCCGGAGCCCACAGACGGAAAGTGACGGTCTGGTTCTTTACTTCGGGCGAAACCAGATTGCCCGTATTCACAGCCACAGTTTCCTGTGCCCAGACGCCAAGTGCGAATACACACATTGCCGCCATACTCAAAACTCTTCTCATATCTTGTATCTTATTATATAGGGCCTCTTTACGATACACAAAATTAGCAAAATCCTCATTTATTAGGATTGCCCGTCCCCTCAAATTGCACTTACTTTGCACCCGTTAACTAAACTATATTTCAACAGAATGAAAAAAAATACCGCTATCGCTATTTTATGGGCTGTTTCGGCATCCAGCGTATGGGCTGGGACTTCACCCGCAGATGCCTTGCCCAAGGACACCACAAAGGTCATCGACATTGAAGAAGTAGTCGTCATTGCCACACCGAAGGAAAACAACCGTCTGCGCCAGCAGGCCGCTTCGTCGACCTCGTTTTCCCAAAGTGCCCTGCGCAACCAGTCGGTTACTTCCGTGAAATCTTTGTCGGCTCTGGTGCCGAACCTGTTCATCCCCGACTACGGTTCCAAACTGACCACTTCTGTCTATATCCGCGGTATCGGTTCACGTATCAATACTCCGGCAGTAGGTCTCTACGTCGACAACATTCCTTTCATCGACAAGTCGGCTTTCGACTTCAACTACTCGGATATCGAGCGTATCGACGTCATGCGCGGACCGCAGGGAACGCTCTACGGACGCAACACCATGGGCGGACTCATCCGTGTGTTCACCAAATCACCGTTCACGTATCAGGGCACAGACCTTCGCCTGGGAGCGGCCACTTACAACAACTACAATGCCTCGCTCACTCACTACCACCGTATCTCCAGCCAGTTCGCCTTCTCGGTAGGCTTGTTCTACGACCATAAGGGCGGGTTCTTCAAGAATGACTTCAACGGCAAACGGATTGATACCGACAATGAATTCGGCGGACGTATCCGTGCCATCTACCTGCCCACCGACAACCTGAAACTCGACTTCACCGTGAACTACGAATACGCTAACCAAGGCGGCTATCCGTATGAATACACCGGAAAGGTGAGCGGCGAAGAAGACCGGGCGCAATACATCGGACACATCTCCTACGACAATGCCTGCGGCTACAAGCGTAACTTGCTGAACACCGGGTTGAACCTGGAATATCAGGCCGACAACTTCATTTTGAGCAGTGTGACCGGCTTTCAGTACCTGCGCGACCACATGGATTTGGACCAGGACTTCACGGAACAGAACATCTATACCATGATGCAGAAGCAGAACTCCAAGACACTGAGTGAGGAAATTGTCCTCAAATCCAAACCCGGACGCCGCTGGCAGTGGACCACCGGAGTGAGCGGCTTCTACCAGTGGCTCGACACGGAGGCTCCCGTCACTTTCCAGAAAGACGGAGTCAACTGGCTGAACTCTACCATCAACACCAATGCCAATAAGTACATGCCTACCATATCGGCCGGTCCGATGACCATGAAGATGACTTTCAATGACGTCATCAACGGCGAACAGCTGGTCATCCCGGGACAGTTCGGCACGCCTATCCTGAATGCGGCCGTATTCCATCAGTCCACCTTCAACGACCTTTTCGGTCTGGAAGGCCTTTCGCTGACTGCCGGTCTCCGCATGGACTATGAAAGCCTGAAGCTGGATTATTACAGCGGTTGCCAGTTTACCCATACCTACTCACTGAGCGGCACACTGACTCCTGGCAACAGGGTCATCCCGATGGTACCGGCACAGGACTTCAACGTGGACAACAAGTACAACGGAAAGCTGTCGCACGACTACATCCAGCTGTTGCCCAAGTTTGCCCTGCAATACGATTTTGATTCACGCAACAACATCTACGTCAGCGTGAGCAAAGGTTACCGCTCGGGAGGATACAACATCCAGATGTTTTCCGACCTGCTGCAAAACGACATGCAGGCCAGCATGATGAAAGATGTAGCCGATGTAACGATTCCTATTGTCAATAAGGTACCCATGCTGAGCGAGGACAAGAAGCAGATGATTGCAAACATGCTGAACGGTATGGCCCAAGCTCCTCAAACCGACGTGAAGGCTGCCACGCTCTACAAGCCGGAATATTCATGGAACTATGAAATCGGTTCGCACCTCACCCTGCTGAACGGAAAACTGCAAGCCGACCTTTCTGCCTTCTACATGGATACCCGCGACCAGCAGTTGTCACGCTTCGCCGAAAGCGGACTGGGACGCATCACTGTCAATGCCGGAAAGAGTCGGAGCCTGGGAGCCGAAGCCAGCCTGCGTGCCCAGCTCACTGACAAATTCAGCCTGAACGGAAACTATGGCTATACTTACGCCACTTTCACCGACTACGTGGTGAGCGAGACGGAAAACTACAACGGAAATTATGTACCGTTCGTACCCAAGCATACCTTTACCGTAGGCGGACAGTACATCTTCCCGTTCCGTAACAATGCGTTATTGGACAACATCACCCTCGACGCCAACTACCGGGCGGCAGGACGCATCTACTGGACGGAACAAAACAATGCCAGTCAGGCCCTCTACGGCACACTGAACGGACGCCTCAGCCTGAACAAAGGAAACGGACAGATCGGCATCTGGGTGAACAACGCCTTGAACAAGGATTACCAGGCTTTCTACTTTGAAACGATGAGCCGCGGTTTTGCCCAAAAAGGTCGCCCCGTACAAGTGGGTATCGACATACGTTGTCGGTTCTAAAACCGTCCTTTCAAGAGACATAAAAAAACGCCTAAGCGTTCCAGTCAAAACGCCCTTACGTTTGAATGGAAACGCTTAGGCGTTTGACATAAAACGCTTCGACGTTTTGATTGAAACGCTTCGGCGTTTGAAGACAAACGTTTAGGCGTTTTCAGCAAGTCTTTAAATGTCTTGAAAAATCGACATAATGTCCTCAGAAATCTACTTACATCTTCATCCCAATCGTTACTTACGCGGAAGCATATCGGATGTAGGACATTCATAATTACTGATAGGCAGTTTCACCTTTTTCAATTCCTTCAAGGTAAATACCGGAGGTTCCACCCCTTCAGGATATTTCTTTTTTGAGAACGTGCGGAAATACTCCAGGCAAGCATCTTTCCACCACACGGCATCGCGTGCCTGAATATCCAGTCGTTCGGCCACTGCCTGATAGCGTTCCGCATCGACATAGGGCTGCATTTCCTTCCATACCTGCTGAAACGCACGCACTTCGTCCACACCTTTCTGATACTTGTAACAGAGTTCATCCCACAATGAACGTCCCGAATGAAGCGAGTGATTCCAGTTCACATGATGAAACCAAAGCAGATATTCTTCCGGACATCGCTCCAGCGAATCGAACACCCGGGCCAACGAATCCGGATACTGCGACACGGCATCACTTCCCGTACGGCTCCGGTCGAAACCCAACCCCTCCTTGTCCGCCTGATGATAATACGAAGGCAGCCAATCGGGTCGTGCCCCAGGCACCTCACACCAAGGTTCAGGGCCATAATGATGCCCCCAGGCAAAAATGTGATGCAAGCCCAGCGGCATCATGTAATCCACCACTGCCTCCCGGCTCTCCATCATAACCTGCGTCATGGGTTCCACAAACCGCCGGTCGGTCGTGAAAGTCTGTGCCAGCCATTCGCGGGCAATCTCTTCCGCCGACAAGTCCGGATTCCAAGCCAACCGCCCGTAAGCATACCAGTTGGCCTGTGCAAAATCATGTCCGCACCAGTTCACGTGATCGCCTACATTCACTACATCCGCTACCCCCTTCAGGGAAGAAGGCTGCACATAGCGGTAAAACTCTTTCCACATAGTGGCTAGATAAGCCAGGTGATTGGAATGTCCTAAGTATTCCTGCGTAATCTGAAACTCCACCATCAAGGGGGTATGCGGCATGGCCCCGAAGAGCGGACTGTAAGGTTCCCGCGGCTGAAAGTCAATCGGCCCGTTTTTCACCTGCACCATCACATTATCCCGGAACCGGCCGTCCAGCGGCTGAAATTCCAGGTAAGCCTGTTTGGCCCGGTCGGCATCCGACGGACTGTAAACAAAAGCCCGCCACATCACGATTCCCCCATAGGGTTTCAAAGCCTCCGCCAGCATGTTCGCCCCCTCGGCATGCGTACGCCCGTAATCACACGGACCGGGCTGTCCTTCCGAATTGGCTTTCACCAAAAAACCGCCAAAGTCAGGAATCAACCCATAAATTTCACGTACCTTCTCTTTCCACCAACGGGCTACCTCCTCGTCCAGCGGGTCGGCCGTAGACAAGCCTCCCAACTTCATCGGAGAAGCAAAATTGACCGAAAGGTACACTTTGATGCCATAAGGACGGAACACATCGGCCAACTTCTGCACCTTTTGCAGGTAGTCTGCGGAAAGAATCTCGGGCGAAGCATTCACATTGTTCAGCACAGTCCCGTTGATACCCACCGAAGCATTGGCACGGGCATATTCCCGATAACGGGCCGACACGGAATCGGGCAGTTCCACCCATTTCCACAAAGAACGTCCCGCATAACCACGCTCAATCGTGCCGTCCAGATTGTCCCAATGGTTCAGCACACGGATGTCAAAGGCCGGCTTTTCCTGAATATCCAGTCGGGAACAATCCGCTCCCTCCGCCTGTAATCGCAACAGATGGTAGGTCGCGTACAGCAATCCCTGTTCCGTAGCGGCCCCCAACACCGTCTTTCCCTCGGAAGTACGTATGGTATATCCCTCTTTACCCAGCCGACGATGAGTTTCATCGGCACAGAGCTGCAAATCCACTTCTCCTCCCTGCCACAAGGCAGCCAGTTCCTCACGCGCCACCGTAAGCGTAGGGGAAGTCACTAAACAACAAACAGACGCTTGATTCACAGGCGTCTGTCGTAACCAAAGTCTGCTCCCGTCTTCGGCCCACAACGTCAGGGCCAAAGACAGGAAACAGACACTACCCCAAAGTCGTTTATTCATCCGCACTGCCTTTTACAGTTTGAATCTTACCGTTCTCGTCATATTCCAGTTCCACCACCTTCAGGCTGCGAAGCCAGGTCTTTCCACCCGAAGGCACACAATCGTGATGGAACAGATACCATTTTCCCTTATATTCCGCAATGGAATGGTGTGTGGTCCATCCCACTACGGGTGTCAAAATCACTCCCTGATACACAAACGGACCATAAGGACTGTCACCTACGGCATAACACAACAAGTGTGTATCACCAGTGGAATAAGAGAAATAATATTTCCCATTGTACTTGTGTACCCAAGAAGCCTCAAAGAAGCGGTGCGGGTCGCCTGCGGTCAGCGGTTTGCCTTCTTCCCCCAACACAATCACCGGACGCGGTTCTTCTGCAAAACCGAGCATATCATCCGACAATTTTACTACCCGGCTTGGTAATGCCGGCTCATCGGCTTCCGGAAGGAACGGGTGCTCAATGGCTTTATTGTCACGATAACGCTGTAGTTGTCCGCCCCAGATACCGCCAAAATACATGTAATAACTGCCATCCTCATCCTGAAGCACTGCAGCATCAATACTGTAACTGCCCCGAATCGGGTCGGGCTGAGGAATGAACGGGCCCTCCGGCTTATCACCAATGGCTACGCCCATCCGGAAGATGTCGTTCCGGTCCTTCAATGGGAAATACAAGTAATACTTTCCGTTCTTGCAGGCAATGTCACAATCCCAAAGCTGGCGTCCGGCCCAAGGAATATCAGCCACTTTCAAAGCGACTCCGTGGTCCACGATTTCTCCATGCATCACATCGTCGGTAGACAGCACATGATAGTCATTCATATCAAAATGGTCGCCATTGTCATTTTCCGGAATGCCGGATTCACGGTCATGTGAAGGATATATATACAAACGGCCATTGAATACATGTACTGAAGGGTCTGCCATATAATCGGCAGGAAACAGATATCTTTCTTCCTTTTTCATACTATATAATTTTATGAGACCACTTGATGTTGGTCTCCAGTTCAACATTTATTTCTTTGCAGATGTGACAGAATCGGATGCTTCTTCTATCATTTTCCGTACAAAATCTTTCGGTTGGTAATTCCGGTCGAAAAGCAACGGATAGTCCTTTCTTCCTCGAATCGGGAAATTATTTTTCCAGGAATCTTTATCGGTCACTCCCCAAGCGGTCACCCGTTCCACAATGTCGGCATGCTTTTCAAAAAGCTGAAAGAACTCTTTCATTCTTTTATTCCATGCCTGATTGACAGAATCTGGCAAAGCTTCCGGATAAGGGTTCAATGACTTCTTGAAAGCTACCGTATCCGACACATTGGCACTTCGCATAGCCGTAGGCAACGCACTCATATCCCACTCCGTAATCATCACCTTGACACCGGTAGCGGCAAAGGCCAGCATACTTTTCTCAAACTGACGGATGTCCGGATAATCCATTCCCATGTGTCCCTGCATGCCTACCGCATCGATACGCAAACCCTTTTCTTTCAGTGAACGAACCAGTTTCACCACTCCGTCACGACGTCCCGGCACATCCATCCCGTAGTCATTGTAATACAGCTCTGCGTCCGGATCGGCTTCGTGTGCATACTGAAAAGCCAAGGGGATGAACTCTTCGCCCAAAATCTCATAGAACTTGCTCTTGCGGTAAGAACCGTCTTCCACGATGGCTTCGTTCACTACATCCCATCCTTTAATCTTTCCCTTGTAGCGTCCGACCACCGTCTGGATATGGGTTTTCATACGCTGTTTCAACACTTCAGGAGAAACATTCTTTCCTTTGTCGTCCACACAAAACCATTCGGGAAGCTGTGAATGCCATATCAGGCAATGTCCCGTCACCGTCAGCCCGTTGTCGAGTCCAAACTGCACCAGACGGTCGGCATCCTCAAAATGGAATTCTCCTTCCTTCGGCTGGATTTCCTCACTTTTCATGCAATTCTCTGCCACGATGGCATTGAAATGTTGTTTCACAATCTTTAAGGCGGAAGTGTCCATTCCTGAGGACTGACGTACATTAAGGGCCACACCCATCAAAAATTTATCCCCAACCACCTCTTTCAATGATTTTTCCGAAACGGCCATCTGGGAAGCATTTCCTCCACATGCCATCAGAAAAAAGCTGCATAATAGCGCAGATACAATGTGTCTGTTCTTCATTTTTCTTCGTATTTCCTAATTAATAATCATTTTTACTTCTGCGTTCGCTCAGTTCTGCCTGCATTTTCTCATTGTATTCCTTACTGATAGGATAGAAAAACAACGCTACCACTCCCACCAGGAAGAAAGCGGCAGGAATCAGACTGGAAGACAGGATGATTCCCTGCACAGCCGTATCGCTCTGCGCGATACCTGAACCGGAAATGTACCCAAACCCGGACAATAAGAATCCCAGTACGGCACCCCCGATGCCTAACCCCGCTTTCAAGGCAAATACCACACCCGAAAAGATAAATCCCGTGGCACGACGATAATGGATATACTCCGAGTGGTCGGCCACATCGGCAATCATCGCCCATAGCAAAGGCACCGTAGGCGCATAGGCCAGACTCTTCAGGAAGTTCAGCACGAACATCATGCCCACATTATCTTTAGCAGGGAAGTAGAACAGGGCTGTAAAGACGGCAGTCAGTGAGAGGCACACAATAAACGTACGCTTCTTGCCGTATTTGTTCGCCAAAAACTCGGACAAGAAAATCACTCCAAAGAACTGCACCAATGCCCCGACCATATTGAAGACGCCAAATCCTACTTCGTATGCCTTATCTGGTGATGTCACAATCAATCCAAAGGCATTGAGCACATGATAGCCAACAGAGTTTCCAGGTTCTGCTGCCACCAGCCCGATATTATCCAAGAAAGCAAACAGCGCTGCCTTGTCTACATAGTTCTCAAAATAATAGTTCATGGCACTTCCCCACATAGCCAGTGTGATGAAGACGAACAACGTCAGGATAAACATAGACCTCCAAGGCACACTGCTCAACACGTCTTTGATATCCTGACGGGTATCGTTCTTTTGGCTAGCCGGTGGAGTGATACGTTCTCTTGCCGAGAAGAATACAATCAAAAGGAAAATAAAACCGACTGCCGCAAACAGGGAAATCGTGCAAAGCCACCCATGCGCCTTGTCTCCTCCATCGGAAAACTTGCTCACCAATGGCAAAGTAAGTCCCTGTACCACAAACTGGGCTATGGTAGAAAAGACGAAACGCACGGAAGTAATGCTGGTACGTTCCTTAATGTCCGACGACATCACTCCGCCCAAAGAAGAATAAGGCGTGTTATTAAAAGAATACATTGTCATCAACAAGGTATAAGAGATGGTCGCATACAGCGCCACCAGTCCTTTCTCCTCAATCCCCGGATTATAAAAGGCCAACACATAAAATACCATGAACGGAAGAGCCGTCCACAACACCCAAGGACGATACTTTCCCCACCGGGTTTGGGTACGGTCGGATAAAATTCCCACGGTAGGGTCTACAAAAGCATCTACGATACGTGCCACCAACATTACGGTACCTGCAATTGCTCCTTCCAGCCCAAACACATCCGTATAGAATTTGGTCTGATAAATCATCATCATCTGGAACACCAGATTCGCAGAGCAATCGCCCAGTCCATAGCCTACTTTTTCGGCCATGGACACTTTCTGACTTAGAATATTACTCATTTTTACTTATTTTGTTTTTCATTCTGTATTACTGCATTCACCAACCGGGTAGCCGGCGTTTTTTTGTCCAATGGATGAATGTCATTCCATTCACCCGTATCACTATTTTTAATTAAGGTTACACAGGGACTTTCCTGTGCCGCTTTTGCCTGCTGCTTTCTCAATTCTGCCCAAGCTGCGCGTCCAGGATCGTTCGGTGCCAGAAAATCAGCTAATTCCACCACATAGAAAGGTAAGTTCTCATTTTGAAACAGGGCTCTCCAGTCTGCAATCATTGCCGTAAGCAAGGAAGAATATTCCCTCCAGCGGTCCACATTCGATTCGCCCTGATACCATACCACCCCTTTGAACACATAATGCTGCAACGGATGAATCATACCGTTGTACAAGCCCACCGGTGTATAATGGAAAGCCGTAGAAGAAGGAGAAGGAGGCATCACCGTGCCTATTTTATGTTTCCATGTACCTTCCAAGCTGACTTCCTGATTGCCGCAAAGCAACTTATACGGTTTTTCTTTGACAAAGGAAGGGCAGGAACCGTAGCTGAACAAACGTACGGTCAGCTGGTTTTTCCCCTTTTTCAGGTACTTGGCCGGTACCTGATAAACCCTCGGCGGATACTGATAGGAAACAGACCCCACAAAATGTCCGTTCACATACACAGAGTCAGCATCGACCATACAACCTAACCGTAATACTACATCTTTTCCTGCCCATCCATCGGGCACTACAAACTCTTTTCGGAACCAATGGGTCCCATTCAATGGACGACCGTTACGAAGTGCCCAATTATCTGAAAACATATCTACCCATTCCCAATCCGTATCATTGTATGACTCGGCATACCAAGGAATCTCCCCATGCAGTCCGGCATCCGACCGATACAATTGCTTATTCCATGCCGACTGATGCAGCTGTTCGGTTTTCTTTATTTGATCTACCAGTGCGGCATCTTCATATAAGGTTTTCTGATTGACATACGCTGGAAAATCCTTTAATCCTTCCTCACTGATCCATGCTTCAATGGGTGTACCTCCCCAACTGGAATTAATAATACCTACCGGCACTCCCGTCTTTTCCTCCAGCAGTTTAGAAAAGAAATAACAAAGAGCAGAGAAACTCTGCACGTATTCCTGGGTCATCGGTTGCCATTTTACCGCTTGCAGGTCGTTCAACGGTTGCAAAAAATCATATGCATACGGAACCTTTACATAACGAACAGATGAATTTTCATACGATGCAATCTCTTCGGCATACTTATCCATCACCCGATCCACCGCCAATTCCATATTCGACTGTCCGGAACACAAGAAAACGTCTCCTACCAGAATATCTTTTACTGAAATGTCATTGACGGTCATAGAATAAGGACCTCCTGACTCCAAAGCGGGCAACCCAATCGTCCAATTTCCGGCCTCATCCGCTATCGTGTGATATTGCTTTTCCATGAAAGTCAGATTCACCTTTTCTCCCGGACTGGCTGTACCCCATATTTTCAAAGGGACTTCCCGTTGCAACACCATTCCATCGGAAACCAACGCAGGTAAAGTAACTTTGGCCGACAAGCCAAAACTACAACAAGCATACAAGAGAAGAGCCCCCAATACCCTACCAAAATAAGTCTGTGTTTTCATATATTATATTTTGTATTTTTCATTGATCTCTACCATTACAAAAGTAGCAAAAGCCTATAGAATCGGCTCTCACACAGGATACCAACCTTTTATCTATTGTTACACCATCCTTTCTGCTGTAACAAAAACTTTCGGAAATGTTACATTACAAAAAGAAATTCCCCTCCAAAGGCTTTTCTATAATTTTCCACGCATCTTTTACAAGAACTCACTTCCACCCCTTAAAATCCATTCTCAAAAGCCTGAAAAATCCCCGTTTTTTTATTGACAACTAAGAAAAAAGAACTTACTTTGTATCAAATAAAGGTATTTTTAATTCAATTTCAGCCCTACAAACCACACCAATAATGAGAAATAAGACAGTCATTATAACCGTTATTTTCTACCTATTGCCCCTCCTTTGTAAAGGGCAATTTTGTAAGTTATATACTACCCATGGAGAAATTTCCAGTAGTATGATCAATAATATCTATCAGGATCAAAAAGGATATATTTGGGTAACCACAGAGGATGGAGTGAATAAATTTGACGGAGCCAAATTTACCAACTACCGCTCTCATCGAAAAGACTCTACTTCCTTATTAGGAAATCACGTATATAAAGTGTTCCAAGATTCCAAAGGAAATCTGTACGTTCTTTCTACCAAAGGACTGCAAGTTTATGACTACCGGTCGGACACGTTCAAAACCATCAAGAAATCAGGCCCATCCTATAATAACAAAAGCATCACAGAACTTCGCAACGGCAATATTCTGATTGGAACCAGCGGATATGGAATAAAAACCTTGTCGACCGACTCAAAAGGAAACTTTCAGATTAAAGATTGGAATATTCCTCTGCCCGGATATACCATCAACGAAATCAAAGAGGACAAAAACGGAAATATCTGGATCTGCACAGAATACCATGGTGTCATCCGGATTGACAAAAACGGGAAAAGACATGATTATTCGCTTGGCACACACAACGGCAACCAGTTTATTAATTGCTGTGCAGAAGACTCCTACGGCAATGTATATATAGGTACCACCGGACGCGGCGCATTCGTCTATCAAAAGGCGGACGATACGTTCCAGCAAATCTTCAAATCCGAGTTTCCTATCAAAGACCTGAAACAAAAGGGAAGCCTCATGCTGATTGGCATTGACGGAGAAGGAATCGTTTCTTATGACATTTTAGGAAAAAACATCGCGGATACGGATTTCTATATAGACAATGTAAACCTGAAAAGAAGTAAAGTACACTCCCTCCTGATAGACAACAGTACCAATCTGTGGATAGGTATTTATCAGAGAGGCGTAGCTTTTATTCCTTTACAAGCCAATATGTTCGGGTATATCGGAAGTTATTCCTCGCTTCGAAATTACATCGGAAACAACTGCATCACGGCCTTATGCGACTATGATGACGGGAAACTCGTTGTAGGAACAGATAACGACGGAATCTACCAGCTGAATAACCAATATAATTTTATCCGTCATCTGACTCCTGAATCAAATCCGAACATACCTCCCACGGTGATGTGCTTGTTCAAAGATTCCCACAAGAATATATGGATAGGCTCTTACCTGAGCGGACTTTCCTTCATGGATGCCCAAGGGGATAAATTTACCAAAGTGACTTTGAAAGACAAAAACGGAAATGAAATCAAACGCGTATATTGCTTAGCTGAAGACAACCATAAAAGATTATGGATCGGCACAATGGGAGCTGGGCTCTATTTCACTGATTTACAGTCCTCCATTCAAGAACACATCAACGTATATAATACCCCGGACATGCAAGATATCAATCAATGGATTGATGCACTTTATTATGCCCAAAATGGAAGATTATACATTGGCACTTACGATGGAATAAAATGCATAGATACTCAAAACTTGAAAGTAGTAGGCCAAGAAAAGGCATTGCTTGGACTGGTAGTCTATTCCATTATAGAAGATCACGAACATCGTATCTGGGCCGGTACGTCTGATGGAATTACAGTCATGGACAAAGATTTGAATATCCTGGAACAATTCACCATCCAAAACGGCTTACCCAACAACTCTGTTTCATCCATTGTCGTTGACAAAAACAACGACATTTGGGTCAGCACCAATCAAGGTCTTGCCAAATACGACCCACAAAAGAAATCTTTCATCCCGTTTTATGCTTCCGACGGCTTATACAACAATGAATTCTCCAGAAATGCGTTCTGTCAATATCCCGACGGTAAAATCCTGTTTGGGGGAACCAACGGAATCATTTTCTTCAATCCGGACAATATCAAGATTCAGAAATTCCAAGGGAAAATCCGAATTACCGGATTCTATCTACACGATAAGCCTGTAAATGAACTTACGAAATCCGGAAATTATCCTGTGATTGACAATGACATATTCAATGCAAAAGAAATCAACTTGGCACATTACGACAACTCTTTCTACATTGAATTTGCCACCGATAATTTTATGGCTCCCCAAAGCTTCATGTATTCCATGAACAATGGCACCTGGAACTCCCTGCCCAAAGGTACATCCCGTGTCTCATTCAGCAATCTTCCAGCAGGAAAATATGAGTTCAAGATCAAGGCAATCAACGGCACTGCCGAATCTGAGATAAAAACCATCCTCATCAATATTCATCCGGCCTGGTATAATTCCGGCATAGCATGGATCATTTATATCATCGTGGCAGGCGGCATAGCGGCCGTTTTTATACACCAGGCAAAAGAAAAATACAAAGTGCGGCAAGAAATGCTCAAGCACAAGCATCTGGAAGAGATAAACGAAGCCAAACTCCAGTTCTTCATCAATATCTCTCATGAAATCAGAACGCCGATGTCTTTAATTATAAGTCCGTTGCAGAAGCTTATATCTACCGATTCCAACCCGGAAAGACAAAAGAGTTATTCCCTGATTGAGCGCAATGCCCAACGCATCCTGAACCTGATCAATCAGTTGATGGACATCCGGAAGATAGACAAAAACCAGATGAAGCTCAGCTTCACGGAAGTGGACCTCATGGATTTCATCCATAATATAAAAGACACATTCGACTATCAAGCTGCCAGCAAACACGCACAGCTGAATCTGATTACTCAACTGGATAACTTGAAGGTGTGGATTGACCCGAATAACTTTGATAAAGTCATTTTTAACCTGCTGTCCAATGCACTTAAACATATTCAGAATGAAGGGAAAATCAATATCTACATCAATACAGTCCACAACGACAAAGAGGAGGCTCCATTGAACCACTGCGCTGAAATTATCGTTGAAGATAATGGAACCGGCATCAAGGAAAGTGAAATGCCCCGCATTTTTGAACGCTTCTACCAAATCAGTGACGACCGGTCGCGCAGCAAAGGAACCGGCATCGGGCTCCACCTGTCCATGTCACTCGTCAAGATGCATCATGGCACCATCACGGTCAAGAACAACGAGAACCAGCCGGGATGCAGCTTTACCATACATATCCCATTAGGATGTGCTCATTTGTCTCCTGAAGAGATGGCTCCGGAACCCACTGAAAACACCGCACCTGCATTACAGGAAGATAATATGCTCCAGCATATCCCCATGGCACTCAATGAAGATGAAAACGAAGAAGAAACGGGAAAGAAAGTGCCCAGAAAGAAACATTCGGTCTTAATTGTGGACGATGAAGATGACATCCGTAATTATTTAGTGACTGAGTTAGGCAATTATTTCCGGGTATTAAGTTGCAGTAATGGAAAAGAGGCTCTGGAAATCATTATGTCGCACATGCCGGATTTGGTACTCAGTGACATCATGATGCCGGAAGTAAACGGCATTACCTTGCTCAAAAAGCTGAAACAGAACATCAAGACCAACCATATTCCGGTCATTCTTCTGACAGCCAAGAACAGTGAAAAAGATTACATTGAAGGACTCTCATTGGGAGCTGATGCTTATATTGCCAAACCGTTTAACCTGGAAATTCTGGTTACGACCATCGAAAATCTAATCAGAAACCGAGAGGTCTTACGCAATAACTTCAGTGGGAAACAGGAACAGGACGGACAAATTGAAGTCGTCCAGCCCCAGTCGGCAGATGAGAAGCTGATGAAGAAAGTGATGAAAGCCATCAACAAGAACCTGAACAATCCAGACCTGAATGCAGAAATGATTGCAGCAGAAGTAGGAATAAGCCGTGTACACTTGTACAGGAAGCTGAAAGAAATTACGAACCAGTCTACCCGGGATTTCATCCGGAATATCCGATTGAAACAGGCGGAGATTCTGCTCAAATCAGAAAAGAATTACAGCATCTCTGAAATATCCCAGCTGGTAGGGTTCAACAACACAACGTATTTCTCGAACGCATTTAAAGAATTATATGGTGTTTCTCCAAGCAAATACATGGAATACTGCAAGCAAAACGAGACCGAAGAGAATACCACACAGGATTCAGAATAACCGACAGCCAGATAACCCCTCTCACCGAGCGGTCTATCTGGCTGCAATCAAACTACATAAAACAACACGGAACAACTGCTTCCAGAGAAACACGGCATTTTTCGTTCCCCCGGAAACAGATCACTTTTATTCCTCAGCTTTCAGAATTTGGAGCATGGCCTGCCCATATCTTTTACCTAACTCACGATATCCAGCCGCACTGAAATGGAGTCTATCGGAAACCGCCTCACACCCTTCCGATGAAATGACATGTGCAGAAGGAATCGCTTCCGGCAGTTTCTGAATCACCGGATTCATAGAAACACAAGCTCCTCCCTGCCCTTCCGACACAAGTTCACCCACCAACAGAGGCAACGAATTGGGTTTCAGATTAAGGTCTGAAAGAATACTGTCATACACTTTCTTGACTTTCAACGGCCACTCCGGGTCTCCGGTATTGGACTCTCCCTGATGGAGCAAAATCCCTTTTATCACCCCACAGCGGGAAGCCTGCCTGGCCAGTTCAATTAACCTGGCATAAGGATTGCCATCATACTCGGCCACCATGTTTTTCAGCCAGTTCGGAGAACTTTCCACATATGCAGTATAATTGTCTTTATCGAACAGTTCGATTTTACAACCTCCTACCGCCACGTTGATTACCCCAACTTCTACGTGGGAAGGGAGACTATCTACCAGCGTACGACCGAAATAATCAGCCGGAGTCAAACCAGTACTACACCTGGCCAAGGGCGGAACCGCCGTATACCACTCTCCTTTTTTTCGTCCCAAATCCGGACAATCTACGGCCTGAAGCACTTTAAAACGAGGATTCACATCCACCGTATCATAGGCTTCTATTTTGGCATTTCCTTCCATATTTGACTGCCCCAGACACAAATAAATATAGAAGTTTTCATTCACCTTACTTCCTTCTGCTGGTCCCTGAGCCACTACTGCCCCCAAAGACAGAAGCATCCACGATGTAACCGTCGCAAACGTTCTTTTTATTTCCACCATTCAAAAAAAATTTGATTCTACATTTAATTTCATATTTTACTTTCTCAGAACACGACCTTCAACTCTTGCCCCTTATAAATGAAAGATTTTTCAGCCACTTCAACCTCTCCGTTTGCTGATTGAGTGACTTTCACAATCTTCATCTTCCGGGTCGTATCCATCCCTACATACTTACCGGTCCGTTTTCCAATCACTAAAGTGGAACGACTTTCATCCCAATCCAACCGGATACAAGAATATTCACCTTTTTCGTATGCGTAATTCGTCCCTTCATCTTCATACAATTGGTACATACCGTCTTTCCCTGCATACACCCGTATCTCCAGTTCCGATTTCAAGGCGGTCTTCGCATCAGCTGCATCTCCTGAAGCCAAAGGCAGAATGGTACCTGCCTTCACAAATACAGGAATATAGTCTGGAGAGACCTGAGTCTGAACCCATCCAGAAGATAAATGCTGATTGTCATAGAAATCATACCATCCCCCTTGAACGGCAGGCAAGTACGTCTTCCAGGTAACAGGTCCCTCTTCTACTATTGGGGAAACCAACAAGGAACGACCGAACATATATTGATATTTCAAGGATAAGGCCTGCGTGTCCTGCGGAAAATCCATTACCAAAGGACGCAACATCGTACCATTTTCGCGTGAAACCCATGCAGATTCTGAATAAATATAGGGCAGAAGGCGATAACGCAATGCCAAAGACTTACGCGCCATTTCTGTCACTTTTTCTCCGTAGTTCCAGAACTCCGTATTGGTCATATACCCATGCACACGCATCAAAGGCAGAAAGATCGATGTCTGGAGCCACCGGGCAAACCGTTCATGAAAATGCACATCCGTATACTGAGCCTCGCCCGGACGGAAGAATCCTCCGGCATCGTACGTCCACCACGGCAAACCGCAGACTGAAATCCCTAAACCAGCTACAATCTGACGACGGAATGTATCCCAATCGTTTCCGACATCTCCCGACCAAGTGGCCACTCCATATCGCTGAATTCCCGGGAAGCCGCTACGGGTAAGCAAAACCGTTCGACGACTGGAGGAACCCTGTTTCTCTCCATTGGCAGAAAGGTTTCGCAGACCTTCATATACCGTTTTATTGACAATCAGAGGATAAACATTCCGGAACACCTCTCCGGGGTAACTGGAGTGATTTAGCCGACGTCCTACCAAATCATCGTTCTCGGGTTCCGTGGCATCCAGCCACCAGGCATCTATCCCTATCGGAAGGACCAGACTATCCCGGAAATTCTGCCAATAGAAAGAAGCAGCTTCCGAATTAAAGAAATCAATCCAGGGAGTGCCCGGAATATAATAGTCTTTCTCGGCCATTCTTTTTCCCAATACGGAATTCTGATCCACCTTCGACCAAACTGAAAGCATCAGTCTCATATCCATCCGATGAAGGCTATCCACCATTTCCCGGGGAGAAGGATAATCCGTCTCGTCAAAACGCATGGCATTCCAGCCGTATTTTCCCCAATACTGCCAGTCCTGCACCATCAAATCGACTGGTAACTTTTCTTTCCGAAACCGAGAAGCTGTTTCCAGCAGTTCTTTTTGAGAATGGAAGCGTTCCCGGCAATGAATGTATCCCAAGGCCCATACGGGCAACATAGGTACCTCTCCCGTGACTTCCCGATAAGAGGCAATCACTTCATCGGCCGTACCGGCAAAAAACGTATAATCTATTCCATTGGAAACCGGAGAACGGAACGTCGTGGTAGCATCCACCTTCCGGAAAAACAGTTTAGGCGTATCTTCTTTGGTGAGTTCCGCCCGTAAACTATGCTCTCCTGCTTTCAGATCAACCAATACAGAAGCTGTAGGCGGAAGCCACAGGTTATTCTGATCTATCACCGTACGACCGTCAATCACCAAGTTATGCTTGCGGGCCATAGTACTTCCTACATCCAGCATCAAAGCATATTGCCCGTCGGATTCCACTTTCAGATTACCTGCAAAGACATTGCTTTCACGTACTTCTTCCTTCCCTCCTTCGGTAGAAGTCACATTCACGGTCACCTTATCTCCCAACACGCCCGTCTTTTGGAGTGCAACCACAGAAGAAGCTGGGTTGAAGTCTGTGAGGCCGTAATTGTTCCACAAAAGTCCATACCCTCTGTTCGATATCACAAACGGAATGGCAATCTGCGTATTGACCTGAGTCAGCCTGCGTGTCAGCCCGCGTACGTTCAGATACCCGTCCTGAAATTGCCCCAATCCATAAAGATATTCATCAGAAGGAGAATGAAAAGTCTGTGTGGAAACATACGTTTTTTCTTCTTGCACAGTGGACGGCTGAATCTGGCTACCTTCTTCTTCCATGATTTCTTTCCCATCGGCTGAAAGGAAAGAAACCCGTCCGTCGGATACATCCACTTGTACCTTCAATCTTTTGAGCGACAGAAAATAAGTATCTTTTCCCTTTTTGAGCCTATAAGCCGGTGCTTCAGTCTGCAGATAAACCAGCTCTGGCACCTGGTGAGCGATTCCCTTGCTTCGAATTACTCTGACTGCTCCATCATTCAGTGGAATGAGCTTTAAACTTGTATCCGCAGAACGGAACACTACCTGCCCTACCTTTTCTTCTTCTAAGATCCATTCGGATGCCTGACGGACAGACAAGAGGCCGGGAACATTCCCGGCCAGACCTTGTCCTTTCCACCCAATACAAACAAGAAAGAATAATAAAAGCCAATAAGACCTTCTCATAATAAGTCGTTGCTATATAGTTAGTAATTCAGCTTCCAATAATCGAAATACGCCAGATCTTTGGGAGCATCTCCTCTAAAGACAAAATAAAGATCATGCACACCAGTTACTTGCGGTATCTGTGCTTCCACCATCCGCCAACGGTCGCTTCCCCCCGTCCGCGGTACCTTTATCTTTGCCAACACCTGACCGTCCAATCCGTCAAGATGTACTTCCATCGTAATCTCCGCATTGTGAGTAGTAGACAAACGGGCAGTAAAACGAGAAGGAGCCTTTTCACCAAAATCAACAGACCGAACTCTTGTATAAGCCCCATCGGCCAAAGCAGTAATAAACACTCCCACTTGAGGATTATAGGAACTCTTCATTTTTTCCGACCAGGCAATGGTTTCGGCTTCTACCTTCCGGTATGGACAAAGAGGCTTCAAACTGTTTGCCACACCCTCTTTCACCATTTTTACACACGGAATCTTTCCATCTGCCTGGAAATCCAGTTCTCTGAAGCATACTGAACGGGTAAAGCCACTTCCTCCCGGAAGAGCAGCATCGTGATAGAATAAGTATGTTTTTCCTCTGAAGTCGGCAATACCCGGATGATTCGTAAAACTTCCTCCTTCAGTAGCCATCAACGTACCTCCATACTTCCATGGCCCTTCGGGACTTTTCGACGTAGCATAAGCCAAATGCTCAGGTACAGGGCCTCCTGCATAAAAAAGATAATACAAGCCCTTCCGCTTATATAACCATGGAGCTTCCTCATACAAGGTAGGGCGCTGCGGATCTCCCTCCCTGAGTCCAAAGGCCTCCGGCTTCATCGGAACCGCATGTATTCCTCCTTCATAAGAAATCATATCCTCATTCAACTTCACATAATAACAATTGGGATTTCCCCAATACAAATAAGCCTGTCCATCGTCATCGATAAAGACAGTAGGATCGATATTACCATATTCAGCCCGCACAAGCGGAGCTCCCAACGGATCATAGAAAGGTCCATAAGGACTATCAGCCACTGCTACTCCAATGGCAGTTTCTCCTTTATGGTCTGTCACCGGCACATACATGTAAAATTTGCCATTCCGTTCCATACACTGAGCCGCCCAGGCATCTCCTCCTGCCCAGTCAAATGTTTTAAATGACAAAGGCATAGGATGTTCTGTCCAGTTCACCATGTCATCTGTAGAATAAAGTTTCCAGTCATTCATGGTAAACCAAGTAGACCCGCCTTCATCGTGACTGGTATAAAGATACAACCGGTCATTATATACCAGAGGGGCCGGATCGGCTGTATACGAGGTCTGAATAATAGGATTTTGCGCATTCAATGTCAAACCGGACAATAAAGCGATTCCAGTCATGATATTACGCCATTGATTCTTACAACTGATTGTTTCCATAGAAATATCCATTTAAAAGTTTGTTTATATTTTTCACGATTAGTTTCTAAATCTCCAATAATCCAACTCAAATAAGTCCTTCTTGTTCTCTCCTTCAAAGCTAAGATACAAATCATGCACTCCGCTAACCGCATTGACCTCACAGGAATAAAGTTGATAATTGGAAGTCTCATTTCCCTGTGGGATAGTCACGTTTCCCACAATTTTTCCATCCGGAGCATCCAAACGAATCTTCAGATTTCCTCCCACAAGAGGCAATGCAGAAATCTCAAAGCGGCGGGCTTTATTCTTGCCGAAATCCACTCCACGTACACAAATATATTCGCCATTATTGACATTCACCACAGAAAGGCCCTGCATCCTGTTAGGAGCTGTTTGCAATCCATACCCCCATGCCATTGTTTCGGCTTCCACTCTACGGAACGGATTGAAAGTGCCTATCTGTTCCAGTTTGGTATCCGCCCAATATGGTACTTCCTGAATGGTTCCATCTGCGTTGTAATGCATTTCAGCCACTGCCACCGAACGACGTTCATAGTGCGTATCAGTTTCCAGCTTCAATAAATCATAATTCAAGCCAAAGACATACGACTTTCCTTTGTAATCCATAATACCCGGATGATTTCCACGGGTCCTATCCGTAGGACGCATGATGTATCCTCTGGTCTTCCACGGACCTGTAGGGCTATCACTCATAGCATAACCGATGCCTTCCGGACAGCAAGTAGAAGCAAAAGCCAAATAATAGTGTCTGTTGCGTTTATAGAACCAAGGACCTTCCTGATAATGCTCCGGAGTTTCCTTCAATTTCACAATATCTCCGGAATACGAAATCATATCCTCATTCAATTTCACATAATAACAGTTCGGATTTCCCCAATACATATAAGCCTGTCCGTCGTTGTCAATAAACACTGTCGGATCAATGTCATCCCAATGTTCCTTCTGCCATACCAAAGGCTTGCCTAACGGATCCTTGAACGGTCCGTAAGGACTATCGGCTACCAGTACGCCAATGCCATTTCCATGAATCGGACAATACATATAAAATTTTCCGTTACGCTCCACAACCTGTTCTGCCCAGGCCCCGTTGTCACGTTTTGTCCAGCCGAAATCTTTAAGCGAAGCCACTGCTCCATGGTCGGTCCAGTTGACCATATCCGTAGAAGTGTACAATAACCAATCCTGCATCTTAAATCCTTCCGCATCATTCTCATCATGAGTTGTATAAAGAAACACCGTATCATTGTATACCATCGGTGCTGGGTCGGCCGTATACTTTGTCTGAATAATTGGTCGTTGGGCATTGACATTCAAGCAATTCAATAGCCCATAACTTCCACATAACAATAAAATCTTACTAATATTCATAATATTCAAAATTTAAGTTCCAACAAATTCACCTTTATTTTACTTGCGAGGTACCCCGCTTACACCGGAAGATGTCAATTCAATCGGTTGAATTGTGCCATCCTCGTTAAAATAAAGATATTCTACACATACATGGCGACGACAATCTCCTCCCGGCTGGCCATCCAAAGAATAAGAACCATCATGATAGAAGAAATACCATTGTCCGTTCAATTCCACTACCGACGGATGGATGGTAAAACCAAAATTCGCCGGTCCGGTAATGAAACCACGATAAGTCCATGGCCCCTTTATGTCCTCAGCTGTAGAATAACAAATTTGTTCAGGCTGTGTACCCGGAGCATCTGCCGCATAAATTACAAGTTCTTCCGCTTGAAAAGCCAAGGTCCCTCCGAATAATTCCGATAAGGTACCTTTCGGGTTTCACCGTCCAGCTCAATCATATTCTTCTTCAACTTCACCATGTAACAGTCTCCGTTTCCCCAAGCCATCCAGGGAGTTCCATCCTCGTCTATCCACACCGTAGGATCAATGTCCGCATTCGCACGATGCGAATCACACGTCATGGAGTCTGTAATGAGAGGCGTTCCGTCAGTACGTGCAGGTTTAAAAGGCCCCAAAGGGCTATCTCCCACTGCTACATCGATTTTATGTGCACCATTTTCTTTCTGATCAAGCGTTACATAAAAATAAAACTTTCCGTGATGCTCCACCACCTGAGCAGCCCACGCTCCGTACGGATTGGAATCAGGAAAATCACCTGCACGCAATACCATTCCATGAGGCGTCCAGTGCTTCATGTCTTCACTGGAATAGCACACCCATCCCGGCATATTGAACCAGCCGCCCACTCCAGCTTTGTCTACACCTACATAGGCATAGGCTTTATTCTTGTAAACCGTCACAGCCGGATCAGCAGTAAATTCATCACGGAATAAAGGATTCTGACCAGGCTCATACGGACGTTCCATCCCTTTTATGGATACTTCATCGATATACCCGTCTAATACCTGCAAACTATTGGGGTATCCTCCTGGAAATCCACGTCCTACTATCCACATGCCAGCATTATGCCGTACAGCCAATCCTTTATAGGAAGTGTTTGCAGTTTTATAGCCCTGTTCTAGGGATGGCTTCACCCCCAACGTCAGGACGGTAGCGTCACTTGTCTTTTCGTACTCCGCAGAAGCGTACAAATCATACCATATTCCCGCCTTGACATCATCACCTGCGGTCATACGAACTGTTTCTCCCTTGTCTGTAGCACCTCCACAAAGAACTTCTTTTCCATTGGGTCAAAACCGATGGATATATCCCCTGTCAAGGTAGCCTTTCTCCCTTCTTTACAAAGAAATACCTGTTCCGTCCCAAGCTGATTACATTTAAGGCTCAAACTGATGTTCCACCCGTATTGAATATCAGAAAAAGGAAGAGATACATTAAACGGTACTTTGAATTCACTGTTGTTCAGCTTAAGCGAAGTACTGTTAGCCTTTCCTCCTCGTTCTTGAAAAGGTACGTCTTTGCTGAAAAGTTCTGACACCTTTGCTCCCGGCCTCAACTGGAGTGCATTTCCATTTTGAGAGTCGTCCGTCACAAATGCAGGGGAGATGGAATCCGGATGTACTTCCGTAGACAGTTCAAAACTCCAGTATGAAAGCTGTTTATACCCCTCGTTCACTCCTAAAGCAGTTAGAGAACACAGGGTGATACATAGCCCTCCTACAATATTTTGTATATACGTTTTCATAGATTCCTCATCATGACTTTCTTATCCACTATTATTTCCGAGTAATCACCACCCCTCCATTCTTAGGAATAGAAAGATTGACAATCTGTTTCTTGCTGATAACCTGCTCCTTGACTGAGCCCGCCAGTTTATCATTATCTTCATACAAATTGACAACCTCTCCTGCCGCGAACAAGGTAGACACATCGATTTTCAACTTAATGGTTTTATCCTGTGCATTGATACCGGCTACATACCATTTACCGGCATGTTTACGTGCCATCACAATATACTTGCCTGGATAGCCGTCTATAAATTTCACTTCATCCCATGTGGTCGGTACTTTCTTCATGAAATCAATGGCCCAAGCCGGCGCATCCGTCAGGTTATTCGGTGCCAATGCAAAGTGCTGTACCGGACTCTGGAACAATACTGCCGTAGCCAGCGCAAATACATCGGAGGTCACTCTCATCCGTCCACCCGGCTCATTTTTCGCATTATAATACTTGTTCAGTGTACTTCCTCCAAAGTCCATGCTTCCAATTGTGTTGCGTACAAACGGATGAATACATGCATTGAATGCTTCTGCATCGCAGCTTCCCTGAGAGAAATTCATGTTTTCACTGGCCAATACGGCTTCACTGGCCGCATAATTAGGATACATACGTTCCCATCCACGCGGAATGGTACATCCATGGAAAATCACCAAGAGTCCATAATCATTTGCATCGGCCAAAATATCTTCGTAAATCTGCATGGTAACCTGCTTGTCACTCCCCACAAAGTCAACCTTGATTCCTTTAATACCGATACGCTGCATCCACTTCATCTCTTTCCGACGGGCGATAATGTTACTCATCTTTCCACGAGGACCTTGAGGCGCATCATTCCAGTATCCATTGGAGTTATACCACAAATACAGTCCTACATTCTTCTGTTTGGCATAAGCTGCCAGCTCTTCTATTTTGTCATAGCCCACCTGCGTATCCCAAAGCGCATCGACCAGCACTGTACGGTAACCCATTGCTGCACAGAAATCTACATAACGCTTCTGGTCGTCCATATTCATGCTGGCATCGCCCGCAATAATCCAGCTCCAGGTTCCACAACCATATTCAGCCGCATAGTCTTTCGACGGTTCATACAACGGTTCCACTACATCAAACGGTACAGTCGTTTCTACAATTGGAGCCAAAGTGGAACCCAACGTAATCGTACGCCAAGGAGTCTTGCCCGGAAGAGCAATTCCTGGAGAGGTCGTACCATTGCCGTTAAATTCACCTTCTTGTGGAAAACCAATAGTATACAGCCCCCCTTCGTGACCTATCAGGCGACTGCCACAATAATAGCTGTTCACTCCGGTTTCGGATATTAACACCCAACCTTTGTCCGAATTTTTGAATAGACAAGGAAACGTGTATCCTTCCCCCCAACCATTTTTTCCCATTGTATCATCTACTGTATACGGTGTCTCATAACTGGGAGAAGTTCTGGCAAAACCGCCCATCGGACCGCTTTGCGGGCACAAGAAGGTAGTCGTTCCTTCCGGCAACACAAAACCCGTAGCTTCCTGCTGTACGACACAACACAAGATATCCTTCTTAGGATACACAGTATATCTGAAAGCCACGTCATTGTTACTTACCCGAAATTCCACATCAAAAACCTTCTTTCCTTCTTTGGTAAATGGAATGACAGCCGATTCAGCAGCATATTCCACCTTACTTTTTTTGATGTTCGGCAACCGGTAATTCTTCCGGATAGAGGCTTCCTTTATCTCCTTTCCCAATGACAAAGAAGACGTGAAATCACCAATTGTCGATTTCATTCCCAAGGGAGACTTCTTAATAAAAACGACTCCATCATAGAGGACCTGGTAAGAAGGCATTCCACCTTCATCCGAGACAACCACCTTCACACGTCCATCAGGACTTAACACATCCTTTTCACTCGCATACAGCCCTGTAAAACAAATTATTGCCGCAAAGGACGAAAACAATACACGTTTTATCATAGACATTCGTTTTTATAGCACATATTATTCCGTTAGCAGACGAAGCATGAAGATACCACCTGCCACGCTATTTTTCTCACTCTTAAACATGACTTCAATCTGACTCTTTCCTTTTACCAAAGCCTCGGGCAATTTGTATTCCACATCCACAAACTCTTCCTTGTTCCATTTGCCCACGATATTCTCAGTCGCCACAACCGTACCATCGACCACAATTTCAAATTTCCGGTTACCTTGTTCGTTACCCCAATAAGTAGCCATGAGTGAAAGAGGCTGTTTGCCGTTAGTAGAAAGTGTGTATTTGAAATACCCTCCATTGCGGGCATCTCTCCACTTCTTACCTTTCAGCAATCCAGTCTCAGAGTTTTCCTTCACCATCTTATGGTCCACTTCAGGCTGCTGCTCACCGACACTTACCGCATCTACCGTACGCGCATCCAGAGCCATCAACCGTTTTTCCTCTTCTTGGGTACGTTTCGTATATGCCGCATATCCATCCGCAGTCATGCATAGCCAGTACATCATGTATCGGCAGTCATGGATGCGAGAGAAGGGTTCCAACACCAAACCATCAAACTTCGAATCATTGAATATGCCCGACAACTTATAACGTAAAGTCTGACCTTCGATGGGTTTCAGCCCATTCAGGTAATTGGTCACCTCTTCTTTACTTCCAATCAGAACCGGAGTCTCACTCAGCGGAACCAGTTTCCCGGAAGCGATGTGTCCCCAACGGCCGTCGTCTGCAATCAATCCATCCAGATTATCAGTCCCTACTGAGGCTCCCATCAAAATAGGACCACGCATGATTGCTACAAAATCATTTTCTCCTTGAAGCGTTTCCAAACGCATTTTCATAGGTAAAGACACTTCCACCTTATCCCCATCCTTCCATTTACGGTCGATGCAGATATAAGAAGAACCGTCTGTCTTCTCCGAAGCTTCCACTACCTTTCCATTGCATTTCACTTCATATCCTTCTGTCACCCATGCCGGACGTCTTACCAACAACTTGAAATGACGAGACTTTCCGTCCTTCAATCCTATTGTAAATTGAGAAGTTTCCGCATCGGGAAATTGGGTTTCCTGCGTAATGGTAACCTTCTCCTGTTCCCAGTTCAGTCGTGAAGGAATGAAAAGATTGACAAACAGCGAATCAGAAGCATGTGTGTAAATGAACTCTCCATACTTACCATGATTCTCCATTCCGGTTCCTACACAACACCACATGGCACTGTTGGGCTTTGAATACACCCGGTAATGTGCCGGACGAGCCGAAGTAAAGTACACATAACCCCCATGTTCCGGATGCTGGGTAGACAAAATATGATTGTATAGTGCTCTCTCATAAAAATCAGCATAGGCCGCCTTTCCTGTCATCCGGAACAAACCCTCCGTCAGTTTCAACATGTTATAGGTATTACAAGATTCCGGACCTTCCCGCACTTCTACATGACTTCTGAAATCGTCCATGGCCGAAAAATACTCCCGACGACTGTTGCCACCCAACGCCAGCGAACGCTTGCAAGCCACAATGTTCCAGAAGAAACCGGCTGCATCCAAGTATTGATTATCTCCACACACTTCTGCAATACGCTGATAGCCGATGACCTTCGGAATTTGTGTATTTGCATGTATATTGTCCAGATTATCCTTGTGCGCCGCCATGCTGTCGAACAACCAGCGATGAGAGAAACGCTTGGCCGTAGTCAGATATTTCTTATTTCCCGTAATCTGGTAGGCATCGGCAAAGATTTCATCCATTCCCCCAAATTCATTAGCCAGCATCTGTTCCATCTGATCGTCTGAAAGTCCTTCCGTAACGGAAATTCCCCAGTCACACAGTTTCAAGAACATATCCAATGCTTCTTGATTTCCCGTATACATCCAGGCATCTCTCAATCCGGCAAAGTTCTTATGTACGTTATACCATGGGGCCCAATATTTCCAGATAGACTCTACTTTTCCGTTCTTAATATCCGTCCACAACACTTTTCCATTAGGAACACCCCCGATATAGCCGTCTCCATTACTGTCCTGACAACGCTTCAACTCACTCAGCATGTACTCCATCCGCTTTTTGCACTCTTCGTTGCCAGTCGCTGCATAATTCATTGCCATGGCCGACAAATAATGCCCTCCTACATGTCCGTCCAGACCAGCCCAGTTAGGAAATGGCTCTGCTTTTACGGGCAGCCCGGCTTCTTTCAAGAAAGGAGCCAGGAGGCGGTCTACATCATATTCCATCAAAACCTTGAGGTTTAATTCCTGGGCATGCTTAAACGGTCCGTCGAGCAATTCCACATCTCCTAACGGGAAAGTATTCTTGTATAGTCTATCTTGAGCCTGAATATCTTGAACGATGCCATTCAGCATCATCAGACCTACACATCCTGCAATCAAATTCAGTTTCATCATCCAAGTCTTTATTTAAGTTCAAAGTCTACCATCATTTCTTTATGTGCTTATAATCGAAGAAGTCTACATCTACAAAACCTCCCAAACTCTTCGTGGCATAATTAAACAAGGCAAATTTGGTTCCCATAAAGAAACGACGATAGTCAAAAATCATTTTAAAGTCAGTACCGATTTTCTTCCATTCCTTATTATCGTAACTATAATAAAAACAAGCCATGTCTTTATTCAACCGGAAATCTCCATCCAGACGAAGATATATCACATCCGATGTCAACTCTACTTTCTGAATTTCCTTCCGGTCAATACTTGTCACTGCCTTGCTCGTTTCATCCAGTTGAACACTTTCCGTTTTCATGGTCAAATACTTCCGGTTTCCTTCACAAGTCACGGCCAAGATGCCCGCATCTCCATTAAAGGCACTCAGTCCGGCTACATCTCCTTCCTTCATGCCTGAAAGATCCATACAAACCACTCCGGAACATTTCGGTCCTTCCATGCGCTGTGTCAACGTATTGGGAGCCAAAAACAAATTATCAACCACCCGTCCGGTTTTCAACCGCAAATATCCCTTGCGTTCAGTCAATGACCAGCAGTCATTCATCGGATTGTGATTCCACTGCCAGTTCAACTTCAATTTATCTCCACTAAAATCATCACTGACTACCAGCTCTTCGGCAGCATATCCCTGTACTGGTTTGGTCATCGTAGCCGGCACATGTCCGTTTTCGTCACCCAGCATCGGCCAACCGTCCACCCAGCGGCAAGGCATTACGGTCAATACGCGACCTACTCCATTACGGTCTTGGAAAATGACCCCATACCAGTTTCCTTTTCCATCATCCACAATCGTACCTTGTGCCACATACGGGAATCCAGCAAACGCATCTTCCAATATCACTTTTTTCTCATAAGGCCCGGTTATCTTATCCGCCCGATAGCATACTTGCCGACGGTTACCTCCCTGAGGCCATGAAATCATCAGCAAATAATACTTTCCATCGTGTTTAATCACCCTGCTGCCTTCCAGCAAAGCATTTTCCTCTTTATCTCTTTCGAATATCTTCATATCGACCCCACCCGGCATGACACCGCTCAAATCCGGCTTCAGCTCACGCAATTGTCCGGTGCCATAAAAGATATAGGCCTTTCCGTCGTCGTCAAAGAACAAAGAGGCATCATGGAAATGAGGAATACGTGACAAAAGTTTCCATCCTTTTTTCGGATCGGAGGTAGTATATACATATCCTTTATAAGGAGTATCATTCGGAGAGAAATACGCATAATACATTCCGTTATGATAGCGTAAGGAAGTAGCCCACTGTCCACGGCCATATACCGTTCCATCCTTCAAATCATAAGCAGGTTTTTCGTCCAACCGGTCATACAGATAACTGACAATTTTCCAGTTCACCAAATCTTTAGAGTGCATGATGGGTGCTCCAGGAACCAGATGCATGGTTGTACTCACCATGTAAAAGTCATCGCCCACACGAATGACGTCCGGATCGGGCACATCCGCCCAAAATACCGGATTAGAAAAAGTTCCATCTCCATTATCTCCACACTGGGCATTGACCGAACCGGACCACATGCCTCCCACAGCCATTAATAGACAAGCTAACAAAAAGTGTTTTTTCATGATTATTAAGTTATTACAAATGATTCGCCTATATTTATTTTGCGTAAACCATATACCGCTTTCCCGGAATGGTTTTCAAATCGTATTCATATACCTTCTTCAATTCAGGTTGTTCCGGATGTGTCAATTTCTTTGAAATTAACGGTGCAGCTATTTCTGTCTGCCTCAACAAGTCATTCGGACAATCACCCGAAGCCTTCTTCAAACCTTTTCCTTTCAGAGGGACATAAGACCGTAAACGAATCACACCTCCTATTCGGGAATAAATTACCGCCTGAGTGAGATTCATATTCTTCCAGTCCATATCCACCACGAAGCCTCCACGGGCCACCAGACCTTTTACACTTCCTTCCTGCCATTCATCAGGTATGGCAGGCAACAGATGTACAGCCCCATCATGACTCTGCAACAGCATCTCAGCCACTCCAGCCGTAAAACCGAAGTTCCCGTCTATCTGAAAAGGTGGATGCGCATCCAGCATATTCGGATATGTACGTCCTAAAGGATATTTTCCGGCCAGACTGTCACACGGTAACAAAGAAAGCATATTCCGGATGATGCGATACGCATGATTGCCATCCAGCATACGTGCCCAAAAATTGATTTTCCAGCCAATACTCCATCCGGTTGCCATATCGCCTCTCTGTATCAAGGTATTCTTTGCAGCCTGAAACAATTCCGGACTCCGATAAGGAGATACCTGATTGCTTGGATACAAACCATACAGATGAGAGATATGCCGATGCTGGTCTTTCGGATCATCCACATCCTCCAGCCACTCCTGCAACTGATTGTACTGTCCAATCTGCATCGGAGGTAACTGGCTTATCAAGTGCTGAAGAGAGTCACAATAGGCCTTGCTTTCTCCCAATATCTGTGCCGCACGCAGCGTATTGCTTAATGCATCAAACGCAATCTGGTTGTCCATCGTACATCCGGCTACGATGGATACCCCGTTCGGTCCATGCTCTGGAGAAACAGAAGGAGCTGTCACCATCCAACCATAGCGGGGATGCTTGGTCATGAATGACAAAAGAAAATCGGCCGTACCTTTCAACACCGGATAATACTCCCGAAGAAAATCCTTGTCACCGGAGTACAGATAATGCTGCCAAAGATGCTGAACCACCCATGCTCCTCCATTGGGCCACATACCTGCATCTGCAAAATCCACCGGTCCGGCCGCCCGCCAAAGATCCGTATTATGGTGAGCCACCCATCCCTTGGATCCATACAACACACGAGCCGTTTCCTTACCCGTTACAGAAAGATCACGTGCCATCTCGAAGAACGGACGATGCGTTTCCATCAGGTTAGTCACTTCTGCTGGCCAGTAGTTCATCTCTGCATTGATGTTGATGGTGTACTTGCTGTCCCAAGGTGCATACAAATCCTTGTTCCATATACCCTGTAGATTCGCCGGCTGGCTACCTGGCTGCGAGGACGATATCAACAGATAACGCCCATACTGAAACATCAATGCAGCCAGCGAACAATCTTCTACCTTATTGAATTCATTGATACGTAAATCTGTTTCCCTCTTCGAAAATTCTGAAGAAGGCAAACTCAGGCTCACCCTTCCAAACTGCTTGGAATAGACTTCCTTATGTTCCTTATACAATACTTTATCTGATTTAGCCCAAGCTCCTTCGATGGCACGACGCGCTTTGGCGTAGGCATCTCCCGACACATCCCGATAATTGACAAAATTGGTTGCCGCACTCAGGAAGATGGTAGCCGACGATGCATCCTTTACCGAAAGATGTCCATCCTTACATTCCACCTTTCCATCCGACTTTACCCGCATCATCACTACTGCATGAAGTGCGGCTGGAATGCCTTCATGCTCTGCACCATTACAGTACATGACAAGGTATTCCCCTTCACTTTTCACCTCTGAAGCCAACGGACAAGTATATCTCAAGTCAACTCCCAATTTTTTACTTCCCTCACCCGCAACCAGTTCAATCACCATGACATTGTCGGCAAAGGAAGTGAACACCCGACGGGTATATTCCACTCCCCCACAACGGAAACGTACGGAAGCCATCGCTTCCTCTAAATTCAAGTCACGAGAATAAGAGTCCACCTCTCCTTCGCAATCAAAATCCATCCGCAGACTACCCAAGGTCAGGTAACGCATCCCATGTTGGGAAGTCATGAACTTTGCATCCAGCAGACTTCTGGCCTCTGAGTTTTTCCCTTCAAAAATCAGTCTTCTCACCTCATTCAGATAGGCTGATGCCCCTTCCCGGTTATTACTATACGGTCCACCGGCCCAGAAGGTTTCTTCATTCAATTGGATTTCCTCGTGTGCAACTCCTCCAAACACCATTCCTCCGATATGAGAATTACCAACAGGCAATGCTTCCCACCAGTTACGTGCTGGAGCCGAATACCACAATCTCAGATTCTCTGCCTCCGCCGCCATTGCCCCAATGACAGAAGCTATCAGAAGCACACATACACATAGAACTTTTCTCATAGATGCCTATTCTTAACCCGTTATTTATCGAAGGTCCTTGACACAAACGGCAGACACATATACAAAGCAGAATGCCAATATTCCCAATCATGTCCACCGTCTCTTACCCTGAACTGACAGGAAATGCCTGCCTTGCGCATCGCCTGAAAGAACTCAATGTTCCGGTTGAGCAGGAAATCATCATCTCCACAATCGACAAACCATCTCACCGACTTCAATGCCTGAATTGTATTTGCATCCGCTTCAGACACACGCTTAATACAGCTGCGGTCTATCACAGCCCGTGTCAAAATGGCCAGCTTGCTGTCGGGATTCTCAAAGCGAGCTGCTCCTTCTTCCGGAATAGACATCAGTGCACTCATGGCATAGACAGAGGCAAACTTATCTGCATGCCACAAGCCATAACCAGTAGCTCCGCCGCCTCCCATAGACAACCCGGCTACCGCACGATTTTCCTTATTCCCGATGATATTGTATTTACTTTCCACATAAGGCAAGAATTCTTCAAAAAAGAAATCCTCATAAAGCCATCCCGGCATGTTGAAAAAGCCATTCCATACTTCTTTATAGATATCCCCTCCCGCATTGGGCATGACAATAATCATCTCACTGGCCTCCTGTGCATAAATCAAACGGTCGGCCACTTCCTGTACATGTCCGCGCCATACCCAATCCTGATTGGTCTGCGACATGCCATGAAACAGATAAAGTACCGGATATTTCTTACCAGGTATTTCCCCATAAGAAGGAGGAAGATAAATGGAGCATACCCTTTCTGTATTCAACTTTTTACTGAAAATCGTATCATTTACTACCCTGCTACGCGAAAACAAAGAGACAGGAATCAAGGCTAAAGCCAATAAAAAAACGATAAAAGAATGTTTATCCATAGACATAAAATTTAATCTACACAAAAATAACTCACATATAGATAAATTACAAGAATTTACGTTACCAGTCCTTTTGTCTATGTTACACACCCTACATATTGTATTTACAAAGCGTACATATTACCTATGCTCACATTACATTTTTTTCGATACACCATTGAATGACAATATTTTATAGGAATCACATTCAAATTACACAAAAAACACCACATCGTAACATACAATAAGAAATCTGCAACATACCGTCACACTCTTCCCCTGCAAAAAGCATACATTTGTATTCAGAAAGATTACACTTCATTTAACTACACAATCATTCAATTTTTACAAAGTTATTATCATGAAAAATCAATTTAAACTACTTACATTAGGAACATTAAGTCTCTTGGCTGCTTCCTGTAGCAACAAGGTAACCATGCCTGAGCCAGGAGTACCGGTTTTCGGTCAGTTCACCTATACAGGAAAAGATGCGGTATACGAAAAAAATCCGCTCAATGAAGGCGAGTTCTACAATCCGATACTGCAGGGCTGCTACCCTGACCCCAGTATCTGCAAAAAAGGTACCGATTACTACTTGGTATGCTCTTCTTTTGCCATCAACCCTGGAGTGCCCATTTTCCACTCTACCGACTTGGTAAACTGGAAACAGATAGGTCATGTGCTCGACCGTCCCTCACAACTCAAAGTGGAAGACTCCGGTATCAGTGCCGGCATATATGCACCGACCATACGATACAATCCGTACAATGACACCTTCTATATGATTACCACCCAGTTCTCGGGAGGAATGGGAAACATGGTGGTAAAGACCAAAGACCCCATGAAAGGATGGAGTGACCCAATCAAACTGAATTTCGAAGGTATCGATCCGGATATATTCTTCGATGACAACGGTAAAGCCTATGTCACACATAACGATGCTCCCGAAAAGCCGTTATACGAAGGACACAGAGTCATCAAAGTGTGGGAATATGACCTGGAAAAAGACCAGATAATCCCTGGAACAGATAAGGTTGTAGTCAACGGAGGAGTAGATTTGTCAAAGAAACCTATCTGGATAGAAGCTCCTCATCTCTATAAAAAAGACGGAAAATACTACCTCATGTGTGCAGAAGGAGGTACAGGCGGCTGGCACAGTGAAGTCATTTTCATCGGCGACAGTCCGAAAGGTCCGTTCAAACCTGCACCGGAAAATCCGATCCTTTCACAAAGACATCTTCCGGCAGAACGCCCATTCAAAGTAGACTGGGCCGGTCATGCCGACTTAGTAGAAGGTCCTAATGGACAATACTATGGCGTATTCCTTGCCATCCGTCCCAATGAAGCCAACCGAGTAAATACCGGACGAGAAACCTTCATGCTGCCTGTTGACTGGAGTGGTACTTTCCCCGTATTTAAAGGCGGCCTGGAACCTATCCAGCCCAAACTGACCATGCCACAAGGCGTGAAGAATGAAACAGGAAAGAACGGTTACTTCCCTAACGGAAACTTCACTTATACAGAAACCTTTACGCAAAGCCCGCTGGATTATCGCTGGGTAGGAGTCAGAGGAGCCAAAGAAGAATTCATTTCTACCACAGAAGACGGATTGAAAATAACGCCTTATGAAACCAATATCAAGGCTATTACTCCCACTTCCACTCTTTTCTATCGTCAACAGCACATCAATTTCACCGTCACCACGACCCTGAAATATGTTCCTCGCACAGAAAAAGACCTTGCCGGAATCACCTGCTACCAAAGTGAAAAGTTCAACTACGTATTCGGACTGACCAAGAAAGGAGAAGAAAACTACCTCGTCCTGCAACGGACTGAGAACGGAAACTCTTCCACGCTTGCCAGTGAAAAGATTGAAAAGGATACTCCTGTCAACCTGCGGGTAAATGCTGAAGGCGACAACTATACATTCAGCTATTCCGTAAAAGACGACCACTATCAGACCGTAGGAGGAACCGTTTCCGGAGACATTCTCTCGACCAACGTAGCCGGAGGATTTACGGGTGCCATGATCGGATTATATGCCACCACATCCAATGATGCGGAAGCGCTGTAATATGTATTCATTTTACTTTTCCAATCAAAAAAAATCAGCCCACTGACCGACAAAGGTTGGTGGGCTGATTTTTTTAATCAAATAGAAAACACGGCTCAATCACTGTGGAAAGATTATCCGGTAACGCCCGCTCAAATGCATAAAAGCAAACAAGCGCAACAAACCATCATAATATTTATCCAAGTAACCATCTTCATAAGGCTCATGCTTTGCCTCCCATAGTTGCTTCACAAATTCATAACATTTTACGTCTGTACACACCAATGATACAGCTGCAGAAGTAGCCACAAGTCCTAAAGAATGACGAAGCTGTTTATATTCACCAGCCTGCAAGACCTCTTTCACCGGGCTTCCATCTACATTATACTGATCTTTAAAATCATAAAGTCCCTGACTATACAGAAAGTTCTGTATTTTATTACCATATTCCTGCTGCCATTCTTTGTCGACACATGCCCATGAATAATCCAGGGCAATGTTCATAGGTACACGCCATGAATCAAAACGAAACTCATCCCCAATGATCCCGCCTGAATTAAGCAAAGAACCGTCATAGTTATTATAATCAGGATTCAATCCTGTCACCGGATGAATGCTTTTATGCAAATACTCACGGCTTTTCTGGGCACATTCTCTCCAAAAGCGACTTCTACCGTCATTAGCCCATCTGGCCCACACTTCATAAAAGGCTGGCAAATGATAAGACGGGTCTGTAAATCTCGCTCCAAAACCTGTAGGAGTAAAAGTAATCAGCTTTTGCTCCACATTGATAAAAGGAGTCACTGCGTC
The DNA here is from genome assembly GCA_900551445.1 of uncultured Bacteroides sp. Taxonomy (GTDB): domain Bacteria; phylum Bacteroidota; class Bacteroidia; order Bacteroidales; family Bacteroidaceae; genus Phocaeicola. The sequence continues at coordinate 41,698 of URWA01000012.1, read as the reverse complement.
CATTCCGGTCTTTTGCATGGAACAATCCAAGATATTCTGTGCTTCCGCCAGATAATTGATACCCGAACTGTTTCCCCATCTGTTAGAAGCAAAGATCAAGGATGTCACATAATATAACTCCCCGTCGGATGCCGGTCCCTCTGAGTTACGAGTTCCATCCGTCTGACAACTCCATGCAAAATAACCTTTCAACCTTCCATCCTGATGCTGCATATATTTTTTACACCAACGCCACAAACGGTCAAATATGTCTTTCCGGTCAAACTGGACAGCTATCATCATACCATAGGACATCCCTTCCGTACGCACATCATGATTTTTAATATCACTAATATACGCCATAGAATCGCCTACCTCAAAATAGACCTTGTTTTCCCCATAAAATACCTCATTGAAAACCTCGTTCAGTTTTGCATCTATTTCAGCCTGAGAATATCCCATCTCCGCAAAGAAATTCCGATATTGATGAGTCTCAAAGGCTCCGGCAGACCATGGCACCGCATCAAAGCCTAACCAATCAATCTCCACGGCCCCTCCCTGCTGGAGCACAAGCCGTACGTCCTGTATTCCCTTTTGTACATCATGCACAGATTCCCTTATGATACACCAATCCTTACATACCGGAACTTTGATTTGCGCCACTTTCTTATCTGCGACCTCCACTTTCAATGTTCCGCCATGGAGAGACTTTACCCGCATCTTCACTTCCTGTACTGGCTGGGGTCCGAAATCCACCTGATTATAACGGACCCAAGATTTCACTTTTGCCAGTTCACATTTCCATCCTTCAAATTTATTCTTTTCATCCACAAATGAAATCCCCACTCCTTTCTTACTGGCTTCACTGTACCGGTCTATCTGTATTTTTATACGTGCATTTGTCACGCCTACTCCTCTCAGTGTAGGCTTCACCTTCCGGATGGTCCCATCTGCATTAAAGCACAAAGTATCAATCCGGACCGAACGGCGTTTGTCTGCTTCCGGCGAGAAATCGTTATGATGATAAAAAAGGTACCACTGGCCTTTGTATTCCACCACAGAATGATGATTGGTCCAGCATCCTGTAGGAGATTCATCCATCATGACTCCTTTGAAATCAAACGGCCCCATAGGTGAATCTCCCATTGCATAGGCCAAAGTTTCCGTCTTATCCTTTACCCACGGGAAAGTCAGATAGTACTTGCCATTTCTTTCAAAAACAAATGGTCCTTCCTTAAAGCCCTCTGGAAGGCCTTCTATCAAGACCGGTTCGGAAGCCAACTCCCGCATATTATCTTTCAGTTTTGCCATACGCAACCCATTTCCAGCCCAATAAATATAGGCACTTCCATCCTTATCCACCATCACACAAGGATCGATACCTTGAATTCCACTTATCGGCTTCCAATCAGGCATAAATGGTCCCGACGGATTATCGGCTACTGCCACTCCCACAGAAAATCCTTTTGCATTTTTCGCCTTAGCCGGAAAATAAAAATAATACTTTCCTCCTTTAAATACACAATCAGGTGCCCACATGGAATAAGATTCACGTTCCACCCAAGGCACATTATTCTGCGATAGAATCACCCCATGGTCCATCCAGTTTACTAAATCTTCTGACGAATATACATGATAGTCTTCCATACAAAACCAATCTTTAAGACGGGCTACCGGACTTTCTATATCATGTGACGGATACAAATATATTTTCCCGTCAAAAACCCGCGCAGTCGGATCGGCTGAGAATGAATGATTAATAATCGGATTTTGCGAGTAGGCTGCCAATGCAGACGCAAACAAAACAAGTACACAGAAATATAGATGCCTCATAAATATCAGTATTAGATATAACAAAAAGATAAAAAAAGCTGCCCCAAACTACATGGAGCAGCTTTTTATATTCAACAAAAAATGAAATTAGTTAGCAGAATTACCATGCATATTCGTATTGGTAGAAAGTTCTGTTGAAGGTATTGGCACACGTAAATGACGAGAATAATCAAACGTCTGAGTACCGGTCAAGTTAGTCTGTTCAACCTGAAGGGCATTTTTATTCTTCAAGTTATTCAACATGATACTCTGATCCGGATCATTCGGATTATTGTACCATCTCATCAAGTTGAAGAATCTCCAGCCTTCCCAATACAACTCTACAGAATACTCATGTTTCAGAATTCGACGTACGGTATTCAATTCCATGCCTTCACAAATGACATTACCATTTGTTCCAACCACTCTACCTACAACCGGATGATCCTGCAACAGTTCATCGACAGTAGGCAATGTACCACCTTTCAAATAATCTTTACCAGCATCAGCCTCAGTCGTATTGAACGCTTCGGTATTGTTATTCGCACGATCACGCACCATCTGAATGTATTTTTTAGCTGTTGCCTCATCGTTGTCAGCTTCCAGACAGCACTCTGCATACATCAACAGAATATCCGAATAACGGATAAGACGGTCATTGATACCGCTCTGTTCCTTGCTTCTCACCTGATCAAGACTATACTTACGGCAGCCAAACCATTTTCCTCTCCATTCATCAAATGTATCGCCTGAGAACAAAGTCTCATAAGGAATCCAGTTACCAGACTTTCCTAAGAAATTACAACCGTCTGGAATATACATACCCAGATAAGCACGAGGATCAATAATATTGTCATTCTCATCACGTTCAAACTCATTGTACAGGGCCAAAGAAGGCTGTCCATTCCACCATCTGGCAGACTCAGTAGAGTTAGGCGCACTCATTTCCAATTCACGGATTGTATTTTGACCGGTTACAACCCAGTCATTTAAGTCACCATTAGCTGCAGGGTTAAAACCGTCTGTTTCTACACTCTGACAGAATTGTACCTCAAACAAGGATTCTGAATTGTTTTCATTATCTTCTGTGGCATTGTCACGATAATTATCCACCAATGAATATTTACCGGAATTAATAATCTGCCACAACACGTCTTTGGCCAAGGCCCATTCTGCATCTCCAGCCTTAGCTGTTCCATCCAATATCGGACGAGCCATATATGTCTTTGCCAAAAAGGCAAGTGCAGAACCTTTGGTGGCACGACCTTCATTCTCTGTACCTTCGTATGACCAGTCGGTAAGCAACTCTGAGGCATCCTGGAAGTCTTTTATCATACGCTGATAAATAACACCTGGTTCAGCAGGAGCCAACATATAATCCCCTTCACCGGTAGTCACATAATCACGGTCAGGAATTTCGTCTCCCCAGAAATACACCAGATAGAACCGGCTCAATCCACGCAGGAAGATGGCTTCTCCTTTTAACCGGTTATATAACTTCTTGTCATCTTCATTGTTCAAATCAAAAGCTCCATCCTGATTTGCTTCCAGTTTTTCAAGTGCTAAATTAGCCGCATACTGCAATACATACAAGTCCTGGTAACAAGTTGATACACTACCCAGGTCTGCGTTCACGTTATACTGAGACAATCTCGCTGTTTCAGGTTCACCAGCAGCCGCTCCACTTGTAAACACATATTCATCACTACGTGCATTCAGCATGAATGGCATCCAACGAGCCCATCCACCAGCTCTTTGAAGAATGTTATACGCTCCATTTACCGCATAAGTCAAATGCTCTTTTGTATTATAATATGTAGCTTCGTTTTCTGCGGAAGGATTATTAAAATCCATGTCAGGCTCACATGAACTCATTGTCATTAATAATGAGCCTAAACAAATACCCATATATGTTTTAAGATGTTTCATAATTTTCCGATATTTCATTGTTATTTAAAATGTCAACTGTAAACCAGCAAAGAATTCACGGTTAGCCCAATAGGTATCTCCAGAGTAATAATAGGCTCCATCTACACCACGATTCAAAGTTGAACCATTGTTAGGTACCTGCGGGTCAAACATGGAATATCCTGTAATAGTGAACGGATTCTTTACACCTAAATACAAACGTAAAGATTCAATGTGAGCTTTCGAAATCAATGCTTTGTCAAAAGTATAGCCCAGTGTAATACGGTTACAACGGAAGTAAGAACCATTTTCAATAAAATAGTCGGATGCCATTGTGTGATTACCATTCGGGTCATTCAGTACGGCACGAGGAACATCGGTATTCACATTGGCCGGCAATGTAATAGTTTCACCACCTGCAGTTGTAAAGGTCACATCTTTCGCACGGAAACGATTGTTCATATCTGCCATCTGGTTCTTTGCAGCATAACCACCCATCAACTCTGTTTTCCAGTTATTATAAATTTGGCTTCCAAAGTCACCTTGCCACAACATTGAAAAATCAAATCCTTTATATTCTGCCGTAATATTCAAACCAAAAGAGCAATTCGGTAAAGAAGAACCGATAAATGTCTTATCGTCATCTGTAATTTGTCCGTCACCATTCAAGTCCACGTATTTCAAGTCTCCGGCTGCAGCAGAAGGTTGAAGACGTTCTCCCTTGCTATTTAAATAGTTAGCGGCCTCTTCATCTGTACGGAACAAACCATCTGTCTTATATCCCCAGAATTGAGCTACTGGCTGTCCAACTACCGTCATCGTCACATTACCTGTACTACAAGCACCACCGGCAAGTGAAGCATTATCACCCAAACTTGTTACTTCATTCCGATAAAGAGAGAAATTAGGAGAAATAGTCAATTTCACATCCCCAATCTGCTCACGATAAGTAGCTGAAAGTTCGATACCCCAGTTCTTCATGCTACCCACATTAGAATACATGGTATTGATATTACCTGTTGATTTAGGCAACTGTACGGCAAGCAACATATCGGTTGTCTTACGATTATAATAATCGAATACCAAGCTGAATTTATTATTAAACATATCAAGGTCGAAACCTACACCTGCATCTCTGGTTGTTTCCCATGATAAATCTGGATTAGCAAAATTTTCAATCAATGGGGCAGATGCATTAGAAGCAGTTCCCTCAGGATTAATCTGGTTAGGACCAAAAGTATAATATCTGTTGTCGGTTACCACTACTGACTGATAATCATACCGTCCAACCGCATTGGCACTACCAATCCAACCCAATGTGGCACGAAGTTTCAAGTTGTTCAACCAACTGGAAGTGGCATCTTTCATCCAAGATTCCTCGCTTACTCTCCAACCTACAGAGAATGATGGGAAATATCCCCAACGATTGCCTTTCTTGAATTTAGAAGATTCATCTGCACGGAAATTGGCAGTAATCATATATTTGCTGTTGTATGAATACATCACTCTGGCCAGATAAGAAAAATAAGCTTCGTTATACTGTGAACTCGTGATGTTCTGACTATCTGGGAAACGACTTTCCGGACCGAAATCTGCATATTCATTGCTACGACCAGAAATACCCGTAGACCATCCGTCAAATTTTTCTGAAACCACGCCGACAACTCCAGACAAAGTATGCACATCATTAAAAGTCTTATCGAAAGTCAACAAGTTTTCAATAATCTCATGTCCGCTTCCTCCTTTTGTCGTAGTTTGTGAATTATATGACTGTCTTCCATTAGCGGTTCCAAGATCATGTTCCGGAACGAGAGTGGCATCATTGTTTCTGGCAAATGAATAGGTATAAGTCAAACGGTATTTCAACCAGTCAAAAATCTTTATTTCTCCAAAAATACTTCCCAATGCACTGATGGAACGATTGCGAAGCTTTTCATTTCTTAAGAACCAGATCTGGTTGACCAAGTCATTTCCGTCACGTCCATTGTTACCAGTCAAGAAGAAACTACCATCTTCATTATATACTGGCAGGTTGGAAGGAGTCTGCAAAGTATTCATCAAAGAGGCACCCGTAAAGCCATTTGTTCTGCTATAATTGGCAAAGATACGACCACCGTAAGTAAAACGACCCACAGTACCTTGTACATTGGCATAGATGTTATCCACTTTCACATCTTCTGTATGCATCTTATCATCATTGTCTGCATGTGTGGCACCAATACGATAGCTGGCATATTTACTACCTCCACTTACTGACAAGTCATATTTCTGATAGTTTGTATTGCTAAAATATTCATCCCACCAGTCTGTGCTACCAAGCGGGTTACTTGGATTTGCCACACCTGTCGGAACTGTTTTATTCCATGTGCCATTGGCAATTGCATTCGCATCGGAGGAATTATAATAAAGTTCATTTACATAAACGGCATAGTCATAAGGATTCAACATGTCTACCTTACTTGTATTTGAACCAAAACCGGCATATGCATTAAAACTTACTTTCGGTTTTCCTTCAGCTCCCTTTTTCGTAGTGACCACAATTACACCATTTGCACCACGCACACCGTAGATAGCACACGAAGCCGCATCCTTCAACACCTGAATAGACTCAATTTCATTATCATTCGGAATGTTACCAGAGGCGTCAATGATACCATCTACTACCCACAACGGGTCTGTACTACCTGTAATAGAAGAAGTACCACGAATACGAATCTTACCACCTGATACATTCACACCTGCCGTACTTCCCTGCAAGGCATCTGTAATTCCACCCGGAGACTTCAAAACTTCCTTTGGGCTTAAAGTGGCAATTGCTGAAGTCAAATCTTCTTTTTTCTGAGTACCATATCCTACTACTACGACATCATCCAGTAATTGCGTGTCTTCTTTCAACGTAACAGTCAGGTCTGTTCTGCCAGCAACCGAAATTTCCTGACTTTTATATCCTACAAAAGATACCACAATCACTGAATTAGAAGGTACATTCAATGTAAATCCCCCTTCAAAATCTGTAATTGTACCATTAGTCGTACCTTTCTGAAGCACACTCGCTCCAATAACCGACTCCCCAGTTCCATCTTTAACGACTCCTTTTACGGTAATATTTTGGGACAAAGCCCATAAAGGAATCATACAAAACAATATGAATAGCCATGTCAGGCGTAAATTAAAAGAGTTTTTCATTATAGTTGTATGTTTAAAAGTTAATAATTTTTTCTTACTTACCAAGTAATAATTCTTCCATCATTATTACTTCATCCTCCATTATTCCTTGTTGTGTCCATACGCATTTCATTTAAGATTACACAATTACAAATCATTTAACATGTCGCAAATGTAATTCTTAATAAATGAAAGAAATTATTCCATATTACAAACACGCATACTATATGTTACATCCGGCTCACACGTGTAACATTTTCTTTATGCCATGATACATTTAGGCTATAAAACATAAAAAAAGGCCTTTTCAAGGCCATAAAAAACGCCTTTGCGTTTCATCTGAAACACAAGGACGTTTACCCCAAAACACAAGTACGTTTTACTTGAAACGCAAGTGCGTTTACAACCAAACGCAAAGGCGTTTGCTCCCAAACGTCCTTGCGTTTTTTCATGAGACATTATATGCCCCTAAAAGTCCTCCAAAATCCTCAAAATCCCGGAAGGTATTCTTTCAATGCCTCCACATATTCTTCCATGGCCTCCCTGCCTTTTGAGGTCATCCGGCAAACGGTGCGAGGTTTCTTGCCCGCAAAACTTTTCTCTATTTCGATGTAACCAGCCTCACTCAGTTTGTCGAGCTGGACGCTGAGGTTACCGGCCGTGGCCTGGGTCTGCTCTTTCAGATACACAAACTCAGCCTCTTCCACCGACAAAAGAATGGACATCACCGCCAGCCGCAACTGGGAATGGAGCAACGGATTTAATTCCTTCAACATACCTGACGCGCTTTACGGTTCAGATAATGGCCGGGCAGCACCATCATCACGAGAAATGACAATCCGAAATACAGATTCCAGTCGACAGTGGAAGACTGGTGGATGGTATAGGCCATCAGCATGTAGATGGCAAAGCAGAAAGCCACCAGCGGACACCAAGTCACCAAGCGGCTGCGAATCACCACCCCGGTGATGGAAACCCCAATGCCGCAATAAAGCAGGGACAGAGGAAGCATCAGTGAAAAATCCACTCTTCCATAATAAAAGGTCAGCAGGCACATGATAAACACGGTCAGCACAAACAGACTTCCTATCACTTTCCAGACCTGCATAATGGCACGGTCTGTATAAGTAATCACCTCAGCCACCTGCCGACGCTGTTCCCAAAGCATGAAGCCCCAAAACAAAAACATAGTGAACCAACCAAAGTTCCAGCGAGCATCACCCGTGTAGTACACCAACAAGAACAACAAGACCGAAAGGGCGGTAGTGAAATAGCCCCAGTAAAGAAACTGGTTGCCACTGCCCACTTCCAGATTTTTCCGTGTGGAATGAATCATCTGCGAAATCAGTTCCAGACTTTCCCGTTCTGATAATCTTTTTTCTTCCATAAGGCACTCATTTGTTTTTAGTTTTTCAAAAATAATGTAGTTTATCAAATAAACCAAATTTTCACTTGAAATCTCGCGTTAAGCGCTCACGATCTTGCTCAGCAGTCTTTTCGACAGACCTCTGACGAAACTTCTTCCCTTGCCAGAAACGATAGCTGATGCCTACCTGAAACCGCCGTCCAGAAGAAGGATTTGAAACATAAGTATGTTGTGAATAATTCTCCAGATATCCGGAATAGGCGGCTGTCTGGTTTAATAGGTTATTTACTCCCAAAGTAAGCGCCATACGCCCATCCAACAACCGTTTGCGAATTTGCAGATGCACCTGATGCAAGGGAGCCACTTCACTGTTCCCCGAATAAAGCCGGGAACTGCCTTCATAGCGGAGCTCCATCGTCATACCCCAAGGCATGGAAAAACTGGACAATGCATTGCCAAAAAACAAGCCATGTGATTGCCAGTCCGAATTCCGGTAAGTGCGTATGTCTTGACGCACGCCAATCAGATTGAGCGAGAATTTCCACCAGTAAAAAGGTTGAAAAGGAATACTAAGCGCAACAAACCAATGGTTCTCACGATAATGATTTTCATAAGTGAGACAAGAAACTTCAGGATTCACCGCATCCTGTTTCGAAAATTCCCGTATCAGATTTGTATGCAGGTTTCCGCCCACCGTCAGCGTATAGCGATAGTCATAGATCAATGTCATATTAAATCTGTGGATATAAGTAGGCCTTAATTGAGGATTTCCTACCTGATACGCATATTCTGACAATTGAACAGGGGCCGGACTCAAAGCAGCAAAATGCGGACGTTCGATGTAACGTGCATATTCACCCGCCAACATCCAGGTTTGCAACCGATTCAAAGAATAATTCACTTGAAGAGAAGGAAACCAATCCAGTTTTTTCGTGATGACTTGATTCGTGCGGTTTGCCGTTCGCACATACTCGGCACGTAACCCCGCCTTGAGTGAAAAACGCTTCCACTGACGGGAATAAGTGAAATAACCTGCATAAATTTGTTCCTTGTAATCTAATCCGTACCGGTATCCGTCAACGGGAGTCCATTGTTCCTGCCTGCCACACCCTTCATAAGCAGACAGATCCTCAATGGCAGAATGTGTGTATTTAAGTCCGGCTTGAAAACGGCTTTCTGGATTTACGATTTGTGTCCATGCCAGATTCACCGTTCCGATATGGTACCAAGAATCCATCAACTGGCGATAGAGAGTATCGGTAGGAAACTGATTATCGGTCTGCTGAATATCCGTGTAACACCAGCCGTCAGTATTCCGCCGAGTATAATCCGACAGCAACTTTATTTCAGAACCCGCCTCATCTATCCGATGGAGATAGCTCAGACATCCAGTGACAATCTGCCCCTGTTTCTTCTGTGCATTTTGCTCCCAGCTGTGCGACTGAAACCCAGACGAAGTCCAAAGAATCTCACCGGATTTGCGCTCGCGTGCAGATTGCAGCAAAACTTCACCTTCTAGTCCCCACACATTCAGCGAATCGGGTGACCACACTACCCCTGTACGTAACAGGTGATTCCGGTTTCTCTGCTGGAAAATAGACAAGGCATGAAAGGACTCTAGGGGTGAAGGATAAGTCCGGAACACTTCAGTCGTTCCTCCTGAATGAGGCTGATAATCGGATGAGAGCGAACCATACCAGTCTAAATGCTTCCGATGAAACTGCCACCCCGCATGGGGTTGGTATTGCTGATAGCGTTTGCCGGCCTGCGCAGTAACAGTTGCAGTACACACAACGCTGTTCTTGCGGCTTCGTTTCATCCAGATCTGGATGATACCCCCCTTCATGCTGGCATCCTGCTCGGCACCAGACTGTGGAAAAACCTCAATGCGTGCAATGTCTTCAGATTTGAGTGATTGCAGATACTGGGTGAATAATTCACCTTCCAGCCTGATTTCACGCCCGTCGAGAAAAACACGTGTACCAGTACTCCCGTTGATGGATATTTTTCCTTGCGAAAGCCATACGCCAGGCGCCTGACGTAACAATTCTTCCCCATTTTTTCCTCGCTCATCCGGAGAAATCTGCATGGTATAATGATTATGCTCACGACGAATGTACTGCGGACGGACAGTAATCTCCTCCAACACCTGTACGGGTATGGTCACAGGCAGTGTATCGCGAGAGTTTTGCTGGGCGCTCGATACAACTGCCATAGACAACCCCAAACCCAACAGAAACCAAGTTTTCATAATGCCTCATTTTGGAAATAGTACAACTTTACCTGAAATGGCTCATGGCTGTCTGGCTTGTAAATTTTCCGTGCAAATCCCTCAATGGGTATTCCACGTTCATCGGTATCCAATTTCCAGTTTCCGTTTTCATCATGAAACACAGAAATTACACATTCTTTTGTTCCCACATTCTTCAATACCACTTGGGCCGTGTGCCCTGTAATCTTCGACCAACCGTAAACCGGGGTCGAATGGTCATCCATTTGGGCCATGACCAAAATTTTTCCCTGATTGTTTCGGATATTTTTCACTTCAACCGTTACATTAACACTCACTTCCGATGCCGCCACACAAGTGACAAAGCTTACTCCTAAAAATAAACTCCACAAACGTTTCATTGTTTTTCCTCCTTATTCGTATAATACCATGAAATGATTTCCATAAAAAGACTCAGCCCCCATCCCAAGGCTACCCATCCAACCCACCAGCAGTGCGGGGAGGTTGCATAATTCAACACTGCCAGAAAAAGATTCATCACTGCATATCGCATGATTTTCAGCTTTAGATGTGCAGGCAACCGGCGACAATGTCGCCCCCAATTCTTAATCGTTTCCATCCTTTCTTACTTTAATTATACAAAATGGTTTATTTTATAAACCATAGACTGAGAAATAAAAGCAAGGAGGCGCGCTTCTCACTTGCTTTCACAACAAAGATAAATAAGTTTATTTTATAAACCAAATAAATTAAGAAGAAAATAAAATCAAAAAAGCCGTCCCAGTCTTCCCGACTGAAACGGCTCCAGGTAGATTATAAAGGTATAGTCTTATTTCGTTTTCTTCACCTCATTTGCATTCGTCAGCAACTTGCCCTGATATTCTCCGGTCAAGGTCTGCAAGAACGCGACAATCTGTTTCACTTCCTGCTGTGACAAATCTACACCGACCTCATATTTTCCCATGGCAATCACCGCATCTTCCAGTGTGGCTTGAGTGGCGTCATGGAAATAAGGTGCAGTCAGTGCCACATTACGCAAACCAGGCACTTTAAAGCGATGACGGTCTCTCTCGCTCTTCGTTTCCTTGAAACGGCCGTTGTCTTCCACGGTCAGTTCCGTCCCACGATCGGCGAAATAGTCCTGCTTGATACCCATCAGCTCATACGACTGTCCACCCATGTTCTCGCCTACATGACAAGTGGCACAATTGTATTTCTTGAACAAATCGTATCCGGCAACTTCTTCTACATTCATGGCTGTCTTATCCCCTTTCAGGTATTTGTCGAAACGCGAATTCGGCGTGAGCAGGGTTCTTTCAAACTCCTGAATGGCATTCGTAATGTTGGCTTCGTTAATACCGTCGGGATATACTTCCGTAAATGCCTTGCTGAATGACGCATCTGCTTTCAGCTTATCACAGATTTCATCGAACGACTTGCAAGCCATTTCTACCGGATTCAAAGGAGGTCCGGCTGCCTGGTCGGCCAATGTAGCGGCACGTCCGTCCCAGAACTGTACGAAATTATACAGGGCATTGTACACCGTCGGGGCGTTCACACCTCCGTGCTGTCCGCCGACACCTTCAGAAAATGCCTTGTTGTCCACACCACCTGTATTCAGTCCGTGGCAAGAAGAACATGACACGGTATTGTCGGCCGACAAACGTACGTCGTGAAACAACAGATTACCCAATATCACCTTGCGCATATCCACCGGCACGGAATCCTGTACCGGACGGATTGCTTCATTTGCCCATTGCTTGTCGGCCAACGGATTGGGATAGAAAGCTTCACGTTGAGATTTGACCCATGCAAGCGCCATCTGTGTTTCGGTATCAGTCAGCGAAGAGCCCCAGTGAACGAGGTAATATTTAGCCAACGGCATCGTACCATCGGCAATTACCTTTTCCACCTTGGCCAAATCCACTTCATTAACCTTTTCGCCTTTCTTCAATGCCTCCACCATCGGAGTCATATCGAAAGAACGATAACCCAAGCGGACATCTTCTTTCACCAGTTTGCCTGCCACCGGTAATCCGGCATAGAAAGGCAACTTCGGATTGGCTGAATGGCAAGCCATACAGCCACTACTTTCAATGATTTCTTCCATTTGCACATTACTCCCCAGGCTGGCTGAAGGTGCTCTATTCACCAACCGGTAGACCACGCAAAGCACAATGGCCACCACCAGCACGGAAAGAATAATCTTCGAACTTTTTTTCATAAAAGAATGAATTAAAAATTAAACAACCAGTATATATAAAATAAGACTATGAACGAGAATACAGATGCACACTCTGCCGGGCAGCCGGAAGGTAGTTCACTCCGTACCAGCACATCTGAAGCGACAGGAAGGAAACAATCAATATCCAGTAGAGCGTACGGGAACCATTCCGGCGGAACAGACGCAGATGTACATACAGCAGATAGCCTGTCCACGTCACGGCTGCCCAGGTTTCTTTCGGGTCCCAACTCCAATAGTGTCCCCATGCCGCCTTCGCCCAGATGGCCCCTGTCAGCATGCCGACCGTCAGAAAGGCCAGCCCGGTATAAACCAGCTTATCGGCGGCCTCCAGGTAATTGGGCCTGTGCCTGAAAAGGCCCATACACGACAGGATGAAGGCACATCCCAGCACAGAATAGGAAAACATATAAATCGTAACATGGGGAATAAACCACGGGCTCTGCAAGGCGGGCATGAGGGACTGGTCGTGAATCTCCGGCTTCAAGATATTGACAAGGGCAAAAACCGCTCCCACCACTGTAGAAAACGATAAAATCCAAGGATATTTCCAACGGATATAGGTCAACAGTCCGGATACGCCCATAAAAAAAGAATACCACAACCGGGTTTCACCCATAGTGCGCAAAGGAGGACGCTGCAAGTATATCCAGAATCCGGCAATAAACGCCCCAAAAACCAGGATACCCAGCAATGTCAACAGGATAGCCCACCGGTTACGTTCCCAGGAAAACAACGCGACACCTGCACCACTGCTCCACAAGACAATAGCCGAAAGGGCAAACCAATGAAAATTATTCCACGTAATCATTTAGCAAAGTATTAGTTTATAAAGTCTAATCTTCAAAATCTCTCAGTATGAAGCCATTCTTCGCCTGCCAGGTCCTGACAAGAACAGCAGGCAACTTCCACACAGCATCATCACAATGCCCAACCACATGAGGCCTTTCAAGGGTTCACGTACAATCTGAACCACACAGAACTGCGGTTGCGGCGACTGCATATCATAGGAAGTCAGGTAATAATCTTCTGCCCAGTTTGCCGCGTAAGGATGGTTCACTTCCAGGTGAGCCGGTTTTCCGTCTATCGAAACCTCAGCAAAAAAATGGCGTGGAGTTCCATTAGGATAATACTCTACAACAAAATCGGTCAACTGTAATGATTTCGGTAAATAGACCTTGGCACCTTGTTCCGTAAAAGCCTCATTGTTAGTAGAATCATAAAATACCGGAATACGCAGCGTCTGTTCCTCTGCACTGCCAATGAATCCCGCAAAAAGAGCCAGCCACAACCCTGCATGGTTGAGCACAAAACGCCATCGGTTACGTCCCGGCAGGAATCCCCTTTTCAGGGTAATCATTCCCAGATGGGTGAGCAATCCGAACAAGCCCGTCACAAAAATCCAGGAGGACATGAAATTGTAGCATCCCAGACGGGAGAAGAAACCCACTCTCTCTGCAGCTTCCTGTGCGGAAAGCTGAGGAAACAACCCGATTACCAGACAACCGGCCAGAAACCAACCCAGTGTCCAGTAAGTACATTGTGGAGACAAGCACAATCGAACGAATTGAGATGACCGCTTTTCTTTATATGCATACCCCATCCCTCCTATCCAAAGCAAGGCCAGAAGGACATCCAACGGAAAAGCGAAAAAGGCAAACGGAAAATTGCCAAAAACGTACTGCACCACTATGGAAAGCAGTAACAATACAATGAATAGTAAGTCAGTCTTTAAGTTCATTCATCATAAGTTGGTGAAATATCTGCAAAGATAAGAACTAAATTGAACTTTGCAACAAAATTGTAAACATAACAAACCCGTTTCCCCATAAAATCTGAGAAACGGGTTTGCCTGTCTTCTTATTTTTCCCGGCGCATCCGGTGGCCATAGACAATAATGACCAGAAAACAAACCAGCGGAAGTACGAACGACACATTTACAGCCGGCATGCCCAACAAGGTCTTGCAATCTATCAAAGAAGCCTGCAAGGGAGGCAGCACCGAGCCACCGAGAATGGCCATAATCAATCCTGCGGCACCGAATTTCGCATCGTCGCCCATTCCTTTCAGTGCAATGCCATAGATAGTGGGAAACATCAGCGACATACAGGCAGAAACTCCCACCAGACAATACATGCCATAAATGTTCTGCAGGAATATCACACCGAGCACACACAAGGAAGCCGCGATGGCAAGCACCTTCAGCAACTGTCCCGGATTGACATACTTCAACATCAGGGTACAAACAAACCGGCTGATACAGAAGATGACCATGGCTACAATGTTGTATTTCTGTGACAACACTTCGGCCGCCTGTTCTTCCATGCCTTGCGACATAAACAAACGGGTGCCATACTGAATGATGAAGGTCCAGCACATAATCTGTGCCCCGACATAAAAGAACTGCGCCACTACCCCGTAACGATACCTCTTCACGGCATACAAACGCTTCAAAGTAGGAATGAAGTTGATGGAATGAGACTGGTCGGCGTTTTTAGGCATCTTTGTCAGTCGAATGACCAGCAACATAACCAATATCACCACACCGATGACCAAATAAGGAGTAATAAGGATGCTCAGGTCCGAATCGCGGACGGCCTCAAATTCCGCCTGGCTGAGCTGGGCACGTTCGGCAGTATCCATTGGATGCAGCTGGTTCTGAATGAAATTCATGGCGACAAACATTCCCATCAAGGAACCTATGGGATTGAATGCCTGTGCCAGATTCAAGCGGCGGGTAGCCGTCTCTTCTGTTCCCATCGACAGAATGTAAGGATTACAGCTGGTTTCCAGAAAGGACAATCCGCACGTCATGATGAAATAGGCCAGCAAAAAAGGATAATAGTTTCCGGTTAACTTGGCTGGGAAAAAAGACAGGGCACCCAGGGCATACAGTCCCAGGCCCAACATGACTCCTGCCTTATAGGAATATTTGCGAATAAACATCGCAGCTGGAAAAGCCATGGCAAAGTACCCACCGTAAAAAGCGACTTGCACCAAGGTTCCGTCGGTCACGCTCATCCTGAATATCTTGGAAAAGGCCTTGACCATGGGGTTGGTAATGTCATTGGCAAAGCCCCACAGGGCGAAACAAGAGGTAATCAGAATAAAGGGAATCAGAAAATTCACCCCATCCTTCTTTAATATGGATTGATTATTTGATGTATTATTCATTGTATCAGGTTTTTATAATAGCGGTAGATTCTCTATTCTGTTACTTGATTTGTGGCATGATATTCCGAATGGAAACGGACTCAACCGGCCCTTCTTCGATGGGAATGCCTTGCAATCACAACTTACCAAGAATCGAAATGAAGCCGGAACAAACGGGCTCTCCCATCCGTTCCGGCAAAATTAAATGAGTTATTTATAAATAGGACCGTAATTCTGACATGCCCGGTAATCAGCTCCTTCTTTATCCATGCCAAATGCATTCCATGCGGCCGGACGGAAAATCTTGTCGTCTTCCACATTGTGCATGCAAACCGGAATACGCAGAATAGAAGCAAGGGTAATCAAATCCTGACCGATGTGTCCGTAGCTGATGGCTCCATGGTTTGCTCCCCAATTGTTCATTACGGAGTAGACATCCTTGAAGGCCGGTTTGTCGCACAGACGAGGTACGAACCAAGTAGTCGGCCATGTACGGTCGGTGCGTTCATCCAACAGCTTGTGGATTTCCGGATCAATTTCCACCGTCCATCCTTCTGCGATCTGAAGAACCGGACCCAGCCCTTTAATCAGGTTCAAGCGGCTCATGGTGACAGGCATGCCTCCCTTCGACAAGAAATTGGAAGAAAAACCACCGCCACGGAAATAGTCTCTGTTGGCCGGATACCAAGTGGTTGCCTCCAGGCATTTTTCCACTTCGCCTTCCGTAATTTCCCAAGACGGCTTCATTGCCGGATGGCCATTGGCATCGGTCTGCTGTCCTGTACCATCCAACGTGGTAGCTCCGGAATTAATCAAATGAATAATACCATTCTGTGCCAGTCCGGTCAGTTCTTTTCCAGTCACACGTTTCACAGCTTCCGGACTCCAGTAGGTACGCACATCAGAGAAAATTTGTGCACGGTTGGTCAATAAATGGCCGAAAAGCATGGCCACTCCATTGCAGGCATCATTTTCAGTCGCTACCACATAAGCCTCACGGATACCATTCCAGTCAAATGACGTATTCAACAGCGCCTCTGAAAAATCCCCATTGGGATAAAAATCAGTCCACTGACGCTGTCCCTGGAAACCTGCCGCAATGGCATTGTGTCCCAGTGCCTCTTCCTTGAATCCCAGCTCCTTGAGTTTCGGATTTCCAGTCATCAAATCGCGCATGATGATGGTCATCTTCACGATAAATTCCCAGTCGGCATCTTTTTCGGCACGCGTCTTGACCTTTGCTTCCACGTTGAAATCCTTTCCTTCATTCTTTTTGCAATACTTTTCGGTCCACGCCATCGCCTTGGCATATTCTTCCTTATCGTAAATGCCTTCAGTCATACGGCGGATGATCTCGGTCAGATCTACAGATTCACAACGCATACCCAAATATTCCTGGAAGAAATCCGGATTGACAATCGAACCGGCAATACCCATGGATACGCTACCCATAGACAGATAAGATTTGCCTCTCATGGTCGCTACTGCCTGAGCCGCACGGGCAAAACGCAGAATCTTCTCAGCCACATCGGCCGGAATGGTATTGTCCTCAATATCCTGTACATCATGTCCGTAAATGCCAAATGCCGGCAGTCCTTTCTGTGCATGGCCGGCCAACACTGCAGCCAAATACACCGCTCCCGGTCTTTCCGTACCGTTGAATCCCCACACAGCCTTCGGGTAGTAAGGATTCATGTCCATTGTTTCAGCCCCGTAACACCAGCAAGAAGTAACCGTGATGGTAGCTCCTACGCCTTCCCGTTCAAACTTCTCGGCACAAGCTGCACTTTCAGCCACACGTCCGATAGTAGAATCGGCAATCACACATTCCACAGGACTTCCATCACCGTTTTTCAGATTGGAAGAAATCAATTCGGCTACGGCTTTAGCCAGATTCATAGTCTTTTCTTCAAGGCTTTCACGAACGCCGCCCTGACGTCCGTCGATGGTGGGACGAATCCCAATCTTAGGGTAATTTTTCATTGTTTAGATTTTTACAAAGTTAAACTTCTATTTATATCTGTCTCTTTTATTTATCTCTTCCGATCACACCGAATGACGCAGACGCACTTCCGTAGGAAGAAATTCCTGTATGCCTTCACCTGTCAAAATAAATTGAGCCGCTTTCTGCCCCATTTCTTCCCAATTGATACTAAGTGCCGTAATTCCTTCGTCTATCACCTCATAGGCAGGTGTATCATTATAAGCAATCAAGCCAAAATCAACTCCACATTTCAATCCTCTCTCCCTGCTCCGCTTGATAACGTTCACCACATCTGTTTGCCGGATAACCACATACACGACACCTTTCTCTATCTCCTGAATCTCTTCATCATGCACTACTTCTGCCAGAAAATGATTGTCATGGCAATAAGCCTCAAAGCTTTGTATGGAAGAATGGGGATGCTTAGACTCCGGAGGAAGCTGGAACACAATTTTATGATAACGCTTCAAACGTACGGACAATTCTGACAACGCTTTATAAAACGCCTCATCGAAATTCTGGCAGATGTAAGAATGGTTCCCTTTCTCAAACTTACCGAAATCAAGCAATAAAAGTCTGGAAGTGGGAATCTTATCAAACAAAGGAGAAAATCTTTCATTGTCAAAATTCATGACCACATAATAATTGTATCTCCCGATTGCTTCTCGCAAGATGGTATCGAATATATGTTCATTATACTGATGAAACCAAAGATCTACCTTATACGAGGTAGAAAGTTTCTTGACAAAACTATTATATAAGGTATTTTTAAAAGGAGAATATTCGTCCAGCAACAGAAAAATCTTTTCTTGCCGGTTAATGACGTAATATCCTTTTCCGGGGGTAGAATCAATCAAACGCCTTTCACGCAAGTCGGCAAAAGCTTTAAATACCGTATCACGTGACACATGATAGGTTCTGCTCAACACATTGATAGAGGGCAAACTGGTATCCGTCCGATACTTTCCCATCAAGATATCCTGTTCGATTAAATCCGACAGTTGCTTGACCTTAGTAGACTGTTGCCCAAATTGTATATTCTTATCCATATCAATGCATTATCTGTGCTGAACTATGCTGATACAAAGGAAAAGATTTTATGCAAGACCACAAAAGAATGTCTTATGTTTAAAAACAGATTAAGGGAAAATTGGAAATAAAAAAATGGTTTCAGGAAAAACCTGAAACCATCTGCTGTACACCCTCAGGGATTCGAACCCTGGACCCACTGATTAAGAGTCAGTTGCTCTACCAACTGAGCTAAGAGTGCATCTTGTTGTCTGGAGGTTCCTGGCGGATTCGAACCGCCGTGCACGGTTTTGCAGACCGCTGACTAAGCCACTCATCCAAGGAACCGATGTTCTCTCTTTCTAATTGCGAGGTTCCTGGCGGATTCGAACCGCCGTACACGGTTTTGCAGACCGCTGACTAAGCCACTCATCCAAGGAACCAGAATGTTCGCCGCACTTGTTTTTCTCAAATGCGTTGCAAAGGTACAACTATTTTTGAAACTTACAATACCTGAAGAAAGGAATTTGTATTTTTCTTTACAAAAAGCATCCAATATACCCTTTCCACCTTAATGATAATAGGCAGAAACTTTGAGTTCTCACAAAAAACTTTTTTCTTTGCAGCAAACTAATTAAAATCATTCAACCATGAAAGGTATTGTTCTTGCAGGAGGGTCGGGCACACGCCTATATCCCATTACAAAAGGAGTTTCAAAACAACTTCTTCCAGTTTTCGACAAACCCATGATCTATTACCCGATATCTGTGCTGATGCTGGCAGGGATTCGTGATATTCTGATTATTTCTACCCCATACGACCTTCCCGGCTTCCGCCGGCTGCTAGGAGACGGAAGTGATTTCGGTGTACATTTTGAATATGCAGAACAACCTTCCCCCGACGGACTGGCACAGGCATTCCTGATTGGAGAAAAATTCATCGGAAACGATGCGGTCTGCCTGGTCCTGGGCGATAATATTTTCCATGGAAACAGCTTCACGGTGATGCTGAAAGAAGCAGTCCGCATGGCCGAAGAAGAAGGAAAAGCCACCGTTTTCGGTTATTGGGTGAACGACCCGGAACGTTACGGAGTAGCCGAGTTCGACAAGGAAGGAAATTGCCTGTCCATCGAAGAAAAGCCTCAGCACCCCAAATCCAACTATGCCGTGACCGGCCTTTATTTCTATCCGAACAAGGTGGTGGAAGTGGCCAAACAAATCAAACCTTCTGCCCGCGGTGAACTGGAAATCACTTCGGTAAACCAGCGTTTCCTGGCCGACGGAGAGCTGAAGGTTCAGACTTTGGGAAGAGGATTCGCCTGGCTGGACACCGGCACACACGACTCGCTGGCAGAGGCATCCACCTACATCGAGGTCATTGAAAAACGACAAGGACTGAAAGTGGCTTGTCTGGAAGGCATTGCCCTGCGACAAGGCTGGATTACCCCTGAAAAGATGAGAGAACTGGCCCAGCCCATGCTGAAAAACCAATACGGCCAATATTTGCTGAAAGTCATCGACGAGTTGCAAAGAAACAATCGATAAATGGTATTAATCATTCAAAAATGGAAGTAATAAATACAGAGATTGAAGGGGTGGTCATTATTGAGCCCCGCCTGTTTAAAGATGAGAGAGGGTATTTCTTTGAATCTTTTTCGCAAAGAGATTTCGACAAGCAAGTACGCACCATCCATTTCGTACAAGACAACGAGAGTAAATCCAGTTACGGAGTGTTACGCGGACTGCATTTTCAGAAACCACCGTTTGCTCAAAGCAAACTGGTAAGAGTGATCAAGGGTTCTGTACTCGACGTAGCGGTAGACATCCGAAAGGGTTCTCCCACTTTCGGACAACATGTGGCTGTGGAGCTGACCGAAGACAATCACCGCCAGTTCTTCATTCCACGAGGCTTTGCCCACGGATTCAGCGTATTGAGCGATGAAGTCATCTTCCAGTACAAATGTGATAATTTCTATGCTCCCCAAAGTGAAGGAGCCATTGCATGGAACGATCCTTCCCTGAATATTGACTGGAGAATTCCGGCTGAAAAAGTCATTCTCTCTGAAAAAGACAAACACCATCCACTGCTGGCAGAAGCCGATTGGCTGTTCGACTACCACGAAGACCTTTACAAAGGATAAGACACAAAAATCCCCGGATAACGAGATTGCTGTCCGGGGATTTTTTTATCAATTATTTTCCTGTGCGTTCTTTTTCATACGCAATTCATACAAATCATTCCGGCGGTCACGCAGGTTACGCACACTACCATAGGTGTGGAGTTCATTCAACAAATCCAAATCCACATCGGAAACCAGAATCATTTCCGTATTCGGAGTAGCTTCCGCACGTTTTCCGTCGGTCGGGAAAGCAAAGTCGCACGGCGTAAAGACTCCCGACTGTGCATACTGGATATCCATGTTGTGCACACGAGGCAAGTTGCCCACACTTCCGGCAATCACCACGAAACATTCATTCTCAATGGCACGTGCCTGTGCACAGACCCGCACACGTGAATAACCGTTCTGCGTATCGGTCAGGAACGGCACAAACAGAATCTGCATGCCCTGGTCGGCCATCAGTCGGGAAAGTTCCGGGAATTCCACATCGTAGCAAATCAGCACGCCGATTTTGGCACAGTCGGTGTCAAAGGTCTGTACTTTTTTACCGCCGCTCAATCCCCAACTCTTCACTTCATCGGGAGTTACATGAATCTTCTCATACATTTCGTAAGTTCCGTCACGACGGCAAAGGAATCCCACATTATAGAGTCCACCGTCGTCCTTCACGTAAGGCATACTACCTGTGATGATATTGATGTTATGCTTGATGGCCAGATTGATGAAACGGTCTCTGATATCTTCCGTATATTGAGCCAAAGCACGGATAGACTGAGCCTCTCCCATATTGTTGAATTTAGCCATCAACGGGGCATTGAAATATTCCGGGAACAGCACGAAGTCGCTCTTGTATCCGGCCACCGCATCGATGAAGAACTCCACTTGTTCAAATACGTCATCCAGGGTCTGATAGGAACGCATCTGCCACTGCACGAGTCCCACTCTGACTGTAGTCTTCTTGTCAATGTAAGAATCTGTAGGCGGCTGATAGTAAATATTATCCCACTGCAACAACGTAGCGCAGTGCTTGGATTCCTCGTCGTTCGGCAGGTAATTACGCATCACACGACGTACGTGGAAATCATTCGAAAGCTGGAAGGTCAGCACCGGATCGTAGATTTCGCGCGAACGGACCTTCTCGATGTATTCCTTCGGACGCATCTGGTCGGCATATTTGTAATAGTTCGGAATACGTCCACCGAACATGATGGCTTTCAGATTCAACTTTTCACACAACTCCTTGCGGTATTCATACATTCGGCGGGCCAGACGCAATCCCCGGTATTCGGGATGAATAAACACTTCAATACCATAAAGAATATTTCCTTTCGGGTTGTGTGTACTGAATGTTTCATCTCCTGTCACCTTCGCATACGTGTGGTCTCCCTTGACCAAATCATAATCCACGATGATAGAAAGCGCGCATCCCACAATCTTGTCATCCACGACGGTTACAATCTGTCCTTCGGGGAAAATACGAATCAGTTTTTCTATTTGTGCATGTGTCCAGAACACATCCTTGTCTGCATAAACGCGAGTAAACGACTGGGCCAGCTGTGCATAGTCTTCAATCTGCAAATTTCGAAGCTCTACCTTGTTAATCTTCTTTTGAGTCGGTTCCATAATTTAACTAATTTTGTCCGTTATTTTTCTCGGGCACAAAAGTAATCATTTCCTCAGGTAGGGTGTATCGCTTATTCAGGATTATTATACTATCTTTGTGACAAAAACTAAGCCCCATGAAAAAAATTAAACTAGGACTCCTTGCCCGCATCATCCTAGCTATCGCTCTGGGTATTGGTGCAGGAACAGTTTCACCGGCACTTCCGGTACGCATTTTTGTGACATTCAATGCGCTTTTCAGCCAGTTTCTGAACTTCATCATCCCCCTGATTATTGTAGGACTGGTCACCCCAGCCATTGCCGACATCGGAAAAGGGGCCGGGAAAATGCTGGTAGCCACCGTACTGCTGGCATACGGAGCGACTTTGTTCTCCGGATTTCTCTCGTATGGCGTAGGAGAGACCTTCTTCCCCAGCCTCATCACCCGAAACATTCCACTATCGGAAATCAGTGAGGCACAAGGAACCACCCCATTCTTCACCGTGGCCATACCCGAACCGCTCAACGTTATGACCGCACTCGTCATGGCCTTCACCCTCGGACTCGGACTTGCTCACTTGGATACCACCTATCTGAAAAATGTCTGCAACGATTTCAAGGAAATTATCGTCAAGACCATACAAGCCGTAATCCTTCCCCTGTTGCCGATTTATATCTTCGGCATTTTCTTCAACATGACTCACTCCGGACAAGTGTTCCACGTACTGGCAGTGTTTATCAAGATTATCGGTATCATCTTCCTGCTGCACATCTTCCTGCTGATTTTCCAATACTGCATCGCGGGACTGTTTGTACGCAAGAACCCGTTCCGTCTGCTGGCCAGAATGATGCCGGCCTATTTCACCGCCTTAGGAACCCAGTCGTCTGCCGCCACCATTCCTGTGACCCTGAAACAGACCATACAAAACGGTGTGCACGAAGGAATTGCCGGATTTGTCATCCCCTTGTGTGCCACCATCCACCTGTCGGGAAGTACCATGAAGATTGTGGCCTGCGCCCTGGCCCTGATGATGATGCAGGACATTCCCTACGATTTTCAGATGTTTGCCGGATTTATCTTTATGTTGGGAATCACCATGGTAGCTGCCCCGGGTGTACCAGGAGGTGCCATTATGGCCTCGCTCGGCATCTTGTCGTCCATGCTGGGGTTCGATGAAAACGCACAGGCGCTGATGATAGCCCTCTACATTGCCATGGACAGTTTCGGTACGGCCTGCAACGTAACGGGCGACGGAGCCTTGGCACTGCTCATTGACAAGTGGTTCGGCCCGTCGGAAAATAAAAAATAAGTTATTTCATACCCCGTGCCTTGAAAATCCGCTCCTTCGCATCATTGATGCACTGGAGTTTTTCTTCGGCAGCTTTTCGGATGTCCTCTCCTAACGTGGCTACCCGGTCAGGATGATGCTTCAGCACAAGACTGCGATAAGCCTTGCGTACTTCTTCGTCCGAAGCCGTAGGTTCGATTTCCAGCACCTTGTAGGCATCCTCCAGTGAATCACCCTTCAGGTTCAGCATGGAATCTACTTCCTGCAAAGACAACTGCATGGACTGAGCCACTTCTTTCAGGGCGTCAATCTCTGCCTGACACACATTGCCGTCACTCTGGGCAATCTTTACCAGAAAATCGAGCAACTGCAGGCGCTGTTCATATGTCAAATTAGCAGCAATCTGCGCCCCACATTCCTGGATGGTACGACGAAACGCAGAAGGGTCATTCCGTTCCATCTGCTTGCGCTGTTCAAACAGATTCAGCAAAATACGTTCACCCTCGTCCACTGCATTGGCACCAAAATTAACCCGCAGGAACTGACGTACAAATTCCATCTCACTGTGCATGATGCGACCATCTGCACGAATAATATACGAAGCCATGACCAGCATGGAGAACAAGAAACTGTTACGCTGCCCGGCATAAATATCCTCCTGCGTATAAGTTCCAGAAGTCTCCCCCATTTCATTCTGTGCAGCCACACTTTTGTCAAACAAAGAGCCGATGGCAAATCCCGCCAAGGCCCCCAGAGGTCCCATGGTCATGAATCCCATGATTCCCCCAATCCATTTTCCGTATCCCATAAACGATTGATTCTATTATTCTACTATCTCAAAACAATGTACACACTTCTGCCTGGCTCACTTTAATCAAATCGGCCGGAGCCAGTTTCACCTGCAAACCTCTCACTCCTGCACTGACATAGATATAAGGAAAATCATTGCAAGTGTGATGGATGTAAGTGGGGAAATGTTTCTTCATTCCGATGGGAGAGCATCCCCCACGGATGTACCCCGTAAGCGGAAGCAGTTCTTTCATGGGTATCAAGTCGCATTTCTTGTTTCCGGAAATCTTAGCCGCCATTTTCAGGTCGATTTCATGTTCCCCCGGAACTACACAAACAAAATATCCCAATTTATCTCCCTGCAAAACCAGTGTTTTGAACACCTGTTCGATATTCTCACCCAATGTAGCAGCCACATGCACACAACTCAAGTCGTTCTCGTCGACCTCGTATGGAACCAGTTCGTATTTCACCTTGTCCCGATCCAACAGACGAGCTGCATTGGTCTTTGCAATCTTATCTTTTGCCATTTTTTATTGCTCCTTTCAATTCTTCCTTTAAAAATCCTGATGTATATCCTTTACCCGATTCGGCCACCTCTTCCGGAGTACCGCAGACCAGCAACTGGCCTCCTCCTTTTCCGCCTTCGGGGCCCATATCAATAATATAATCTGCCATCTTAATGACATCCAGGTTATGTTCTATCACGATAACCGTATTTCCTTTGTCCACCAAACGGTTCAGCACATTCATCAACACCCGGATGTCCTCAAAGTGCAATCCGGTGGTAGGTTCATCCAGAATATATACGGTCTTTCCCGTGTCTCTTTTCGACAGTTCCGTAGCCAGTTTCACGCGCTGGCTCTCTCCTCCCGACAACGTCGTGGAAGGTTGTCCCAGTTTGATATAGCCAAGCCCCACTTCCTGCAATACCTTGATTTTATTCAGAATCTGCGGTACATTCTCAAAGAATTCCACCGCACGGTTAATGGTCATATCCAACACATCGGCAATGGACTTTCCCTTGTAGCGCACTTCCAGCGTCTCACGGTTGTAACGCTTGCCGTGACACACCTCACACGGCACCAGCACATCCGGCAGGAAATTCATCTCGATGGTCTTGTAACCGTTTCCGCCGCAAGCCTCACAACGTCCGCCCGACACATTGAACGAGAAACGCCCGGCCTTATAGCCGCGGATCTTCGCCTCCGGAAGGCCGACAAACAGATTACGGATATCGGAAAAGACTCCGGTATACGTTGCCGGATTGGAACGGGGCGTTCTTCCCAGCGGAGACTGGTCCACATTCACCACTTTATCAATGTATTCCAAACCCTCAATGCGGTCATACGGCAAGGGGTCCTGCAACGAACGGTAGAAATACTGGGAGAGAATCGGCTGTAACGTATCGTTGACCAACGTAGACTTTCCACTACCGGAAACACCCGTCACGCAAATCAATTCTCCCAACGGGAACTCCACGTCATCCCCTTTCAGGTTGTTGCCCCGGGCACCCCGTAGAATCAACGAATGTCCGTTGCCCTTTCTCCGCTCCGCCGGCACTTCAATGCTCATCTTCCCGTTCAAATATTGTGAAGTCAGCGTATCGGTTTTCAGCATTTCCGCCGGAGTACCGGAAAAGACCACCTCTCCTCCCAACCGACCGGCTTTCGGCCCCATGTCCACGATATAGTCTGCAGCCAGCATCATATCCTTGTCATGCTCCACCACTATCACGGTATTTCCCAAATCCCGCAGTTCCTTCAAGGAATTAATCAACCGGATATTGTCACGCTGATGCAACCCGATACTGGGTTCATCCAAGATATACAGCACATTGACCAGCTGGGAACCAATCTGGGTAGCCAGACGGATACGCTGGCTTTCCCCTCCCGACAATGTCACTGAAGAGCGGTTCAGAGAAAGATAATCCAGTCCCACATCCAGCAAGAACTTCAAGCGGGTACGTATTTCCTTCAAGATTTCCGTTGCAATCAGACGTTGCTTTTCTTCCAGGAAATCCTCCACATGACACACCCAGTCATACAGTTCACTGATATCCATGGTAGCCAGCTCGTAAATGTTCTTGTCATGAATACGGAAATGCAAAGCCTCCTTGTTCAGACGTGCCCCCTTACATTCCGGACACACATCCGTCTTGGCAAACTGTTCCGCCCATTTCTGTGCGGTAGCCGAAGCCTCCTTTTCCTGCATCATCTGGATATACTTCACGATGCCTTCATACACCACAAAATAATCGGAAGTGGTATGAATCAATGTACTTTTGATTTTCAGACGCTCATCGCATCCGTACAGGATTTCATTGATGGCATCTTCCGGCAATTCGCTTACCGGAGTCTTCAGCGTGGCCTCATAACGTTCCAACAAGGCTTCCAGCTGCCAGAAAATCATCACATTCTTGTATTTCCCCAACGGAGCGACTGCTCCTTCATAGACAGACAACGAACGGTCGGGAATCACCTTGTCCTCGTCAATCAGATTGACATAACCCAATCCCTTGCAACGCGGACAAGCTCCTTGTGGAGAATTGAACGAAAAATTATGCGGAGCAGGTTCCTTATAGGACAATCCTGTCACCGGACACATCAACCGCTTACTGTAGTGGCGTACGCTCCCGGTCTGTGCATCCAATATCATGAGAAGGCCGTCGCCCTGCTGCATGGCCGTAGACACACTTTGCTTCAACCGGCTGTCTTCCTTGTCCGTCACCACCGTTTTGTCAATCACCACCTCAATGTCATGGTTCTTGTAGCGGTCCAGCTTCATGCCATGGACAATCTCCTTGATTTCACCATCCACCCGGACATAAAGGTAACCCTTCTTGCGCACCTGCTCGAACAATTCCTTATAATGTCCTTTACGCGTCCGGACCAAAGGAGCTAGAATAAAAATTCGTTTCCCCTTATAATCCCGGTGAATCAAATCCAGAATCTGCTCTTCGGTGTACTTCACCATCTTCTCTCCCGACAGATACGAATAAGCCGTACCTGCCCGCGCAAACAACAAACGCAGATAATCATATATTTCCGTAGTGGTTCCTACCGTAGAACGTGGATTCTTATTGGTTGTCTTCTGCTCGATGGAAATCACCGGACTCAGTCCCGTAATCTTATCCACATCCGGACGCTCCATTCCTCCCAGGAAATTACGGGCATACGCCGAAAAGGTCTCGATATAACGCCGCTGTCCTTCCACAAACAAGGTATCGAAGGCCAAGGAAGATTTTCCACTTCCACTTAATCCGGTAATCACCGTCAAACTATCACGGGGAATTTCTACATCTATATTTTTCAAGTTGTGTACCCGGGCTCCCTGCACACAAATCGTTTCAGTTCCTTCAGTCATATTATCCTTCAATGATATCTTTGCAAAGATAGAGATATTTACTTTTCCATTTTCATCCTACAATGCAATTTTTTTTGTACTTTTGCCACTCAACAAATCATATAAATGACCATGAGATTCTTTCAAATAGTGTGCCTTGCATTGGCATTCACAATTGGAAGTGCCACCACGGCCCTCCACGCACAAAACGGGAATAATTATTTTCTACATACAGTAAGTAAGGGACAGAGCCTTTACTCCATTGCAAGCATGTATCATGTGACGGTAGACGACATTGTGCGTCTGAATCCGGGGAGCGACAAACAAATCCGGGCCGGTGAATCCCTGAAAATTCCACAGGCCAAGACCTCTTCTTCCAGCGAGGACGGTACTTTTCATACCATACAAGCAGGAGAAACATTGTATCAGCTGACGGTGAAATACAATGTCAGCGCACAGGCCATCTGCGATGCCAACCCGGGACTGAGCGCCAGCAATTTCCGAATCGGACAAGTCATTTCCATCCCGACAGAAAGCCACGCTGCGCCCGTCTCCAAACCGGCCGAAACTCATCCGACTGTCACTCCCTCCACCTCCCAGAAGGATTGGAAAGAGATGCACAAAGTAGAGCGTAAAGAGACTATCTTCAGCATTTGCCAAACATATGGAATAAGCCAAGAAGACCTTTTGGAGCTGAACCCGGAACTAAAAACAGGGAAATTGAGAAAAGGAATGTTCCTCTTTATTCCTTATCCTAAAAGTAACCAACCCAACAAACAAACGGTTACCACGCCTGCTGCCACTCCATCCAACGAAGAACTTTTCAACCAAAGCAAAACAGCGCCCAAAAACCTGAAAACGATTCAGGCCGCTGTCATGCTTCCGTTTACAGCTGCCAACAATACCAAAGCAGAAGAACAGAGCCGGATGGTAGAATATTACGAAGGATTTCTCTTGGCCGTAGACAGCCTGAAACGGCAGGGAGTATCCATCAACCTGTACACCTACGATACTCAAGGAAGCGGAAACACCATTTCCAACATCCTGAACAAACCGGAGATGAAGGATATGGACATTATTTTCGGTCCGGTCCATACGAACCAGATTGGACAAGTATCCGATTTCACCAAACGTCACAAGATACGTCTGGTGGTTCCTTTTGCACCGAAAGTAGATCAGGTGTTCAACAATCCGATGATTTACCAGATTAACACTCCTCAGTCTTATTTCTATTCAGAAGTCTATGAGCACTTCTTACGAAAATTCAGCCAATCGAATATCATCTTCATTGATATCGCCAATGGAGACAAAGAAAAAACGGAATTTGTCAACGGACTGAAGAATGAACTGAAAGACAACCGTGTGAAGTTTAAGCAAATACAACTGGGAGCTACCCTCACTCCGGAAAAGGTGATTGCAGCCATGGATACACTCCGTGAAAACATCTTCATCCCGACATCCGGACGCAGCAGCGCCCTGACCAGAATTATTCCACAACTGAGCAATGTGTTGCGGGCTCACCCTGCTTTCAACATGCATCTGTTCGGTTATCCGGAATGGCAGACCTATACACAGGAACATCTGGCCAGCTTCTATGAACTGGACACGTATTTTTATTCGTCTTTCTATACCAACAACCTGTTCCCGGAAGCTGTACGCTTCACCCAAAACTACCGCCGCTGGTATAGCAAAGACATGGCCAACATCTTCCCCAAATACGGCATGCTGGGCTTTGACACGGGATATTTCTTCCTGAAAGGCCTTTCACAACAAGGCAACAAACTGGAAGATAATTTGGACAAGGTCCATGTCACCCCTATCCAGACCGGATTCAAGTTTGAAAGGGTCAACAACTGGGGCGGATTCATCAACCAGAAAGTCTTTTTTGTGCACCTGACCAAAAACTACGAACTGATCAAACTTGATTTCGAATAAGATGAAAAGATTCCGACAAATCCTGTTTATATGCGGTCTGCTCTGCCTGCTTCCGCAATTCATCCATGCCCAGTTACAAGACGAGCGGCACAATCTTGCGGTAGGAATCAACGGAGGAGTAAACCTGAACTCTGTCAGTTTCTCTCCCAACATCAAACAGACAAACTTCATTGCCCCGGAGTTCGGACTTACCGTCCGTTACATTTCCGAAAAATACTTCAAGATGATTTGTGGCATACAAGGCGAAATCAATTTCTCCCAACGAGGATGGAAAGAAGTCATCGAAGACGGCAGTAACAACACTTACCACCGTGCCATGAATTATGTGGAGGTTCCTCTGTTGGCCCATCTTGCCTTCGGAAAAGACCAGGGTAATGGCGCCCGGTTCATCATCAACCTCGGCCCGCAAATCGGTTTTCTGATAAGTGAAAAAGAATTCTACAGCGACCTTTCCACCTGGGATACCTCCAACCGCCCGCAGGGAACCGTCGCACAATATGGAAAATTCGCCGACAAGAAGTTCGACTATGGTATTGTTGGAGGAGGAGGTGTCGAGATACGCACTGGTATCGGCCATTTCCTGCTGGAAGCCCGCTACTACTTCGGGCTGAGCGACTTTTATAACAACAGTAAAAAAGACTATTTTTCACGTTCCGCACATTCTTATATCGGCGGACGTCTCACCTATTTATTTGACTTGAAAAAATAACCCGTATGATCAAACTGATATCTTGGAACGTAAACGGACTGCGTGCCTGCTGCGACAAAGGTTTCCGCGAAGTATTCAACCAGCTTGATGCCGATTTTTTCTGCCTGCAAGAAACGAAAATGCAGGAAGGGCAGCTTGACCTTTCTTTTGAAGGCTACACTTCCTACTGGAACTATGCCGAAAAGAAAGGCTATTCCGGCACGGCCATTTTTACCCGTCACCAGCCCCTGCAAGTGACTTATGGTCTGGGAATTGACGAACACGACCATGAAGGGCGTGTCATTACCCTGGAAATGGAAAAGTTTTTCCTGGTAACGGTCTATACCCCCAATTCGCAGGACGGGCTGAAACGTCTGGACTACCGCATGACCTGGGACGATGACTTCCGGACATATTTACAAAAGCTCGACCAAACAAAACCGGTACTGGTGTGCGGTGACCTGAATGTGGCCCATAAGGAAATTGACTTGAAGAATCCCAAGACCAACCGGATGAACGCCGGATTTACCGACCAGGAACGCGAGAAATTCCAGCAACTGCTGGATGCCGGATTCATTGATACTTTCCGTCATTTTTATCCCGACCAGACCAACATCTACTCCTGGTGGTCTTACCGCTTCAAGGCGCGTGAAAAGAATGCGGGGTGGCGTATCGATTATTTTCTGGCCTCAGCCAGTCTTTCCGACAAACTGAAAGGAGCCAAAATACATACCGAGATATTCGGTTCCGACCACTGCCCGGTGGAAGTCACCGTCGAAATTTAAGTTTTATGTGATGAAGAACGAAGGATTCACTTTACGAAAACGGTTGCGGAGCTTCAAGTTTGCCGGCAACGGTATCCGTCTGCTCATTGCCCATGAACACAATGCGTGGATTCATTGCTTTGCCGCCGTATGTGTCACGATAGCCGGATGGAGCATCGGACTCTCATCCATCGAATGGATTGCCATTGTATTCGCCATCGCCATGGTATTGGCGGCAGAAGCCGTCAATTCTTCGATTGAGGCACTGGCCGACTTGGTTTCTCCCGGCTACAACGAAGCCATCAAACGTACCAAAGACCTGGCTGCCGGAGCCGTATTGATTCTGGCCATCGGTGCCGCCATCATCGGGCTCATCATCTTCGTACCTAAAATTCTTGCATTGTTATGAAGCAACTTATACTTTTCCTGACGGCCCTTTGCCTCACTGTATCCCTTCACGCACAAGAGCTTGAAGTCAGCGGGTCCCGAAAAGCAGTCCGCACTTCCGGCGATATTGGGGCTGTTCTGCTCCCTGTAGCCGGACTGACCGCCATTCTGGTACAAAAAGACTGGAAAGGATTGCAGCAAGGAGCTTTGGCCGGAATCACCACCTTGGGAGTGACTTATGTGCTGAAATATGCGGTCAAGAAAGAACGTCCCGACCATAGTGACAACCACTCGTTTCCCTCCATGCATACTTCCGTTTCTTTTACCGCCGCATCCTTTATCCAGCGACGTTACGGATGGAAATGGGGCTTGCCGGCTTATGTCGTATCCACGTATGTGGGCTGGAGCCGGGTCTACGGGAAAAAGCACGACTGGTGGGATGTGGCCGCAGGAGCCGCCATCGGTGTAGGAAGCTCCTATATTTTTACCCGTCCGTTTGCCCAGAAACATGACTTGGCAATCAGTCCCGTAGCGGGCGACGGATATTGCGGATTCTATGCCTCACTGAAATTTTAAACAAAAAAAACGGAAGTAAGCAACTGGTATGAAACCGCTTACTTCCGCAATGTCTTTCCTTATAATAAAGGTATTAATTGAAATAGTACAAGAAAGTAGCAATACCTTCCAGTGCTTTTTTCTTCTGATCCTTGATTTCGATAGAGAACTTGATTTCAGCCTTTGCCACTCCACGCAGATTGACCAGTGAATGTAAAGTGGCCACCAAACGTACACTTTGTCCGGACAATACAGCCTGTCCGAATTTCATCTTGTCCATTCCATAGTTCACCATCATCTTCAGGTTGTTCACCTCGATAATCTGGTTCCACAGATAAGGAAGCAATGACAGAGTCAGGTAACCATGTACAATCGTACTCTTGTAAGGACTTTCCACCTTTGCACGCTCTGTGTCTACATGAATCCACTGATGATCCAGGGTAGCATCGGCGAACTGATTGATACGTTCCTGTGGAATTTCCAGCCAGTCGGATACGCCAATCTGCTGACCTACCAACTTTTCAAATTCTTCGTAAGAATTAATAATTACTTTGTCCATACTTATCGTTATTCTTTAAAAAGCATAAAATGTAAACAAAGATAAGTATATTTTCTTATTTCTCTCGTTTTCTACCCAAAATAAAATAGACTATAAGTCATGATAAATAGACTATTTTTCAGATTCATCACCGATAGAAAACGAAACGCAGACACATTCAATACCTCACCATACGTTTGGGAGAACCATGCCACGAACAACCTAAACAAAACACTTCTTCCAAATTGAAGCCTTCAAGTGATTCTTCTTCCTTTTTCGGAACGACTTCGCCTTCCGAGGTCACATACACCAGCCTGCGCTCACCGGCGTCATTCTTCACATACATTGCCGCAATCTTACACTGCGGACATACCATTTTTTTCATCTTCTTTACCTTTTGATTTGTTGCAAAGATAATAGTTTCTAGTAAAATCACCAGCTATTCAGCCCCTACTCCCTCATCCTGCAACCAGGTTGTTATTATCACTCACAGGATACAAGATAAAAGAAAAGGACTTAACTTCGCATCCGAAAACAAAAACAACTTACTTATGTCACATGTTCATTCACATGCCCACGCACATCATCACGCCATAGAATCCGTGAGCACCACACTCATTGTCTGCATTCTGCTAAACCTGCTCTTCGTCCTCGTAGAAGCTGGTATAGGATTTAGCTATCATTCACTGGGACTGCTTTCCGACGCCGGGCACAACCTGAGCGACGTATTCAGCCTCCTGCTTTCACTCTTCGCCATCCGGATGGCTACCCGGAAAGGAAACAGCCACTTCACCTACGGATACAAAAAGAGCACCGTACTGGTTTCGCTGGTCAATGCCGTCATCCTGCTAATTGCAGTGGGCGGAATTCTGATTGAAAGTATCTACAAGCTGAAAAGCACGACTCCTATCTCCGGAGAAGCCATATCCTGGACAGCCGGTGTAGGTATCGTCATCAATGGAGCCACTGCCCTGCTGCTGATGAAAGGTCAGAAAAACGACTTGAACATCAAAGGTGCCTTCCTGCACATGGCCATGGACACGCTGGTCTCCGTAGGAGTGGTCTTATCGGGAATCCTCATCAGTGTCACGCAATGTTACCTCATCGATGCCTTCATTGGTATGGCCATTGCCCTTATCATCCTGGTCTCCACGTGGAAACTGCTCAAGGAAAGCCTTTATCTGTGTCTGGATGCCGTACCCGAACAAGTCCAACTAGACAAACTGGAGTCAGCCATCGGCCAGACTCCCGGCGTAGCAAGCTGGCACCATCTGCACGTCTGGGCCGTCAGTACCACTGAAAATGCAGCCACGCTCCACGTCGTAATCCACAACCTTTCGGAAATGGAAGACACCAAACAACAGCTGAAACAACTGCTTTCCACTTACGGAATCTCACATTCCACCATTGAATTTGAAACCTCCGATACCCCCTGTTGCGACACCGCTGAAGGATGCTACAAACAGGCCAGCCGATAAAAAAATACGCCGAAAGGATTTTCCTCTCGGCGTATTTTTTATTTTCGAAAGAATTATTTCAGTTTTACAAACAATTCCCCATCCACTTCACTTGTCTCAATCTTATCTTCTCTCAGCAACCAGCCCAGTCCAAGAAACAAATCCTTGTCAGCCTTCAATTTAGCTGCTTTTTTCAGTTGCTTCTGAGTTTTGCCTTCTGTTTCATTCAGTGCCTCCCAGATTTGTCCGGCAATGACACCAGCTTTTTCTTTTAACATAATCCTTTTGCTTTTATAATTAAACATCTAATATTGACGTTTCCTATTTGGCAGCAAATTTAACAAAAAACAAGATAAAT
Organism: uncultured Bacteroides sp.; assembly: GCA_900551445.1. Lineage (GTDB taxonomy): Bacteria > Bacteroidota > Bacteroidia > Bacteroidales > Bacteroidaceae > Phocaeicola. Next base: position 7,025 of record URWA01000012.1, on the reverse strand, counting down.
GCATAAAGAAAAACTAGAAACTTTCATTTTAGATTTGAGAAAACAGCTTCTTATTACAATTTTCCTTCATTTTCCAAGAAATCACCCCAAATTCTCGCTGCGGTTTCCACCATGTGAGCACACGGGCGCTTGGCATAATACTGCGGTGTACGGGCTTCCGGAGTGGAAACAACAGGTTCCGTTTTCGAAAGTCCCAACAAATCGGCGCACCGAAGCGCCCCACATTCTTCCTTAAACTTTCCGGCCAGTTCCTGCACCAGCTTGTAGTTGGCCGCTTTCCCTTCGCGGTCGGCTCCGTCCTTGGCACATCGCTCCAGCCCGGCCAGCAGGAACATGCCACAAGCCGCTCCGCAAGTTTCACGCATCCGGCCGATGCCTCCACCAAACGAAGCTGCCATGTGTATCGCCTGCTCAAACGTAAATCCATACAAATCGGCGTATGCTCCCACCACCGACTGTGAACAGTTATATCCTTCCTTAAACAGGCTGACCGCCTTTTCTATACGTTCTTCCTTTGTCATACCTTGTTCCATTTTATTTTGATACTACATTTACCGGACGACCTTCCATGAAAGCCTTCAGGTTGTTTACTGCAAGATTCATCAGACGGACACGTGCCTCACTGGTGGCCCAGGCCTGATGAGGAGTGATGTAACAATTACGTGCCTTCAGCAACGGGTTATCGGCACGGGGTGGTTCAGAAGAAAGCACATCCAGACCGGCAGCCGCAATCTTTCCCCCGTTCAAGGCATCTGCCAAATCCTGTTCATTAACCAGTCCGCCACGGCCTGTATTAATCAGAATGGCGGTCGGCTTCATCAAGCTCAACTTACGGGCATCCACCAGTTCACGGGTATCTTCTGCCAACGGACAATGCAAGCTCACAATATCGCATTTGCGGAACAGTTCGTCCAGTGAAGGACATTTATGCACATCCGAAGGAAGTTCCATGGCCGACTTGCTGGTATAGGCATACACATCCAGTCCGAAGCTGACGGCTATACGGGCTGTGGCCCGGCCGGTATTGCCGAAACCGATGATTCCCATCTTCTTTCCGTCGAGTTCATGCAACGGTGCATCCCAGAAACAAAAGTCCGATTGCCCGCTCCACTTACCGTTCCGCACTTCCTCGGCATAATGTCCCGTCCGCTGTACGATGTTCAGGATATGGGCAAACGCCATCTGTGCTACCGACTTCGTGCTATAAGCCGGAATGTTCGTCACCACCACTCCCCGGCGGGATGCCGCTTCTATGTCTACAATATTATATCCGGTAGCCAGCACGCCGATGTATTTCAAATCCGGCAACTTCTCAATCGTATCCGCATCCAGTACCACTTTATTGGTGAACAGCACCTCTGCACCAGCGGCACGCTTCAACACCTCCTTGGGAGCCGTCCGTTCGTACACGGTAAGTTCACCCAATGCTTTCAAATCCTCCCAGGACAAATCGCCCGGGTTCAATGTATATCCGTCTAAAACGACAATCTTCATCTTTTTGTCCTCCTTTAATTATATTGCTTATTCTTTAAAACGTTCTCCCCATAGCCCGACCATCCGGTCCTTCATTTTCTGTTCTGAAGGGTTTTCCTGCGCATACCACAAGCGTTGTGTCCGGATTTCTTCCGGCAGAAAATCCTGCTTCACAAAATTTCCTTTATACGCATGGGCATACTTATAGTCCTTCCCATACCCCAACTGTTTCATCAGCTGGGTAGGTGCGTTACGCAAATGCAACGGCACCGGCAGATTGCCGGTATCGCGTACCAGCTGCAAGGCCGAATTGATGCCTTCATACGCCGAATTGCTCTTCGGGCTTGTAGCCAGATATACCGTAGCCTCCGCCAAAGGAATCCGCCCTTCGGGCCAGCCGATTTTCATCACCGCCTCAAAAGCCGCATTGGCCAGCAGCAAGGCATTGGGATTGGCCAGGCCGATATCCTCCGAAGCCGAAATCACCAGACGGCGGGCAATGAAAGCCGGATCTTCACCTCCTTCCACCATCCGGGCCAGCCAATATAAAGCCCCGTCGGGATCGCTTCCCCGAATCGACTTGATGAAAGCGGAAATAATGTCATAATGCATTTCCCCCTCCTTGTCGTAGGCCAGCGGATTCTGTTGCAGGCAAGCCACCACCTTCTCATCCGTAATGACTACCGGATCTTCAGCTTCCGACTCAATGACCAGTTCCAGGATGTTCAACAACTTGCGGGCATCGCCTCCCGAATAACGAAGCATGGCATCCGTCTCCTTCAGCTCCACCTTCCGTTCCTTCAGCACCACATCCTTTTCCAGGGCATGATGTACCAGTTCCAGCAAATCATCCTTGTCCAGCGGTTTCAACACATACAACTGGCAGCGCGACAACAACGGACGGATGACCTCGAACGAAGGATTCTCCGTGGTGGCGCCAATCAGCGTCACCGTACCCGTTTCGACCGCCCCCAGCAAGGAATCCTGCTGCGACTTGCTGAAACGATGGATTTCATCAATAAACAGAATAGGACTCTGCTGCGAGAAAAAACGGTTGGCCTTGGCCTTCTCAATCACCTCGCGCACCTCCTTCACTCCCGAAGTCACCGCGCTTAGTGTATAAAAAGGTACTTCCAGCCGGTTGGCCACGATTTGCGCCAGCGTGGTTTTCCCCACTCCCGGAGGTCCCCACAGAATAAACGAAGAAATCCGCCCCGCTTCAATCATCCTGCGCAACACGGCCCCTTCGCCCACCAGTTGTTTCTGACCTATATATTCATCCAGCGTCTTCGGACGCATCCTTTCAGCCAATGGTTGTGCCATATTTATGATTCAATTAAATATTGTTCAAAGTTACAGAAAGTTTCCGACAAATCCACAAACAAAACATTTTCCACTACCTTAAAAAAACTACATCGAAACAAAAATGAAACAGAAACGTAAGGACAAAAAAAAAGGCGCTTTTCACAAAGGGCCTTTTTAAGTTTTCAATAGGTATTAGTTTTTTTTCTTAAGGTAAAAAGATTGTTTTCAGGATAACGGCACAAAGATGCGGCGTTTTTTTCAGGTAACCAAATAAAAAAACATGTCATAAAACACATTCTGCGTTTTTTTTCATTTTCTTTCATTTGCCATTATTAACAACATGCATCCGTGTGCTCTTACAAAGATAAGCAAAATTAAGTAAAACGCATCCATTTGCAGAAATATTTTCCGCATTTATTCACACGGAGATTATTTTTACTATTTTTGCAACCATAAAAGAAAAAATAAAAAGTTTCCGTATGACAGAGATAAATACGACTGAAAATTCAGAAAAGAAGAGTCTGAATTTTATTGAGCAAATTGTAGAGAAAGACTTACAGGAAGGTAAAAACGGCGGAAGAATACAGACCCGTTTCCCGCCTGAACCTAACGGATACCTGCACATCGGACATGCAAAGGCCATCTGCCTGGACTTCGGAATCGCCCAGCGCTACGGTGGCGTATGCAACCTGCGTTTTGATGATACCAACCCCACCAAGGAAGACGTGGAATACGTAGAAGCTATCAAGGAAGACATCCAATGGCTCGGATTCCAGTGGGGACACGAATATTATGCATCTGATTATTTCCAGCAGCTTTGGGACTTCGCCATCCGTCTGATTAAAGAAGGAAAAGCATACGTAGATGAGCAGACTTCAGAAGAAATCGCTGCCCAGAAAGGTACTCCCACCCAGCCGGGAACAGAAAGTCCTTACCGTAACCGCCCGATAGAAGAAAGCCTGGAACTGTTCCAGAAGATGAATGCCGGAGAAATCGAGGAAGGCAAGATGGTGTTGCGTGCCAAGATTGACATGGCCAACCCGAACATGCATTTCCGCGACCCGATTATCTACCGTGTGGTAAAAACACCCCACCACCGTACGGGGGACAAATGGAAGGCTTATCCGATGTACGACTTCGCACACGGACAGAGCGACTATTTTGAAGGCGTAACCCACTCATTGTGTACACTGGAATTCGTGGTACACCGCCCGCTGTACGACCTGTTCGTCGACTGGGTAAAAGAAGGCAAAGACCTGAACGACAACCGCCCGCACCAGTATGAGTTCAACAAGCTGAACCTGAGCTATACGCTGATGAGCAAGCGTAACCTGCTGACACTGGTGAAAGAGGGACTGGTAGACGGATGGGACGATCCCCGAATGCCGACCATCTGCGCATTCCGCCGCCGCGGTTATTCTCCGGAGTCCATCCGCAAGTTCATCGACAAAATCGGCTATACCACTTACGACGCGCTGAACGATTTTGCCTTGCTGGAAAGTGCCGTACGTGAAGACCTGAACGTACGTTCCACCCGTGTGTCTGCCGTACTGAATCCGGTGAAACTGATTCTGACCAACTATCCGGAAGGAAAGGTGGAAGAAATGGAAGCCATCAACAACCCGGAAGACCTGAGTGCCGGCACACATACTATTGAATTCAGCCGTGAACTCTGGATGGAACGCGACGATTTCATGGAAAATGCACCGAAGAAGTACTTCCGCATGACTCCGGGACAGGAAGTCCGCCTGAAAAACGCCTACATCGTGAAATGTACGGGCTGCAAGAAAGACGAAAACGGAAACGTGGTGGAAGTCTATGCAGAATACGACCCGAACACGAAGAGCGGCATGCCGGAAGCCAACCGCAAGGTGAAAGGAACCCTCCACTGGGTAAGCTGCAACCACTGTCTGAAAGCAGAAGTACGTTTGTACGACCGCTTGTGGAAGGTAGAAAATCCGCGCGACGAAATGGCTGCCATCCGCGAAGCCAAAGGATGCTCCGCACTGGAAGCCATGAAGGAAATGATCAACCCGGATTCACTGAAGGTACTGCACGAATGTTACGTTGAAAAATTCCTGGCCGATGCCAAACCGCTCGATTATCTGCAGTTCCAGCGTATCGGTTACTTCAACGTAGATAAAGATTCTACTCCGGAACACCTGGTGTTCAACCGTACCGTATCATTGAAAGATACATGGAGCAAGATCAACAAATAAAAACGAACCGCTGAAACCCCGCAAAAGTGTAGACTTTTGAAGGTTTCCGAAGATTTAGGAAGGCTTTTTGAAGCCCCCGAAAAAACGCCCTTGTGTTTGGACTAAAACGCAAGGGCGTTTTACTTAAAACGTAAGGACGTTTTGGATAAAACGTAAAGGCGTTTCAATCCAAACGTCAAAGCGTTTTCCCTGAAACGTCGAAGCGTTTTTTCAAGCCTCAGAAACGTCCCTTCCGACAGAAGGAATAGCCCATAAAAAAACCGCCGGATAAAATTATCCAGCGGCATTAAAAAAAGTTCAATATCCAAATCAGCGGACCGGAGTCTTGGCCGAAAGCTTTTCCAAGAAATAGACCAGGAAAAAACCCACAATCATCAGCACCACTGCTTCGGGGATGTACGCGTTCGGAAGTATATTGTGCTCAATCAACGGCTTCACTTCCCCGTGACTGTCCACAAAGGTTTCTACCACCTCTTTCCAGGGCCATACCTTATTCAAGGAACCCAACATGAATCCCGTCAATACTGCCAACGTGATGTTACGGAAGTGTGCCAAGGCATACGAAAGTATTCTGGAAAAAGAGGTGATTCCGATGCAGGCACCTGCCGCAAAGACTCCCATCACCACCACATCCAGTGTCTTGACCGCATCCATAATGAAGAAATATTTCCCCAGCAACACCAGTATGAAGCTGCCGGAAATGCCCGGAAGAATCATGGCACAGATGGCAATGGCCCCGCACAGGAATATAAACAACAAGTTCGAAGGCGTTTCAGCCGGCGTAGCCACCGTGATGTAAAAGGCTACCACAACTCCTATCACAAATGCCACCCAGGTTTTCCAACTTTTCCACTCCTTAATGTCTTTCGACACGAACCAGGTGGAAGCCAGCACCAGGCCGAAAAAGAACGACCATACCAATATCGGATGATCCACCAGCAACCAGGTAATCAGCTTGGCCAGCGAAAACACACTGATTCCGATACCCGCCAGCAGGAAAAACAAGAAGTTTCCGTTGATTTTTTTCCAGAAAGCACCCCATTTTCCGGTAAAGAAAAGCTTCAGACTTTCCAGATTGATACTTTTAATTGAATTGATCAGTTCGTCGTAAATACCTACAATAAAGGCTATGGTTCCTCCCGATACGCCGGGCACCACATCGGCAGCCCCCATCCCCATACCTTTTAACATCAGAACTGCATAATCTTTCAGTTTTCGTTCCATTTTATCTGTAAATAGTTAGCGGATGCAAAGTAAACGAAAAAAACTTGCTCCACTACCATTCTGGAAAACATTTTATGGTTTTTATTGTTACAATACTTCGGTAAATTTTTACCGATAAATTAACATTAAACAATAGAATCGGTGTTAGCCGATTCAAAATTATATTAAAGAGATCATTGAAATATTGTCAAGAATGAATCGTTAAGGAGTAAGAAAAGGGATGAGAAATATATGCTAAACAGCTGAAAATAAAGAGGGAAAGTATTGCATAATTTGTTATTTATTAGTAAATTAGAAGTATCTCACCACTTTTAATTATGACTAAAGAATCACTCCTTATGCAATACCAATCCGAGTGCAGGAATGCTCTCGAATCAGTTGTAAATATAAGCAAATCTTTCCAGAAAGTATTCATGGATGCAATAAAATTGTTCATGGCTATACCTGACCGCATCAATTTCCTGCAAATGGGACGATATGGATGTTTCTCGGAACAGACATACCGAAACAATTTTGAGAATGATGATTTTGACTGGTTTTCCTTCAATGAAGCCATCATCAGGGAACACCTTAAAGGTGGTCGTAAGGCAATAGCCGTTGATCCGTCTTTCATTCCAAAATCAGGCAGCAAAACACCGTGGATTGGCTATTTCTGGTCCGGTTGTTCCGGTGAATACAAACGCGGACTGGAAATAACCGGTATTGGAGTTATAGACGTTGACAACCATGAATGTATGACTTTGGGCTCTGTACAGACTCCTGACAACGCAACATTGGAAAGTTGTGGGAAGAATCTTGTAGACT
>URWA01000011.1 GCA_900551445.1 uncultured Bacteroides sp. | reverse complement strand
GAGCCTCGGGATAGCAATATCTCGGGGCTTTTTTTGTGCCCGTAAGGGAACGGGAAACGGAAGGCCCCGGACATACACTCCGGAAATACGTCCTCTCCCGTAGCGGAAGGAACCGTCGGAGTTTTTCGGAATGTGTATTTTCTGGAAGATGCCAGAACTGCCGGTATGGCCTGCTGAAGCAATTTCCGGCTGACGGGCGAATATTGGGAGAATTGTGTCTCTTCTATCCGGCTTCTAAAGCTTGTAGCCTCTCCAGGCACTGTTTTAAAGCCTTCTCGGCAATTTTTTGACGCTTTTAAGGATTGGTATGGAAGGTGCAGAAATCTTGTGCCTGAGGGGAAATAAAAGGGCATAAAAAAAGCCGGAACGAAAAATTCCGGCTTCTGATAGGGTGTAATAGGTTATTTTTCTGCTTCAGTCTTGGCTGCATGTGGATAATCAATCGTGTAATGGAGTCCTCTACTCTCTTTTCTTTCCATGGCCTGACGGGTAATCAGGTATCCCACGTTAATCATGTTACGGAGCTCGCAAATCTCTCTGGAGGCCTTTACACGCTTGAACAGACGTTCTGTCTCTTCGTACAGAATATCCAGACGGTTCCAAGCACGTACCAAGCGCAGGTTGCTTCGAACGATACCTACGTAGGCTTCCATAATCTGGTTGACTTCTTTCATGCTTTGGGTGATCAGGATACGTTCTTCGTTGCTGATAGTCCCTTCCGCATCCCATTCCGGAATATCTTCGTTGAAATCGTAACGGTCGAGTACGCTGAGGGCATGTTTGGCAGCTGAATCAGCATACACGATGGCTTCTATCAGTGAATTGGATGCCAGACGGTTTCCTCCATGCAGTCCGGTACAAGAGCACTCTCCAAGGGCATACAGCCGCTTGATGCTGGACTGTCCGTCCAAATCCACCTTGATACCTCCACACAGATAATGCGCAGCCGGCGCTACCGGAATGTAATCCTTGGTTATATCGATACCCAGGCTCAGGCACTTCTTGTAAATGTTCGGGAAATGTTTCTTGGTTTCTTCCGGATCTTTGTGAGTGACATCCAGATATACATGGTCTTCTCCACGCTGTTTCATTTCACTGTCGATGGCACGTGCTACGATGTCACGGGGTGCCAGAGACAGACGTGGGTCGTATTTCTGCATGAATTCTTCGCCGGCGAGGTTTCGCAATACAGCTCCATATCCACGCATGGCTTCCGTAATCAGGAAGCTGGGACGGTCGCCCGGATGATACAGGGCGGTAGGGTGGAACTGGATGAATTCCATGTCTTTTACCACTCCTTTGGCACGATAAACCATCGCAATACCGTCTCCGGTAGCTACCAGCGGGTTGGTGGTATGGTTGTAAACAGCTTCGCATCCGCCGGTAGCCATCACTGTCACTTTAGACAGGAAGGTATCGACTTCTCCCGTAGCTTCATTCAGCACGTAGGCTCCGTAGCATTTGATGCCGGGCGTATGGCGGGTGACAATGATGCCTAAATGATGTTGGGTGATGATTTCTACGGCATAGAAGTTGGTGAACACCGTAATGTTGGGATGACGTTTTACTTCTTCAATCAGGCTGGTTTGGATTTCGGCTCCCGTATTGTCTTTGTGGTGGAGAATACGGAATTCGGAATGTCCGCCTTCTTTGTGCAGGTCAAATTCTCCGTTTTCTTTTTTATCGAAATTTACTCCCCATTTTATGAGTTCCTCGATTTGAGAGGGTGCGTTGCAGATTACTTTTCTGACAGCGGCAGGGTCGCTGATCCAGTCTCCTGCAACCATGGTGTCGTGGATATGTTTTTCAAAGTTATCCACCTTCAGATTAGTCACTGAAGCGATGCCACCTTGTGCATAGTAGGTATTCGCTTCTTCCAGTCCGGCCTTGCAGATCAGTGCAACCGAACCTTTATGCGCTACTTTCAGCGCAAAGCTCATTCCGGCAATTCCTGAACCGATAACGAGAAAATCGAATTTTCTTATCATAACGTTGGATATTATGACACAAAACTACAAAAAAGTCAGTTAGATGATGCTTAAAAGCATCCTTTTTTATAAATGCTTTATAAGTGGACTTTTAAAATATTTAAAGTTGCATTTGAGATGTTTTATTTTCAAGCAGAATTTCTTATCTTCACGGGAAATTAAAATAAAAATCAGACGATGAATCGTACTTTTCAATCAAAAGTTGGTTGGTGGTATTGGATAGTAATAGGAATAACTTCTGTGTTGTTGTTCTTTTTTTTCTGGGAACACTATTTGCTATGTACAATTCTGTGCGCAACCATTGTGATTTTTGAAATCGAGATGCTTATTCATACCCAGTATGTCATTACGGGAGACGGTTGGCTGAAAGTGGAGACAGGACGCTTTGTGCCCAATGCCACTGTGGAGATAACCGAAATTCTCCGGATACGGAAAGTCCGCTCCATGGCTTTCTGGGAGCCGGCCCTGTCATTTGAACGGCTGGAAGTCGTGTTTAAGAAGCATGGAAAAGTACATACCATTTGCCTTTCCCCAAAGAATCCGGAGGATTTTGTCCGTTGTTTGCTGAAACAGAACGAGACGATCCAGTTTTACGACTGAGACTATTTTTATTAACTGAAGAAAAAATACTATGGTACGTGAATTTAAAATCCGCAGAACCCCTTTTAAAGTGTGGCTAGGGGTCATCATTGTGATTGTGGCCATCGTGTTGATGGCGTTGCACACTGAAAATTACTGGAATCTTTCACCGATTGTACTTCCTGTACTTTTATTGATAGACGAGCAGATGACTCGCATCCTGGTGCAGGAAAACGGTGATATCTGGTTGAAAAGGGGATTTAGCGGAAGTATCAAGGCATACGGTGTCATGCGGATTGTGTTGCGGAAAAAGGATTCTTTGTTGAAAGGCCGGGTGACAGTATATTATACCAAAGGATTCCTTAATTTTGATCCGGCGGATTTGAAAGGTTTTCTGGCATGTGCGAAAGAGCGCAATCCACATGCGGACTATCGTGAAGAATAATCATCCTGTAATTTAAAAACGTATGAAGTATCAACTGGCAATCATTGGTGGAGGTCCGGCAGGATATACTGCGGCGGAAGTGGCAGGAAAGGCAGGGCTGAGCGTAGTTTTGTTTGAAAAGAACAATGTGGGAGGAGTCTGCTTGAACGAGGGATGTATTCCTACTAAAACATTGTTATATTCGGCCAAAGTGCATGATACGGCGATGCATGCTTCCAAGTATGGCGTCAATGTGAAAGAGGTGTCGGTCGATTTGGGAAAGGTGATTTCCCGAAAGGCAAAGGTGGTAAGAAAGCTGGTATTGGGTATCAAGGCAAAGCTGACGGCTCAGCAGGTGACACTGGTACAGGGAGAGGCTTACGTGCAGGATGCACATACAGTCCGTTGTGGAGAAGAAACCTATACCTGTGAACATCTGATGCTTTGTACGGGAAGTGCGGCTTTTGTACCTTCCATTCCGGGACTTGATACGGTAGATTACTGGACGCACCGGGAGGCTTTGGATAATAAGGAGTTGCCTTCTTCACTGGTGATTGTAGGGGGCGGAGTGATTGGTATGGAGTTTGCTTCTTTCTTCCATAGTCTGGGCACGAAAGTAACCGTCATCGAAATGATGGATGAGATTCTAGGAGGAATAGACAAGGAATTGTCCGGACTTTTGCGGGCCGATTACGCCAAGAGAGGGGTTAATTTCCTGTTGAATACGCAGGTGACCGGAGTTGGCCGGACAGAAGAAGGGATAGAAGTAAAATATGTACACGACGGAGAAGAAGGAGCGGTATGCGCACAAAAACTGTTGATGAGCGTCGGACGTCGGCCTGTGATGACCGGTTTCGGATTGGAAAACCTGCATTTGGAACTGACTCCCCGGGGTATGGTGAAGGTAGATGAACATCTTCAGTCTTCTGTGCCGGGTGTTTATGTCTGTGGAGATTTGAACGGAGTTTCTTTGCTGGCTCATACGGCGGTGCGGGAGTCAGAAGTGGCGGTACATCATATTTTGGGTGAGAAAGACACCATGAGTTACCGGGCTATTCCGGGAGTGGTCTATACCAATCCGGAAGTTGCTTCGGTAGGCCTTACGGAAGAAGCTTTGGCGCGTGAAGGACGTGCTTATCGTGTCGTTCGTTTGCCGGCGGCTTATTCTGGTCGTTTCGTGGCCGAAAATGAAGGAGTGAATGGCGTTTGCAAAGTTCTGGTAGGAGAGGACGACGAGATTTTAGGTGTACATTTGCTTGGAAATCCAGCTTCTGAACTGATTGTCCAGGCAGGGATGATGATAGAAGACAGGCGCAAGCTGTCGGAATGGAAAAAGTATGTTTTTCCACATCCCACGGTGGGCGAACTGTTTCGCGAGTTATAAATCAATGGAATAGATGAAACGGATAAACGGACTATTGTTTTTTTTGTGCTTCTGGGTAGGAAGTATCTATGCACAGGCTTCATTGACAGATAAGCTGGATAAGTTGATAACTTCCGACCCCTTGTTGAAAACTTCGGAAGTGGGCATTGTGGTCCACGATTTGACTACAGGAAAGGAACTTTATGCACATCAGGCAGATAAATTATACCGCCCAGCTTCCATCGAGAAGGTGGTGACAGCGGTAACTGCATTGAATGTATTGGGCAGTGAGTATCAGTTTCAAACCACACTTTCGTATGATGGAGTCATAAAAAACGGTATTCTGAAGGGAAACCTGTATGTAAAAGGAGGTTTCGATCCGGAATTTATGGACCTGGATATGGATTTTCTGGTCCGGGCCGTCCAAGAGGCAGGCATACGGACTATTTCCGGAAAGCTGGTGGGAGATGTGTCTTTGATGGACTCCCTGTATTGGGGATCCGGCTGGTCGTGGGACGACACACCGGAGTCCTTTCAACCCTATCTGTCACCGTTGATGCTGAACAGAGGATGTGTGGACATTAAAGTCTCTCCTTCTTCCAGAGGCCAGGCGGGAAAGGTGGAAGTCACTCCGGAATCGGATTATTATCAGTTGAACAACCGTTCCGTCAGTCTGCGTCCGGATGCCGGACGTTTGAAAATTACGCGTGACTGGCTGGTGAACGGCAATACGATTGATATTTCCGGTTGCGTATCTTCTGTGCGGAAAAGAACCTTGAATATGTACGATTCCAAACGGTTTTTCATGGATACATTCTGTTATAAGCTCAAGAAAGAAGGGCTGTCTGTGTCGAAAGACAGTATTTTCTTTATGGAAGCTCCGGATAGTGCGAAATGGGTTTATACGTGTCGTCGTCCGCTGGAAATCGTGTTGAAGCGTGCATTGAAAGAGAGTGACAATTTGTCGGCCGAGGCGTTATTTCGTCAGTTGGGACGGATGAATGGCAAGCATGCCTCACACCTTTCTTTTGAAGACTGCCAGAAGGTGATAGAGCGGTTTATGCGCCATTCACTTGGATATGACCCCGAAAATTACCGGATAGTGGACGGGAGCGGGGTTTCCTTGTATAATTATGTTTCTCCCCGTTTGATTCTGGCCTATTTGAATTATGCGTACCGACATCCGGATATATACCGCCTTTTCTATGACTGTCTGCCCGTGGCGGGAGTGGACGGTACGCTGAAAGGAAGGATGAGGAGCGGCAAGGCTTTCCGAAATGTAAGAGCCAAGACGGGTACAGTGACCGGGATTTCTTCACTGGCTGGTTATTTGACAGCCGTTAACGGGCACAAAATTTCTTTTGTCATTATTAATCAAAATATATTGAAGCCTCGTCAGGCACGTAATTTGCAGGATAAGATTTGCGAGTTATTGATACAGAAAAACTGAGTAGAAAATGAGTTTGAAACGTATTTGTATTGAAAAAAAGAGGAAAAAAACCGAGAAATAACACGATTTTATAGGTTTTGTGAACAAATATTGTATATCAAATTCAGGTGACTTTAGTATTTTTGTGTGCGTAGAGAGAAAGAATTTGAAGTAATAAAATAAAATGTCGTTTTCTGTTTTGCAGAAAATGACGAGTGAATTTAAAATTATAATTATTATGGTAAACTTTTCACTTGAAGGTAAGGTAGCCCTCGTAACAGGTGCTTCTTACGGTATCGGTTTTGCTATTGCTACAGCCTTTGCGCAAGCTGGTGCAACTATCGTGTTTAATGATATCAAACAGGAACTGGTTGACAAAGGTCTGGCTGCTTATAAAGAAAAAGGTATCAATGCACACGGTTATGTATGCGATGTAACCAATGAAGCTGCAGTCAATGCATTCATTGCACAGGTAGAAAAAGAAGTGGGTGTAATTGATATTCTGGTAAACAATGCCGGTATCATCAAACGTATCCCGATGTGTGACATGACTGCTGAACAGTTCCGTCAGGTTATTGATGTAGACTTGAACGCTCCGTTCATCGTATCTAAAGCTGTTATTCCTAGCATGATTAAGAAAGGTCACGGAAAGATTATCAACATCTGCTCTATGATGAGTGAACTGGGTCGTGAAACAGTTTCTGCATACGCTGCTGCCAAAGGTGGTTTGAAGATGTTGACTCGTAACATCGCTTCTGAATATGGTGAATTCAACATCCAGTGTAACGGTATCGGCCCGGGTTACATCGCTACTCCGCAGACCGCTCCGTTGCGTGAACGTCAGGCTGACGGTTCTCGTCATCCGTTTGATGCATTCATCGTGGCTAAAACTCCGGCTGCCCGTTGGGGAACTCCGGAAGATTTGATGGGTCCTGCCGTATTCCTGGCTTCTGACGCATCTAACTTCGTAAACGGTCACGTATTGTATGTAGACGGTGGTATCCTGGCTTACATCGGCAAACAGCCTAAATAAGTGACAGTGTTTTTGTATCGAAAATAAAAAAAGTCATCCTGGGGAGGAAGATTCTTTCTCAGGATGATTTTTTGTTAATAAACAGGAAAAGATAATATTATGAGAAAGACTTTATTTGCTGTGGCCGCAATCGCGTTGCTGGCTGGATGTAGCAAATCAGAATCTGTCACAGTGACAATTTCGAATCCTTTGGGTATGGAACGGACAGGAGAGATGGTAGAAGTCTCTGTAGACGATATTTATAAGCAGTTGAACCTATCCGACACTGCCCAGTTTGTTATTTATGATGAAAAAGCGCAGGAAGTGCCTTATCAGCTCACTTACGATGACAAGGTGATATTCCCTGTCTCTATAGCCTCCAATGCTTCTGTGAATTATACCATACAGCAAGGTACGCCTGCCATTGTGAATGCGGTGGTATATGGCCGTTATTACCCGGAACGTTTGGACGATATTGCCTGGGAAAACGACCGTGCGGCTTACCGTGCATACGGTCCGGCCTTGCAAAGAAGCGGGGAGAAAGCCTATGGTTATGATGTGTTTACCAAGAGTGTAGAGGATTTGGTCGTAGAAGACCGCTATGCCATGGAACTGGATTCCGTGGCTTGGGCACAAATTAATGCGTTGCGGGAAGCTGGTAAAACGGAATCTGCAGACAGCTTGCGACGTACGATTACTTATCATGTAGACCATGGTAACGGAATGGACTGTTATGCGGTAGGTCCTACGCTGGGAGGCGGAACGGCTGCGTTGATGCCGGATTCCACGATTGTCTATCCTTATTGCTACAAGGATTATGAGATTCTGGATAACGGACCGCTGCGTTTCACGGTCAAACTGGTGTTCAATCCGTTGGTGGTAAAGAATGACTCGAATGTGATAGAAACCCGTATCATCCAGTTGGATAAGGGGTCTCAGCTGAATAAAACCACAGTGACTTATGATTATCTCACCCAAGCTACCCCTGTAGCTGCAGGTCTGGTATTGCATGCGGCCAATCCGAAAGGCTATGCGTATGATGCTTCTGCAGGTTATATTGCTTATGCCGACCCGACCACAGAACCTAACTCTGACAACGGGATTGTATATGTAGGTGCCGTGTTCCCTGAAGCAGTACAGACTTGCGTAAAACTGTTCGACAAGCCTGTAGGCGATGCCTTGGGACATGTGCTGGGTATCTGCAATTATGAACCGGGTAATGAATTCGTGTATTACTGGGGTTCCGGATGGAGCAAGTACGGTTTCCCGAAAGCCGACGACTGGAACAACTACCTGAAAGACTATGCACAGAAGGTACGTAATCCGTTGACGGTAACCATTCAGAAATAAGAGACTGTCGTTATTCGGAAGAAACAAACATAAAAAAGCGCAGGGTAAACGTGGAGGTTTGCCTTGCGCTTTTTCTGTATCAGGGAAATACCTTAAATTCGTATCCCTCCTTCAAGAGCCATTCAATGGAACGGGGAAGGGCATATTTGAGGTTGTTTTCCGACTTCAAGGAGTCGTGAAATGTAATAATGGAGCCGTTTCGGGCATATTTCTTGACCTTTTCGAATACTTGCGGACCGTTGAGGCGCTTGCTGTAATCCCGGGTCACCAGGTCCCACATCACAATCTGATATTTCTTTTTCAGCACATGATACTGCATCCAGCGCATGTGGCCGTGAGGAGGGCGGAAGAGGTTCGTCTGAAGGTAAGCGTTGGCCTTGTCCGTATTGGCCAGGTAATTCCGGCTCAGGAACTCAAATCCCCGTATGTGGTTGAACGTATGGTTGCCGATACGGTGTCCTCGTTCCACCACCATCTGGAATTCCTTCGGATGTTTCCGTACGTTGTCGCCCACCATGAAGAAAGTGGCTTTTATGTGGTATTTGTCCAACAAGTCGAGCACCCAAGGCGTGATGTCGGGTATCGGACCGTCGTCGAAAGTCAGATATACCGATTTCTCGGTCTTGTCCATGCGCCATAAGGCCTTAGGATACAACAGACGGATGAATTGGGGCGGTTGTTCAATGAACATGCTTTCGTTGTTTTTTAGAGGTTGTGTAATATCCGGAAGTCAGCCGAAAAAAATGTCATTCCGGAGCAAGCATAAGGTGAATCATCTTTTGCTGCGTCCAGAATGACATTTTATATCTGATGCTACAGCTGTCAGTAACGTTTACTGAGCCTGTTTGCTGGTTCCTACCCGTTGTTCAAGCAATTTGTACAGCTGGTCAAACTTCTGTGCGTAATGCAAGGCAGAATCGACTTCCTTTCCCGTCTTGCTGTCCTTGATGTTAGCCAAGGTCTTGCACACATCATCCAGTATATAGAAATAACGCATGCAGTTCTCGTAAGAGCTGGCAAAGCGTGTATCGTCTAGGCTCAGGTACCAGGTAGCATATTCCACCGCATTGTTGGCCAGTTCGTTGAGAATCTTCTCTGCCTTCTGGGTTTGTCCCAGAGCCAGGTAGTTGTCGGCCATTTCCTTGGAACTGCTCATCACGTAATCGTGAGGCACCGTGGTGGAAGGAATGACCTTCTCGCAATAGTCGAGTGCCTTCAGGGCCTTGTCCTTTTTGCCTTCCTTAATCAGCTGGCTGGTCAGCTGCACGAACATGCGGCGGTGTGTGTCGCACATGCGCAGCACCGTTTCATCCAGATAGATGTTCGGGTTGTCGATGCCGCCGAACTTGAACTTATGCATCAGGTTGTCGTACATCTTTTCACTGTCAATCTGTCTTCCCAGCTGTGCATTGTTGAATGGAGTGATACGGTAAGCCAATCCTTCTTGCATGAAGTTATTGGTCAGGTTCAGGTGGTTCTCCGAGCCTACGGTGATGGCCATGTACATCGGGCGTTCCCAGTTGGTATTGGCCAGCATTTCCAGCATCATCAGCTCACTCTTATATAACACCCGTTTGCCTTTCAGTGAAATGTGCATATAGTCTGGAATGGAATCAGGCGTCAGCATACCCGAGCGCTTGATGGCTTCCTTGTCCAGCTTGATGACGATACTGTCGGTCGGAATCATCTGCAAGTCTTCTTTCGGTGAGCGTACCCAGTGTTCCAGAATGTTCTTCAGCTCGTAGGGGTTGTCTCCAAATTCCTTGGCAGCTTCTTCCGGGTTCTTCTTGTAGAATTCCAATACCGTAGGCATGGCATCCGGACGTACATATACGGCTTCGTTGTGGCCGGATACATAGTCAATACGCTCCCAGTTGATAGGTACCGACGGAGAATCATAAGCCGGACGGCGCATCTGGTCGATGTACCAGTCGGTCTGCAGGTAACTCAGGTTGCAGACACGTACATCGGTGCGCACCCCTTCCGTTTCCTGGTTGTACCACAAGGGGAAAGTATCGTTGTCACCGTTGGTGAAGAGAATCGGGTGTCCCTTGTCCGGTACGGAGTTCAGGTAGTTCTGTCCGAAATCACGGCAGGTATAGCGGTCGCTGCGGTCGTGGTCGTCCCAAGTCTGGCTGACCATCTGTATCGGTACCAGCAGACATACCACGCTGGCCAGAATGGCCGCAGGCTTTTCGTTGATTTTCTTGCTCAGATATTCCGCAATGGCAGCGACTCCCAGTCCAATCCAGATGGCGAACGCATAGAAGGAACCTGCATACGCATAATCTCGTTCACGCGGCTGTTGCGGTGTCTGGTTCAGGTAAAGCACGATGGCCAGTCCGGTCATGAAGAAGAGGAAGAAGACTACCCAGAATTGCTGGATACCTTTTTCGCCTCTGTAAGCCTGCCAGAACAGACCGATGAGTCCCAGAATCAGCGGCAGACAGTAGAACACATTGTGTCCCTTGTTGTTCTTCAGCTCGCTTGGAAGCAGAGACTGATCGCCTACCAGCATTTTGTCGATGAACGGGATACCGGTAATCCAGTTGCCATGTTCAATTTCTCCCTGGCCCTGAATATCGTTCTGACGTCCGGCGAAGTTCCACATGAAATAACGCCAGTACATGTAGTTCAGCTGGTAGATGAAGAAGAACTTGATGTTATCCCATTGGGTCGGAATCTTGACCATAATCATCTCGCCACACTGGTCGTAAGGCACCTGACGTCCTTCCACGCCGCCCAGCCAGTCTTCGTAGGCCTGTGCATGCACGTCGCTGTACATACGCGGGAACAACATGTTCTGCGCATATTTGTATTCCGTCTTGTGACGTACGATTTCGTAGCTGTCTTTTTCGTCCGGGCGTTCCTTTTCTTTCCGCTGGTAGACAGGTGCACCTTCTTCCACGTCGTACACACAGCCCCCTTCCGTCGGTTTCAAGGCCGGTTTGGAAGCATACGTCTGTCCGTAGAACAGCGGACGGGTACCATACTGCTCACGTCCCAGGTATTCTCCCAGGGTAAAGATATCCTCCGGAGAGTTCTGGTCCATCGGCGTGTTGGCCGAAGAGCGGATGACGATGACGGCATACGAAGAATAGCCCACTACAATCATCATCATGGCCAGCAGGCTGGTGTTCAGCGTACGGGCACTGACACGGTACTTCTCGCTGAGGTTGGCGAAGAGGTAGATGGCCAGAATAGCCAGCACGATCACACCGATGAATACGCTGCTCCATCCGTGTCCGTAGAACGGAATACCCAGCAGACCCACCGTGGTGAGGAAAGAGATGTTCATCCGCTTGCGGCTTTTCACCGTGTAGCTTTCATATACACCCCAGATGATGCTTGCGGCCAGGATAATCATGTAGATGATGACACCCGTGTTGAAAGGCATGCCGAAGTCGTTGACAAACAGCAGCTCAAACCATCCGCCCACTTTCACGATGCCCGGCACGATGCCGTAAAGTACGACCGCCACCAGCACCATGGAACCAATCAGGGCAATCAGGCTGCCTTTCAGGTTGGCATTGGGGTTTTTCTTGTAATAATATACCAGTACAATGGCCGGAATACAGAGCAGGTTCAGCAGGTGTACCCCGATGGACAACCCTGTGAGGTAGGCAATCAGAATCAGCCAGCGGTCACTGTGAGGCTCGTTTGCCCGGTTCTCCCATTTCAGGATCAGCCAGAAAACGAGGGCCGTAAACAAGCTGGAGTATGCATATACTTCTCCTTCCACGGCACTGAACCAGAAGGTATCACTCCACGTATAAGCCAAGGCACCTACGAGTCCGGAGCCCATGATGGCAATCAGTTTGCCGGTCGTCATCTGGTTCTCATCCGGGCAAATCAGTTTCTTGGCCAGATGGGTGATGCTCCAGAACAGGAACAGGATACATGCGGCACTCATCAGGGCACTCATGATATTGACCATGCGGGCCACTTGTGTAGGGTCACTGGCAAACTGACTGAACAGATTGGCGGTCAGCATGAAGAAAGGTGCGCCGGGAGGATGTCCTACTTCCAGCTTATATCCGGTGGTAATGAATTCCGGACAGTCCCAGAAGCTGGCTGTCGGTTCGATGGTCATGCAGTAAGTAAATGCGGCCACCGCAAAAGTGAGCCAGCCAACCAGGTTGTTAATCTTGTTGTACTGTTTCATGAATTATTTTTAGTTTCTCGTTAAAATTCAATGCGGCAAAGATAGCAAACATTTGCAAATCAAGTCTCAAAAGTAAATGATAATGTTGCAAAAGGCGTTAAAAGCGGCCTTTTACTCTTCATGATGATGGCATTTCAGGATGCGATGAGGCAAATTGCCATGTCCCAGCAGTTCGATGGGGCACTCAAAATGCGTTTCCAGCCACTCGGCAGAGACTTCCGTATCCGGATGGTAATCCAGTGTACCGTTCACGCAGGCCACACTTTTCACGTTTTGCAGAATGGTGCCGATGTCATGACTCACCAGTACGATGGCACGTTCCTTGTTGATTTCTTCCAGCAAGGCGTAAAGCCGGGCTTCAAACCGCTTGTCGATGTACGTGTTGGGCTCGTCCAGAATCACCACTTTGGGGTCGGAAACCAGTGCCCGTCCCAGTAAAGCCCGTTGCAGCTGCCCGCCGCTCAGCTGTCCGATGGCCCTTTGCTCCAGCCCTTCCAGGCCCATACGGACAATGGTCTGCCGTACTTTTTCGTGCTGCTCCTTGGAGAAAGTGCGGAACAATGATTTCTGCTTGTTCAGTCCCGACAGCACCACTTCGTAGACCGAAATCGGGAACTTCTTGTCGATGCGGTTGTATTGGGGGAGGTAGCCCATGGTGATTTCATCCACCTCCTTTCCCGCCTCAAAGAATTGGATGCGGCCGGAAGTCGGTTTCAGCAAGCCCAGTATGATTTTCATCAACGTGGTTTTTCCTCCTCCGTTCGGTCCGATTACTCCCAGAAAATCTTTTTCTGCAATTTCCAGGTTTACATTTTCCAAGACCTTTTTCTGGTCGTAGGCGGCGGATATTCCAGTCAGTCTGATAAGCGGTTGGTTCATGGGCGATAGTTTATTGCTCGTTTTTGCTCAAAGATTTGGCGATATGAATCATTTCCTTGTCCCAGTCGTAAGTCAGCGGATTGATGGGCACGATTTTCAGGTGGAGTTGCTGTGCGATGACCTCGGCATTGCGCTGGTCGAACTCCTGCTGCACGAACACCACTCGCACCTGTTTCTGCTTGCAAGTGTTCATCAGCTCCTGCAGATGCGTGGGCGAAGGTTCTTTTCCTCCCTCCTCGATGCTGATTTGCTGCAGGCTGTAGTCGCGGGCAAAATAGCTCAGTGCCGGATGGTAAATCAGGAAGCTCGGGTCGGCATTCGACAGGTAGCGCTGCATTTCCCGCTCCGTACGGTCAATCACCTGTTGCAGGCTGTCCAGCCGGTTTTGATAATACGCTTGGTTGTCGGGGTCAATCTCCGACAGCGCCTTGCAGATGTTGGCCGAGATGATGTGAGCATTCGGTATCGAATTCCAGATATGCGGTTCCACCCCGTCCAGGTTTCCATGCGTATGGGCATGCGGATGTATCTCATGAATAAGATCTACTCCTTGCGACATGTCGTAAAACGGCAGTTTAGGCGTATTGGCCTGCAATCTGGCTATCCAGGTCTGTTCGAAGCCGATGTGTCCGATACGCAGATAGGCTTTGCTCCGTGCCAAATCGACGAGTTGTTGCGGAGTCGGATCATAAGTTTCGGGATTCCCTCCTTTGGGAACGATGCTCACCACCTGAAACTTGTCTCCGGCGATGGCTTCCGTGAAATAGCGTAGCGGTTCAATGGTTACGGTCAGTGTTTGTCGTTTGTCGTTCCCCTCATTTCCTGTACATGCTGCGAGCACCAGCCCCATCAGAAGCAGGAAAAGGTATTTTTTTGTGCACATATATTCAGCTATTAGATAAGTATTTCTGCAAAGCTACAAAATCTTTCTGAGGCTTGAAAGCAAGCGTCTGAAGTTTCGTGTGGAAGGGAGGGAAAAAATGATGAAGGCCCTGTCTCCCGACAGAGCCTTCCCCCTTAATAGTACTCTACGTGTATCTATTAAAACTTGAATCCAATTTTAATGGTCGGAGCTGCCAAGATGGAATAGTTGTGACTATTGGCATCGAGGTTGCTCAGCCCTTCTTGTGGCTTGATCAAGCTGCGGTTGTAAGTGTAGGCAAACGGATCTACCTGTGCACCTACGAACAGACCGTCTGTGATGTAATATTCCACACCGCCGGTCAGTGCTCCGCGTACGTTGAATGCTTCGCCTACTGATTTACCCATGTTGTATTCATCGTCCGTAAACGAGATGTTACGTCCGTAGGCGTAACCTACCCGTGCTCCGGCATACAGATACAGACCATCGACTTTCGTCTTGAAGTAGCGATCCACTCCTGTATATACATTGAATTGCAGGAAGTTCTGATCGGCTACTGCGCCGTAGCTTGGTATATCACCCCATTCGAATGTTTTGTCGCTGTCGGCACTTCCCGGCACGCCCGAATAACCCGGATGTTTGGTGATACTCATGCCTCCTCCCAATACCAGTTTCCATTCATCGAGGAAGAACCAGCCACCTTCTATTCCTACTTGCAGCGCCTTGTCGTTCCAGTTGGTTGACTGGGCCTGAATATTGTAGCTGGGCAGAGTGCCTACGGCAGCATTCTGCATTACTGTATTGTTGTAACTTACGGTTGCTGCCACGGTAAAGTCGTTTTTCTGCGGACCTTTATCTTGGGCATTGGCTGTAAGTCCAATCATCGGGAGTGCGGCTAATATTAAAAGTTTACTGATTTTCATATGATTCTGTTTTGTTGTTGGTTTATCTTCGGAAAAGGAGGAGGCTTGCTCCTCCTTTCCTCAGATTATAAACTTTTTGCTATTAGCTTCTTGGTTTAGGAAAGCTTGCTTATTCGGCAGGAGTTTCGGAAGTAGTACTATTAAGTACAGCATCCATTTCAGCCTTACATTGAGCGACAATTGCCTTCTGAGCTTCAATCTGAGATTCCAGATTAGCTAATTCAGATTCACATTCGGACAAATATGCTTTAGCACTCTCGGTGCTGTACCATGTGGATGATAGCTGTTCTGCATCGTTTGGATCATATACTTTATTACCAAATGCATCCAGATAATCGCCATTAGTTACAGTGTTTCCATTATCATCTACATAACTTTGTCCATCCCATGGAGTTCCTGATGGATCATAGTTACCATTTTGATCAATGTTCATACCTGAATAAATAGTATTACCGTAATCATCTACATATGAATTATAGGTCCACCATTGTCTTGGGTAATAATTTATCTCCAGAGTAAAGCTAAATTCTTGTGCTTCAGTTATCTTTGAATTTGCTTCTGCAATCTTTTTTTCACAGTCAGCAATTAACAAATCGATGTCCGGGTTAGCATTAAGTAGTGTATTTGCTGCGTTTCGTTCGCCTTGAAGTTCAGCTCTTGTGAGCTCACTTTCTGTATAAGCTTCGTTAGCAGCTTCCCATTCTTCACCAGCTTTTAATGTTGCCTCAATTGCAGCTTCATAAGCGGTATATGCTTCACCACTAAAGGCTGCCACAGCTTCGTTGAATTTGGCTAAAGTTTCTTCAGCTAAAGCTAACTTCTCTTTTGCGTCAGTAATAATGCCTTCAGGTTCTTGTGCTGCCAGCATGTTCTGATATGCTTGATCCATAGCTGGCTTTAAGCTTGGTTTATCAGCAGCTGCGGCATCGTCGTACGCTTTTTTCTTAGCTTCATAATCCTTCTTCAAGAAATTATATTTTGCCCATGCTGATTTCCCTGCTTCATTGACAGATGTTGCGGCTTCGTCAGTTTCTTTACCTAATGCAGTGGTTTTACTTTCAACATCATCTTTTAATGTGATAAGTTCTGCTTCAACTTTACTTTGCAGTAATGAATATTTATTTACCGTATAAAGAGTCTGTTCCTCAGGGTCTACATTGTCAATAGTTAAGATGTTGCGATAATTATAATTACTGCTTAAGAATTTAATGGCCTTTCCAGTTTCCAATGTAGGTTCAACTGCTGGGTAAGAAGTTTTTCCTTCATAGGGGTATTTAGATTCATTGAAAGCAGTCTCTTTTGCTGTTTCTTCACTCCGTTTAATAGCAACAACATCTTGTTGGGCACTAATCTGGACATCCAGTTCTTCAATCTGTTTTAATAAAGCATCTCGATCGTTTGTTCCTAACGTTTTATATGCTTCAATTGCTGCCTCGTTTTGAGCAATTACTTCTTGTTGTGTAAGGATTATTGTCTGTGCATATTTTTCAGCACTAATCAAACCTACTTTGGCTGCTGCTAAGTTAGAAGAAGCCGTAATATATTCTGATTCGAGATCTTTTAATGTTCCTACTGCAGTTACATAATTGTCGTAAACTTCGCCTCTTAGTTCGTCATTAGCTTGAGCTACTTGTTTTTGCCAGTCTAAGAGTTTCTGCTCGTATTGAGCCTTCAAAGCTTCCAGTTCAATCTCAAATCTTTGCTGGTTTTCTGCTGTCATTTGTTCCGTTTGTGCTGCATTTGCTTTTTCAACTAATGCTTTTGCCTGATTTAATTCTGCTTCTGCATTTGATGCTGCAGCCAATGCATTTAACTGTGCAGCCTTTGCATCACGGATAGCGGTAACTGATGCTGATTCGTTGTCGTCAACACAAGAAGTAAGTGTTGTTGAGCTTAGTGCCAATGCGCCAAGCACCATTGACACTGCGATGAATTTCTTTTTCATAAGTAAATCCAAGTTTTAAAAGTTAATATTCGGGTTTAATAAGTATATTTGCAGATATATCCTCAAAATTCAAATTCACATTATTCGTTTTTCATATCACATTTGTGTTTTTCAATGGTTTGTTGGGGCGGGAGGTCTTTTCTTGTCCCGTCTTAACGAAAGCGAATTTAACCAATCATAGCGGAGATTACTTGTCGATTAATGCGTTTAGCTAATAAAATCGACAAATTGTGAAAATATATATGTTTATACAAATAGTTTTTCACTCATCAGACAAATTCTGTTACAAATTTTAGTATCCTTTTAAAGGTGTGAGGAAATATTTTTAAAAGATTCTTGAGAATAGAAAAACAGGGAAAGGGGACTCTGCGGCAAAAAAAAGTCATGAAGGAGGCTGTTTGCGGCCTGGAAAGGCACAAAAAGAGGCGATAATGGATAGATCTACCTGTGTGGATGGGAAGAAATTCCTCTGTTTTCTATGTTTCGCACGGCGGAAACGTACGTTTCCCTTACGCGAAACGTACGTTTTCCATGGAGGAAACCTATGTTTCCCGCAAGGAAAACATAAAATATGATGCGAAATTTTGCTTTTGAGGGTACGGCATTTTCAGATTCAGGCCGGTTTGCTGGCACGGAGAATCTCCCGTTTGCCTCCTGGAGGGCCAGGAAGCCGTTCTACGGTGAATCCGGCTGCCTGGAACATTCTCCTCACTACCCCTTTGGCGCAGTACGTGGTGAGGATACCGCCGGGATTCATTTGCCGGTACAGGTGGTCGAAGAGGGACTGACTCCACATTTCCGGTTGCTTTTCGGGTGCAAAGGCATCGAAATAGACCACATCGTAGTGCGACTGGAAGTCGAAGTGGGTGAAGTCGCCTTCTATTTTATGCAGGGTGAAGTAGGGAGAGAGGCAGACGGGGCGGTTCCAGGGAGCAGCATGCAGGGCATAGAACTTTTCGCTGGCTTCCGGGGCAATTATCTCCGGATACCCCAGTTTCCGTACGATGTCTTCTCCCAACGGGTACCGCTCAATGCTGGTGAAACAGACTTCTCTTTGCTGTTTTTCTGCCTCCAACAGGGTAAGGAAGGCATTCAGTCCGGTGCCGAAGCCGATTTCTAATATGCGGGGGCTTTCAGCCTGCGAGTGGTTGAGGCCCATCTGGATAAAGATGTGCTGCGATTCTGTCAAGGCTCCTTTCACGGAGTGGTAGTGCTCATTCAGTTCCTGCACGAACAGGGTGTTGCTTCCGTCGGCGGTAGGTTCAAGTGTAATCATATGATAACTGTCGGTTGTGTGGGGGCAAAGATACGCATATCTTTCAAGTGGGGAAAGCGGAAAGCGATTTCTTAGTGGAGGTATTGGAATACGCCCAGCGCCGTGGCCACGATGATGGCATAGCGTGCCAGCTTGCCGATGGTCATGGAGAGGGTAGTAATCCAGAAGTTTCCTCGCATGAAGCCCAGGGCGATGAGCAGGGCGTCGCCGATGACGGGCAGAAACGAGAAGAAAGCCATCCATGAGCCTCGTCCGTGAATGAAGCGGACGGCTCGGTCCATCTGCTTCTTGTCGACCTTGAAATATTTCTCAATCCATTCGGTTTTGCCCATCCGTCCTATCCAGTAGCAGGTCACACCGCCCAGGGCATTGCCTGCCGTGGTGAAAAGAGTAGACCATACCGGGTCCAGTCCCAGTCCCACGCAGGCCAGCAGGACCACTTCCGAGCTGAAGGGCAGGATGGTGCCTGCCAGGAAGGCCGAGAGAAACATCCCCCAGTATCCCCAGTCTATCAGAAATTGAATAAATGCATCCATACATTAAATATACATACGCCAATCCAGAGTCCGAAGGCCGCCCACAGGAAGATGCGGGTAAAACGGTTGAAGGTCAGTGCCAGCAGGTGTCCTCCCAGGATGGAGCCTACGATGAGCGTCATGATGAAAAAGGTGTTGAAATGGGAAGGAATGAGTATCATGCAGAGCAGGGTAGCCGCTCCCGTAATGAGGAGAATACGCAGCATGATACGTGTCTGTACCTTGTCCTGATAGATATGCAGTAAACTCTCTACACCGCAGATGGCAATAATCAGCAGGGCTGCGCCACCGGATACCAGCTGAGACAGCGACAGCACGGAATAGTCTATCGGAGGAAAACTGGAAAGTTGCAGGAAAGGTTCGCCTATCTTTTCGGGTGTGCCCGTGTACAGGTGATAACAGAGCATAATCCAGTAGGGCGTGAAGATACCCGTCAGGCCCGCGAAGAAGGTGCGGGGAGTAAACGCGCGCAACCCCATCATGTAAAAGAAAATCAGGGGAATGAAATACAGGGTCTGTGGAAGCAGAAAACTGCTGATGCCGATGCAGAGGAAGGTGTGGAAGATAGGAATGGCCGCGTAGGGCGACTCATAGCTTCGGAACAGATAGGCAAAGCTGATGACAAACAGCAGCGGAATCCATTGTTCGTGCGAGTAGGTATGCAGGAAAGGAATCCCCCCGAAGAAAAAAAGATACAAGGCCGCATGCAGTGTGGTACGCGTGCGGATGAGCGAGAACGTGGTGTTCAGCTCTATCAGAAAGTAGGTAATCAGGCCGTGAATGGCCAGAGAAATGAAGTCCGTCTCTTCGTGGTAGGTGATGGCCCATAGAAGCAGACAGAAAATGACGGCAACAGGAAGGGTAATTCTTCCTGTTGCCAGTTCATATTGAAATTTGTTTCGTGCAAGCATGTTTAGAGGTCGAACCCGATGTCAGAACGGAAATATTTCTTGTCGAAGTGGATTTTTTCTGCATTCCGGAAAGACTGTGCCAAAGCTTCTTCCTTGTTGGCACCGTAGGAGCTGACGGCGATGACACGTCCGCCGGAGGTCACTACTTGTCCGTCTTTCACGGCCGTACCGGCATGGAATACAGTGCTTCCGCCTGCCTTGGCTTCCTCAATGCCGCTAATCGGGAATCCTTTCTCGTAGGCTTCCGGATAGCCGCCGGATACCAGCATGACGCAGACAGCCGACCGCGGGTCTATTTCCAGCGTCTTTTCATTCAGGTTGCCCTGAGCCACTCCTTCGAACAAGTCTACCAGGTCGCTCTTGATGCGCAGCATGACGCTTTCTGTTTCGGGGTCACCCATACGGACATTGTATTCGATGACCATCGGTTCACCTTTCACGTTAATCAGTCCGAAGAAGATGAATCCTTTGTAGTCGATGCCTTCTTCTGCCAATCCTTCTACCGTAGGACGGATGATACGGTCTTCCACTTTCTTCATCCAGGCAGCATCGGCAAACGGAACGGGAGAAACAGAACCCATACCGCCGGTGTTCAGGCCTTTGTCGCCTTCACCGATACGCTTGTAGTCTTTGGCTTCCGGCAGAATCTTGTAGCTCTTTCCGTCGGTCAGTACGAATACAGAACATTCAATGCCGCTCAGGAATTCCTCGATTACCACCGTAGCCGAAGCGTTGCCGAACATACCGCCCAGCATTTCCTTCAGTTCTTTCTTGGCTTCTTCCAGGGTCGGGAGAATCAGCACCCCTTTTCCGGCACAAAGTCCGTCGGCCTTCAGCACGTAAGGTGCTTCCAGCGTTTCCAGGAAAGCCAGTCCTTCTTCCAGATTGGCTGAAGTAATACTCTTGTATCCAGCTGTCGGGATGTGGTGACGTTGCATGAATCCTTTGGCAAATTCCTTGCTTCCTTCCAGTACGGCTCCCGCCTTCGACGGTCCGATGACCGGAATCTGCTTCAAGGCTTCGTCGTGCTTGAAGAAATCATATACCCCCTTCACCAGCGGGTCTTCCGGACCTACCACTACCATGTCGATACCGTTGTCGATGACAAACTGCTTGATACCTTCAAAGTCATCGGCCTTGATGGCTACATTTTCGCCCACTTCGCGTGTGCCGGCATTTCCCGGAGCGATGTACAACTTCTCAATTTTCGGGCTTTGTGCGATTTTCCATGCCAGTGCATGTTCGCGTCCTCCTGAACCTAACAGTAAAAGTTTCATATATGTATCTGTTTTTTAGTCGATTATTTCAAATGGTCTTCAAAATAGCGGGTGATGTGTTCGTGCAGGTGTACACGGTCGCGTCCCATCATGTTGTGTCCGTCTTCCGGATAGATGAAGAGGTCGGGATGTGTGCCAGCTTCGATACATGCTCTCAGGAACGTGTAAGTGTGCTGGGGTACGCAGGTGGGGTCGGTTCCGCCGATGATGATTTCCAGACGGCCTTTCAGGTTGCCGGCTTTCAGTTTCAGGTCGGAGCCTTTGTAGCCTTCCGGATTAGCCTGTGGCGTATCCATGTAACGTTCGCCGTACATCACTTCATAGAACTTCCAGTCGATGACCGGTCCGCCGGCTACCCCCACTTTGAAAATATCGGGATAAGTCAGCATGAGGTTGGTGGTCATGAAACCGCCGAAGCTCCAGCCATGTACGCCGATGCGGTTACCATCCACATACGAAAGTGATTTCAGGAATTCCACTCCCTTCACCTGGTCTTTCATCTCTTCCACTCCCAAGTGGCGGAAGGTGCAGTTCTCAAACGCCAGTCCCCGGTTGTCGCTTCCCCGGCTGTCTACCGTCAGCATGACATATCCTTTCTGTGCCATGTACAGGTCCCATCCTCTGGCATCGTAGAAACGCGAGTTGTGGATGAGCTGTGCATGCGGTCCGCCATATACATAGATGATGGCCGGATATTTCTTGTTCGGGTCAAAGTCCACCGGTTTAATCAGGCGGTAATATAAATCCGTCTTTCCGTCGGCAGCTTTAAGAGTTCCGATGGTGATTTCCGGCAAGTTGAACTGACTGCGCATCGGGTCGTCCGCTTTCAGCAGGGTGGTTCCCTTCTTGCCGCTGGTAGGCAGCAAGGTGATTTCCCGTCCCACGGTGAAAGAAGAGAAGTTATCTATCAAATACGTACCGCTGGCGGAGAGAGAAGCCCGGTGCATGCCGTCTTTTTCTCCCAGTAGCGTACGTTTCCCGGTTTTCACATTGAGGCTGAACAGATTGGTCTGCAGCGGAGAGATTTCCGTACTGCCGATGATAATTTCTTTCTTGTTCGCATTGAATCCCAGAATCTCCTGTACCAGCCAGTCACCTTGGGTCAAAGGAGTGACTTTCAAGTGCTCCAGGTAGGTGCTGCCTTCCAGTTTCCCGTTTTTCCAAACTCCTTCTCCTTTGGCTTTCGTATCCATCAGGTACAGGTGGTTGAAACCGTCGCGCTGGCTCTGGTAGATGAATTGAGTTTCGTCCCACGGTAGGAATACCAGCGGGTGTTGAGGTTCTACGTATTTCGGATGCTTTTCTTCATACAGAATACCTTCCTTTTCGCCGGTGGCAGCCTGATAGCTGACCAGCTGTGCATGGTTTTGGTCACGGTTCAGCTCGATGACGTAGATATGCTGTTCGTCGGGCGACCAGCTGACATTGGTGAAATAACGGTCGGTAGGGTCGCCTGCCTGCAAGTAAATCACTTTTCCGGTCTTTACATCGTACACTCCCACGGTCACCTTGTGGCTGGTCATGCCTGCCATCGGATATTTGTCCGGTTCCAGGGTAGCGATACGGGTGGAAGTATTTACCTGCGGATAATCAGTCACCATGCTCTGGTCCATGCGGTAGAAAGCCAGGTAGTTTCCTTTCGGGCTCCAGAATGTACCCTTATAGATGCCAAACTCGTTGCGGTGTACAGCCTGACCGTAAACCACTCCTTCTTCCATCTGTGACGGATTGATTTGCCGGCTTTCTTCTCCCTTGTCGGCTACAAACAGACCGTTGCCGATGGTATAGGCTACTTTGTCATTGGCCTTGCAGAAGTCCAAGTTGGCCGCTTTCTCGTTCAACCGGAACAGGTTGGTAATCTTTTTCTGTCCGAAATCATATTCCACCCAGTAGTTGCTTTGCTGGAATACAATTACTTTCCGTTCTGCCCAAGGCAATGAAGCATACATCAGGCTGCGGAGCGGTTTCAGTTCGTGCGACGGCTGGAAAGGCTTTTCTCCTTTTTCAAGAGCCTGGTTCACTTCTTCCAAGGTTACCAGTACGGTTTCCTTGCCGTCTTTCAACTGGATACGGCGGATATTTTCCACATCCGTGCGTACGCATACATCCCCCCACCATTGCAGGCCCGGAATGTTCTTGGGAACCAGGTTGAAATAATTGTTCCCGCCCGGAATGACATCTTCCAGCGTATAGGCGGCTTTCTTGTCCTGGGCAAAAGTGGTGAGGACGGTCATACTACATAAAAAGAAGAATAAAAATATACGTTTCATATTTTGTCTGTCTTTAATCCTGTGAATTTTCTTCTTCCTCGCTGCGGCGCTTGTGCATGTAACGTGGGGCAGGAGCTGCTTTCGGACGTCCGTCATCCGTAGAAGGACGCGGGTTGCGCGGTTTCGGTTCCTCTTTGTATTTGAATTCCTTGCGGCGTTCGCGGGTAAATTCTTTTCCGTCGCCGGCTTTCCGTCCGCGGAACGTTTCTTTCTGGTCGGAATCCTTGCGGAAACCTTCTTTGCGTTCGCTTCGGAAACCTTCTTTCCGTTCTCCACGAGCACCCTCTTTGCGTTCCTTACGTACGTATTCCACTTTTTCTCCGTGGTGACGCGGGCGGGCCGGTTTCTCTTCGTGCTTCGGCTTGAACTCCTTGTCACTGTTTTCTGAGCGGAATTCCTTGTATTTCCCGTCAAAAATCTGGTATTTGCGGAACTGACACTCCAGCGCACCGTTGAACAAAGGTATTTTCACGGAAGCCTTCAGTCCAATCTGGTCGAAACATTCGTCGCGATAGCTCAGAATCCAGGCGTCGTTTCCTGCGAAAGCATGCTTCAAACGTTCCCCAATCATCTGGTAGAGTCCCAGCAAGTCGTCGGAAGAAATACGTTCTCCATACGGCGGGTTGGTGATGATGATGCTTTTCTGTTCCGGCTTTTCAAACTGCTGGAACGGTTGGATTTTCAGGATGACATCCTTGCTGACTCCTGCCGCTTTCACGTTGTGCTGGGCAATCTCGTTGGCTTTCGGGTTGTTGTCGTATCCGTAAATCTTATGTGTGAATTCACGCTCCTGTGAATCGTCGTTATAGATGGCATCGAAAAGTTCCTGGTCGAAATCTTTCCATTTTTCGAATCCGAACTCCTTGCGGAACACTCCTGGTGCGATGTTGCGGGCAATCAGGGCCGCTTCGATAGGGATGGTACCTGAACCGCACATCGGGTCGATCAGGTCACATTCGCCTCGCCAGCCTGTCATCAGAATCATACCGGCAGCCAACACTTCGTTCAGCGGTGCTTCCACTTGTTCCTGACGGTAGCCTCTGCGATGAAGTGATTCGCCGGAACTGTCGAGTGCCAGTGTACATTCTTCTTCCGCAATGTGAATGTGAATAGCCAGGTCCGGATTGCTGATGCGTACGGAAGGACGGTTGCCGGTCTTTTCACGGAAATAGTCGACCACTGCATCCTTCACCTTGTAGGCCACAAACTTGGAATGGCGGAATTCGCTGGAATAAACCACGGCATCCACGGAAAAACTGCTCATGTTGTCGAGGTATTTTTCCCATTCGATGCTTTTCACGGCTTCATATACTTCGTCGGCCGTCTTGGCAGTGAAATGTTTGATGGGTTTTAAAATACGGATGGCGGTGCGCAGGCAGAAGTTTGCCTTATACATCATGGCCTTGTCGCCGGTGAAAGAAACCATGCGTCGGCCGATTTCAATGTTGCTGGCTCCCAGCTCTGTGAGTTCTTGTGCCAGAACTTCTTCCAGTCCCTGGAAGGTCTTGGCGATAAGCTCGAATTCTTGATTCATCTTGATAAAATTACGTAATTTCAATTGATAGGGGCAAAATTACGAATTTTCAGGTTGCTAATCAACTGTTTGAAATTGTTTTCTGTGGAAATGTGGTATGAAGAACAACAGAATGTGTTTGAGGATACGTCTTTGGAGGAGAGGGGCATAAAAATAAGCCAGCAGAGATATAGGCTGCTGGCTTATTTTATCGTTTATTATTTTACGATATCCCGGAGCTTGATACTTTGGAACGTCATGTGGGCCACGCTGCTCTCGTACAAGATGCCGATGGTTTCTTTGTCAATCATGGTCAGGCAGGAATATCCCCAGTTGTATCCCTCATCCAATAGTAACTGATGTTCCGGACTCCAGGTATTTCCTCCGTCCAGACTGATTTTGATGGTCATGTCCTTGCGGGCGCTGGTTGAGTTGGGGTTGGAGAAAATCAGCAAGTCTTTTCCCAGCACGTTGTCCTTGGCTTTCACACTGATCAGGCTGGCCATACATACAGGCTCTATCAGGGCCGTACGGGAAGATTCATGTTCTTTCCACGTCTTGCCTAAGTCCTGTGTGGTATATACGGCCCGGCTTCCTCCCCGGTTGTCACGCATGTTCAGCATGAGGGTGCCAGGTTCGAGTTCGGCCACCTGTGCTTCTGTGGTATTGGTACGTGCATGGTGGTGGATAGTCCAGGTTTTTCCATGGTCTTTGCTATACATGATGCCTGCATTTGGAATACGGGTCTTGTCGATGAACTGGATAGGGAACACCAAGGTACCATCCTCCATGGTGATGCCTCGTCCCGGTCCCTGAAGCAGGAAGTACCATTCCGGAAGCTTCACCTGTTCGGTGATGTTGATAGGCTCGGACCAGGTCTTTCCATCGTCTGTACTTTTGGCAAGTACCAGCTGGGCCGTGTGGTTCAGGTCCATGCCCGGGTGAGAACTCCACCAAGCTCGTTGGTTGCCCATTCCGTGCGTCCAGGCTGCCACAATCCATACAGTATTGGTTTGGGTATCTACCAGAATGGAAGGGTCGCCTACACCGTTTTGAGCCGACGGAAGTCCTCCATATTCTTTAAAGGCCAGTGGCAGACGCATTTTCTCCCAAGTCTTTCCACCGTCTGTACTACGGCTGAGGCCGATGTCGATGTGTTCCTGCAGGTCCACACTGCTGTTGTAGCGTACGTCATATACGCCCAGAAGAGTGCCTTTGTTGGTTGTAACCAAACCGGGGATACGGAAAGCGGCGGAACCGTCGTCACCGGCGTGGCGTACGCCGACTGCCATTCTCTGCACCACCTTTTGTGCTTCTGCATTTTTGGTCGGGAGGACTTTCCCATCTGCTTTCACTTGCGTGATTTCGGCACTGATTTTGGTTTGCAGTGAAGCCGTAGGCTGCATTTCAATGCTGACCCAGAAGAAATTGTATCCGGGAAACAGGTTCTGCTTGCCTTCCAGCGTAAGCGTATGGTTCTTGGGAGCTACTTCCGATTTCTTGATAGAATAGGAAGGGTTTGCCGATAACGTCTGGCCGGGAGTCTGGCTGGAGATATATTCTACCGGGGCAAACCGTTTTTTTCCTCTGTCCTGGGAAGCGTCCGTACCACTATAATAGAGTTTGACTGCTTTTATCTGTGAAAGCGGCACCTCCTTGTCAAAAGTGAGGGTAATATTTTCCAGTGTCTGGGTTTCCTTTGCGTCAAGACGCATATAGGCCAGCACGTTGTCGTGGCGTTCTATCAGGATGGGCACCTGTGGGGTTTTCACAAATACCGTGTCTGCAGCCTGCAGTCCGATAGAAATCATTCCGATGCATAGGGAAAGTAATTTTCTCATAATTTATGGGTTAGATTTTAACTTTAGCTATCAGTTTTCTGATTTTTCCTTCTCCGATGACCGGAGCATGAGGATCTTCCGGATAGACAATCAGGAATTGTCCCGGAAGCAGGTCTACGAAACAGGTGGGAGTGTCCGTATAGAGGGCGCAATCTCCTTCTTCCTGATAAGCTTGTTTCAGTTGGCTGACCTCTTCCATCGCTTTCCAGCCGATGCGTTCCTTTCCTTCCAGCAGGATGTGTATATCGATGTAGTCGCGATGTACCTCAAGTACCTGTTCGGAAGCCTTCACACATGTGGGGTTCACATTGTTGATGAACAGGTTGTTCCCGTCCAGTTCGATTCTCCCACATGGAGTATGCAGAAGGTCATGACTTTTCACATAATCAAACAACGGTTTGAACAGAGGGTGGAGTGCTTCAATCCGGGCACTGTGTTGTAAATTGGAAACAATCATATTTTCAAAGTTTTATTATTCCATATTGTCTGTCTTGGGGCGCAAGAAGTATAACTGCACGAAGAGTGCAACGGCCACTACGATGGCGAGCATGGCGAAACCAATTCCTAAATTGCCGTTGTCGCCCCATCGGCCTAACAGATGCGTAATAAAGGCGCCGGCAGCAACTCCTATCATGTTCATCACCCCGTAGGCAGTAGCTCTTTGTTTGCGTGACACAAACTGGCAGAGAATAGGCATGTTGTTGGTGTCGAAGATGCCATAGCCGATACCAAACAATAATCCGGCTGCTACTACGGCGATCAAGTTATGTCCGAATCCCAATAAAAGCAAGGAAGGGATAGTCAGTCCCAGACCGATTGCTCCGGTATATACACGCCCGCGCAGGTTTTTCTGAACCCATCTGTCGGATAACGGTCCCCCGATAATGACACCGATAAAGGAAGAGACCGCAATCGTAATGGTAGAGAGGGGACCTGCTTGTGACATTGGTAAATTAAGGTTTTCGGCAAATAAGGTTGGGAGCCAGTTTTTGGTGGCCCATCCGGGAAGGCTGGGGGCAGCAAAATAAAGCAGGATTACCCAGAAGGCTACGTTGGTCAGCAAGGATTTCAGACTGATGAATACGCCTTCTTTTTCATGTGGCTTGGCTTGGAGCTTTTCTGTCGGAATTGTTTCTATCTTTTTGTCATACAAGAATAACATCAAAATCACGGCATAGGCTATTCCGATGATTCCGAACCAATGGAAAGTGGTGTGCCAAGAGAAAGCGGCAGCCACAGTGGCTCCAAATCCACCGATGGCTTGTCCCATATAAAGTCCTGTCATGTGGATACCCACAGCCAGAGAACGAGATTTTCCCGTGTGGTAGTCTGCAATGAGGGAAAGTCCGGCGGGGATGTAGAGTGCTTCACTCACTCCCATTAAGGCGCGCAGCCAAACAATCTGGTTGAAGGTGTCGGCAATTCCCATCAGGTAGGTGACGGAAGACCATACGAACAGACTTCCAACAATCAGCCATTTACGGCTCAAACGATCGGCGATGATACCTGAAACCGGGCTCATGAGGGCATAAATCCAGAGAAAGATGGCCATCAGATATCCAAAATTAGTGGCCGATTGCAGTTCCGTGATATCCATCTGCATGGCCTCCTTCATGGTACTGAGCATTTGGCGGTCCATATAGTTGAGCAATGCCACGCCCCACAGCAGTCCTACTACAACCCAAGGATAAATCTTAGAGTTCTTCATATATTATGATTATTCAGTTAGCAATGGTACTTGCCGGGCTATTCTCCGGCAAGTATTTCTTTACATAAAGTATATCCCTTGACCATCATTCGTGGAATATGGAAAGGACCTTTGAATAAGTTACCTTTTGCGGGTTGGGCTACTGTGCCGTCGCGGTGCAGGTATCCATACCATTCGCCGAACTCATTGTCGGGGAAATGGGCATACGTCCATTCACTGATTTGTTTGTGGCGTTTCAGGTACTTTTCGTCTTTGGTCAGCTTATAGGCATACAGGTTGGCGATGATGGCTTCGGTTTGCGGCCACCAGAATTTCATATCCTGTGAATAATCCTGGGGAGGCAGGTTCTTGCAGTCCTTGAAGTTGATGATACCGCCGTACTGCTTGTCCCATCCCCATTCCCACGACCAGTCGAGAATGGTCAGCGCCATGTCGACGAGCTCTTTGTTGCCGCCCATGTTACGGGCTACGTCGAACAGGAACCAGGACGTTTCGATGCAATGTCCCGGATTGATGGTACGTCCGTTCATGGTGTCGATGAATTCTCCTTTGGGGCCCACCATTTCCAGCAGCGCTTTGAATTCCGGATGCATGAAGTAATTTTTCAACGCATGGATGGACTCCTCAATCTGGGCATTCAGTTCCGGGTCGGAAATCACTTGCTTGATGCAGGAAGCCACGTTGACCATAATCATGGTGATGGAATGGCCCTGTGCCTGGAGAGTCGGAAGGTATTTCGGCTCCAAAATGCCGGGAGTATTCAGGAAATGACGCATCCGCTTGAACAGGTCGAGTGCTTTTTTCGCATATTCCTGGTTGCCGGTAGCCAGTGCATATTCCGACATGGCGATGGCGGCAAAGCTTTCAGAAAACACATATCTTCTTTTCCGGAGCGGTGTGCCGTCGGCCATGACTTCGAAATACATTCTTCCGTCCGTATCGAAACAGTGGTTTTCAATGAAATCCAGTGTCAGTTTGGCTGCTTCCAGCCATTCCGGATTCTTTTCCACATGGTTGTAGGCAAAAGAGCAGATAAAGGCAAAACGGCCTTGGAACCATACCGATTTGGTGGTGTCGAACAACTGTCCGTCGCGTGCCACGCAGGTATATACACCCCCGTGTTTCTTGTCGAGACCGTATTTCAGCCAAAAAGGCATGATGTTGTGGGTGAGATCTTCCTTGTAGTTCTCAGCCCAGTATTTTGCGTAGGTATCTATGCACATCATAAGGCCGACGGTTAGAATTTGTTACAACGGTCAAAGAATTTGATCGCTTCCAGTTCCGCCTTCATGCGAGCTTCTTCTTCGTCGGTCATGTTCTGGAACGGCGTACGGTTCTTGCCCAGATCCAGGCCTATCAGTTTCATGATGCGCTTTCCGGCTACGATGTTGCCGCGGTAGTGACAGATTACGTTGATGACATCCTGTGAGAAGTTCTGCAATTCGCGAGCCTTTTCAATGTCGCCGGCTTTCCAAGCATCGAGGATGCCTACCAGGTTGATGCCGTTGTAGTTGGTTGTTCCACCGATACCGCCCTGTGCACCGCCCATGGCCAGTGAAGGAAGGATGGTTTCATCCTGACCGTGCAGCATGTCGAACTTGCCGTTCTTGTACAGGCGGCACTGGTTGTATTCATAAATGCTTTCGTACGTATATTTGATGCCGGCAAAGTTCGGGATACGTCCGTCTACCGCTTTCAGCAATTCCACCATCGGCAGGTAGGCACCGTTGAATGCCGGAATGTGATAATAATAGAATGGAAGATTCGGCGCTCCGGCTGCGATTTCTTCGCAGTATTTCACCAGTTCTTCGATACGACCGATTTTCGGGAAAGGAGGAGCCATGGCACCGATGCCCCATGCCCCGATCTTTTGTGCATGTTCAGCCAGCATCTTGCTTGCCTTTACGCAGCAGCTTCCCACGTGTACAATCACCTTGAAACCTTCGGGAGCCACTTCAATCCAGCGTTCAGCCAGTTTCATACGTTCTTCTTCCGTCAGCATGTAGCCTTCACCGGATGAACCGTTGATGAACACGCCTTTCAGGCCGTTCTTTGCCAGCATGGCCGCATACGCCGCAATCGGTTCATAGTTTACTTCCCCATTTTCATAAAACGGAGTAAACGGAGCGTCAATTAAACCAATGATTTTTTCCATAATATTATATTTAATAAATTGATTTATTTAATATCGGCAAAAGTAGCGATATATTTTTATACTACAAGGTTTTTAGGGGTTATTTTGAAAATATACTTCTTTTTTAAGCGGATAAACTGTAATTTGTGGGGTTCGTACGCCGGGTTTTATTTCTCCGCATACCATGTATAAACAATGACGATGTAGCAGGAGAATGCCTCCGGCCCGTGCCATACCCGGGATGTTGGGATGCTGGGTCCATTTTTTATGTGTGAAGTCAAAACAGAGGAGATCATCGTTGAACCGATACCAGGATGGCTCGTGTGTGAGATAGTCTTTTCCTGCTTTTCCGTCCAGGGCCTTTTTAAAAATGCCGTAGTTGACTCCTCCGGTAAGGATGAGATGTGTGGAGGTTTGGGCACCGCTCCCTCCGGCCATACAGCGTTTCTCCCCATTCTCTTCCAAGGGTATGTCTGATTCGTATTCCCAGCGGTCGGTTTCGGGGAGATAGCATAAGATGTCGTGTGAAAGTATGCTTTCCGAAGCCTTCGACGCTGCCTGGTATCCACCTATTAAATAAAGTTTGTGACCGTCATTCATCAGAATCGGCTGTACGCGTTGAGGTCCAGGATAGGCTGTCAGTTTTTGCCACGCATGGTCTATATTCAAGTCCAGTTTGTACAGTGCGTTCTGTCCGTGTGGCTGGTTTCCTCCAGTGAGGTAAATGCACCCGTTGAGAAAGGTAGCCGCAGCGTTGTCTATAGTTTCGGGCAGTGAAGGAAGTGCCTGGATAGAAAACTTTTGTGGAGAATCGGCAGCTTGAATCCGGAATACACGGGTCAGGCAGGAATCCGCATTGGCTCCTCCGATGCAGACCAGGCCCTCCGGTGTTTCTACGGCACAGCCGTATGCCACCGGGCAGGGAAGTGAAGGAAGTGATATCCATTGTGGAGATTCGGTCCGGACGTTTAACGCATAACATTGGTCGTAATACACTTTTTCTCCTCCTTCGGCAGCAGGCTTGAAGGGGAAGTTGCACCCTCCACCCACTACCAGCCAGTCTTTTATAAAGCCCGCAAAAGGAGCAGATACACCTTGTGTAATCGGATAGTCGGGTACGGATTGTGCCAGAGATAGCACATATTGGAATACAAGAATTCCCCACGTCAGGAGTCGTTTTTTCATACGTATTGTCATTAGGTTAAGGAAGGATGGGATTTCTTTCAGCTAAAGTACGCATAATATTTAAGTTATCCATGATTTAATGAAGATTTTTCTTGACTTTTGCTATATATAATTAATATTTTGCTTTTATTGTTTTATATCAATAAATTTATTATCTTAGCCATCGGTTTGTCGGGTAAGTCATTTTAATAAGTAGGACTGCCTTATGGGACACTGGCATTAAAATAATATGAGCCTGTTATTTTAGCCAGTTATTGTGGGTTTAACTAAAGTATGGTTATAATATTATGGTACACAAGTTAATCGAAGGTCTAGGAAATAGCACGAAAAATATGCTTACTCAAAAGCGGATAATTACCTATTTGATGCACAATCATTCGTCCACCATTCCTGATTTGGCAAAAGACATAGACTTGAGTATTCCGACTGTCACCAAGTTTGTGATGGAACTGGTGGAAGAAGGATACATCATCAATTATGGTAAGCAAGAGACCAGTGAGGGAAGACCCCCTAATCTCTATGGACTGAATCCGGATGCTGCCTATATGGTGGGAGTGGATATCAAGGCGTTTTGCCTGAATATCGGCCTGATGAATTTTACGGGTGATATGGTAGATATTCAGATGGGAATAGAATGTCATCTTGACAATACACTGGAAAGTCTGGATTTGCTGATTCAGCATATTTGTACTTTCATCGAGAAACATAAGAATGTCAAAGAAAAGATTCTTCAGGTAGGAGTCAACATTTCGGGCCGTGTGAATCCGGAAGAAGGCTATAGCTTCAGTATGTTTAACTTTGAGGAACGCCCGCTGGCCGAAATTTTGACTGAAAAAATCGGTATTCCGGTGAGCATCGATAACGATACCCGTGCCATGGCCTATGGCGAATTGCTGAAAGGAGTGGTCAAAGGAGAAAAAGATGTGGTGTTCATC
This sequence comes from uncultured Bacteroides sp., assembly GCA_900551445.1. Classification (GTDB taxonomy): domain Bacteria; phylum Bacteroidota; class Bacteroidia; order Bacteroidales; family Bacteroidaceae; genus Phocaeicola. Next base: position 58,645 of record URWA01000011.1, on the reverse strand, counting down.
AATCTCAGCTGGGGACTTGGTTCTGCCTTTATCATTGACGGGAAGATCTATACGGGTCGTTCGGGTTTTTCGGGAGAATTCGGTCATTTCAATGTGTTCGACAATGAAATCATCTGCCGTTGCGGAAAAAAAGGATGTCTGGAAACCGAGGTTTCCGGTTCGGCTCTGCATCGGATTCTTTGTGAGCGGGTAAAGAACGGACAGACGTCCATTCTTTCCAAGCGAATTCTTTCGGGGGATTCTCCGCTTACCTTGGAAGAGATTGTGGAAGCCACCAATAAAGAAGATATCCTGTGCATTGAACTGGTGGAAGAAATCGGGCGTAAGCTGGGGCGTTATCTTGCAGGGCTGATTAACCTGTTCAATCCGGAACTGGTGGTCATCGGCGGAACGCTGGCCTTGACGGAAGATTATATCTTGCAACCCATCAAGACCGCCATCCGCAAATACTCCTTGAATCTGGTAAGCAAGGATTCCGCGGTGGTATTGTCGAAGCTACAGGCAAAAGCAGGAGTGGTAGGTGCTTGTCTGCTGTCTAGAAGCAAATTGTTTGAATGGTAAATCATAGAAAATAGGTGAGAGGGTGTGTCAAAACTAAAATGACTACTCTTCAAAGTTACAGATTATAACTATAATATTTAAAAGGGTCGTATCAAACTCTGTATTGAGTAATGATACGACCCTTTCTTTAGTCTTTTAGGATGCTCAAATTTCAAATTACAAGTTCATATTTTCAAAAAATGAGTTTTGACACACCCTCCTGTTTTTTGTGTATACATTTGTTGTCTTTCTATTCTTCCGCCCGATATTCCAGTATGTCCCCCGGCTGGCAGTCCAGTTCCTTACAGATGGCCTCCAGGGTAGAGAAGCGTATGGCCTTGGCCTTTCCTGTTTTCAGAATGGAGAGATTTGCCGGTGTCAGGTCAATCCGTTCGGCAAGCTCTCCCAGCGAAACTTTCCGTTTCGCCATCATCACATCGAGATTTACGATAATCGGCATAGTTAGTAGTTGGGTTAAATAGTCAAATCTTGTTCTTCCTGTATCTGGATACCTATCTCAAACAGCAAGGAGACCAGCACGAAAACGGCTCCTATCACAATCAGCAGGATGCTGCTCTGATGGAATGTGTCTATTGGGGTGAGATTGACGATGACATTCATCAGCACCCCCGAAAGCATTGTGGAAATTCCGATGGCCGATAAAATCCGTTGGTTGACGCGGCAGAATACTTTTCCTTTTTTCACGTTGCGTGCCATGAAATAGGCCAGCAGGCCGATAAAGAAAATGGCGTAACACTCAATGGCTTGTACCAACGCTTCCCATATAAAAGTATCGCTGTCGTTTTTCCCCATTTCATAACAGAGAGGCACTATCTGGCTAAAGCCGTAAGCAATGGATGCAAAAAGGCTGAGTACCGAAATAAAGTCGCAGTATTGCATCAGGCGTTTGTAGGATTGGGCTTTCATTGTTCGTGTGTTTAATTAAATCGTCAAATCGTTTTCTTGTTTCAAACGTACGGCAACTACGAAGACCTCCGTGAGAAGTATCAGGAGTATGAGGCTCATCCAGCTGAATTCAAAGGGAGAAGCAGGCTGAATGACATATCCCGGAACGGTGAGTTGAGTCATGGCATCGTGAGATTCACACCACGACTGGAAATATTTGGCCAAAGTGTAGGCGGTAGGAGTGTAGACTCCCCATCGGATGCGCCGGATATTGGTGGGTGTGAATATCTCTTTACGGATGACAGAGATAAACAAGCGGATGAGGCTGTAGAATCCATATAGGGTAAACAATCCCGTAATTGCCAGCAGCACATAAGCGAAAGTCGTAAGACCACTGGGAGTGATATATGCATGGCATTGTATGAATCCGGCCGGTACACGAGTGCCGGTTTGCAGATTGGCTACTTGTTGGGCTGACTGTGGCAGTACATCAAAGGTCACCGCAGTCACTTTGTCGAAAGCGGGATGGGTACGTTCTATGCGAATGGGAGCCAGTTGGTCGGGTTCGTTCCAGCCGTCGATGAACCCTCCTATCGATTCGAACAAGATGCCAAGGAGGGCGATTAATGCAATGATTTTAAATGTTTTCATTATGTGAATGTGTTTGTGTGGATAATGTCTGGTCTTCTATTTCAATCGTTTCTGCCTGGGCAGGCTGATGCCAGGAAGCCGGTTGCGGAACCAGCTTCTTTTGGATGAACAGTACGCAGAGGATGGTGAGGACAAATCCTCCGGCTGCCATGAGTGCCGCTCCGGTGGCTCCGTAAGTAGAAACCATGGTCGCATTCGGGTCGTCTGCCGATAAGAAAGCAATCACAGCCGCACTGTTATTGACAAAGTGCATCAGGATGCCGGGTAACAGACTCCCCGTGCGGTAGTACATCCATCCCAGCGCCAGTCCGGTGACAAAGGCGAAAGGCGCCTGTACCCAGTTGCCGTGTACCAGTCCGAAAATCAGAGAGGAAAGTACGATGGCCCCTGCCGGATGTTTCCATTTGCGGAGCAGATGTCCCTGAATGGCGCCGCGGAACAGCAGTTCCTCTACGAGGGGAGCCATGATGACGATGGCCACGATACCTAAGGGATGATGCATCATCATGTCAAAGGCAGCCTCCATATTGTTGGGCAGGTCGGCCAGTTCGTTGAAGTAGTTGGTCCATAAGCCCATTGCTAAAATAAATACCGCCGAAGTGACCAACAGTTTGGGTGAGCAGTGATATCCCCAAGTCTTCCGGTCCAGTCCCACATATTTACCTGCCAGCAGATGGATACCTATCGCAGCGGTGGAGAGTACCTGCGCCAGCATGATCAGGTTTGTATAAAGAGTGTCGAGGGTCTTCGGTAATTCGAAGGTGTGGCGATACCACATGTATCCACAGATGGCTACCCCCATGAAAGCCAGTTGGTAGGCAAAGAAATACAGTAATAATTTGATGGTGCGTCCCATAATTGTGTACGTTTTAAAAAGTTTGTTCATTTGTTCGTTGAAAGCTTTTGAAGAGCCGGACCTTCAGTGCCCCAGGTCAGCAGATAAGCCGGATTCCAGGTTTTTCGGTCCGCATCCCAGCGGTAAGCCTTTTTCTCGGTCAGGATTCCCAGTGTGTCGTACCGGTATTCGTACTTCCACTTGGGAGTGAGCGTTTTGCCGTCTTCATTCAGGGTAGATACCGTCAAGCTTTGGTGGTTCTGTCCGTAAATGAAGGTTCCTTTTGCGTTTGCGTGTGTGGCTGTCAATGTCATCAGTGCAGCGGCGATTCCTGCTGCCAGTGTCTTTTTTGTGAATGTCTTTTTCATAACTGTACGTGTTTGTGTGTAAATAATAGTGTGTGTCGTTTGTATTCGATAAATATTTATCGTTTTTCGATATGCAAATGTAGGTATTATTTTTGAACTCCAAAAGAAAAACAGAAATATTTTATCGAAAAACGATAAATTTTTCTGTTTTTACGGGAAAATCGAGAGACTTACGGCTGTAATGTGATGAGGAAGGGGATAACCGGATTCTTGGTGTATAATGAAAAGGAGGATTGGATATTGGAGAAAGAAATCTGGAGGATGCCATGGAGTTAATGAGAAAAGGGGCTTGTCTGTTTTATGTTTCCCTTGCGGAAAACATACGTTTCTCGGTACGGAACTGTATGTTTCCTATGGGGAAAACGTAGGTTTCTGCCACGGGAAACATAAAAAATACTGATAAGTTCTTTTTTTAATGTTGTGTTAGATTTAAAAGTAATACTTTTATGTCGTCTTTAGGTTAAACTAAAATCTGTAATTACAATGAAAACTCGGTTGAGAATCTAAGATAATACTATTGGTTATGGTTGGGAAGCACTTATTTATCGCAATTTTGTTGGGAATCATATTGTCGAGCAATACATATAAAAAGGAGTCTCCTTCTTTGGCGGGGATGACCGTAGAATTGGCCGAGACGCCTCTTGGCATAGACACTCCCGCTCCGAGATTTGGCTGGCAGCTGACGGCTGCTCCGCAGGAAAGAGGTCTCTGTCAGACAGCCTATCAGCTGATTGTGCAGGATGAGGCTGGAAAGCGGGTCTGGGATTCCGGGAAGGTGGCAGGAGACGTCTCCCAGCATGTGGTGTACCAGGGGGAAGCCTTGCAGCCGACTACCCGTTATTCGTGGAAAGTGAAGGTGTGGAACAATCAGGGAAAGGTACAGGAAGGAACGTCCTGGTTTGAAACCAGCCTGCTGACAGACCACGAGGCGGATGGATGGCACGGAGCTCGCTGGATTGGAGGCGATGACGAGGACATGGTGCTTTATTCCCCTTATCTGCCAGTGTTCCGCTTGGATTTCTCTTTCCAGATGAAGGAACAGACTGCATCCCGTAAGATTGCCTTCGTGTATGGAGCGAATGACGAGCGGCTGATGGATGCGAACAAGAACCTGTATCACCTTGCCAACGGGAAGGATGCTTCTTACATCAGGGTGGAGTTCGACTTGACGCCGCTGAAAGGAGGCGGAAACGCATGGATACATCTTTATCGTGCAGGTTATCAGCCCGATGACAAGCCTTCCGTACCGTTGAAGTCTTTTTTGATACCGAATGACGTGTTGAATGTCGGGAACCAGTATCAGGCGCATACTTTTTCTTTATATTCCAATTTGGGTTTCACGGTCTTGAAAAAAGGAGAAACTCGGCTGGGGGAAGTGAATGTGAATCCCTTGGGGCAGGGAGGCGATTTCATTGCCTTTCCCGTAGTGGGTGAGGTGGGCTTTGCCTTGGAGGATGTAAAGGCCTTCTCGGGTGTGAAGACGGATATCCGTAATTTCCGGAGTCCGGAAAACCGACTGACTTCCGTGACACTGGATGCGTCCCGATTGAAAGGGGGGAGAAAATGGTATGTGCAAGACCCGAGCCGCAATTCCATGCCGATGTTGCGTACGGAATTTGCGACCGTTGCGAATAAAATCAGGAAAGCACGGCTGTATGTCACCTCCCGCGGTATTTATGAGATGTATCTCAACGGGCAGCGGGTAGGAAAGGATTATTTCAATCCGGGCGTGACACAGTATAATAAAACACACCTGTATCAGGTGTACGACGTGACGCAGCTGGTACGGGCCGGAAAAAATGCACTGGGTGCGGTGCTGGCCGAAGGCTGGTGGAGCGGAGGTGCCACTTATGCCGGAGAAAACTGGAACTTCTTCGGCGACCGTCAGTCGTTGCTGGCCCAGCTGGTAGTGACGTACGAGGATGAACAGCAGCAGACGGTGGTCACTTCGCCGGACACATGGAAGTATTTCAACCAGGGACCGGTGGTGTATGGCAGTTTCTTTCAGGGAGAAGTCTATGATGCCCGGAAGGAACAGGCAATCGCCGGATGGTCTTGCCCGGGTTACGAGGATGCGGCGTGGAAGCCGGCAGTGGAAGTGACGCTGGAAAATCATGTCAGTCAGGTGGGAGGAGGAAACGTGCCGAAAGTGAACGATTATTCAGCTTTTCACCTGAAGGCCCAGTATGGCCAGACGGTACGGGCCATTCAGCAACTGAAGGCGCGGTCGGTGGAAGAAGTACGGCCGGGTATCTTCGTGTACGACATGGGGCAGAACATGGTGGGAGTGCCTGAAATCACGCTCCACGGAATGGAAGCGGGCCGGGAAATCAATCTCCGTTATGCCGAAGTGAAATATCCGGACTTGCCGCGTTATGCCGGTAACGAGGGAATGATTATGCTCGAGAATATTCGTGCGGCAATGACACAGGACAAATATATCACCAAGGGAGGGGAGGAAACGATTGCGCCGCGGTTCACTTATCATGGCTATCGCTATGTCGAGATTACGGGCATTGACAAGGCCTTGCCTTTGGAAAGTGTGAAGGGTACGGTGCTGAGCTCGATTGACAGGCTTGCTTCTCAGTATGAAACCTCGAACGAGAAAGTGAATCAGCTGTGGCACAACATCGTGTGGTCTACCTATGCCAATTTCTTCTCCATCCCGACCGACTGTCCGCAGCGGAACGAACGCCTGGGTTGGGCGGGAGATATCTCGGTCTTCTCCCGGACGGCGACTTATCTGGCCGATGTGCCGCAATTCCTTCGCCGTTATTTGCAGGCCATGCGCGATGTGCAGCGGGAAGACGGACGTTTCCCCGAGGTGGCTCCGCTGGGGGTAGGCTTTGGGGGCCTGTTGTGGGGTAGCGCGGGCATCACGGTGCCTTGGGAAGTGTACCAGCAGTATGGCGACAAGAGCTTGCTGGCGGAACATTATGCGGCGATGGGCCGTTACATTGATTATATACTGGCAAAGACCATCAACCCGGAAATGGGTATCTTGGAGCAGGAGAAGGTGTGGGGAAATCTGGGCGACTGGCTGGGGCCGGAGGACAACAAGAACGACAAGACACTGATGTGGGAGGCTTATTTCTTGTACGACTTGGACATCATGGTGAAAGTGTCCAAGCTATTGGGCAAGGAAAGTGAGGCACGGAGGTATGCGGATTTGTATCGGAAGCGGAAGGATTTCTTCCTGCGTACGTATGTGGATAAAGCGACGGCCCGGACGATTTCTTCCGGGGCCGACGGGCCTGAAAAAGGGAAACCGATAGACATACAGACTTCGTACGTGCTTCCGCTGGCGTTCGGTCTTGTTCCGCCGGAGCTTCGGGAAGAGTTTGTAGCTCGTCTTTCCCAAACGGTTCAGCGGGAAAATGTGGGTGACGACGGAAAGACTTATCCGGCTTATTCTCTGATGACGGGATTCATCGGGACCTCCTGGATTAGCAAGGCACTTTCGGACAATGGCTACGACGACGTGGCCTACAAGTTGTTGCAGCAGACCACCTATCCTTCGTGGCTTTATTCTGTGGAACAAGGGGCTACGACCATCTGGGAGCGGCTGAATTCTTATACTCATTTGGACGGATTTGGGGAAAACAACCGGATGAACTCGTTCAATCATTATTCGTTCGGGGCCGTAGGGGCCTGGATGTATGCCTATTCACTGGGAATCATGCGGGATGAGAATCATCCGGGATTCAAGCATTTTGTGCTGTCTCCACGGGTGGACCCGACCGGACAGATGACGTTTGCCCGCGGGCATTATGATTCCTTGTACGGTCGGATAGAAAGTGCCTGGGAAGTAAAAGACGGGGAAGTGAGGTATTCATTCACTGTCCCGGCCAATACGAGTGCCACACTTTATTTGCCGGCTGCTTCGGCGGACAAGGTGACGGAAGATGGTCGTGTCCTGCAGGCGGGAAAAAATGGCGTGAAGAAAGTGATGACTCAGGAAGGCATGCTTCGGATAGAGCTGGGGTCGGGTACCTATCATTTTGTCGTGAAATGAGAAGCTTTTTATCCTCTTCCGAATTTCTGCCGGTAGGTTTGCGGGGTGTATCCCGTGTATTTCTTGAAGACCTTGGTAAAGTAGGGGATATCGTCAAAGTTCAGGTAGTAAGCAATTTCTTTGGTGGTCCGCTGGGTGGTAGCCAGCAAATCTTTGGCCTGCTGGATTTTCAGCTCTTGGATGTAGTGTGCCGGAGAGAGTCCGGTGTATTCCTTGAACAGTTTGCGGAACCACGAATAGCTCATGTGCAGGGAGTCGGCCACTTCTTCCGGGCCGATGCCTTTCAACAGGTTCTCGCGGATGAAGACCTTGGCCTTGCCGATTTGTTCGGTGGCTTTATTGTCGAACTCATAGTTCTGGGAATAATACATGGTCATTCCCAGAATGAGGTTGGCAATGCCAGCCAGGTACTGCTGGCAGGCTGATTTTTCTTCCATGGCCACATGGATGGCTTGTTCGTAGAGCTGGACAATGCTGTCTTGCACACCGATGTGGTACACAATCTGGTCTTTGGCAAAAAAATTATTCTGGAACCGGCTGTCCATATTGACTCCCTGAAAGCCAATCCAGTATTCCTGCCAGCCGGTTTTCTTGTCAGGAAAATAGCTGTGCCATACGTGAGGCTGGAGAATCAGGATATCGCCTTCCTTGATTTCTATCGATGTATCGGGGGTGGGATAGAAGTAACCTTTTCCCCGGGTGATATAGAGCAGCTGATAGCTGTCGAGCACTCGTCCGCGCGAGGGAGTGAAGTAAAATGCATCAGGGTGTCCGGTATGGGGAGGATAGATGGAGTAGTTGGGAGGAACGGGTTCCGATCCTACCGTATTCACTGTGATACCCCAGTCAATGTCTCGTGGGCTTCGTACCAGGTATTTATAGTTTACGCTGTGTTTTTCCATTTTTTCTCCCTTTCTGTGCAAAGATAAAAAATCTCGCTCAAACTCTCGAAGCTTGGCGAAAGGGAAAAATCAAAAACTTATATTTTAAAGTCATTTCTTCTGCTGGAAGAAAGTTTTTTCTTTTTACTTTTGCCACAGTAGTTAACCAAATAAACTTTTAGCATGAATTCCAACTATTTTATTGCGTTTGATTTAGGAGCGACCAGCGGTCGGACCATCCTGGGCACACTGACTGGTGATAAACTGACACTGGAAGAGGTGACTCGTTTTCCGAATCAGATGCTTCAGCTCAACGGACATTTTTACTGGAATATTTTTTCTTTGTATGAGAACCTGAAAAAAGGACTGGCTGCCGTGGCGCAGAAGAAAGTGCCTGTCACTTCTATCGGTATTGATACCTGGGGAGTGGATTTTGCATTTGTCAATGAAGAAGGGGCCCTCATCGGATTGCCCTATGCCTATCGTGACCCGCAGACTATCGGTAAAAAGGAAGAATTCTTTGAAAAGGTGATGCCGGCAGATGAGTTGTATGCGAAGACAGGTATCCAGCACATGGATTTCAATAGTATTTTCCAACTGTACACGTTGAAACAGCGGAAGGACTTCGGCTTGACACATGCCCATCGGCTGCTTTTCATGCCGGATGCGCTTTCGTATCTGCTGACCGGGAACATGGTGACGGAATATACCATCGCTTCTACTTCCCAGTTGTTGAATCCTGAAACACGTCAGTTGGACGAGAGTCTGCTGGATGTGCTGGGAGTAAGCAAGTCATTGTTTGCCGGAATGGTGGAACCGGGGGCGAAAGTAGGGATGCTTACCAAGGATTTGTGCGAAGAACTGCAGATTGAAGCGGTTCCGGTAATTGCTGTAGCCGGACATGACACGGCTTCGGCAGTGGCGGCTATTCCTGCGGCTGACAAGAATTTTGCTTACTTGAGTTCGGGTACCTGGTCGCTGATGGGAATTGAAACAGAGGGTCCGGTAGTAAACGAAAAGACCTCACACTATAATATTACGAATGAAGGTGGAGTGGACGGTACCATTCGCCTGTTGAAGAATATCACGGGAATGTGGATTGTGGAACAGTGCCTGAAGAAATGGCATAAGGAAGGAACGGATTATACGTATCCGCAGATGGTGGAGCTGGCTCAGGCTGCCCGTCCGTTTGTGTGTTTTATTGACCCGGATGATCCGGGATTCACCAATCCGCAGGATATGCCGAAGGCCATCTGTGAATATTGCGCCCGTACCGGACAAGCGGTTCCGCAGACACATGGTGAATTCATCCGTGTCATCTTTGAGAGTCTGGCACTGAAATACCGGGAGGTGCTCGACGTGTTCCGTGAACTGTCGGTCAATCCGATTGAAAAACTGCACATCATTGGAGGCGGTTCACGCAACAAGCTGTTGAACCAGTTCACTTCCAATGCCATCGGCTTGCCGGTGGTGGCTGGACCGAGTGAGGCTTCTTCCATCGGCAACATCATGCTTCAGGCAAAGGCAGCCGGGGTGGTAAACTCTTTGCAGGAGATGCGGAATGTGATTTCAGCCAATGTACAGCCTGAATATTTTTCACCTGCTGATGCAGCGGTGTGGAACGAGGCTTATCAGAAATATAAATCAATCATTAAAAAATAACTACCATGAAAGAACAACTGATTATCAATGCGTATGAAGTAGCGAAAGAACGCTATGCCAAATTGGGTATCGATACAGATGCCGTAATGAACACTTTGCAGTCGGTTCCCCTGTCCATGCACTGCTGGCAGGCAGACGACGTGACGGGTTTTGAATCACAAGGCTCCTTGACCGGGGGAATTCAGGCGACTGGAAACTATCCGGGAAAGGCTCGTAATATTGAAGAACTGCGTGCGGATATTCTGAAAGCCGCTTCCTTGGTACCGGGCAAGCATCGTTTGAACTTGCACGAAATTTACGGAGAATTTGGCGGCCAGTTTGTAGACCGTGACCAGGTAGAAGTAAAGCATTTTGAAGGATGGATGCAGTGGTCGAAAGAGCACGGCATGAAATTGGATTTCAACTCTACTTCCTTCTCTCATCCGAAATCAGGCAACTTGTCTTTGGCTAATCCGGACAAGAGTATCCGTGATTTCTGGATTGAACATACTAAACGCTGCCGTGCCATTGCAGAAGAAATGGGTAAGCGTCAGAACGATCCGTGTATCATGAACTTGTGGGTACATGATGGAAGCAAGGACATCACGGTAAACCGCATGAAGTACCGTGCATTGCTGAAGGATTCTCTGGATCAGATTTTTGCACAGTCTTACGACCACATGAAAGACTGCATCGAATCAAAGGTATTCGGTATCGGTCTGGAAAGTTATACGGTAGGTTCCAATGATTTCTATATCGGTTATGGAGTACAGCATCAGAAACTGATTACATTGGATACCGGTCACTTCCATCCGACGGAAAGCGTGGCCGACAAGGTTTCTTCTTTGTTGCTGTATGTGCCGGAACTGATGTTGCACGTCAGCCGTCCGGTTCGTTGGGATTCCGACCATGTAACCATCATGAACGACGATACACTTGACTTGTGCAAGGAAATCGTCCGTTGCGATGCTTTGAACCGTGTACATATCGGTTTGGACTATTTCGATGCTTCCATCAACCGTATTGGTGCGTATGTAATCGGTATGCGTGCTACGCAGAAGTGTCTGTTGCAGGCCCTGCTCGAACCGTTGACTACGCTGCGTGATTACGAAGAAACCGACCGTGGTTTCCAGCGTCTGGCTTTGTTGGAAGAATGTAAGTCATTGCCTTGGGGAGCCGTATGGGATATGTTCTGCCTGAAGAACAATGTACCGGTAGGCGAAGAATACATTGCCGAGGTTGAAAAATACGAAGCAGAAGTTACTTCCAAGAGAAATTAATCTTACAGACCGGAGGCGGGGAGGGTTTATCTCCGTCATCCGGTCTGCTTAATTGAGAAGCTATGGAAATCGTTATCGGATTGTTGATTATTGCCATCGGTGCATTCTGCCAGTCGAGCTGTTATGTGCCGATCAATAAAATAAAAAACTGGAGCTGGGAATCGTACTGGATTGTGCAGGGCGTGTTTGCCTGGCTTATATTCCCTTTTCTGGGAGCATTGCTGGCTGTTCCGGACGGACACAGCCTTTTTGAAGTTTATGCGGCTCATCCTGCCGACACGCTGTGGGCGATGTTTTTCGGCGTACTTTGGGGAGTGGGAGGCTTGACTTTCGGGTTGAGTATGCGTTATTTGGGGGTAGCCCTGGGACAGTCTATTTCATTGGGTACGTGTGCGGGATTGGGTACGATTCTGACTCCTGTCTTCACAGGTCATACAGAGGAACTTACCCTGCCGGTCATTGTCGGGGTGATAGTGACCTTGCTGGGTATCGGTATCATCGGATATGCCGGAAATATGAAATCTGCCAGTCTGAGTGAGGAAGAAAAGAAAAAAGCGGTGAAAGATTTCAATTTTACTAAAGGAATTTTTGTAGCTTTACTGGCCGGTTTCATGAGTGCTTGTTTCAGCATCGGGCTGGGATTCGGACAGAGCTTGTGCTTCCCGGAAAGTGCAGAGGTGTACAAGACGTTACCGGCGACTTTCATGGTGACTGCCGGAGGTTTCCTGACCAACATGGTGTATTGTTTCTATCAGAATGCGAAGAACAAGACATGGGATGATTATGGAAAAACCTCCTTGTATGTGAACAACCTGCTGTTCTGTGCGCTGGCAGGTGTGTTGTGGTACAGTCAGTTCTTCGGACTGAGCCTGGGAAAAGGATTCCTGATGGCTTCGCCGGTATTGCTGACATTCTCCTGGTGTATTTTGATGTCACTGAACGTGACATTCTCAAACGTATGGGGAATTATTTTAAAGGAATGGAAAGGATGTTCTTCCAAGACCATCTGGGTATTGGTCTTGGGACTGGTGGTACTGATTGTGTCTTCTTTCCTTCCACAGTTATTGAAATAAAGCATTAAACTTAAATACTTAATATGATGAAATCAATTCTTGAAGGACGCCCGGGCTTGGCCCGCGAAATCAATAAAGTGGCCGAAGTTGCCGGATATTTGTGGCAAAAAGGATGGGCCGAACGTAACGGGGGAAATATCACGATTAATGTGACGGAGTTTGTTGACGATGAAATCCGCCAGATGCCGGCTATCAGTGAGCCGAAATCCATTGGGGCAGTGTTGCCGCATTTGAAAGGCTGTTATTTCTTCTGCAAGGGTACTCAGAAACGTATGCGTGACCTGGCCCGCTGGCCGATGGAAAACGGTTCAGTCATTCGTATCTGTGATGACTGCGCCAGTTATGTGATTATTGCCGACCAGCCGGTGGTACCGACCTCTGAAGTGGCTTCTCACCTGACGGTACACAATACACTGATTGCGGAAGGTGGTCAGAAAAAAGCGACTGTACACACACATCCTATTGAACTGGTGGCTATGAGCCATACGAAAAAGTTCCTGGAAAAAGACGTGCTGACCAATTTGTTGTGGAGCATGATTCCGGAAACGAAGGCGTTCTGCCCGCGTGGACTGGGTATTGTGCCTTATCAGATGCCGAGCTCGGTAGAACTGGCCGATGCCACGTTGAAGGAACTGGACGACTATGATGTGGTGATGTGGGAAAAACACGGAGTATTTGCCGTAGGTACGGATGTGATGGATGCTTTCGACCAGATTGACGTGTTGACGAAAGCGGCTCAGATTTACATCAATGCCCGTTGCATGGGATTCGAACCTGACGGAATGACCAAGGAACAGATGCAGGAACTGACGGACGTATTCCATCTTCCGAAATAACAGTATATTAACCTTTTAAACCATGAAATTATGTACAGAATGATTTTGAACGAGACCTCTTACTTTGGAGCCGGATGTCGCGAGGCAATTGCCACGGAAGCCGGTCGCAGAGGTTTCAAGAAAGCTTTTTTTGTAACAGACAAGGACCTGATTCGTTTCCATGTAGCCGACAAGGTGGTTGAGGTATTCGAAAAGGCAGGTATCCCTTACGAAATATACAGTGATGTAAAAGCCAATCCGACCATTGCCAATGTGCAGCATGGTGTAGATGCCTTCAAGGCTTCCGGAGCAGATTTTATTGTCGCACTGGGTGGAGGTTCTTCCATTGATACGGCCAAAGGTATCGGTATCGTGGTGAACAATCCGGAATTTGCCGATGTGCGTTCACTGGAAGGAGTTGCAAATACCCGTCATAAGGCAGTGCCGACGTTCGCTCTTCCTACCACCGCCGGAACAGCCGCCGAGGTAACCATCAACTATGTGATTATCGATGAGGCAGCTACCAAGAAGATGGTATGTGTAGACCCGAACGATATTCCGTCGGTAGCAATTGTCGATCCGGAACTGATGTATTCCATGCCGAAGGGACTGACTGCTGCAACAGGTATGGACGCCTTGACACATGCCATTGAAAGTTACATCACTCCGGGAGCTTGGGTAATGTCGGACATGTTCGAACTGAAGGCCATTGATATGATTGCCAAGCACCTGAAAGCTGCTGTAGACAATGGCAGTGATCCGGTGGCTCGTGAGGCCATGTCACAGGCACAGTACATCGCCGGTATGGGATTCAGTAACGTGGGACTGGGAATCGTTCACTCTATGGCTCATCCGTTGGGTGCACACTATGATACCCCGCATGGAGTAGCCAATGCGTTGCTGTTGCCGTATGTCATGGAATACAATGCAGCATCTCCGGCTGCACCTAAGTATTTGGATATTGCCAAGGCTATGGGTGTGGATACTACGGGTATGAGCGAAGCCGAAGGGGTAAAGGCTGCGGTGGAAGCCGTCCGTCAGCTGTCGCTGAGCATCGGTATTCCGCAGAAGTTGCATGAAATCGGGGTGAAAGAAGGCGATTTGCATCAGTTGGCCATCGATGCGTTCAATGATGTTTGCACCGGAGGTAACCCGCGTCCGACTTCAGTAGAAGAAATTGAAGCGCTTTACCATAAAGCTTTCTAATATATTTCACTGTCTTACTAAATCGAGTGTCCGCAGTTTCCGGGAGTTTCTTCCTGGAGCTGCGGATTTTATTTTTGTGGATTTTCCTTACTTTTCCGCTGTACGATACGGGTACCGGCAGGCACACTTTCCGTCACCCAGATGTTACCGCCGATGGTGGCACCTTCACCGATGGTGATACGTCCCAGAATGGTGGCGTTGGAGTAGACAATCACGTTGTCTTCCAGTATCGGGTGGCGCGGAATTCCTTTGATAGGGTTGCCTTGCTCATCGCAGGGGAAACTCTTGGCGCCCAAGGTCACTCCCTGATACAGTTTCACGTGGTTGCCGATGATGCAGGTGGCTCCGATGACCACACCCGTGCCATGGTCAATCGTAAAGTGGTGTCCGATTTGGGCGCCCGGATGGATGTCGATACCTGTTTCGGAATGGGCCATCTCGGTGATGATACGCGGGATGAGCGGCACATTGAGCCGGTAAAGTTCGTGGGCAATCCGGTAGTTGGTTACGGCACGGATGACCGGATAGCAGCAGATGATTTCCCCGAAGCATGTGGCGGCAGGGTCACCGTAGTAGGCCGCCTCTACGTCCGTGGCCAGGATGCGACGGATTTCCGGCAGACGACCGATGAATTCCGCCGCCAGTTGAGTAGCCGTAGCCCGACAAGGAGACTGACAGTCGCATTGTCCTTCATTTTCCACGCCGAAGCACAGCCCTGCTTGTATTTGTTCGATGAGTAGGGAAAACAGTTCCTCGATGTTGACCCCGATGTGGTAGTTGATGGTCTGGCTGTTGATGGTTGAATTGCCGAAATAGCCGGGAAACAGGATGGCGCGGGCCAGTTCCACAATCCGTTCCAGCGATTTCCCTGAAGGAAGCGGTTCACCTTCCCGGTGCTGATGGAACAGTCCCCGGTAAGATTGGTTATCGGAAAGTTCGTCTACTGCCTTTGTCAGTATATGCGTGTAATCGATTGGGCTCATGGACATTTCATTTTGATAATGGACAAAAGTAACGATATTTTGTGATGAATCCAATAAAATCCTATTTTTGTGGAAAAATCAATGCAGTATGGTAGTGAACAAGAAAAATCCTTTTGCTTTCAAAGCAAAACAGAACAATAAGAAAAAAGCAAGTGGCAAACGGGTGGGGAAATCCCGTCCGGAAAAAGCAAATAACCAGTTGAATCGTAGGGTGAAATAATAAGAATCCCCGCTCTTCCCAGACATCAAGTCTTTAAGAAGAGCGGGGAGATTTTTATGGAATAGAACGGATTTGATAGCTGTTATTCTTCTGCCAATACAAAATCCAACTGTTTCTTGGCCAGGTTGGCACGGGCCACTTTAATCTTAATCGGGTCGCCGAGGCTGAACTTCTGGTGATGGCGGCGTCCGATGAGGCAATAGTTCTTTTCATCAAACTCGTAGAAATCGTTGCCTAAATCACGCATGGCAATCATGCCCTCGCATTTGTTTTCATTGATTTCCACATAGAGGCCCCATTCTGTCACTCCAGAGATAACGCCATCGTACACCTGTCCGATACGGTCGCCCATGAATTCCACTTGCTTGTATTTCACGGAAGCACGTTCTGCACTGGCGGCAGTCTGTTCCATGGCCGAACTGTGTTCGCAAAGGGTCTCGTATTTGTCGGCCTGGGCGCTTCGTCCTCCTGCCAGGTAACGGGTGAGCAGACGGTGTACCATCAGGTCCGGATAACGGCGGATAGGAGAGGTGAAATGGGTGTAGTAATCAAATCCCAGTCCGTAGTGTCCGATGTTGTAGATGGAGTAACGGGCCTTTTGCATGGCGCGCAAGGACACTGTTTCTATCAGGTTCTGTTCCTTTTTGCCGTTGATTTCATTGAGCAGGTGGTTGAGTGACTTGGAAACTTCCACCTTGCTGCCTCCCGTACGGATTTTATAACCAAAGCGGGCGATGAACTGGTTCAGGTTGTCCAGTTTGTCGGGGTCCGGAAGGTCGTGGATACGATAAGGGAATACCTTCGGCTTCTTGTTCTTAGGCACCTTTCCGACGTATTCGGCTACGGTACGGTTGGCCAGCAGCATGAATTCCTCAATCAGCTTGTTGGCTTCCTTGGAAACCTTGAAGTACACACTGAGCGGTTTGCCGTTCTCGTCAATCTCGAATTTCACCTCACAACGGTCGAAGTTGATGGAACCGGCACTCATTCGTTTTTCCCGCAGAATCTGAGCCAGGCGGTTCAGTTCCAGAATTTCTTCTTTGTAGTCGCCTTCTCCCGTTTCAATAATCTGTTGTGCCTCTTCGTATGTGAAACGGCGGTTGGATTTGATGACGGTGTGGCGGATACGGAAATTCTTCACTTCGGCTTTCTCGTTCATGTCGAAAATGACAGAGTAAGCCAGCTTTTCCTCGTCCGGTCGCAGAGAGCAGATGAAGTTACACAACCGTTCCGGGAGCATCGGAATGGTGCGGTCGACCAGATACACAGAAGTGGCACGTTTCACTGCTTCCTTGTCGATGATGCTTCCTTCCTTCACGTAGTGCGATACATCCGCAATGTGAACTCCCACTTCCCATAGTCCCGGTTTCAGGTTGCGGATAGACAGGGCGTCGTCGAAGTCCTTGGCGTCCTTCGGGTCGATGGTGAAGGTCACCACGTCGCGGAAGTCTTCGCGTTCGGCATAGTCTTCCGGTGTGATTTCAGCCGACAGTTTCTCGGCAGCTGCTTCCACGGCTTGCGGATAAGTATAAGGCAATCCGTATTCGGCCAGGATGGCATGCATTTCGGTGGTATTGTCGCCGGCTTTTCCCAGAATGTCAATCACCTCTCCAAACGGGTTCTTTGCCTCTTCCGGCCATTCGGTGATTCGTACCACAGCCTTGTCCCCATCCTTTCCACCTTTCAGCTTGTCTTTCGGAATGAAGATGTCATTGGCCAGCGTGTTGGCTTCCGTCAACAGGAAGGCATAATTCTTCGATACTTTCAGTACACCGACAAATGTTTCGTTGGCACGTTCCAGAATCTCGATGACCTGTCCTTCCACCTGTTTTTTCCGGCATTTGGCACACAAGGACACTTTCACTTTGTCGTTGTTCATGGCGTGCGCGGAGTTACGTTCTGCAATGAAAATCGGTTCTCCACCGTCGTCGGGGATAAACGAGTTCTTTCCGTTGCTCTTCCGCTGGAAGGTACCGGTCAGAATCTGTCCTTTGTCATTGATTTTATAGCGCCCCTTTTCGATTTCAATCAGGAAATTGTCTTCCACCATTTCCTCTACGACATCGATACAAAGCATTTTTCCCGGATGGGTCGTGAGTTTTAGAGCTTGGAACAACTGCTTGAGGCTGAATGCTTCATTCGGCTTTGTGCGGAAATAACTGAGCAGCATTTCTACGAGCTCTTTTTTCTTCAGGTGCTTTCCGCCTTTTTTCTCTTTTTTCTTTTTAGCCATGTTGTTTATTGTTTAGGCCGGTTCCTCTCTTAGCAACCGGTATGTTCGATTATACAAAGAAAGCAAATTCCGTGGAATAAACGTGGATTTTTCTGTTAAGATGCTGAAAAACTATTATCTTTGCCGCGTTCTTATTACAAAGTCTGATATGAATGAAGTTGAATCATCCGTCCGCGAACATGAAATATACAAAGTGACCCTGGTGGGAAGCTTGGTGAATATTCTATTGGTAGCTTGTAAGTTTGCGGCTGGTTTTTGGGGCAAGAGTGCGGCCATGATTGCCGATGCGGTCCATTCTTTGTCGGATTTGATTACGGATTTAATCGTAATCGTCTTTGTACGTATTTCCAGTAAGCCGGAAGACAAGGACCATGACTATGGGCATGGAAAATATGAAACGCTGGCTACTTTGCTGATTGGTGCGGCTCTGCTGGCTGTGGGCGTGGGCATTTGCTGGAGTGGGGTGGAGTCAATTGTACTCTTCTTCAGAGGAGAGACGCTGCAGTCTCCCGGTTGGATTGCCTTGGCGGCGGCCATTGTATCCATTGTATCCAAGGAAATCTTGTTTCATTACACCCGTGTGGTGGGCAAACGTTATAACAGCCCAGCCGTCATTGCGAATGCCTGGCATCACCGCAGCGATGCATTCTCTTCCATCGGTACGGCAATCGGTATCGGAGGAGCCATCCTGCTGGGCGACAGCTGGCGGGTACTCGACCCGTTGGCGGCCGTGATTGTCAGCGTCTTTATCGTGCAGGTAGCTGTCAAGCAACTCAAGTCGTGTGTGGATGAACTGCTGGAACGCTCGCTTCCGGACGATATTGAACAGGAAATTACCAAGATTGTTTTGTCGGAAGAAGGGGTGTCACAACCTCATCATCTGCGTACCCGGCGGATAGGAAGCCATTATGCGATGGACATGCATGTGCGTATGGATGGAAATATTTCTTTACATGAGGCACATGAAAAGGTGACGGCCATCGAAAAAAAATTGCGGGAAGCCTTTGGAGCGAATACGTATATCAGTATCCATGCAGAACCTGAGAAGTAAAAAGTATGGAGAAGAAAGTATTAGTGACAGGTGCCAGTGGGTTTATTGGCAGTTTTCTGGTGGAAGGGGCCTTGGAACGAGGTTACCAGGTATGGGCCGGTGTACGAAAAACCAGTAGCCGGAAATATCTACAGGATGCACGGATTCGTTTTGCGGTGCTGGACTTTACCGATTCCGACCGTCTGGCCGGACAGCTGGAAGAGCAGAAACGCTTGCATGGGAAATGGGATTACATCATTCATTGCGCCGGGGTGACCAAATGCTTGGACAAGGCCGATTTTGAAATCGGGAATTACTGGGCTACACGGTATTTTATCGAGACGCTGAAGCGATTGGACATGCTTCCCGTGAACTTTATTTACATTAGTTCGTTAAGTATATTTGGACCGATACGTGAAAAAGATTACACTTCCATTTGCGAGGAAGATACGCCACGCCCGAATACGGCGTATGGATTGAGCAAACTGCATACGGAGGAATACCTGAAGTCCTTGTCAGGCTTTTCGTATGTGATTTTCCGCCCCACCGGCGTGTACGGACCTCGGGAGCACGATTATTTTCTGATGGCCAAGTCTGTAAAGCAGCATGTGGATTTTGCGGCAGGCTTCAAGCGGCAGGACATCACGTTTGTTTTTGTGAAAGATCTGGTACAGGCCATTTATCTGGCCATTGAAAAAAACGTCACGGGTCGGGCCTATTTTGTGAGCGACGGAAAAGTGTACAGTAGTCATACGTTCTCCGATCTGATCCGGAAAGAATTGGGCAATCCGTGGATGGTTCGTCTGGTGTGTCCGTTGTTTCTCTTGAAAGCCATCTCGTTTGTGGCGGAAAATATCGGACGGCTGGCCCGGAAGACCAGTACATTGAACTGTGACAAGTATCGTATCATGAAGCAGCGGAACTGGAGGTGTGACATTTCCCCGCTGGAAAAAGAGTTGGGCTATGTGCCCGAATATCCGTTGGAAAGAGGTGTAAAAGAAATAATTGCCTGGTATAAGAAAGAAGGATGGCTATAGAACTGAAGTTATTTGAACGAGTAGAAAGTGGAAAGGGACTGTTTGCGGTAGAAAGCATCAGTTTGATTTATAATGCCCTGACCACGATTTTGATTTTGTTGCTCTATCCCCGGATGGACCATCCCGGGACGATGTTGCTGGAACGTCTGGGCATTGTGGTGCTGACGTTCGTACTGATTCATCTGTATCAGGCATTTCCCTGTCGGTTGACCGCTTTTATCCGTATGGTGGTGCAGATGTCACTGCTGGCCTACTGGTATCCGGACACGTTTGAGTTCAACCGTCTGTTCCCGAACCTGGACTATCTGTTTGCTTCTGCCGAACAGACCATTTTCCATTGCCAGCCCTCCGTGGAATTCAGTAAGCTGTGCCCCTCGGTATGGTTCAGTGAGCCGTTCAATATGGGTTACTTCTTTTATTATCCCATGATGCTGATTGTGGTGGTGTATTACTTTCTGACCCGGTTTGAGTGGTTTGAGAAAATCTGTTTTGTGTTGGTCACCTCTTTCTTCATTTACTACCTGTTCTATATTTTGGTGCCGGTAGCGGGCCCGCAGTTTTACTTCCCGGCCATTGGGATGGACAAGGTGAATGCGTGTGACTTTACGCCCATCGGCGATTATTTCAACCACAATACATTCTTGCTTCCGGGGCCCGGATATGAGCATGGATTCTTCTATAATCTGGTGGAAGCCTCCCAGGAAGTGGGCGAACGTCCTACAGCCGCTTTTCCCAGTTCACATGTGGGTATCTCTACCATTGTGATGATTATGGCCTGGCGTGTGAACCGGAAGCTGGCTTATATCCTGTTTCCGTTCTATGTGTTGCTGTGCTGTGCCACAGTCTACATCCAGGCGCACTACCTGATTGATTCTCTCGTGGGATTGATTACCGCGTTTTTCGTGTACCAGCTGGCGACGCTGATGTACAAGCGCTGGTTCATCTCACCTGTTTTCAAGCGGATTATGTATTAAGGAAAGTCGGTAAGGAGTTTAGTCTTCCTTACCGAATGTATTTTCAATGTGGTCCAGGATGGTATTCAACTCCTGGAGGGTCTCTGCACGCAGCATGGCGATGCGGGTATCCTTGAAGTTGGGAATCCCCTTGAACAGTGGGGAGGCTGCCAAGTGACGGCGCACATGCAGGATACCTCTGCGCTCATCCAGCAGGTTCACACTGTCGAGCACTTCTTGCCGCAAGACATCCATCCGCCATTTGAAAGAAAGGGGCGGAAGTTCTTCTCCGGTCTCCAGATAATGCTTTACTTCCTTGAAAATCCAGGGGCGTCCGAAACTGGCCCGTCCAATCATGATGGCATCCACTCCGTAGCGGTCGAAACATTCTTTGGCACGTTGAGGCGTGGTGATATCGCCGTTGCCGATGATGGGGATGTACATTCTCGGATTTTTCTTCACTTCTCCGATAAGGGTCCAGTCGGCTTCGCCAGTGTACATCTGGGCACGGGTACGTCCGTGGATGGTCAGGGCCTCAATGCCGCAATCCTGCAACTGTTCCGCCAGCTCCACGATGATTTTGTGTTCCGCATCCCATCCCAAACGGGTTTTTACCGTAACCGGAATCTTGACGGCATTGACCACGGCACGGGTAATCTCCAGCATCTTGGGTACGTTCTGCAACAGTCCCGAACCGGCTCCCTTGCCGGCTACCCGTTTCACCGGACATCCGAAGTTCAGGTCTAGAATGTCGGGTTGTGCCTGTTCCACGATGCGGGCCGCTTCCACCATCGTATCAGTATCTTTTCCATAAATCTGGATGGCTACCGGGCGTTCCTTCTCACTGATATTCAGTTTCAACATCGTTTTTCCTACCGAACGGATCAACGCATCGCTCGACACGAACTCCGTGTACACCATGTCGGCACCAAACTGCTTGCACATCAGGCGGAAAGCTGGGTCGGTGACATCTTCCATCGGGGCCAGCAACACTGGCTTTTCTCCTAAATCTATGTTCCTAATTTTCATTGGCTTGATATTGTCGCGCAAAGGTAGTGAAATTTTATTATATCCCGAAAAAACGCTACCTTTGCGCGGTAATATCATAATAGTGGAAATGAGTTATACAATCAAAGACTTTGAAATCATGGCACCTGTTGGCTCGCGCGAGTCGTTGGCAGCTGCCCTTCATGCCGGAGCCGATTCCATCTATTTCGGCATCGAGAGTTTGAACATGCGTGCGCGTTCGGCGAGCACTTTTACCATAGAAGACTTGCGTGAAATCGCCAAGGTGTGCGAGGAACACGGGGTGAAGAGTTACCTGACCATCAATACCATCATCTACGACGAAGACATTGAACTGATGCGCAAGATTGTGGATGCAGCCAAGGAAGCCGGTATCAGTGCCGTCATTGCAGCCGATGTGGCCGTGATGGCTTACTGTAACGAGGTGGGACAGGAAGTGCATCTTTCTACCCAGCTGAACATCAGCAATGCGGAAGCGCTGAAGTTCTATTCCCGCTTTGCCGATGTGGTGGTGCTGGCGCGTGAGTTGAACCTCAAGCAGGTGCGTAAGATATACGATGCCATTCAGGAACAGCAGATCAAGGGCCCGATGGGTGAACTGGTTCGTATCGAAATGTTCTGCCACGGAGCTTTGTGCATGGCGGTTTCCGGAAAATGCTATCTGAGCCTGAACGAACAGAACGCATCGGCCAACCGGGGTGCTTGCATGCAGGTATGCCGCCGGGCTTACATCGTGAAAGACAAGGAAAGCGATATCGAACTGGAAGTGGACAACCAGTATATCATGTCGCCGAAAGATTTGAAGACTATTCATTTCATGGACGAGATGATTGAAGCCGGTGTGCGGGTGTTCAAGATTGAAGGCCGTGCCCGTGGTCCTGAGTACGTGCGTACGGTGGTGGAATGTTACAAGGAAGCCATCCAGTCGTATCTCGACGGTACCTTCTCCGACGAGAAGGTGGCCGACTGGGACACACGTCTGAAAACGGTGTTCAACCGTGGTTTCTGGAACGGATACTATCTGGGACAGCGCTTGGGTGAATGGAGCAAGAACTATGGTTCGGAGGCTACGGAACGCAAGGTATATGCCGGACGCGGCATTAAGTATTTCTCCAATATCGGAGTGGCTGAGTTTCTGATTGAAGCGGCTGAAATCAAGG
Source organism: uncultured Bacteroides sp. (assembly GCA_900551445.1). Taxonomy (GTDB): domain Bacteria; phylum Bacteroidota; class Bacteroidia; order Bacteroidales; family Bacteroidaceae; genus Phocaeicola. The sequence goes on along the minus strand of URWA01000011.1, from coordinate 35,792 downwards.
TGGGCGACAAACTCCTGATTACCGGTCCGACTACCGGGGCCATGTATGTCACGCTGGAAGAGGCACGTGTAGACCTGAAGCCGGTGGATGTGGTAAAGAAAGGGGTACACGTATCGTTCAAGGTGCCGGGCCGTATTCGTCCGAGCGACCGTCTGTATCGTATGGTGCCGGCAGAAGAACTGAAGGCAAAACGGAAAGAATAATTTGAAGAATCAGTAAGAGGAAATCCTGTCCGCGTTTCTGAAACGTGCGGACAGGATTTTTTTGTGAATATAGGATATGAACAGACTGGTTAATTACTTGTTGAAATCCTTGTGAGTAATATTTGATTTCTTCTTTACAAAGCTTGTATATCAGTGAGTTATTGTTATTCACAGCTTGTGAATAACGTGTGGATAGCAAATAAGTTCTGCCGGGATGATTTGTTTACTCTCGTAATTATTTTACTTTTGCACCACAGAATTTAAAATCCAAATCTAATATGAAGAAGATATATGTACAAGAGTGGATGTCGTTTCAGCCCTACGCACGTCAGGATGAAATAGATATATATTATGTGAAGGTGGCCAACCGTCTTGCTGAATCCTTGAAGACAGCGGTCGGCGAACGGTATTCGGAACACAGCCTTCATGGCATTGCCATTTATTTGACTCTCTGGTTTCAAGACCTCATCACACAGACAGGCATCTGGGAAGCGTTTATCGGTGAATGTCGCAAGCGGTATGGTCAGCCTGTGCCTTTTATGACGCCGGAAGAAGAGAAAGAATATTATCCGGGAGAAGTGAATCCGGAAGACCTGCGGTTTCTGTTGTGGCATTATTTTCAGTCCTTGGAAAAGCAGGCAGGCGGTGTACTGAATCCCGAGAATCCGGTATTCGAGGAATTGGCTCGTCAACTTTACGATTATTTGTCGGAAGAATATGAGGTGGCCCCGGAGAACACCCGCTTGCATGACATGCTGTATGGAGAGCCTTTTGGCGAAAATGATTACATGCGTTATCGTAGTATCCTGGAGTGGTTCCATTTCTGCAGTTATGTAGGGTTTGAAAACCGGAGTGAGTACCAGTATGCGGTGGCGGCAGCCGTCCGTATGGGAAATGTAAACCCAGGTCTCTTGTCGTACGATGTGAAGCAGAACATTCTGTTTGAAGGAAGAAAGAACCTGCTTTCACTGACTTCCGTAGAATGGCTGGCGTTGGTAGGGAAGACTCATCCGGAAGCTGCGCAGTGGGCAGAAGTCAAAGTTGTCCCTCAAGGAATGTATCTTTATGAGGGGGAAGATGAAACGTCTCTTTTTGTGAAAGATTTGTCGGGAAAAGAAGACGTCCAGCTGTCTGTCCGTAAGGATTCTGTGAATATGGATTCTTTGAAAGGTCGTAAGGAAGGTGCGACGGTGCTGCAGAGCCGGTGGGTACAGTATGGCGGTACCTGGTGGCAGGACGGCACGCTGGTGGTGTTGGATTACGAGGAAAAAATGAAAGAAGAAATAGCCCGGAAGGCTGCGCAACGTGAAGGTATCCAGAAAACCTACGAGGCTTTCATGAAAGCATCCGGCGGGAAACAGTTTGTGTTCTGCCAGTCGGAAGAAGAGGTACGGGATTTCCTTTTCCAGAAGATGGAATACAAGGAGAAAGAAGAAATGCAGTTGCCGGAGATGGATGCACAGCACGGACTGGTTCTGATGGTTTCTCCACATACCGGTATTCATATCCAGATGCGTTTGTGCGAATGTATCTCTTCACCGGAGAACAAGTTTTATGACCCGAAGGAGGCACAGCGGAAGGCTATCCTGTTCTTCTTGAATCCGGAGGTGATTCCGTATGACCTGAGCTGTGCCTTGCAGGATGCCGGCATGTTGCCGGATGCAGGTCTGAACAGCCTGCAAGGCGAAGAGCAGGGGCGGGAACTGGTCAAGAAGAATGCCCGTTTTCTGACCGACTATTTCTTTGGAAAATACAGGGAGAAGGATTGTTGATTACTCGATAATTCCTCCTCCCCACACGGTATCTCCCCGATAAAATGCTGCTGCCTGTCCGCTGGCAATGGAAGCCAGCGGCTCATGCAGCCGGATGTGCAGCCGTCCGTCTTCCAGCTGGGTGACGGTACACCGGTTGGCCTGTTTCCGGTAGCGTATCTTGACGATGACGTCATCGTGTCCAAGCAGGGCTTCAGGATGAATCAGGTTCCAGTGGGTGAGAAACATCTCGTTTTTCTCCAGTGTCTGCAAGTTGTCGCTGATAATAACTTTATTCTCTGGGGGGATAATATCCTTCACAAAGAGCGCTTTGTTCAGGTGAATACCCAGTCCCCTCCTTTGCCCGATGGTATAGAAGGGATATCCCTCATGTTTGCCGAGGTAATGTCCCTGTTCGTCATAAAAATTTCCGGGTACAATTTCCCCCTCCGGCACGTGGGCTTTCAGAAAACTGCGGTAGTCCATCGGGCAGAAGCATACGCCCAGACTGTCGCGTTTGGTAGCGGCTTTCAGGAATCCGCGTGCGGCAGCTATCTCACGTACGCGGGTTTTGGTCAGTCCGCCCATGGGCAGACACATTCTTTCCAGTATGGATTGGGGAAGTCCCCAAAGGAAAAAAGACTGGTCCTTGTCGGAATCTTTTCCACAGGTGATGTGCCAGTAGCCGTCGATGTACCGTTTGTTGACATAATGCCCCGTGGCCAGGTGGTAAATGCCCTGTTCATCGGCCACTTGTGCCAGCAACGGCCATTTCAGGTAGTTGTTGCACAGGGTACAAGGCACCGGGGTACGTCCGGCTATGTATTCCTGAATGAAATACCGGATGATTTTTTCCTGAAACACAGTGCGGGCATCGTACACCAGATGAGGAATACCCAGTGTGCGGCACAGCTCTCGTGCATCGTCCAGGTATTCTGTATTGCCGTCTTTTTCATAAAAACGGAAGGTAATGCCAGTCACCTCATAGCCGGCATCCTGCAAAAGCAGGGCGGCTACCGAGCTGTCGGTGCCGCCGCTCATTCCCAATAAAACTTTCTTGTTTTTTTCCATTGGGAGACAAAATTACTCTTTTCTCAGTTCCGGCAATTTGATTTCTGCAATTTCTGCACTTCCGTTAGTAATCAGGATACGCAGGTCGCTGCCACCGGTCTTGTTGAACTGGATGCTTTCTTCCTGATTGGGTTTCACCTCTCCGCTTTGTACCGGAAGGAACTGTCCGCCTCCGCTGGAAATCTGGATTTCATAGCGTGAACCGGCTTCAGCATTTTTCCAGGCTACGCCGATATGGTCTACTTTTGCGTTCTCGGCCAGTTCAAAGGAAATATATTCTCCCTTGTCTCCTTTCCAGGTAGTGGAATAATCTCCGTCGACCACGTGGATGATGTGGCTCTTGTTTTTGCTGGCACTGATGAAATCGCGTGGGTCCGATTCAATGGTCTCATTGGCGGACGCTTGTCCGTAGGCTCTAATTTCCAGTCCTTTTTTCAGACGGATATCTTCTGAAGAAGCCCCGATCATAATCTGGAACATGCCCGGTTCCACAACCCAATGGTTGTCTTTATTGAGCAACTGGAAGTCGCGTGGAAGCAATTGGAAGCTGACTTCCTTGGTTTCACCCGGTTCCAGGTGTACACGTTCAAATCCGCGCAGGTTCTTTTCATAGGTCGTGACGCTGCTGATGACGTCGCGTGTGTAGAGCTGCACCACTTCATCTCCGCTCCGGCTGCCGGTATTGGTCACTTTGCAGGTGACGGTCACCGGTTCCTTGTCGGTAATGACGGGAGAGGAAAGTTTCAGGTCGGCATATTCGAAGGTGGTGTAACTCAATCCGTAGCCGAACGGATAAAGAGGGCCGTTGATACGCGACTGGTTGCCTTCCATGCCCGGAGTTTGTCCGCCATCGACTTGTGAGGCGGGTTTGGCCGGGAAATTGAAGGGAATCTGCCCTACGGTTTTCGGGAAGGTGACGGTCAGTTTTCCTCCCGGGTTATACGCTCCGAAGAGGGCCTCGGCAATGGCGGTTCCTCCTTGTGAGCCTGGATACCAGGCTTCCAGAATGGACGGTACAAATTTGTCGGCCCAGTTGATGCTTAAAGGACGTCCGTTGATCAGGACCAATACCACCGGTTTTCCGGTTGCTACGATTGCCTCCAGCAGTTGCTGTTGCCGTCCGGGAAGTTCCAGGCTGGTACGTGATTTGTTCTCACCACAAGTGCGGATGCCTCCTCCCAGCACTACGACTGCCACATCACTTTCCTTGACATTGTCTACTGCTTGCTGGATACCCTCCTTTTCGGCTGCAGTGAGCGGATAGTGAATAATTTCCGATTCCGGCCAGTTGGCATCTACTAAGTCACAGCCTTTGGTATAAGTCACTTCTGTCCCTTCCTTTACTTGCTGCTTGATACCTTCCAACACCGTGGTGACTTCTACGGCTACGGGACCGTAGTGAGTCAGCGCGAAGGATTTCTCGTCCGCATTCGGTCCGCATACGGCAATGCGATGGATTTGTGATTTGTCGAGAGGGAGCAGGCCCTTTTCGTTTTTCAGCAAGACCAGTCCTTCCCGGGAAGCCTGCAAGGCTACTTGCTGGTGTGCTTCACTGTGGACTTCCTTGTCGGCCAGGGCCAGGTCTGTCTGGTAAGGCGCATCGAACAATCCCGTCAGGAACTTGACCCGCAGGATGTCGCGTACCCGGTTGTTGATGGTTTCCATGCTGAGGCCACCTTCCTGAATCAGTTCACGCAACGGAAGTACGTACGATTCCGGCGAACGGAAAGTACAGCGTACGTTCAGTCCAGCCTCCACACTTTGGCGTACCGCCTCTTTCATGTCCTTGGCGGTTTTGTGCTTGCTGTAAAGGTATTCCACGGCGTCACTGTCCGATACGACGTAGCCACGGAAGCCCATTGTGCCGCGCAGACGCTGGGTGAGCCAGTAGTAACTGCTTTGGATGGGGAAACCGTCGTAGTCGTTGTAAGAGCTCATGACTCCCAGGATGCCGGCTTCCTGAATAACTCGTGTGAAAGGATAGACATGTATGTTTTCCACTTCTCGCGGAGACATCTGCGGATCGACTCGGGCAAATCCTTCACGGGCTCCCTTGTTGTTGCTGTAAGCCACGAAATGTTTGGCGGTGGAGGCTACCTGCATGTCGGTCTGGAGTCCTTTTCCCATGGCGATACCCAGCTCGGCCACCAGGTAAGGACTCTCCCCATAGACTTCCTCATAGCGTCCCCAGCGTTGGTCGCGGCCCACATCCAAGATAGGGGCATAGACATTCGTATATCCCAGCAGGCGGGCTTCACGTCCGGTGATGTATCCCACTTGGTGTATCAGTTCCCGGTCCCAGGTATGCCCCAGTGCCAGTTGGGTAGGGAAGTTGGTGGCAATGTAGTTTTCCACTCCCCGGATTCCTTCATTGGTGAAATCCACGGGTATTCCCAGACGGGTTTCTTCTACAAAGAACCGCTGTACCTCATTCAGTGCCCAGGCATGGTGTGAGGCCGGCCATACCAGGTCATTTTTCAGCGGGGGAACTCCCCAGCCCCGGAAGGAGTTTAGGTGTTCGTCGATGGCCCCGATGCCGTCTTTCCACAGTTCGTTTTTCCATTCGGGAGTAGGCAATGAATCCTTGAGTACCCGTTGGTATCCGTAAAGCGTGACCATCTGGCAGGTTTTTTCCTCCATGGTCATTTGAGAAAGCAAGTCCTCAATACGGTCGTTCAAGGGTGCCTTGGGGTCTTCATAAATATCTTTTCGGCCATTTTTGTTGAAGTCAATCCATTCTTTGTGGTACATGCTTTTCTTTTTCGGCACGTAGGTTTTGGATACCTCCAATGCCTGAGCCGTTACGGCACAAAGCGATGTGCAGGAAAGGAGATAATAAAATAATCGTTTTTTCATGTGTGTCAGTTAGAATTAGGGTGGTAATACTCATGTTTGTTTTCAAAATTACGATTATTTTAGGAATAAATTGCATTAAAATCGTCCATTCTAATAGACTTTTTGTTTTTATATGCCTCAATATGTAAAAATAAGAGGGATGAACCCGGGTACCATGGGTGTCAACGCGTCGGCTGGGAACTTTTCGGAGCAGAACCTAGGGTATGGACATAAAAAAAGGAGTTCCGCTGAACTCCAACCTTTTGTTAACCTTAAATCTAATACTATGAAAAACACATTGCAAAGGTAAGGCTTTTGGAGAAATCTGCAAGCAGAAAATGTGTTTTATAACATGTATTAAGAAAACAGCCTTGTTTATTCAGGGCTTTTATACAAATTTCCATGTAAAAACACGCTTCTTATAGGAAAAAATGGGGAAAATAGCCTTCATTTGCAGATGAATCATCTATGAAAATGCGTATGAAAAGAATATGGGCTGTGCTGTGGGGGCTTTGTTTCTCCTTATCTGCCGGATGGGCGGCAGAAGATTTTGTGTGGAAATCGGGGCAGACGTTGCACGTCGCTTGTGATTCGACCGAAGCTCCTGTGGTGAAGGTGGCTCTCGACCTGCTTGACCGTGACGGGCAGGCAGTGCTTTCTGGAAAACTTGCTTGTCAGGGTGCAGAAGAAAATATCTGTGTGGGTACATGGGGAAACAGTGAGCGGTTGAGGCAGCTGGCGAAGGCCGGTCTGTTGGATACAGCGGATTTGTGTACCCATGCGGAAGCCTTTCTGCTCACTGTCCTGCCCGACGGAAAACTGGTGGTGGCAGGAAGCGACCGGCGGGGCACTGCGTATGGAGTGCTTGAAATCTCTCGTCTGATGGGCGTGTCTCCGTGGGAATGGTGGGCCGATGCCATGCCTGAAAAACGGGAGGAATTCCGTCTTCCGTCCGGTTTCCGGAAACTGGATTATTCGCGGGTGCCTTATCGGGGCATTTTCATCAATGATGAAGACTGGGGACTGACTCCCTGGAGCTGGAAACACTATGAACCTTCCAACCGGAAGGGGCAGATAGGTCCGGCCACTCATGCGCGTATTTTTGAATTGTTGCTCCGTTTGCGGGCAAATACTTTCTGGCCGGCGATGCACGAATGTTCCATTCCTTTCTTTTTTACCGAGGGCAATCAGGAAATGGCCGACAAGTATGCCATCTATCTGGGTACCTCTCATTGCGAGCCGATGATGCGTAACACCAACGGCGAGTGGAAAACAGCCGGGAAGGGAGCGTATGATTATGTGCATAACCGCAAAAATGTCCTCGCCTTTTGGGAAGAACGGGTGAAACAGCTGCGTCATTCGGACGATATCTATACACTGGGCATGCGAGGGGTACACGATGGACGGATGCAGGGCGCCGAGACGTTGGAGGAACAGAAGAAGGCCCTGACGGACATTCTGGCCGACCAGCGTCGCATGTTGTCGAAATATAAAGGAAAGGACTTGGCTAAAGTGCCGCAGGTGCTGATCCCCTATAAAGAGGTGCTGGACGTGTATCAGGCGGGACTTCAGGTGCCGGAGGATGTCACTTTGATGTGGTGTGACGACAATTATGGATACATCACCCATTTCCCTACAGCTGAGGAAGCGGCCCGGCCGGGTGGCAACGGCATTTATTACCATGTGTCTTATTGGGGGCGGCCGCACGATTACTTGTGGCTTTCCACCACGAGTCCCTATTTACTCTACCAGCAAATGAAGCTGGCCTACGACAAGGGAATCCGCAAAATGTGGATTTTGAATGTGGGCGACATCAAACCTGCGGAATATCAGATTGAACTGTTCATGGATATGGCCTGGAACATCGGGCAGGTGCAGCAGACCGGAGTGACCGGACATCTGGCTCATTTTCTGACGAGGGAGTTCGGGGCAGTACCGGCAGCCTCTTTGCTGCCCTTGTTGCAGGAACATTATCGGCTGGCATATATCCGGAAGCCGGAATTTATGGGAAATACCCGCACGGAAGAGAAAGACCCGCAATACAAGGTGGTGAAGGATTTACCGTGGAGTGAACCGCAAATCCGGCAACGCCTGTCATTGTATCAGTCGCTCGAAGAACGGGCAGAGACTTGGGGACGGAGAATGTCGGAGGCCAAGCGTACGGCGTATTTCCATTTGGTGCAGTATCCGGTGCAAGGAGCCGCACAGATGAACAAGAAATGCTTGTATGCCCAGCTGGCCCGTCACGGGAGAGCCGACTGGCGGTGGAGTACAGAGGCATTCGACAGCATTGTTTCGTTGACACGCCGATACAATCAGGGAAAATGGAACGGATTTATGGACTATCAGCCGCGCCGGCTGGCCGTCTACCAACCCATTCCGAAGTGTGTGGCTGCTGATTCCTTGCCTGTCTGCCGCCCGTATCTGTTCAAATGGAACGGGTTGGAGGCCTTGGAGGGAAACCCTGTTCCCTGCGAGGGGCTGGGATATGAGGGCATGGCGGCCGGTATTCCCAAAGATACTTCCGTGGTGTTCGAGTTTGACGGGCAGCAGGCGGATTCGGTGGAGATTGAACTGCGTCTGCTGCCGTCGCATCCGGTGGAAGGAGACGATTTGCGGGTGCAGGTTTCACTGGATGGAAACGAATTGGCTCCGGTGTCCTATCGCACCTACGGGCGTAGTGAGGAATGGAAACGGAATGTCCTGTCGAACCAGGCCGTACGTAGCATGAAGTTTCTTTTGCCGAAAAGGTCCAGGCATCGGTTGGTCGTAAAGGCCTTGGATGAAGGAGTCGTGCTGGACCAGTTGTATGTGTATGGAAGGATGAATGAATCAGATAAAATAAGTAGGAAATAAAATTTTTAAAGTTCTTTTTTGTGTTGCTGGCATGGGCATGTACACAGGTGGCCTTTGCACAGCAGGAAGCCGTAACCGATCCTTTACAAGGAAAGCGTATCGGTCTTTTTGGCGACAGTTATGTAAGAAACCACCGCGAGCCGGTGGAGAATACCTGGCATTATAAATTTGCCCAGAAACACGGCATGCAGTATTTCAATTATGGGCGCAATGGAAACTGTGTGGCCATGCCGCGGGCCCGCTTCGGGGAAGCCATGTACAAGCGCTACAAGGAAATGACCGATTCGCTGGATTATGTGGTTGTCATTGCCGGCCACAACGATGCGTCTTTGCTGGATTCCATCGGGATTGACAATTACAAGGAGAAGTTGGGCATTCTCTGTGAAGGATTGATTGAGAAATATCCTTCGGCCAAGATATTTTTCTTTACCTGCTGGACCTGCAAGCATTTTGCGGGGAGTGCGACCGAAAAGGTGGTCGATGCCACATTGGAAGTCTGCGGACGGTATAGTATTCCGGTGTTCGATGCGGCCCGGAAAGGAAATATCTTTGCCCAGAGCGATGCCTTCCGGAAGATTTTCTTTCAGAACGGAGGGGTAAACGATACGGCACATCTGAATGCAAAGGGGCATGACCGCTTTCTGCCGTGTGCGGAGGCTTTCCTGCTGCAATACGAGTAAGTTAGATTATTAAAGAGGTGTACTGAAAAAGGGAGAAAAACGCTTGAAAAATAGTGTTTTTCTCCCTTTTGTATAATTGCTTGTGTCTCAATGTTTTCTCTGTACCACAGTGTGGGATACAAAAACCACACTGTGAAATACATATCCCACAGTGTGAAATATGAATCCCGCACTGTGAAACAGAGAAATCGCAAGGAACATAGAAAAAAGGGATGGGGCTGTTTTCAAGTATGGAGAGAGGCTGTTGCTGAAATGAAAACCACCTTAAATGGCGTAAAAACGGTTTTTTTGTGCCTTCTATGTGTTGACTTTTGGACAGATTTAGTAGATTTGTCCGCTTTTTAGCAATTTAACATAGGATCATAGTATGAAAAAATCATTTTGGGCGTTAGTGGGGTTAGTCAGTCTGACGTGGGGGTGTGCACCTCCTGCTGTTTCTACGGGGGAAGATTTGACACAGTATGTGAATCCTTTTATCGGAACCGATTTTACAGGGAATACGTATCCGGGAGCACAGGTACCGTTCGGTATGGTACAGTTGAGTCCGGACAACGGTTTGTCGGGCTGGGACCGGATTGCGGGGTATTATTATCCGGACAGCACCATTGCCGGATTCAGTCATACACACCTTTCGGGCACCGGGGCTGGCGATTTGTATGACATCTCTTTTATGCCTGTCACCTTGCCTTACGTAGAGGCGGCGCCTCCTTTGGGCATACATTCCAAGTTCTCGCACGAGCAGGAAAGTGCGTCGGCGGGTTATTATCAGGTTTTTCTGGAAGATTACGGGATCAAGGTGGAACTGACAGCCACGGAGCGTTGCGGCATCCAGCGTTACACGTTTCCGGAAGCTCAGTCGGCCATTATCCTGAACTTGAAGAAAGCGATGAACTGGGACGCCACGCAAGACAGTTATGTGGAGGTGGTGGATTCTGTGACCATCCGCGGCTACCGTTTTTCCGACGGGTGGGCCCGCAACCAGAAAGTGTTTTTCCAGACCCGTTTCTCGGTACCTTTTGAGAAGGTACAGCTGGATACTACGCCTATCTTGCACGACGACCACAAGATGGGGACGGCCTACGTGGCGCGTTTCGATTTTTCCACACGGAAAGGGGAGCAGGTGGTGGTGACCACGGCCCTTTCGGGTGTCAGCATGGAGGGGGCTGCGAAGAACCTGCAGGCAGAGGCGCCGGAAAATGATTTCGAGAAATACCGTGGGCAGGCCCGGGAGAAATGGAACCAGGAACTGTCGAAAATCCGGGTGCAGTCGGACGATAAAAAGGATAAGACCATTTTCTATACGGCGCTTTATCACAGCATGCTGGCGCCTACCCTTTATTCGGATGTGGACGGAAAATATTACGGACCGGACGGACAGGTGCATCAGGCTGCCGGATGGACCAATTACAGTACGTTTTCATTGTGGGATACGTTCCGGGCATCGCATCCGCTGTTCACTTATACCCAGCCGGAACGGACCAATGACATGGTCAAGTCGTTTCTGGCATTTTATGAGCAGAACGGGCGTCTGCCGGTGTGGAACTTCTATGGAAGTGAGACCGACATGATGATTGGGTATCATGCGGTGCCGGTTATTGTGGACGCTTACCTGAAAGGTATCGGTGATTTTGAGGCGGAAAAGGCCTTGGAGGCTTGTGTGCATACGGCCAATCTGGATGAATACCGGGGCATCGGCCTTTACAAGCAGCTGGGGTATGTGCCTTATAATGTGACGGATAAATACAATTCGGACGACTGGTCGCTGTCGCGGACGCTGGAATATGCGTTCGATGATTTCTGCATTGCGGAGATGGCCGCCAGGATGGGACGCAAGGACGTGGCCGATACGTTCTATGCCCGTTCGCAGAATTATCGGAACCTGTACAATCCGGCTACTTCGTTCATGCAGCCGAAAGACGACAAGGGGAATTTTATTCCGGATTTCCGGGCGGAGGACTATACCCCGCATATTTGCGAAAGCAACGCCTGGCATTATTTCTGGTCTGTGCAGCACGACATCGACGGACTCATCGCGCTGGTGGGTGGAAAAGCACGCTTTGCCGAGAAACTGGACAGCATGTTCACCTTCCATCCGACGGAGGGGGAAGACCTGCCTATTTTCAGCACGGGCATGATTGGGCAGTATGCGCATGGCAACGAGCCGAGCCATCATGTGGCCTATTTGTTCAACAAGGTGAACCAGCCCTGGAAGACGCAGCAATATGTGTCGCAGATTATGGACGAGCTCTACCTCGATACCCCGGCAGGATTGTGCGGGAACGAGGACTGCGGACAGATGTCGGCATGGTATGTGTTCAGTGCCATGGGATTTTATCCGGTGAATCCGGTATCCGGCCAGTATGAGATAGGCAAACCGAAATTCAAGAAAGTGGAGTTGAAGCTTTCGAACGGGAAAATCTTTACCGTGCAGGCAGAGAACCTGAGCAAGGAAAACCGGTATATCCGTGCGGTCAAGTTGGACGGAAAGCCTTATCATCAGAGTTTCATCACGCACGAGCAGATTATGTCGGGGGCTACGCTGGAACTGGAAATGTGCAAGGAGCCCGGACATATCTGGTATTAATGGAAAATGTTAGATTGGAAATTTAGAATGAAGAAATTAGTTTTGTTAATGATGATACTGTTCGTAGCCCTTTTCAGCCAGGCCACGAACTATGCCGATTATGTGAATCCATTGATGGGTACACAGTCCACTTATGAGTTTTCTGCTGGAAATACCTATCCGGCCATTGCCCGTCCGTGGGGAATGAATTTCTGGACTCCTCAGACCGGGAAAATGGGAGATGGATGGCAGTACATGTACACGGCCACCCGAATCCGGGGCTTCAAGCAGACGCACCAGCCCAGTCCATGGATCAACGACTATGGCCAGTTTGCCCTTATGCCGGTGGTCGGGAAGCCGGTATTCGAGGAAGACCAGCGTGCCAGCTGGTTCTCGCACAAGGGGGAAGAGGCCAAGCCATATTATTATAAGGTGTATCTGGCCGAGCACGATGTGGTGACGGAACTGGTGCCCACGGAACGGGCTGCGTTGTTCCGCTTCACTTTCCCTGAAAATGCACATTCTTATGTGGTGATTGATGCGTTTGATCAGGGCTCATACATAAAGATTGAGGCAGCGAACAACCGTATCATCGGTTATTCCACCAAAAACAGTGGGGGAGTACCGGAGAATTTCAAAAATTATTTCGTCATCGAATTCGATAAGCCTTTTACGTACAAGGCGACGGTTGCCGATAGCTGTATCTCGGTAGATAAAACAGAACAGGAGGCAAACCATGCAGGAGCCATTATCGGGTTTTCTACCCGGAAGGGGGAAAAGGTGCATGCACGGGTGGCTTCTTCGTTTATCAGTGTGGAGCAGGCCTTGGAAAACCTGAAGGAACTGGGCGATGACAGCCTGGAGGTGCTGGCTGAAAAAGGAAAGTCGGCCTGGAATGAGATGCTGGGCAGAATCGAAGTGAACGGAGGGAATCTGGACCAGTACCGCACGTTTTATTCCTGCCTGTATCGTTCGTTGCTGTTCCCCCGCAAGTTCTATGAGATAGATGCTCGTGGGCAGGTGGTACACTACAGTCCCTACAACGGGCAGGTGCTGCCGGGGTATATGTACACGGATACCGGTTTTTGGGATACGTTCCGCTGTCTGTTTCCGTTGCTGAATCTGGCTTATCCTTCTGTGAATAAGGAAATACAGGAAGGCTTGCTCAATACTTATAAGGAAAGCGGTTTCTTCCCGGAATGGGCCAGTCCCGGACATCGCGGATGCATGGTAGGCAATAATTCGGCCTCGGTGCTGGTAGACGCGTATATGAAAGGGGTCAAGGTGGACGACCTGCAGACCTTGTACGAGGGATTGCTGCACGGCACAAACAACGTACATCCGGAAGTCTCTTCTACCGGACGGCTGGGATATGAATATTACAACCAATTAGGCTATGTGCCCTGTGATGTACACATCCATGAGAATGCGGCCCGTACGCTGGAATATGCCTATGATGACTGGTGTATCTATCAGCTGGCCAAGGAACTGAAGCGTCCGAAAGCGGAAATCGACTTGTTTGCCCGTCGGGCCTTGAACTATAAAAATCTGTTTGATCCGGAAACCAGGCTGATGCGGGGAAAGAAAAAGGACGGCACTTTCATGGCGCCTTTCTCTCCGCTCAAATGGGGGGATGCTTTTACCGAAGGAAACAGCTGGCATTACACCTGGTCGGTATTCCACGACCCTCAGGGACTGATTGACCTGATGGGGGGAGACAAGATGTTTGTGGCGATGCTCGATTCGGTGTTTGCCGTTCCGCCCGTATTTGATGACAGCTATTATGGTTTTGTCATTCATGAAATTCGGGAAATGACCGTGATGAACATGGGGAACTACGCCCATGGCAACCAGCCTATCCAGCACATGATTTACCTGTATAATTATGCCAAACAGCCCTGGAAGGCTCAGTATTGGTTGCGGCAGGTGATGAACCGGATGTACTCGCCTGCGCCGGATGGATATTGCGGTGATGAGGACAACGGCCAGACTTCGGCTTGGTATGTGTTCTCTGCACTGGGATTTTATCCCGTTTGCCCGGGAAGCAACCAGTATGTGATAGGGGCTCCTTTGTTTAAGAAGGCAATCATCCACCTGGAGAACGGAAAGGACGTGACGATAGAGGCTCCGTTGAACAGTGAGGAGAATCTGTACATTAAGAATTTGGAAATGAATGGAAAGACTTATACACATAATTATTTTTCTCATAAAGATTTGATGAAAGGTGCTAAAATACAAATAGAAATGAGTAACTTGCCGAACGAAAAAAGAGGTATCGCGCGGGAAGATGCCCCTTATTCTTTTTCGAGAGAAGGAAATTATTGACCTTGAATTATATTAAATTTAAAACCATGGATAAAAAATCATTATTCTTTGTTCCGGTCTTGTCTTTGTGTTTGGTTTCCTGTGGAGGTAATCAGGAGAAACAGGAAATGGAAGACTTGACGCAGTTTGTAGACCCCCGCATCGGTACCGGTGGACACGGACATGTGTTTTTCGGGGCGAATGTGCCTTATGGCTTCGTACAGTTGGGCCCGACCAGCATCCCTCAGTCGTGGGACTGGGTGTCGGGTTATCATGAATCGGACTCTACAGTCATCGGGTTCCCTCATACGCACCTGAGCGGTACGGGTATCGGCGATTTGCATGATATCAACGTGATGCCGGTGGTGGGCGAAGTGACTTATGCGCGCGGCGATACCACGTCGTATGAAACCGGTCTCTGGTCATATTCCGACCGTTCGAAAGAGGTGGTCACCCCGGGCTACTATCGTACGCATCTGTCAAGATACAATGTGGACGTGGAGCTGACAGCCACCAAGCGGGTGGGATTCCATAAATATACCTTCCCTGAGAAGGAGAGTCCGGCCATTGTGTTCGATATGGTGAACGGAGGTTGCTGGGACAAGACTACGGATGCGGTGATTCAGGTAGTCAACGACAGCACACTGAGCGGTTACCGTTATTCCAATGGATGGGCCGACGACCAGCGCATTTTCTTCCGGGCCGAGTTCTCGCGGAAGTTCGACAGTGTAGCTTTCATTGTCAATGATTCAGTCAAGGAAGGCAATATGGGCCAGGGAGCCCAGCTGTTTGCCCGGGTGAATTTCCCGGCAGGAAATCCGGCACCGATTTACATGAAGGTGGCCCTTTCGCCTACATCCGAAGAGGGGGCCCAGTTGAACATGCAGACGGAGCTTAGTGGCTGGGATTTTGAGCAGACTGTGGCCGATGCCAAGGCTGCCTGGAACAAGGAGCTGAACAAGGTCAAGGTCTCCACACAGGATACAGTGTCCAAGAAGATTTTCTATACCAGCCTGTATCACACCCTGTTTGCTCCCTCAGAATTTTGTGACGTGAACGGCGATTATTATGGAGCCGACAAGCAAATACACCACGGAAAGGGTTTCAAGAATTACACCACTTTCTCTCTTTGGGATACTTATCGGGCTGCACAGCCTTTGATGACTATTCTCCAGCCGGAACGGATGAGCGACATCATCAACACGATGCTGCATATTTATGAGCAGCAGGGCAAGTTGCCGGTATGGCACCTGATGGGTTGCGAGACCAACTGTATGGTGGGCAATCCGGGAGTGCCGGTAGTGGCAGATGCCATTCTGAAGGACATCAAGGGATTTGATTCGGAACTGGCGTTCAAGGCGTTGAAGGAATCGTCCATGCTGCCGGAACGTGGTATGGAATATCGAATCCAGTACGGATTCATTCCGGCCGACAAGATGACGGAAGCCATTGCTTACGATATGGAATATGCCATTGCCGACTGGGCGGTGGCGCAGGCTGCCCGCCGTTTGGGCAAGCAGGAGGATTATGCCTACTTCCTGGAGCGCAGCAAGTCGTATAAGAAATATTTTGATGCTTCTACCGGCTTCATGAGAGGCAAGTTGAGCGATGGTTCCTGGCGTACGCCTTTCAGTCCGTATGCATCGGCGCACAGAGACGATGACTATTGCGAAGGAAATGCCTGGCAGTACACTTGGCTGATGCCGCAGGATGTAGAGGGACTGGTGGAATGCTTCGGCAGTAAGGAGGCTTTTGTCCACAAACTGGATTCTCTGTTCCTCGCGGAAGGTGACATGGGAGAAGCATCTTCTCCGGATATTAGCGGTCTGATTGGGCAGTATGCACATGGCAACGAACCGAGCCACCACATCACCTATTTATATACAATGGTAGGACAGCCATGGAAGACCGCCGAGCGGGTGAAAGAAATTCTGCATACCATGTACACCGACCAGCCGGACGGATTGTCGGGCAACGAAGACGTGGGTCAGATGTCGGCGTGGTATGTGCTTTCTTCTTTCGGTTTCTATCAGGTGGAACCTGCCGGAGGTAAGTTTGTCTTTGGTTATCCGAACTTCGAGAAGGTCGAAATTGCGGTACCGGGCGGCAAGTTTGTCATCAAGCGGGACGATCAGGGCCAGCAGAACAATTACATACAGGGTGTGCTTCTGAACGGAAAAGAGTACAAAAAATTCTGGATAGGATATGCCGATATCATGAAGGGAGGTGAGCTGACCTTCCTGATGGGCGATAAGCCGGTGGTATGGTATTGATGGATTAAGCTGGTAATAGATAGAGATGTCCGTCATTGAATTGATTTCGATGGCGGACATTTTTGATATATCCGTTTCTCATAAAATTTCCTTTTGTAAGGAAAATAAAATTTATGAGGAAATTTAGGATGAATATAAAATATTCTTCCTAACTTGCGACCAGAAAATTATTAACCTTAAAAAGGACAGATGAAAAGAAACCTCACTCTTGCAATGAAGACTTTTTGCTGTACGCTGACGGGAGCACTGACAATCAGTGGAACTCCTCAGCAGGCGTATGCAGAAAATGCATCTTTACCTTATTGGAAAGATATTCAGACTGTATCAGTCAACCGGGAAGCACCGAGATCGGCGTTTATGACCTATGCGGACAAAGCACAGGCTTTGACCGGAAAGTATGAAAACAGCCCTTATTATGAGCTGTTGAACGGAACGTGGAAATTTTATTACACGGATTCCTACTTGAATCTTCCGGCCGATATCACTTCGCCGGAGACCAGTACCGATGGATGGCACGACATCAAGGTGCCGGGTAACTGGGAAGTGCAGGGCTTCGGTACAGCCATTTATACCAACCATGGTTATGAGTTTCAGCCGCGTAATCCGCAGCCTCCGTTGTTGCCGGAGAAAAATCCGGTAGGTGTGTACCGCCGCGACATTACGGTACCTTCTGAATGGAAAGGACGCGATATTTATCTGCACATTGCCGGGGCCAAATCGGGCTGTTATGTGTACCTGAACGGCAAAGAGGTGGGCTATAACGAGGATTCCAAGAATCCGGCAGAATATTTAATCAACGACTACCTGAAGGACGGGAACAATGTGCTGACCTTGAAGATTCTCCGTTGGAGCACGGGTTCATATCTGGAATGTCAGGACTTCTGGCGTATCAGCGGTATCGAACGCGATGTGTTCCTTTATTCACAGCCGAAGGCTTCGGTACAGGATTTCCGCATCACGTCTACTTTGGATGATTCTTATACCAACGGTATCTTCCGTCTGGACATGGAACTGAAGAACCATCGCACACAGACGGCCGGGCTGAGTGTAAGCTATGAACTGCTGGACAGCAAGGGCAAGGTGGTGGCCAGTGGCGAGCAGGCTTCTGAGGTGTTGCCGGGAAAAGAAGGCACAGTGTCTTTCAGCAAGGAACTGCCGGAAGTACAGACTTGGACCTCAGAAACTCCGAACCTGTATAAACTGTTGATGACGGTGAAGGAAAACGGCAAGGTGACCGAGGTTATTCCGTATCACGTAGGTTTCCGCCGCATCGAAATCAAGGAAATCGACCAGAAGGGAGCCAATGGCAAGAATTACCACGTGTTGTTCATCAACGGACAGCCGTTGAAGCTGAAAGGGGTGAACATGCACGAGCACAACCCGCTGACGGGTCATTACGTGAGCGAGGAACTGATGCGCAAGGACCTGGAACTGATGAAGCGCAACAATATCAACACAGTGCGTCTGTGCCATTATCCGCAGGACCGCCGTTTCTATGAACTGTGCGATGAATACGGTCTGTACATTTACGATGAGGCCAACATCGAGAGCCACGGTATGTATTACAGCCTGAGCAAGGGTGGTACGTTGGGAAACAATCCGGAATGGCTGAAACCGCATTTGTATCGTGTACAGAATATGTTTGAACGCAACAAGAACTATCCTTCTGTGACGTTCTGGTCATTGGGTAATGAAGCCGGTAACGGATATAACTTCTATGAGGCTTACTTGTGGGTGAAACAGGCTGACAAGGGACTGATGGACCGTCCGGTGAACTACGAACGTGCGCAGTGGGAATGGAACTCAGATATGTATGTACCTCAATATCCTAGTGCATCTTGGCTGGAAAGTATCGGCCGTCAGGGCAGTGACCGTCCGGTGGTGCCGTCGGAATATGCGCATGCCATGGGTAACTCTACCGGAGGCTTGTGGGACCAGTGGAAAGCGATTTACAGCTATCCGAACCTGCAGGGTGGTTATATCTGGGACTGGGTAGACCAGGGTATCTTGGTAAAGGATGAGAACGGAAGAGACTATTGGGCTTACGGAGGTGACTTCGGTACCAACATGCCGAGCGATGGTAACTTCTGCTGTAACGGTATCGTGAATCCGGACCGCAATCCTCATCCGGCGATGAGTGAAGTGAAATATGCGCACCAGAATGTGGCTTTTGAGGCTACCGACCTGGCGAATGGAAAATTCAATGTGCTCAACCGTTTCTATTTCACCAACCTGAAGAAATATCAGATTGCGTATGAGGTGAAAGAAAACAACAAGGTGGTACGTCGTGGAAAAGTATCGTTGGATGTGGCTCCTCAGGCCAAGAAAGAGCTGACGGTAAACGTCGGGGGATTGAAGGCCAAGGCAGGTACGGAATATTTCGTGAACTTCTCAGTGACTACGCTGGAACCGGAACCGCTGATTCCGGTCGGCTATGAAATTGCGCATGAACAGTTCCGTTTGCCGGTAGAGGCACTCGACCGTTCGTTTGCGGTGCAAGGTCCGGCTTTGCAGTGCAGTGAAAACGGCAACCTGCTGACAGTACAGTCGTCACGTGTATCGTTTGTGTTCGACAAATCAACCGGGCTGGTGACTTCGTATAAGGTAAAAGGTACTGAATATTTCCACGACGGATTCGGTTTGCAGCCTAATTTCTGGCGTGGACCGAACGACAACGACTACGGAAGCCAGATGCCGAAACGTCTGCAAATCTGGAAACAGTCGAGCAAGAACTTCAACGTAGTGGATGCCTCACTCGCCCTGGACGGAAAAGATGCCGTATTGAAAGTGAGCTACCTGCTGGCTGCGGGCAATCTCTACATTGCGACTTACCGCATCCATCCGTCGGGAGTGGTGAAAGCTGATTATACCTTTACTTCTACCGAAATGCAGGCGGCTCAGACCGAGGCTTCGGAAGCGACGCTGATGGCTACCTTTACACCGGGCAATGAAGCACGCCGCAAGGAAAGTTCCAAACTGGTGGTACCGCGTATCGGGGTACGTTTCCGTTTGCCGGCCGATATGGAGCAGGTGACTTATTTCGGACGTGGACCGGAAGAAAACTACTGTGACCGCAACAACGGTACACTGGTGGGTGAATACCGGAGTACGGCGGAACAGATGTATTATCCTTATATCCGTCCGCAGGAAAACGGACATCATACCGATACCCGTTGGCTGACCTTGAAACAGAAAAACGGCAAGGGACTGGCTGTGTATGCCGACGAAACGATGGAATTCAATTCCCTCCGCAATTCCGTGGAAGACTTTGACGGCGAGGAAACTACGAACCGCGATTACCAGTGGAACAACCGGGATGCGGAAGAGCTGAAACACGATATCCGTACGGCGAAAGACATCAAGCCGCGTCAGACCCACATCAACGACATCACTCCGCGTGATTTCGTGGAAGTCTGCCTGGACATGCGCCAGATGGGTGTGGGCGGTTTCGACAGTTGGGGTTCTATTCCAGACCCGCAGTACCTGATTCCGGCCAATAAGGAATACCGTTGGGGATTCACCCTCGTGCCGATGTAAAAATCGCTAGTCACGGAAACTGAAAATTCCGGGCTTGAGCAAGAGAATGCTCAGGCCCGGAATTTTTTTGTGTTCACGTATGGACATAAAAAAAGGAGTTCCGCTGAACTCCAACCTTTTGTTAACCTTAAATCTAATACTATGAAAAACACGTTGCAAAGGTAAGGACTTTCCGGAAATCTGCAAAGAAATGAATCTAAAAGATGTGTTTTATAACATAATTTGAAAAATCCCGCTTATTTGAAGGATTTATTAAGAAAAACGGCTGTGATGGAATTTGAAAAACATTTTCACGCAAAAGTTACTTCATCTACATGATTTTGTAATATATTTTCCCGATATTTGTTACAGAACAATTGGAGGAAGTTACTATGGAACTAAGTTTGAAGGAGCGTCAGAAAGCCCTGAAGGTGACACTGACCATGGTACTGGTGGCATGTACTTGTTTATTGTATTTAGGATATAGGTTGTGCATGTATTATTAAAGCGAAAAAAAAGGTGCGTCCGGGCAATCCGGGCGCACCTTTCTGGTAATTTGCTGAATGACTTATTTGCTTTCTTTCTTGAATTTGTAGACAGCAAATGTCATGGCACCTATTTCGGTATTGAGTGTATTTCCTTCGATGGATACGGCACTCTCCTGTGGCGTAATCAGGTTCGGGTTGTCGAGGGTGTTCTCTGCATCCGGATTTTCTGTGTGCAGGGTAATACATTTTCCGTCGCCCAGCGTGACAGATTTCTTCAGTCCCTTGAATTCCAGTGTGAGAGGCTGTGCCTTTTCGGAAGTGTTGGCCACTTTTACGATGTAAGTCTGTGTAGGTTCATCCCAAACAGCGCTGGCAAAGAGTCCGTTCTGCCCCTCTTGTCCGCTGACCGGTTTCTTGTCCATGGTCAGAGGCACTACGTTGGTACCTTTGTTGTGGCCGTAAAGAGACTGTACATACCAGCTGCAAGTACGTACGGAGCGCAGGTTGTCGAACCAGATTAAGTCCGGACGCCACTGCCATCCTTCCACATGAGCCAAGAGCGGAGCATAAGTCGCCATGTGTACCACGTCGGCATTTCTTTCTACTCCGGTCAGGAAGGCCGCTTCGAGCAGAGAAGCATGGAAGTGGTTCCATTTCTTGCCTTTTCCGTGGCAGGCATATTCTCCGGCGAACACTTTCGGACCTTTCCGGTCGTAGTTGTCGTAACGGTTGCCTGACTTCAGGAACCAGTCTTCCGGACGGTAGAAGTGTTCGTCTACCAGATCGACTTTCAGCTTTTTCATTTCCGGCCACAGGTAGTCGAAATCCTTTCCTTCAGACTGTGGACCAGAGGAACCGATAATCTTGATTTCCGGATGGGACTTGCGGATGGCTTCCACGAACGGTTTCAGGCGTGCCGGATATTCCGGTCCCCACTGTTCGTTTCCGATAGCCATGAATTTCAGGTTGAACGGAGCCGGATGGCCCATGTCGGCACGAAGTTTTCCCCAGGTAGTAGTAGTGTCTCCGTTGGCAAATTCAATCAGGTCGAGTGCATCCTGAATATAGCTATCCAGTTGGTCTACGGGCACGTGCGCTTTCGGGTCGTCATTCTGGTACTGGCAGGCCAGTCCGCAGTTCAATACCGGAAGCGGTTCGGCACCCATGTCTTCAGCCAGCAGGAACAGTTCGTAGAATCCCATGCCGTAGCTCTGGAAATAATCCGGGAAGAAACGGTAGGGGAAGGTATATTCCCAACGGTTGCTGTTGAGCGGGCGGTTTTCTACCGGCCCTACAGAGTTCTTCCAGTTGTAGCGGTCGCTGATTTCCGTTCCTTCCACGATACATCCTCCCGGGAAACGGAAGATGCCCGGTTTGGTATCGGCCAATGCCTGTGCGAGGTCTTTCCGCAGTCCGTTTTCACGTCCTTTCCAGGTATCTACCGGGAACAAGGACACATGTTCCAGATCGACGGTGCCCGGCGAAGCGAGGAAGATTCTCAAATGCGCTTTGGCTTGTGTCTGGGCAGGTGTCAGGATGACTTCATATTTTTTCCAGTCTTTGGAATTAATCTTTACATCTTGTGAGGTGATGACCTGTGATTCCCCCATGGAGGCATTGTCAATCAGTTCCACCCGTATTTTCTGGTTTTCCCCTCTGGCCCATACGCTGAAGCGGTATTTCTCGTTGGCCTTGATACCGATGCCGAAGAAACCTTCGTTTTCAATGCCGGTACGTTTGTGTGCATGGCTGGGAGCTCCCAGACGCACGTAATGTGGGTTCTTTTCAAACGGTCCGTCGTCCTGGAGGGTGACGTTGCCGAAAATATCCCATCCCATCAGGTGTTGTGGGAATTCGAATGAACGGTTCTTGATGAGTTCTGCATAAAGTCCTCCGTCCGCTCCATAATTAATATCTTCGAAGAAATGCCCGTACATGGTCGGTTGTATTTCCGCACCAATTTTGTTGGCCTGAATTACCATTTGGTTGGTGTTTTGTGCCTGCAGGCTGAGACCCGCGCTGAGGGCAAGCGCAGAGAGAAAGGTTAAGTGTTTATTCATGGTTTTATAATTATAAAGTGTCTACCGCGCAAATATAGAGAAAAATATTGTAAGTTTCACACTTAATTCCTATTTTTGTCCTGATTAATAACTATCTGGAAAACACTTATGAAAAAACAAGGACTCTTTTACACATTGGCATTATTGGCTTCGCAGGCACTGGCGCAGCAGGCGTCGGTCACCGGACCGGATACCCGTTTGAAGCTTGATTTTCAGTTGCAGGACGGTAAACCTGTTTATTCAGTGACTTACGACGGCAAGACCGTTTTGGAGAATTCCCCATTGGGCTTCGTGTCCAATATCGGCGACTTCAGTCGGCAGATGACGTTTGTAGACCAGCAGGCAGACAAAGTGGACAAGACTTATACGCAGACCCGTATCAAACGCTCTACGGTGCACTATGCAGCAAACAAGCTGACCGTGAACCTTGAAAATGCGGATAAGAAGAAAGTGGCTATCGTGTTCCAGCTGAGCAACAACGACATCGCGTTCCGCTACGAGATGCCCCAGTATGGCGAAACCGCCTGCATGGTGGTAGAAAAGGAAGCCACCGGATTTGATTTCCCTTCTTCCACTACCACTTTTCTTTCCCCGCAGAGCGACCCGATGATTGGCTGGATGCGTACCAAACCGAGCTATGAAGAGGAATATGTACCCGATGAGCCGGTGGCCACGCCGTCTAAATACGGTGAAGGCTATACCTTCCCGGCCCTTTTCCATGTGGGCGACAACTGGGCACTGGTTTCGGAAACCGGCGTGCGCAGCTTGTATTGTGCGTCTCACCTGAGCGATGCCACGAAGGACGGACTGTATAGCATTGCCTTCCCGAACCCGGGCGAGATGAACGGACTGGGTTCTTCCACTCCGGGACTGGCCCTGCCGGGTGTGACTCCCTGGCGTACCATTACGGTGGGCAACGGACTGAAGCCGATTGTGGAAACCACGGTGCCGTTTGATGTGGTGGATCCACTTTATGAACCTTCACAGGACTATAAGTTCGGACGTTCTACCTGGAGCTGGATTATGTGGCAGGACCCGAGCATCAACTACGATGACCAGGTGCGTTTCATCGACTTGGCCAGTGAGATGGGCTATGAATATACCTTGATTGACGGCGGTTGGGAGAAAAACATCGGCCGCGACAAGATGGAGAAACTTTTCCAGTATGCGCACCAGAAGAAGGTGGACGTGTTTGTGTGGTACAACTCCAACGGCTACTGGAACGACGCGCCGCAGGATGCCAAGCAGTGCATGAGCAACTCCGTGGCCCGCAAGAAAGAAATGAAATGGTTGCAGAAATGCGGTGTGAAGGGACTGAAGGTGGACTTCTTCGGCAGTGACAAGCAGCAGATGATGGGCTTGTACGAAGACATCCTGACCGATGCCAACGAATACGGACTGATGATTATCTTCCATGGCTGTACCATTCCGCGCGGATGGGAACGGATGTATCCCAACTATGTGGGCAGCGAGGCAGTACTGGCTTCGGAGAACCTGATCTTCAACCAGCACTTTGATGACATGGAGGCCTACAATGCCTGCCTGCATCCGTTTATCCGTAACACCATCGGCTGTATGGAGTTTGGCGGTACCTTGCTGAACAAGCGTTACAACCGGACGAACGATGGAGGAAGCATCCGCAAGACCACCGATGTGTTCCAGCTGGCTACGGCGGTACTGTATCAGAACCCGATTCAGAACTTTGCCCTGGCTCCGAACAACCTGACCGATGCGCCGGCCTTGGCCATCGACTTCATGAAGCAGGTGCCGACCACTTGGGATGAAACGATGTTCCTGGACGGTTATCCCGGTAAATATTGCGTACTGGCCCGTCGTCACGGTGACCGCTGGTACGTGGTGGGAGTGAATGCGCAGAAAGAACCGCTGAAGCTGACGCTGAACCTGCCGATGTGGCAAAAAGGTGAGACCGTGTCTTATTACCTGGACGACAAGAAGCGGCAGCCGCAGCTGGAGGAACTGAAAATCAAGAATCCGGTCGAAGTGAAAGTCGTGATTCAGCCGGAAGGTGGTATTGTCCTGACGAAATAACAAAAGAAGATTGCAAAGAGAAAAGCGTGATTTTTTGGCCGAAATCACGCTTTTCTCTTTTTAATTTATAACTTTGCAACCTAACTCTTTTGAATTATGGAGAATAACAAGCTTTTCATTTACAATACACTGACCCGCAAGAAGGAACTTTTCGTGCCTTTGCATGCTCCTCATGTGGGCATGTATGTGTGTGGGCCTACCGTTTACGGGGATGCCCATCTGGGACATGCGCGTCCCGCCATTACGTTTGACATCCTGTTCCGCTACCTGAAGCATCTGGGCTACAAGGTGCGCTACGTGCGTAACATTACCGATGTGGGCCATCTGGAACACGATGCCGACGACGGAGAAGACAAGATTGCCAAGAAGGCCCGTCTGGAACAGCTGGAACCGATGGAAGTGGTGCAGTATTATCTGTTGCGCTACCACAAATCCATGGAAGCCTTGAACGTGCTGCCGCCCAGCATCGAGCCGCATGCGTCCGGGCACATCATCGAACAGATTCAGCTGGTAGAAGAAATCCTGAAAAACGGATATGCATACGAAAGCAAGGGCTCGGTGTATTTCGACGTGGCCAAGTACAACAAAGACCATCATTACGGTGTATTGTCTGGCCGTAATTTGGATGATGTGCTCAACACCACCCGTGAACTCGACGGACAGGACGAGAAACACAATCCGGCCGATTTTGCCTTGTGGAAGTGTGCACAGCCGGAACACATCATGCGCTGGCCTTCACCTTGGAGCAACGGTTTCCCGGGCTGGCACTGTGAATGTACGGCCATGGGACGGAAGTACTTGGGTGAGACTTTCGACATTCACGGAGGAGGAATGGACTTGATTTTCCCGCACCATGAATGTGAGATTGCACAGGCAGTTGCTTCTGAAGGTCATCAGATGGTACGCTACTGGATGCACAACAACATGATTACCATCAACGGACAGAAGATGGGGAAATCGTTGGGTAACTTCATCACTTTGGATGAGTTCTTTACCGGTTCCAACAAGCTGCTGACACAGGCTTATACGCCGATGACCATCCGTTTCTTCATCCTGCAGGCACATTACCGCAGTACGGTGGACTTCAGCAACGAAGCATTGCAGGCAGCTGAAAAGGGATTGGAACGTCTGCTGGAAGGTGTGAAGAACCTGGAACGCATCACCCCGTCGAAGACCACTTCGGGCATCGAGCCGCAGGGCTTGCGCGAGAAGTGCTACGAAGCCATGAACGACGACTTGAATACGCCGATTGTCATTTCACACCTGTTTGATGCCACTCGCATGATTAATACGGTGATTGACAAGAAGGCGACCATCAGTGCAGAAGACCTGGAAGAACTGAAGAGCGTGTTCCATCTGTTCGTGTTCGACATTCTGGGCTTGAAGGCGGAAGCAGAAAACAATGCGGCCCGTGAAGAAGCCTACGGAAAAGTGGTCGACATGCTGTTGGAACAGCGTATGCAGGCCAAGGCCAACAAAGACTGGGCTACCAGCGACAAGATTCGCGACAACCTGGCTGCACTGGGCTTTGAGGTGAAGGATACCAAAGACGGATTCACCTGGAAGCTGAACAAGTGACGGAGATTTTGAAAACTACATGATAGGAAGAAGGGGTATCGGCGTGTGTGCCGGTACCCCTTTCTGTTTCTGTATGAGAAGAAATACTTATTTCTTGTGGATTTCAATTCGCTTTCCGTCGGCCTGTACGGCATAGAGCTGGGCATTGGTCAGGTCCACACCCGTCGGAATGTCGTAGCTGAACATGTTGAAGAAATAAACCAGCTCTCCTTCGGCACTGTTTTTCCGCAGTTCAAAGGCCACTGCATTTTCTCCGTTTTCTACGGTATATTTTCTTCCGGAAACGGTGTAGGCTATATTCGGATTGATGGGTTTCACTTCCCCTTCAAACTGGGTATAATATCCGGTGTCCGAAGGTTTGGTGTCCAGTCCGGTATCCCCGGCCTTGCGGTCTTCAATGTACTGGAAGGCATGTTTGGGTTTCGGGAATTTCTTCATGAAGTCCTTGGCTTCTTTGATCATTTCGGCTGTCACTTTATATTTCCAGGTACCATACTGGTCAATGGTATCTTCTCCCGGGATAAAGAAACCCCACAAGTCGAAGAAGTCGGTCAGGTCTTCCTTTGCCGCCTCACTGGCTTTCATGGCAAACTTGAGCTGGGCGGCACCGGGGTCACTTTCTGTAATCCGGTCTTCACGCAACAGTTTGAACAAGGTCTGCCAGAATTTAGGATTGTGTCCGCAGCGGTGGTAGTAGTTCCACAACTGCCAGTTCATGCGCATGTGTATCTCCGTGTCTTCTCCCTGATGCGTGGCATCTCCCATGTTATACCATGCTTTCTTATAGACAAAGCGGGAATCAGCCAGGTCGTTCAGTTCACTGCCTCTGGAGCAGTATTTTCCCAGTTTGTACAGGATGTAGTTGGAGAACAGGTTGTTGGACGATTCCGTGCTGCCGGGCCAGTTGATGGCGGCCTGATGGATGTGTCCTATCTCGTGGGCCGGTCCCCAGGCGTTGTCTTTGGCAGCCATGACGTTCTCTTTCAGCAGGATATTCTTCAGGTAAGTGTAGACGAAGCCGATGCAATAGTCGGAGGCCCACATGTAACTTCCTTCCGGCGAGATGGCAAAGAGGTGGTTGTTCACCTGCGACGGGCGTACATCCTCGATGCCCATCAGTTCCTGTTCCCAGCCGATGATGTCATCCCACAGGTTGATGGCCGACAGTATCTGGTTGGGGACGAACTCCTGCATCTTGGAAGTGTGGAAATAGAACATGATGCGTTCGCCTCGTACACAGAAATATTTGTGGGTGGCTTTCTTCAAGAGTTCGGCATACTTTTCGTCGGTCTTGTGTTCTTTCAGGTCGAAGAAGCCGGTCACCTTTCCGCTTCCCATCGGGATATGAATCTTGATGGGCTGGGCATCGGGCGAGGTCAGGTCGGTGTTGTACATGACGAAAAGCTGTCCCTCCTTGCGCATGGTCAGTTTGTTGACACCCGGTGACAGGAAATAGACTTCCCCGCTCATGTTGGTCTGTTTGTATTCCTGTCCGCTTTCCCAGATACTTTGCAAGGATATCTGTTGGCCGTGGGTGTCGCCCACCAGTACGATAATTTCATCGCCTTGCTGCACTGAGATGCCGGTAGGATTGTCCAGGTTACTGTATTTCTTGGTCATCAGTTTGGCTGCCCATTCTTCCGGTATGCTGTAAGGGGCATATTCACGGATGCGGAATTCTTTTTCATGCGCATCGTAGGTGTTGCTTTGGAGAGCTTTGGCCAGTCGGACAAAATAGTCGGGGAGGGCATTGATTTGTTCGTCGGTCACTCCTTCCTTCAAGGTGCTGCAAGTGATGTCGTCGAATACGGTGAGCAGTGTTTTTTCCAGCGTGTTCTCCTGGTTGTATCGGTAGAACACCATTTCGTCGCAGCTCACAAAATTGCCGGCACCCGACTTGACTTCGAATTTGATGCCTGTCACCTTCTGGGTTGTCTTGAAGGTGATTTTGGAAGGTGCATTCTGCATGCGGAAATTGTAGGAACCATATTTCTTCCAGTCCGAGTGCCCCTCGTCGGTTGCAAGCAGCAGGTCAAATTCCCCGAAGTTTCCGTTTCCGGAACGGGTATAATAAATAAGGTAGTCTATGTCGGCACCCCCTTGGAAATAATATTCCAGCGTGACCGGGAAGTTGGCCGATTTTCCCCATGGCGAATGATAAGGATTGGCACCGTCGGCAGAAAACTTGCCGTCCCATGTATTTTCAATGTCTTGTCCGGGCTGACATTCACTGGCTTTTCCTCCAGAAGGCTGCACTTTGATGTCTTCGCTGAGGACGATGTCGGACGAGCCATATTGGGTCACGTTGAGGATATAGTTCTGTACGGGAGACAGAAGCTTGACCACCGCTGTTCTACGCTCCCCAGAGGTGTTGGCCGTAGCGGAAATTTTGAGGCTTGTTCCCTGCGAAGCATCTTCTTGGGTAGACAGGAAAAGCCAGTTGGCTTCACTTTCGGCTTTCCAGTCGTTCAGTGACAGGTTGGTTTTGATAAGGATGATTTTATTTTCCGGAGCACTTCCGAATTCCTGGTTCATGTCTGCCTCCTCGATGGAAAAGATACGGTCTTTGAGATTCTCTTTCTCTTTACATCCCGAGGAAGAAAGTATCAGGAGGAGTAGCATCGTGAAAGACGCAAAAAATAATTTCTTTTTCATGGTGATTAGGTTTGGGGTAGTTAAAAGAGGAAGGAGTATAGGGTGGTTCTCCTTCCTCTTTCTTTGAGTGAATGTGTAAAGAATTAATTACCGTACAGTGTGAGCTCTCCCAGGTTGAACCAAGAGCCTCCTCCACTGGTCATGGAGCCTGCGGTACTTGTCAGCACGGCGAAACGGAAATGAGAGAATGGGTTGGCCGCACGATAGATAGGAGAGGAATACTGCTGGTTTGCACCTGTAGGAAGTCCGCTTTTAATCTCTCCCAGTTCAGTCCAGTCATTACCGTCTACGCTGGTAAACAGCTTGATGTGGGTCGGGGCCGCATTTCCGTTTTCAAAGCGGGTCCAGTAGTCTAGCTTGATGGATTGGATGGGGGCGGTCAGTGTCACATCGATGTAGTTGCCGTAGTTGGCATCTTGTACCGGAGCACTCCAGTTGGAGTGAAAATGCAGGCCGGCTCCGAGTCCGTCAATCAGACCGGTAAGTCCTGTTCCGTCGCCGTCGGCAATGGAGTTGGTCTTAAACTGGTCTGCCTTCAGCACCAGCTTGTCTGGAGAGTAAGAAACTCCCAACAGGACGGTTTTCTGAGAGGCTTTGATTTCCATGCCTTCCACGTTAGGATTGGAAATGGTAAGAGGAAGGATATATTCTCCCATTTGCATGGCATCCCGGTTGAAAGTGACTTCCATGGTGGCGGTAGTGGCCGCTTCGGCAAAAGTTACCACGCCATTGTCGGGCAGGGTGTATGCGTTTTCCGGAAGTTGCTGGTAACGGTTGCCGTTCTGAGCATTGTATTTCTGGAAAGCCTCTATCGCTTCATCGTTGCAAGTGACGCTGCATTTCAATCCCCAAGCGTTTGGAGTGGGCAGGGCCAGTTCCACCGTATGGGTCTGTTTGGCTTCTCCCTTGGAAGTGAACTGGACGGCACTTACGAATCCGGCACTGGTCAGTTCGAGTGAGGGAGCCTTGATGTCGGGGGCAATGATGAGCAGGCTGTCGTGTACGGAAGCTCCGTTTCCGTGGAGCAGCAAGGGCAAGGCATATTTCTGTCCGTGATTGCTCTCCTGCAGTTTCGAGATTTCTCTTGTTTTCAGCACAACGTTTATTATTTTGTAGCGTTCCTGTGCGGAAAATTGCAGTTCCTCATTGGGAAGTGAATAATATTCTGCAGGCAGATAAGCATATTTCAGTGCGTTGTTGGTGCAATAGGCCTGGAAAGCTTCTTCTGCCATCGGGACAAGTGTTCCGTTGGCGGGTACATCCCCTTTGCTTCCGGTTTTCATGATGGAAACCGGAATGGTTCCTTCTGCCTCGGTAGTATATAATTCTGTGTTACGGATGCCTGCATCCTTGATGTTCAATACGCAATGGTATTGCGCAGGGAACAGTTCGTCATATTTTTCGCAGCTGGATAGGGCCAATGTGCCTCCTAAGACACAGATTGCCCCAAATAGATTATGTAGTTTCATATCAAATACTTTTTAATAGCCTGGTGCCTGAATAAGTTGTGGGTTCTTGTAGACTTCATTTTCAAAAACAGGAAGGAAATACATGCGGTTCGTCCATTTGAAATCCTGGCTGACAGCTACCGGCGTGTTGAATTCCTCAAAGGTCGGGTCGAGCTTGCTCATGGCATTGAGTCCCTTGCGTACGCCGGCACCCATGTATTCTGGGGCAATCATCCAGCGGCGGAGGTCATAGTAGCGGTGACCTTCTCCCCACAGTTCGACGAATCGTTCATTCTGCACCCATTTCATGATAGGCATATCGTCGGTGACGTCTTGGGTTTCGAGGTTTCTGATTCCGGCACGCTGACGGATAATGTTCAGCTGTTCCAGTGCTTTAGGGGTTTCACCGAGCGCCGCATAACATTCGGCCAGATTCAGGTACAATTCGGCCATACGGATCATTGGTCTCGGCTTGTCCTGTTTTTCTTCGGCACTGGCAGTCCAGGCGAAGGTCGGTTCAATGAACTTTTGAGACAGGTAGCCGGTCACACAGTTGTCGCGGTTGAACAGGGACGGATTGTAACCGTGAAGTTCCGAATTGCGCATTTCCAGTTTCAAGGGCTGTCCGCCATTGACACGGCTTCCCATGTCGCCGCCGTCGAATGCAATCCAGGCATAGAAACGGGGTTCACGGCGGGCATTCAGCTTGATGATATCCTCACGTCCGGATACGCCGGCAGTCTGGAACCATTCCGCTTCGGAATAGAAATCCTTGTCTTTCTCGATGGGCACTCCGTTTTCTGTGTAGAATTGCTCCACTGTATTGAGGGTAGGTGACACTCCGGAATATCCGGCCTTCCAGGTTCCCTGGTTGTTCTTGATGACACGGTGCGGAAGAGAACCGATAATCATGGTTCCCTGGTTGGCATGTCCCCAGATGGTTTCGCGGTTACCTTCTTTGTAGCGAGTGGTAACCACGTATCGCATCAGCTGTACGCGTTCCATGAACTCTTTGTCCTTTTCGGCTGATCCGCCATTTTCGCTTTTGAAAGGAACGAACGGGAGTGGCAGATTGGCTTGCTTGTACAAGGTGCGTGCATCGTCCAGGCTGAACAGTTTGTGTCCGGCTGCTTCTGCAGCGGCAATGGCTTCCAGACAGGCAGTCTTGGCTGCTTCCCATTTCTTGGGGTCGTATTGTTTGCTGATTAGCTCCTTGCCGTAGCCCGGAGTCTCGAAATTCACGTTTTCCCAGTCCTTGTAAGGGAAGCTGCCGTTGTATAGCGGAGAGGCGGCATATACCAGCAGGCGGGCCTTCAGGGCCTTGGCCATGACCGAGGTGGCTCTTCCCCATTCATCCCCGCTGCGGGTGGCAGGAAGCTGTCCGTCTTGGCAGACTTCGTCAAATTTCTGGCAAATCCAGTCTTTCACGTAGTCGAAGTGCATACGTCCCCTGTATTCTGATTCGGGGGTAGCTTGGTCGATATAGGTGTCGGTAATAGGGCAAGGACCGTAGGCTATCAATGTAGCCATGTGGTAGTATGCCAGCAGGAAGTTGGCTTCTGCTGCCCAGGCCCTTTTCTGTTCGTCCGTCACCCCTCTGGCATGAGGCAGTTCCTGCAGGAAGAGCAGACACTGTCCGATGAAGCGGTAGTTGGTTCCCCAGCTCCATCCGTCGGCGATATTGGTCGGGAGGTTCAAGTCCCAGGTGATTTTTTGTGAACCGGTGTTCCACAGGGGAGGAAGTACGTATTCGTCGGCACCGGCTTCCACCGTCTGATAATCAAACGGATTTCTCACTCCTCCGTAGCAGGAGAAAAGAAAGCCCAGGGTGGCTTCCGGGTCTTTGGTGGCATCTGGTAGGGAGGCTTGTTCGGGTGGTACTACGTCGAGGTAGTTACATGAAGTGGTTCCTCCACATAAAGCCAGTGAAAGTAAGGCGATTTTTCCTATGTTTTTAAAAGTCTTCATCGTAATTAGATTTTTTAGAAAGTTAACTGTAATCCGATATTAAACGTTCTCTGTAAGGGGTAGCTGTTCCATGCCAGTTCCGGGTCCCACAACTTGAACGGACTGAATACGAACAGGTTGTTTCCGCTGAAGTACACGCGGGCATGCTTGAAACGGTATCCGATTTCCAGCGTCTTGAAGCGGATAAAGTTACCGTTTCTCATCCAGTAGGTGCTGGCCTGGGTGTTGTTGGCCGTCTGTGCGTCGGTCAGTCCCAGACGCGGATACGCCGCATGGGGGTTCGGGTTGGCTTCTGTCCAGTAATCATCCGCAATGAACTGCATGACGTTGAAGTCGTCTTGTCCGAACGGAGTGATACCGCTGATCATGAGGGTACGCATGGCCGAACCGTTGAAGAATACGCCGAAATTGAATCCTTTGTAGTCGATGTTCATGCCCAGACCATACTGGATGCGCGGCATGTTGCCGTATTCTGAAATCATGACTTGGTCTTCTGTGTTGATGATGCCGTCACCGTTTACGTCGCGGTATTTCACGTCGCCTACCATTACGCTACTTCCCAAGTTTTGTGTCGGGCTGTTGTCAATCTCTTCCTGGCTTTGGAACAGTCCGTCGGCGATGTAACCTTTCTGGTGGCTCAAAGGTTTGCCGGTCACGGTCTGCCAAGTATAAGGATAGAGCGGTTCGTCGTAGTCTACGTATTTATTCTGGGTGTAGGTAAAGTTTCCTTGGAAGTCTACGGCCAGGTCTTTGTTGAACTGCTTGCGGTAGTTGACGCTGAGTTCATATCCCCAGTTGTCTACCTTTCCTTTGTTGCTCCAAGGTTTGGCAGAGTCATATCCCAGAGACTGCGGCCATGCCTCGCGGTGCAGCAGGATGTTGTAGCGCTTGTCGTAGAAGAAGTCGAAGGTCAGGCTCAAGCTGCGGAACAGTTCCATGTCGAAACCGACGTCCAGTTTTTTCACACGTTCCCATCCGGCGTTTTGCACGGCATACTGAGTGACCACAGGACCGTATTTGGTGACATTCAGGTCTTCTCCAAAGGTGGCTCCCGGGCGATTTTGGCCAATGACATTTACCTGGTCGATGTACAAGAAGTGAGGTGAGCCTTGAGGACCGGTTTCGTCGCTACCTACCAGACCGTAGGAACCTCTCAGCTTCAAGGACGATATGACCTTGCTGAGGGGAGCGAAGAATTTCTCGTTGGAAACCACCCATCCCAGAGAGATGGCCGGGAAGAATTCAAAGCGGTCGCCTTTTGCCAGACGCTCGGTACCGTTGTAACCGAAGTTGATTTCAGCCAGGTAACGCTGGTCGAAGTCGTAGGTGAAACG
Organism: uncultured Bacteroides sp.; assembly: GCA_900551445.1. Lineage (GTDB taxonomy): Bacteria > Bacteroidota > Bacteroidia > Bacteroidales > Bacteroidaceae > Phocaeicola. Next base: position 2,160 of record URWA01000011.1, on the reverse strand, counting down.
TCCGGAGAAACCTTGGTTGCGGTTCGGCAGCACGGCATTCCGGTATTCACGCTGCATGTAGAGCAACATACCGCCTACGCTGTGTTTGCCGAAACGGCGCTGATAGTCGAGGGTAAACTGCAGGAAGAAAGTGTTGTCACCGTTTTTTGTGATGTCCGACTGTGAGATATAATCCGTTCCGCTTGTGCCCAGTCTTTCCAAGGTATATTCTCCCGTAGAAGGATTGAAACTTCCGTCTTTAATGCGGTAGTAGTAGGGTTCGATGCTGCGGCTATACCAGTTGGACGACCAGTTCTTGAAGTTGACCAAAGCCGTGGCACTCAGCCCCTTGGTTATGAAATCAAGCTGCTGGCTGATTTTCAAGGAAGTGTTCAAGGTATTTTCCTGCATCTGCTTGTAAGAAGAGAGCATGTAGGCATACGGGTTGGTGCGCAGGTTGGTTCCGCTCAGGATGGCATTACCGAAACGGATATGCGTGTCGCCTTCCTCTGCCGGGAATGTGACAGGGAAGTTGATCGGGTTGGTGGTCAGGGCCATCTTGAACAAATCGGATGTATCATAGTTGGGACCCTGGTTGTTGCGTATCTGCGCATTCATTCGCAAGTCTACGGTCGTAGTAGACGTCAGCTTGTATTTGATGTTGTTTTGGAAGTTGTAGCTCCAGTTGTTGATGTTGTTGTTATAAGAATATACTTTTCGGGTATTCAGCAATCCGGAGTCATGGTTGGCCTGGATACTCATGTAGTAAGTGGCTCTGGAACCACCACCCTGCACGTTGATGTTGGCCCGCTGGCTCATGGCCATGTCTTTGAAAATCACGTCGTTCCATTTCACGCTGGGATACATGTAGGGATTGGTTCCCAGGCGGGTGTTTTCAATCTGTTCTTGCGAATATTTGGGAGCTACGCCCGGATTGCGGGTGGTCTGTGCCTCGTTGTACATTTCCATCCAGGTGGCACCGTCCACGAAGTCCGGGAAATTGGTCATGACGTTGAACGCGTTTTCCACCGTCACGTTAATCTGTGTGCGTTCATTTTCCCGTCCCGATTTGGTGGTAATCAACATTACACCGTTGGCACCGCGGGCACCGTAGATGGCGGTTGCCGAAGCGTCTTTCAGGATAGAGAAACTTTCAATGGTTTCCGCCGGAATGTTGTTCAGGTCGGCAGCCGAGATTTCCACGTCGTCCAGCATAATCAGCGGAGTGGCTCTTCCGCCGAACGTGCCGATACCGCGGATATAGAATTCGGCGGCCTGTCCCGGCGCACCGCTGGAAGTCTTGGCGATGACACCTGCCAGCTTACCGGCGAGGGCATTGGTCAAAGAAGAAGTAGGAGTGACAAGGGAAGAACCTTTTACACTGGTGATAGAACCGGTGACACTGACTTTTTTTTGCGTACCGGCACCGACTACTACGACTTCGTCCAGCATCTCATTGTCCGACCGCAGCTTCACGTTGATGACACCGAGGTCGGCCACGGAAATCTCGCGGGTTTTGTAACCGATGAAGCTGACCACCAGAATGTCTTTGCTGGTAGCTTCGATAGAATAATTACCATCCAGGTCGGAAATGACACCGGTGCTTTTCCCTTTCAGGACAATGTTGGCTCCGATGATAGGCGTTCCGTCCGAGGCATCGGTAATGGTACCGGTGATGGTTCGTTTTCTGGGACTTTGTGCAGTAGCCTCGATGTCTTTGGTTTCATGAAAGGAAACTGCTGGAAGGGGGCTTGCATCGAGTGTGGCACTGGACACAGCCCAGGAGGAAAGAGGTAGCATACATAATGCCAGTCCAAGTTTTTTTCCAAACTTGTTCGTTTTTCCTTGTTGCATGTCAGTAAAATTAAGGTTATTAAATTAGGTATTAAGCCCTTGTGGAAAAGAGCTTGAGATAAAAAATAGTAAAGGTCAATAAGGTTGTTAAGTTTCTGTTTTGGGTTGTTTTTAGGTTACAAGGGTAAATAATATAATTTTTTGATTATATGCTTCTGTTTAGTATTAATTCTTGGTTTTTGTTTTTATGTTTTCGGCAAAAATATAGTAATGGACTATACGAAAGAAATATTATTTATTAATAAATCAATAGTTCGTTAAAAATTAGCCCAGCCTAAGCGGCTCTGGCAGTAAATAAAATGAGTTCTTTGAAAAGTTTGTCAATAA
>URWA01000010.1 GCA_900551445.1 uncultured Bacteroides sp. | reverse complement strand
CATCTGACTGTTAATCAGAGGGTCCTTGGTTCAAGTCCAAGAGGAAGAGCAAAAAAGGTTCGTCAACAAGATGAACCTTTTTTTGTTTATACACCCTAGAAAAATAGAGAAAGAGAATGTTGCCTCTGCTGCACAACATTCTCTTTCCTGCTGATAAAAAAGAACCTACTCAAACCTTATCTCTGAAACACCTATTGATTTTCCTTTCTGAGGTTCTATAAGAATACGAACGGATTCCACTTCAAGACTACCGGATGGATGTACTACGTTGAACCGATCGGTACCCATCTGATAAGAGTCCGTCACATAGAGTTCAAGGGGAGTCCAACCGGCATCCGACTTATATTCCACCGACCAACCGGACGGAACAGTTATTTTGTCTTGATCATCCAGCCAATACACGGAAAGTGAATTTAGTAGGAATGGCTCTCTAAAGTCTACCTGCACCCATTGTTTACCCGATCCCTCAGACACCCACTGTTCTGTAAGCTTGTCTGCAGAAGATTCAGATACTTTTCCATCACAAAGTGCACGCACGGAGATATTCTTCCCTCCGGCAACAGATGAAGCATTCACTCCCTTTACATTACGCAGATAAGCCATGGTCTGCTGACCGATACTGGCTGTAGAAGCCTCTTCGTTTAGCCAAACCAGCATTGTACGGTTATCTCCCCGATTACACCAAGCATAATAAGGAATCATCGTAATCTCTCGTGAAGTGATTCCTCCGACCTTCTTTTCCATTCCGGGCAAAGTGATCCTCTCCAATCCTTGCAGCACACCGGAAGAGATGTTTGCTACCTTAGCCTGTGCTTCGTTCGTATCCCCCAGATAGAGCCGCTGAACAGGTCCCGCATTATCTACCTCTTCCGCACAATAGACCAATGGTCCGCGAGTTACAGCAGTTTTACCTATATTTTCACTGACTTCGGGAATACAATCAACAAAACGTACGGGCATCGGTATGTTAAGTTCAACTACGTCACCGGGCTTCCAGTCACGTTTGATAACGGCAAATCCTTTCTCCATCTTGAAGTCGGTTTTCTGCCCGTTGACACTCAATTCTACTTCCGCCTGCTTGGGCTGCTTGTAGGGATAAAGTCCTCCCGGCACAAATTCGTCGGATCGTGCCCACGTAGGAATACGCATACAAACCGAGAATTTGCTTCCATTTTCAGGTTGTACCATCAAGCGCACTTTCCCATCAAACGGATAAGCAGAAGTTTGCTCCAGTTTCACACGGGTTCCTTCCAGAGGAATAGTTGTCTGACTGCCACCATAAAGGGTCAGGTAAACTCTGTCTTTACTGTAAGCATACATATAACCCGGCACTTGCAGAATCAAACGAGAAATATTAGGAGGACAGCAGGCACACCCGAACCATTTGGCACGTCCGCCATTCCCATGATTAAAACGTCTCACTCCATCTGCTTCAAGAGGATTGACATAGAAGAAACGATCACCATGCAGATTGATCCCTGCCAACGAATTGTTGAAAAGTGAAAGTTCCGCTATATCGAGAAACTTAGCATCGCCACTATCCAGATACATGCCATAATTAAAGAAGACATTTGCTACTGCCGCACAAGTTTCATTATAGGCTGTTAAGTTAGGAAGTTCGTAGGGAGCTCCAAAACCTTCCATTCCTTCTACAGCCCCGAGTCCACCTGTAATATGCATGCGGGTCGTCACCAGATTTGTCCAAATGGAATTGAGAGCCTTGGTATAATCGTTCAATCCGGTCAAGGCATCCACCTGCGCCATAGCCGTGTACAAATAAGCCGCACGGACCGCATGTCCCACAGCTTCCGTCTGCTCCTTCACCGGTGCGTGTTGCTGTGCATAAGTGGGTGCCATCACTCCTTCACCCTCAGGACGATAGGTCACTCCCCTGATCTCCAGAAACTTCTTCGCCATATCGAGGTATAGCGGATCATTAGTCACCCGGTATAGTTTACAAAGTGCCAGTTCAATCTCTTCATGTCCCGGAGCCTGGTTAATAGGTTTACCCCCATTATAATTCGGATCACCTCCTTCAAAGAACACTTTATTCACATGCTTGGCACTTTTGATAGCAACGTTCAGTAGTTTATCTTTACCTGTAGCTTGATAATAAGCTACTGCGGCTTCGTACAGATGCCCCACATTATAAAGCTCGTGACTATGAACCACCCATGAGTAAGGCTTCTCACCCATCTCACGAGGATCGGGATTACCACAAATATGTGAAATATATAAATATCCGTCGTCTTTCTGCGAAGCAGTGATCAGGTCTGCCACTCGATCCATGAACTCTTCCAACTCCTTATTTGGTTGAATCATCAATGAATAAGACACCCCTTCCATCACCTTATAAAGATCAGAGCTTATAAAACGATGAGTTTCAGGAAGAGCGGTAGAGTCTCCTGCCAAGAAAGCGGCACAACGCCGGAAACGCTCTACTGCCGGGGCACTTTGTTCGACAGAGAACGGTACTGTTACATTGATTTCCGTCTGCATCCTATTCTTCCAAAACCCATCGGTCAAAGTTACCTGATTAAAAGGAACGGGTGTTATTGTCTGCGGCTCCTCCTCCGAGCAAGCTGTCGCAAGGATAAGCAGAAATAGCCCTGTTAGTACATTTTTCATTCTAATTTGTTTTTAAAAGTTTCACTTGGGTATGTTTGTCCGTAACGGGTACCTCTATATAATAAGGATGATGTGCATTACCCGCCTCAATATTGAATGTCGTTATCATTTTGTGATCGGTCATGACAGTATATTTACCTTCAGGCATTCCCTCAGCCCGGATAGTTGTGTTATGAGGTTTATCAGAACGGTTTTCCATGCAGAAACTCAGTTCTTCCGTCCCTCTCAGAGTGATCGGGTAATCTTTCCGGAATCCGTCTTGCATCAACTCGACCGAAAAACGGACAGGAGTCATGATACGGACCTGACGACGTACTCCGTCAAAAGGAATGATACTCACTGTTCCATCTTTATCCATTCGGACATTTCCTCCATAACCGATTAATCCGAAATCAGGATCATCGAGCAGATAAACTCCTGAACCGTGAATACCTCCGGTAAGCCCATGGTCTATCTCACCATCAAACCGCCAGGGAGCACGCCCCACTTTGATATAATTCATATAGGTACGTGAGTTCTGATAGGGTGAAAAAGCCCAGCCTACAGCACCGTCATTTTGTTCTCCCCGATACCAATAGCCAAAATCTGTCTTTTTAGTCCCGGTATTCATCAGTGCCCACGAAGCCAACAAAGAATTATATCCATAATTAATATACCTATCCGGCCGGTCCGAAAACCGGTAAGCATAATCGAGTAATGCCACTCCGCCCATTTGGGTCATATAATCCAGATTTACATATTGTCCACTCCATGCTGTACCCAGATTAGCATAACCTGGTTCAAACAACCCTCTCAACGCCAGGTTTCCATCCAACTGATTCTGCATGAAACGATCAATCATCGAAGTGTCAAACGAAGTATACGAGTACCATTTTTTCCGATTCTTATCATACCAGAATTGTTCTTCGGGTTTAATGGGATTTAACTTTGCATACTCTGCCACATAATAGGAGGACTCAAAAGCTGTACGGTCAACAAACATCTCGGATCCAAAAGGCCAGGGATCTTCGTAAACCATATAAGTTACCTTCTTCTCCCATTCACGACGCAACTTGGCTGCATCTTTTAATCTACCTTTCTGTTGCAGGGCATTGATAATATCCAGCAGATATCGCTCATGAAAATTACCTTGTTTATAGGCCCAGTCCGTCCAACCATGAAAAGCCCATTGTTTACCCATCAAAATATTATAGGGTACTTCAAAATAAGCCATCGCTGTCCGATAAGCACGTTCCAGATAGCCATCAGCATCCAGATAAGATACCATTTCAGGATTATCCTCTGCTATCCGGTAGAGATTATAATAGATGGCAAAATGAGTGGTATAATCAAAAGTTCGCCACATACGCCCCTTACCGGAACCCCCGTCTTCATATCCGCCATATTTCCCGCTGCGGTTCTGATACCAGTTTTCACTGCCGTAAATACCATATGGATAGGGATATTCCTCATCCGTACGTTGCAGCTTGCCCCACACAAAATTTTCTTCATAATACTCCAAAGAAGCAATTTCTTCTTTATTAGGATAAATGACATTCTTCTCACTCACATAGACTGGTTTACTATTGGACGGATCATCAGATCCGCCTACCATAAACTCCTCCCGCAAATCGCCCAAGTGATCAGGTGAAAGTAACTCAGATTTCTCCATATCCCAAAGACTATAAAGTCCATTATACCATTTGGAGGAATCACGATGTTGTTGTTTGTCCACAATGAAACGCGCCCGTTTTTTTATCAGGGTTTCCAAAGGCTCGGTCACAAAGAAATCGAGAAAGCATATCAAATCATCTCCATAATGAACCGTAATCAGGTTTTCTCCCAAACGGGAGAAACGGAACTTATAGATATATTTATCTCCTTCCTTTTGTCCAAGACTGGTTATCTGTATCTCCTCAGGATATTCTGCCACTAATTCAGCAACAGGCAGTTTCGATTGCAAGGCACAATAGACCTCAAACTCAGGAGTTACTACCATACCGGGAGCAACTTTCACAACCACTCCGTGTTTATCATAAATCTTCGTTTTTACCTCTTCATGATTTCCAGTGAGTGTGAAGTTGAAACCTGTCATGTAATGCTCGTAAGGCTGTACGTTTTTTGAGGTAGACGGTAATCTCCAGCTATCATTGGTACGATCTACAGCATTCATTGAATGCAGATAGTACTTGCCATCTTGTGTAGCATATTCTATCGCAGTTCCCTTATGCATAGTCATCAGCAGAATATCACCTTGCCCTGTCAGCGGAGTCCAATAAAAGAAGGAGGCATTTCCATTCAGAGAGAAATGACGGTTCAGGTTCTGATGTGCCTGAATAGACTCATCCAAAGCGCCCACAGGCAGAGCGAACCACATATCCGTCACCTTCACCGGATGATGACTGCGATTAAAAAAATCAATCTCCCAGTCTACTTCTTCTCCTTTAATAGTAAAAGTTTGGTAAAGACGCACATCCGAAGGAAGCTGCCAGAATATCTGTATCTTATCCGGAGTATTCGACAAGACCAGAGGAGTAATATCAGCCAAAGAAACGGCATAACTCTTCCCTCTAACTTCATAAGTCAGACTCAAATCGCCCAGATATTTCCCGTGGTCTACATAATTCCGAACATTGCCCGCACCTTGAAAAACGAGCGAACTCACACCTCTCTCATCCGGACTGACTTCCATCTGTGGTATTACGGCCTGGATAGAAGAAATATTCAGATAAAAAAAGAGTAGAGATAAAATACAATACTTAAGTTTCATAGGCACTATTCTTTATATTAATAAAGTAATCTACAGTAGTTGAGTATTGCTGCCTTCCACAGGTCATAAAAGAATTATGCAAAACCCCTTATTAATGGATACCGCGACCGGGCAGACACTCAACTACTGATTTACATTCTACCGAAGGATACTACGGTTTTACCGAAACCTTCACACTGCTAAGTGCTCTCTTATGACTATAGTCATCCAAAGAGTTACTTCTTTCCTCGCTATAATCTATTCCTTTATAATCTTTATCACCTACATTGGTAGCAACAGCGGTAATTGTAAAGTCACCGGCTCCGGTGTAAATATACTTATAAGTTTTCTGAATTCCTCCGGTAGTATATACAGAACCTAATGAAACACCGGTATTCCACGGTTCATATTCATCAGTTCCCATCTCTATAAAAGAGAGATAAACATCTCCCTGAAAACCTTTGTACTTTGTATAGTCGGCTTCATGTACCGGAAGACCGGTAGCAGGATCGAGTTCACATTCATACGATTCCAATACTCCGTCTCCGTCCAAATCATATTTATAAGGCGAATCATCAGCTGCCACAAAAGTCGAACGACCATTCACGTACATATCCACTTGGCGAAGAATGATTTTTTCTCCATGATCCAAAAAAGGCTGCAAGTAAGTATCCCGGTTGTACATATCACCAAGTTTATAAAATCCTTCCGTAGGACGGCGGGATAATGGATCGTTAGTCTGAAACGCTCCATACGAACGTTCATCTTGGAACGTATAATATTTGTATCCTGCACTATATCCCTGAAAGTCTTCCAACTGTTCGGTATGTAAACCAAAATAAGCAGCTACCCATGCATCATTAGAGTATTTACGTATTGCACGATCAGCATCACACGCTACAAAGCGACTCTCGATAATTGTATTACCCGGTTGATTGGCAAGTCCTCCAAAGATATGAATATTCGGCTTCATCCGGATGCCCGAAGGAATCCGCCGATCTGTCACCGTAAACTTCAATTGATTCGTCCCTATATAGCTCATTTCCATCAGTGCCTCCGGAAAGTCTCCTTTTTTGTAGGGCACTAACTGGATATTATCAATCGCTCCGAAAAACTCAAAATCCTTTTTTACGTCTTCTATACTCTGATAGTCCTTAAAATATTTATAAAACAAGGTCTTCTCCCCATTCTTTGCATAAGAGACCCGATAACATTCTTCATAAAAGCTATCCCAATCATGTTCCATAATAGCTTTAATACGCGAACGCTCAAAGTTTTTTCCTTCATCACCCGTAAAAAGTGTCAGGTACTGAGCATCGGTATTGATCGTTACCGTCACCTCTTCGCCGACTTTCGGATTTTCGGGGGACACAGAGATACTGACAGACGGTGTTTCTACATCTGCACCAAATTTCTCACAAGAAACCAGTGAAGTAGCTGCCACAGCAAGCAGCCCTATAATCAGTTTATTTGTTTTCATATCCATTCGTTTTTAACATTAAAAATATCCCGGATTTTGTTTCATTTCTGGGAAGAACGATAACTCGGTAAACGGTATCGGCATCAGCACACGGTACACTTTCTCTTCATTAAAAAGATGCCAAAGGTATTCCCCACGCGCCGGATCACCAAACGGATCAAAGAATTGTAGAGGATCGCGATAACGGCAGATATCAGCCAGGTCAACCATTGAAACATCAGGAAAGCGTGCTACATCGAGCCATCCGCAATCATCCTCGGCTGCCAATTCGCGTAAACGTTCATACATCAACTCTTTCAGTGCATTAGCCGGACTGATATTAGTCGGAATCATCATAACCGAACCCGGTTGATAAGTATAAGGAGCATCTCCCTGAGAAACAAACATATCTTTAATAGATCCTTGATGGCAAGCACGATCACGGATAATATTCATCGTTTTCACTCCTTCCGAAACATGGCCCTGCATGATTTGTGCCTCCGCTTTCAGCAAGTAAATCTCTGCCAAACGTAAAACAGGATAGTCCACTCCACCATAATTAATATCAAAGGTTGAACTCAACTCACTCGGATTCAGGTTACGGAATTTACCTAATTGCCACCAATTACAGTTCCACAAGTTAGGCTTGTTCTGCCCATTCGTTTCATTCTTCCACCACGCCCGTTCATGACTTTCAAGAGCTACATCCATTACTTTGAGCTGTTCTTCGGTGTAATCGTTCACCTTACCCGGCTCAATATAAAACTCGGGACCTAATTCACGTCCGGCAGGTTCAAACACCCACAACCCGATAGGAGCTCCACCACTGTTAGGACCGGTTACCCAGCCTTTCACCGAACTCCACATACGACGGGTAATATCTCCAGTTATGGTGTACTTTCCGGTACGATCATAGAGATTCTGCAAGTCATAAGGAGTCGTTCCGGGCTTCGGACTTTCGGCATTGAAACGATCTACCTGGCCATAGTCCATACACACGTCCTTGAAACTGTAATTATGTTCCCACATCGGTATATCATACAGCAACGTCAGCCACGAAGTAAGATTGCTTCCACCGGTTGCTCCGTATTTACCTTCACCGGCAAAACCCATAGGTATCTTGTTTCCTGTACCGACTCCTTCTTCTGCCAATACACTGAACATAATCTCGTTATTTCGTTTGGTAAATACAGCAGGGAAATATTCTTCCAACTTATAAGTTCCGTACACGCCGGCAATGATATCGTCACACAACTTCACTGCATCAGCATATAACGTTGTCTTATCTACATCATCAGCTGTTGTTTCATTAATCTTGTTTCCATACATTTCTGCACGGCGGATATAAGAAGCGTGGAATATTTTCATTTTTGCCAACATACCGGCTACGGCACCTTTCGTAACACGACCATAAGCAATGCCCGAACGGTTATCCAAACACTTGTCCAATGCATAGGCCATCTCGTCATAGAGGAACTTGAACATCTCCTGGCGGGTTGCTCGCGGCACATAATCCGGCTTCGGTCCGGTAGGCTCTATAATCAGAGGTACACCGCCATAATAACGATACAATGTAAAGTAAGCATAAGCCCGGAGGAAACGAACTTCTCCCATCAGCATTTCAGTAGCTGATCCGGTGATCGTAGCTTTATCCAATGCAGAATGTCCTGCATTCTCATCAATCACCTCTTTATTGGTTTCCAGCCTCTCAAGTATCAGATTTGCCTGTGCAATATACGCATAATGCTTTGACCACAAATTCAGTACGCTACCCGATGTCGAAGTCAGGTCGAACGGACCTTCATTCATCAATGAAGGCATCATAAACCGGTCACTGGTCATAATTCCATCATTGACATGCCCTGCATTAGCATACAATATAGCTACATTACGTAAAGCAGCATCATAGGAAGTATAGAAAGTTTCAGACGGAAGTTCTGTTTTCGGTAACTGGTCGAAATACCCCTCACACGACACTAAGGCGCAAGAGGTTAAAAGGGCTAATAATATTTTTTTCATGGCAGTACCTTATTAGTATTTAAAATTAAGTGAGAATATATGAGACCGGGCATACGGATAAGCCGAGATATCGACTCCCGGAAGAATACGATTATTTACAGAGCTGCCACTACGTACCTCAGGATCATATCCCGAATAGTTCGTTAAACAGAAAACATTGTTAATCGTATATGTCAGAGCCAGGTCCTTAATTTTCCAAGCCTTTAATATATTTTTCGGCATACGGAAAGTTACAGCCAGGTTATTCATCTTCAGGAACGAACCATCTTCCACCATTTCAGAGTTGGAAGCAGCCCACATATACCCGGACCAATCAATTGCACCAGGACCTGTAAAAGTACCGGTAGGATTATTAGCAAACCAAGCATCTTTATAGTATACAGCCGACTTATTACGAATATCGCCATTGTTCATCAGATTGTATACATTACCATTGATTATATCATTTCCGTATGACCAGCTGAAGTCCATAGCCAGTTCAATGAATTTCCAGCGCAAACGGGTGTTCAAGCCACCGATAAATACCGGATTCACATCTCCTATCACGACACGGTCACTCATATCCACTTTCCCGTCTCCATTAGTATCTGCAAAAGATGGGAATCCGTATGGCATCTCTCTTTCAGTAGCATACCACCAAGGAGAATCAGCACTGCCTATACCATTATAGTCAGAATGCCAATTACTGCGAATGCCTTCCATTTGCAAACCATAGAACAGTCCGAGAGGATATCCCTTTTTTATCAGGACATTTTCCGAACCCGAAGCAGAACCCACCGGACGCCCTTCCAACATCTGTGTCTCAGCACCTAGACTCAGTACTTTGGACTGATTGGAACTAAAGTTCACTGTTGCATTCCACGTAAAGTCTTTCTTATCAATCAGCACACCGCCTACACTGATTTCAAATCCACGGTTACGTACCGAACCGATATTCCTGGTTACTTTTCCAAAACCGGAAGTACGTGGCAGATTCTGTTCAAGCAGCATATCACGAGTTGTCTTGGTATAGAGATCCAATGAAATATTCAGCCGGTTATTAAACATATCTAAATCGAGACCGCCGTTAAACTCTTCCGTTACTTCCCAACTGATTTCGGGGTTTGCCATACGGCTGGTGTACAAGGCCGGAATAGCTCCGTCACCAAAAATGGCTTGTCTCTGGCTGGAAGATAAGGTCTGTGCATAAGCATACGGAGCAATCTGATCGTTACCTACCTGACCATAGCTAAAACGTAGTTTCAAGTTATTAACGTTCTTCTCCAACCAAGATACATTCTTAAAAAATTCTTCTTCTGAAACTCTCCAACCCAATGCTCCGGACGGGAAAAATCCCCAACGATTATCAGGGCTGAATTTAGAAGAACCGTCAGCACGCATAGATGCTTTCAATAAATAACGCCCTTTATAAGAGTAGTTAGCCATCAATACCCCCGAAAGCATTGCTATCTTCTCGTAAGATACACCGGGAGATTTCACATGATTACCACTTTTTGCATCATAAATACCTTCCCATCCCAAATCGGTATTAAACTGAGAATATTCCTGATTAAAGGTTTCATACTTGTTGGTATTAGCCTCGTATACGGCATTTACCGAGAGACTATGTACTTTGTTGAACACTTTATTAAATCCGGCCTGGACTACTCCACGCATATTTAATCCACTTTGCGTAGCGTATGTGGCCAATCCGTTGTTATCGTAGCCTCTCTGAATGGTTTTCGGGATAAATTCTTTCACTTCACCTTTGGGTATACGCACACCAATACCTCCTTTTACAAACCAGTTATCATTGATATTGTAAACCAACTCTGCCTGACCGAAGAAAGTATTATTCTTGTTAGAGTAATCAATATCTTTTAATTTTCTATAAGGGTTATCCATCTTACCTGTATAGTAAAGGTTATCATCTATCTCCTGAAAAGTCCATTCTTTAGGAACAAGCGGAGAGAAAGTCTGTATTTCGTTAAAAATATTCCCTTCTGTCCAGAAAGCACCGCTACGAATATTGTGTTCATATGAAAGATTTGTGTTCAAAGTCAATTGCGGAAGCAATTTAATGCTATTATTCGTTTGGAAATAGAATCGTTTAAATCCGGTATTGATGGCAATACCGTCTTCATTCATCAACGAAAAGATTGTAGAGTTCTGTATGCGGTCTGTCCCCCCTCTGTAAGAAACTTCATAATTCTGTTTAGTACCATTCTGCAAACAAAGATCGGGATAGAATTGGAAACGGGAAGGATTGGTATTCCATATCTGATCTTTATATTCCTGATAGAAATCAGCATTTTGCCAGCGTCCGCTCATAATCATATCACGCATATACGCACGCATATAGTCTTCCGCACCCAGCATTGGAATAGAATTTGCCAGTTTACTGATACCGTAAGTAGCCTTCACAGAGATTTCACTCATACCGGCCGATCCTTTCTTCGTAGTAATCAACACAACGCCATTAGCCCCCTGTGCCCCATAAATGGCAGTTGATGATACGTCTTTCAGGATAGAGATACTCTCGATTGCATCAGGAGAGATAGTAGCCAAAGGACTTTCCAGAGGATCGTCCGAAATAGGGAGAGGAAAACCATCTATGACATACAGAGGTGAACTACCTGCCGTAATAGAACTGGCTCCACGAATCTTAATCGTAATTCCACCACCCGGCGCACCATCATTGTTCATTACCTGCACACCGGATATTTTTCCTTTCAAAGCCTGCTCCAGACTTAACGGGTTGGTTTGCATGAACTGATCGGAACTCAAACTGGATACAGATCCGGTCAAGTCCACTTTACGCTGAGTCTGATAACCGGTCACTACCACCTCGTCAATCAATACTCCCGCATCCATCAGTACATCTATCCGATTTTGGCTACCTACAGTTTTTTCAACCGTATTCATACCAATCATTGAGAAAACAAGTACTTGTCCCGGAGATACATTTTTAATTGTATACTCCCCATTCTCATTAGTAATCACCCCATTGTGTGTTCCTTTCACTTGTACAGTGGCACCAATAACAGTTTCATTACTGCCTTTCTCTCTCACCGTACCCGAAATGCTCTTTGTGTTTTGAGCAAATCCACCTGCAGACACCAGCACAAACATGCATATTAAGAAGACGGCTTTTATCCTGCCTTCCGTATCTGCTCTAAGGTTGTTCAGATCTTTTAGATTCATAATATTAGTAATTTAGTCATTAAAAAGGATTCATACATTTTTAGTTTGTTTGTTAAGTCCCGAAGTCGGATCAGGACGAGTCCATTTTGTGTGGTTCCATACTGAGTTGTTGTTTCATGCATATTTTACTGTTTGTTGTTTCAGCAAAAGTAAGCGAAAAGAGAACCGAACCGTAAAACAATAGATTATTCACTGATACGCATATTCATATTTACATTAAATATTTCTATAGTGAATATAAATATCAGTTTGTGACCATAAGTATCTTTTTGATTCGTTTTTATTTCAGACTTTTGTGTTGTACGTAATTAAGAGACGAATGAAGAAGAGCACTTTTACCCTGATTTTATTTTTTTCTTCTGTTATCCTATATGCACAACAGAATGAACTTATGTTCCACTCCCTGGGTAGTCAACATGGACTTACCTATAGTGCCGTACGGGATATTCTGCAGGATTCAAAAGGATATATTTGGATTGCAACCCTCAAAGGACTGAACAGGTATGATGGATACAACATCAAACAATATTATAAGTCAGATGACGGACTCTCTTCAAACTGCATCGAGAAACTGCTACTCCTCGGTCAGGATACTCTATTGATGGGTACCAATGAAGGACTGTGCTTGTATGATATGATGAGAGAGAAGTTCACCACTATTGTTCCGCAAACCAAGGCCCCACTATATGTATTGGACATGGCCTACGACGGACGTTCAGTTTTCATTGCATCCGATTCCGGACTATACGTATATAACAAGACGGAGCAAAGTATGCCACTACTCCATAAAGGATTGATTGTAAAAGTAACGCTGGATATAAATGGAAATGTATGGGCAGTGAGTCCAAATACAATTTATTGTTTCCGTCCAAACGGACAAATGACCAGAAAAATCACAGCCACTGAAGTTTCTCCTGATTATCCTGTCGAGTTTACTTCTATTTATAAAGATTCTCAGGGGACTCTATGGCTGGGAACGACCGAAAACGGACTGTACCGATACAACAAGAACTATAATCAATTCGTATCCGTGGAGTTCGCTTCACAAGACAGAAAGGATATGCGTTATATTCGCTGCATCCAAGAAGATATGCGTGGAAATTTATGGATCGGAACCGAAAACGGACTTTTCATCTATGACTATACAGATAACAGCTACATACAATATCGGCAGCATGCAAAAGATGTCCAATCCGGACTGACCGATAATGCGATCTATACTATTTATAAAAGCCGGAGTGACATTATGTGGATCGGCACTTTCTTCGGAGGGGTCAGTTACACCAGCCTGACCGAAAACAATTTCCACTACCTGATAGCAGATAATGGGAAACAATACCTGAAAGGAAAAGCAATCAGCAACATCATTAAAGATAAAAACGGAGCTTTGTGGTTTGCATCTGAAGATCATGGAATTTCTATTCTTTACCCGGATGGTCACATCAGGTATTTAAACAAATCGACACACCCGTCATTAAACGGAGATAATGTCCATGCATTAGCCGAAGATCACTCCGGTAATATCTGGATTGGCAACTTTATCGATGGGTTGCAAAAAGTCGATTTAGCAAAAGGCTATATTCGTTCATATAAAAACATAGCAGGGGGACACGCGGGACTATCCAATAATTCAATCTATAAACTTTATGTTCATAATCCTGATACTATGTTTATAGGAACCAGCCAAGGTGTCAATATCTATCATTTCCGGACCGATTCATTCACTCCCTTCCTTCCGGATGTATTCCGGCTTATACGTATTGACGACATCACACGTGATCTCAAAGGAAATATCTGGTTTTCCACACATTTCAACGGTATTTTTCGGTATCATATTCCGACCCATAGTATCCATCGATATCAAAAAGGAGTGACAGGCTGTAAAACAATGGCCAGCGATAATATTTATTGTAGTTTTGTTGACTCCAAAGGAGAGGTCTGGTTCGGTACCAGCAACGGAGGATTGATGAAATACAATGCACATGCAGACAGTATACAGGCGTTCGGAAAGGAGAATGAACTCCGCCAAAGAGATATTTATTCCATACAGGAAGATAGCTTTGGCTATTTATGGATGAGTACGGATAACGGTATCTTCTCTTTCAATCCGGAAAGTCGGAGTTTTGCCCATTATAAAGTATCCGATAATCTGGTTTCCAACCAGTTCAATGCCTGTCCGGGCTATAAAGATCCTGACGGTACCCTTTTCTTTGGCAGTATCAATGGGGTATGCTTCTTCCGACCGGAAGGACTGAACCATAACAGTCCTACAAACGATATTCATCTGACTTTCTCGGATTTCAGGATTTTTAATAAACACGTACAACCATCACCGGACGGCATTCTACAGAATAATATCGACAGCACATCTGTCATTCGCTTACCTCACGGTATGAATACCCTGACTTTTGATTTTCTGGTAATCAACTATAATGAAAATTGCCAATCACAACTTTCCTGTGAATACTATCTGGAAGGTATGGAGACCGAATGGAATGCAACACAACAAATCCCACAATCAGTCACATATACCAACCTTGATCCGGGCACCTACCAATTTCACGTACGGGTCATAGGAAAAAACGGAGTTGTATTCGACCGTCGGAAAATAACCATTAACATTCGTCCTCACTTTTTGCTGAGTGGTTTCATGATCACTATTTATTCTCTTATCGGACTTCTTATCAGTTTTATAATTGTCCGCTTCTACCAAGTGCGTATGCGAGACAAAATGGATATCCGCATCGAAAGAATGGAAAAAAACAACCTGCGCGAACTGAATAAACACAAGCTGAATTTTTTCACTTATATCACCCATGAGTTTAAGACTCCTTTATCTATCCTTATGGCTGTATTCGAAGATATATCAATCGGACGAAACAATACAATTACCGGTGAAGAAATGAAAATCATCAATCGGAATATCCAACGGCTTCAATTCCTGATCAATCAACTTTTGGAATTTCGTTCTGTAGAAACCGACCATGCACGCATCGAATATGTCAAAGGAGATATTATGACTTATGGACGCAGCATCTTCGAACTGTTTATTCCCGTCTTCAGACAAAAGCAGATTGTTTTTCAATATGCAACTTCAGCCGACTCTTATTATACGGTATTCGATAGAGACAAGATAGAGAAAATCATCAGTAATCTGCTCAGCAATGCTTTCAAACATTCTGATCCTCAAAGTGAAATAAACTTCAGGATTGATGTAGACAAAGCTTCCGGACAATTGATTCTCTCCTGTCATAACAGCAGTTCATATATTCATCCGGAACAGCGGGAAGCTGTCATGCAGCCTTTTCACAAAACCGATTCATCCGATCAAAAGTATTCCAATACGGGTATTGGACTGGCTTTGGTGAATGGTCTAGTTCAGCTGCTTTCAGGAACAGTTGAGATAGAAAGTCATCAAAATAGCGGTACGACCTTTAAAGTAAAATTACCTTTGGTCGAAGACTCTAAGGATATGATTGCACCGGACGAAACTTTGGATATCGTTAACTCACCCGACGTAGTGGCAGATACTGTATACCTGCTCAATAACTCCGGACTAAAAGAGGATATGAATGCTGCAAATGCCGAGAAAAAGATGACTGTACTTTTGGTGGAAGATAATCCGGATATCAATAACATTTTAAAAAGTAAGCTACTCCGTTTATATAAGGTGAAAACGGCTTATAACGGACAGGAAGCTGTAGAGTTGCTAAAAACACATATCATCGACATTATCATCAGTGACATTATGATGCCTTATATGGACGGATATGAATTGAGTAAATATATTAAAACTTCTCGTGAATACTCCCATATCCCGGTCATTCTCATCACTTCACAGCCTTCGAAAGAAAACGAATTGCAAGGTTTATCTGCAGGAGCCGACGCCTATATCGAAAAACCATTCACTTTCGATGAATTGAATCTTAGAATTACCAACTTGCTTAAAGCCAAAAATAATATCCGCGAACATTATCACGACATGAAAATATTCCAACTCAATGAAGAACTCAACAACAAAGACGAGGAATTTATCAAATCATTGACACAATTCGTCATCGAACACATTGAGGACCCGGAATTGAGTGTCGACCAACTGACCACTCACATGAATATCAGTCGAACTCAACTATACAATAAACTGAAAAAACTATTAAACCTGAGTGCAACCGAGTTTATCAATAAAATCAAGATCGATGTTGCTAAAGTAAAGATTATAAAGACTAATCTGACTATTGCTGAAATCTCATGGCAACTCGGATTCAATAATCCCAGCTATTTCAGTAAGACATTCAAGCGTTTTTGTGGAGTGACACCTAATGAATTTAAAAACGGTAAAAGCCAATAGACAGACCGTTTTGCCATTTTATTCGGTCCATTACGCCTTAACAGTGATCTGAGACATCCATTATTTGTAAATGTCGAATAATCGTCTTTACTCCCATAAACATTACCTATAAAGGTAATTTGAGCTATTAATATTCTTAATATTATATGAATATATGCTCAACAACATACATACCAGTTCGTACCTGTTTAAAATATTATGTATATATTTGCCATTGTTAATCCAAACACAATGAAAACAGGAACAATATTCAGTGTCGAGGAATTTGCCATCCATGACGGACCGGGAATCCGAACAACGATATTTCTCAAGGGATGTCCTCTACGCTGTGCATGGTGCCATAATCCCGAAGGTATATCGCCACAGCCACAATACATGATTAAAAAAGGAGTCAAAAGTATTTGTGGATATCAGATAGCTGTGGAAGAATTGGTTACCATGATCGAAAAGAACCGGTCCATTTATACGCTCAACCGGGGAGGAGTTACACTAACCGGCGGAGAACCCTTATTTCAACCGGATTTTGTTATCGAACTGCTCCGACAACTTCCGGACATACATACGGCTATCGAAACAAGCGGATACGCAAACACTCACATTTTCAATGAGGTTACTTCTTTAGCTGATCTTATTTTATTCGACATCAAACATACGGACCCGGAAATGCACCGGAAATATACAGGAGTGGATAATACGATTATACTGGAAAATCTTGCTTTACTCTGTAATTCCGGACGAGATTTTATCATTCGGATACCTTTAATCCCGGGTGTTAATGATACCCGGGAAAACATGAGTGCCATTCTTGAAAAAATCAAAGATGCCAGGAACCTGATACGTGTCGAAATCCTTAGATATCACCGTACAGCAGGTGCCAAATACGCAATGATCGGAGAAACGTATCATCCTCCGTTCGATACCGGAAAGGCGCCACAAATCTATAATGTATTTGAAGAAAATAATATCAAAAATCTAATTGTATGAACGAAAGAATTAACTATCTAAAAACGTATATTTTAGATAAACGACACCATTCACAAAGGAGAACACCGTCAAGTATCGGGCTGGACAAATTGAACACAATTTATGCCCAACAAGGTTTATCTCCTGTAGAACGTGCTACAGCCTGTTTCGCAGCTTTGATGAACGCTGAACTCCCGGTTATACTTCCGGGTGAAAAGATCGTTTTTACCCGTACCCTTACGCAAGTACCGGATATATACACCCCTGAAGAATGGAACGAAATAAAAAACAAATATTACATCCACGAAAAAGGTACGGTATGTAATATCTCCCCCAATTACGCTTATACCATTCAACACGGACTGGAAGCGAGAAAACAGGAGATCCGAAAGCGTCAGGAAAATCCCTCCTTAAATGAAAAAGAGAGAGTATTCCTCAATAGCATGTACCAATGCATCATATCCATACAGAAACTAATTGAGAAGTATGAACAATATGCACTGCTCAATAACGAGACAGAAATTGCGCACACTTTACATACCATAAAGACCGAAGGCGCTCAAAACTTCAGACAAGCTCTACAGCTTTTGAGAATTCTCCACTTCTCCATTTGGGAAGCAGGCAACTATCACAATACCCTCGGCCGCTTCGATCAATATATGTATCCTTTCTATCAGAGGGACCTGGAAAATGGAACACTCACCAAAGAAGAAGCATTCGATCTGCTTGAAGAATTTTTCCTTGTATGCAATAAGGACAGCGACCTGTATCCGGGTATGCAACAAGGTGACAATGGGCAGAGCCTGGTTTTGGGAGGACGCGATCCGGAGGGCAAATACTTATTCAACGACCTGTCCCGAATGTGCCTGCAGGCAAGTTACGAATTAAAACTAATTGATCCTAAAATCAACATTCGTGTAGACCAAGAGACCCCTGACGAAATATTCACTTTAGGTTCCCGTCTGACCAAAATAGGGCTGGGTTTCCCCCAATACAGCAATGATGATATCATCATTCCGGGACTTATACGGAAAGGCTATTCCAAAGAAGACGCATACAATTACGTAGTGGCTGCCTGCTGGGAATTTATCATCCCTAACCGAGCCATGGATATACCTAACATTGATGCCGTTTCTTTAATCGGATGTGTAGACCGGTGCCTTGAAAAACTAAATACCTGTTCGGACTATTCATCCTTTTATACATTGGTGGAGCAGGAAATACAAAAGGAGGTCAATGCGATCTGCGAGAAACACCGCAATCTCTACATCATCCCTTCTCCAATGATGTCTTTACTGATGGACGGCACCATCGAAAGAGCCAAAGATATTTCGGAAGGTTCCTACTACAACAACTACGGAATCCACGGAACAGGCATTGCAACCGCTACCGATACCCTTGCTGCCCTGAAAAAATACTATTTCGAAGAGCAAAGCCTGGATTATACAACCCTGCTTACTGCCATAAGAAGCAACTTCAAAGGCTACGAAGAGTTACAAAAAAAATTAAGAGAAGAAGCGCCCAAAATGGGACAGGATAATGACTATGCCGACTTGATAGCCAAAGATCTTCTCGACTCTTTTGATCGGTCATTGGCCGATAAACGAAATGAACGCGGAGGTGTTTACCGGGCAGGTACGGGTACCGCTATGTACTACATTTTCCATTCCAATCAATTACGTGCCACCCCCGACGGACGTAACGATGGCGAAATGATTCCTGCTAATTACTCCCCCAGCCTGTTTTTAAAACAAAAAGGTCCTATATCCGTCATAAAATCTTTTACCAAACAACATCTGGACCGTGTTGTCAACGGTGGTCCCCTCACCCTGGAGTTCGATCAATCCGTATTCAGCAATGACGAAACCATTGAAAAGCTGGGTATGCTCGTGAAAACCTACATCGTTTTAGGCGGCCATCAACTACAACTAAACACAGTCAGCCGGGAGACACTGCTACATGCCCGGAAACATCCCGAACAACACAAAAATTTGATTGTCAGAGTATGGGGATGGAGCGGATATTTTGTGGAATTAGACGAATGTTACCAAAATCACGTTATCAATCGGATCGAATTCGGTCTATAATACATCTGCATTATGAAAAATACAGCAAAGAATTTCATGTTTTACGTTGCCTTCGTGGCATCATTGGGAGGATTACTTTTTGGATTCGATACCGCAGTGATATCCGGAGCCGAGAAATCCATCCAGGTGGTATATGATCTATCCGACTTCAGCCATGGCTTCACCATTGCTATCGCTTTGATCGGTACAATCATCGGAGCTTTCGTCTGTAGTAAACCGGTAGAAAAACACGGACGTCTGAAAGCACTGAAAATTATTGCTTTTCTCTACTTTGTTTCTGCAGTGGGCAGTGCTGCCATCATCGATTGGTATTCCTTTTTATTCTTCCGTTTTGCCGGAGGTTTAGCTGTCGGAGCCTCATCCGTAGTCGGTCCCATGTACATTGCCGAAATATCCCCCTCGCGTTGGCGCGGCCGTTTTGTCGCATTCTTCCAGTTTAATATTGTACTGGGTATTGTACTGGCTTACTTTTCCAACTATTGGATTCACGGCATTGCGCATGATTGGCAATGGATGTTAGGAGTTGAAGCCATTCCTGCCATCGCATTCGCTCTTCTATTATACACCGTACCTGAAAGTCCTCGTTGGCTGGTAAAGCAAGATCGGGAAGCCGAAGCCCGACACGTCATAAAGAAGGTCAGCAATGCAGATATTGAACAGGAAATTCATGAAATCAAAGAATCCCTGGTAACAATAGGAGCCAGTGGCGAAAAACTGTTTCAGCATAAATACCGGAAACCGATCCTCTATGCTTTCCTTATAGCTACTTTCAACCAGTTATCAGGTATCAATGCCATTCTCTATTATGCTCCGAGGATTTTTGAGATGTCAGGTGTATTTACCGACTCAGCCATGATGCAGTCTATTGTTATCGGACTGACCAACCTTACTTTCACTATGATCGGAATGATCCTGATAGATCAGGTAGGACGAAAAAAACTCCTCTATATCGGTTCCATCGGTATGACCCTCTCTTTGGCCTTAGTAGCCAAAGGTTTCTACCAAGACGCATTTTCAGGTTACTATATGCTTATCTGCCTGATGGGGTTTATCGCTTTCTTTGCCATTTCACTGGGTGCCGTCATTTGGGTATTAATCTCCGAAGTCTTCCCAAACAATGTGCGCTCCAAAGGGCAAGTATTAGGCAGCATGACACATTGGGTGTGGTCCGCCCTCCTTTCATGGATGTTTCCCGTTTTCATCCGTACAGGAGGTACCTTCATTTTCAGTTTCTTTGCCATTATGATGTTCCTAAGCTTCTTCTTTGCTCTCAGGCTACCCGAAACAAAGAACAAGTCTCTGGAGCAGATACAAAAGGAATTGACCAATTAACAACTTACGAATAATGAACTAAAAATATGAATCGTATGAAAACAAAACTGATCATTTTATTAATACTCACAACCATGATACACACAAACACCGTAAATGCCCAACATTCACAATTGAAAAGAGCCGATTTTCAACAAACAATTGACGGAAAGCAAACCGATCTCTACTTTCTGAGAAACAAAAACGGCATTGAAATTGCCATCACCAATTTCGGAGGACGAGTCGTTGAATTCTGGACTCCGGATAAAAAAGGGCATTTTGAAGACATCGTCCTCGGACACGATCATGTGGACAAATATCTCCATTATAAAGGTGAAAGATTTTTGGGAGCCACTATCGGACGGTATGGCAACCGGATCAACAAAGGAAAGTTTACCCTGAACGGACAAACTTACCAGTTACCCATCAATGATACTCCCAACAGTCTACATGGTGGCTTTAAAGGATTTGATATGGTAGTATGGGATGTTGAGCAGCCGGACAGCCAGACTTTACAACTCACGTATTTATCCAAAGATGGTGAAGAGGGGTATCCGGGAAATCTCCAAGTATCCATGAGTTACAAGCTTACGGATAAAAACGAATTTATTATCACTCACCAGGCTCAAACAGACAAAGAAACGGTCATCAACCTCACCCATCATTCCTTCTTCAACCTGCACGGTGCAGGCAATAAGGATATCAATGACCATATACTCATGATCAATGCGGATAAGTTTACTCCTGTCGATCAGACCCTAATCCCCACCGGTATTCTCCAGGATGTAGAAGGGACCCCGATGGATTTTCGTCGCCCCACACCTATCGGAAAGCGAGTAAATGATTCGTTCGAGCAACTAGAGTTCGGTCACGGCTACGACCATAATTGGGTATTGAATCGCAAAACCTCCAACACCCCCGAACTGGCAGCAACCGTTTATGAACCCGCCTCAGGAAGATATCTTGAAGTATGGACCACCGAACCCGGACTACAATTCTATGGCGGTAACTTCTTTGATGGTACAATGACCGGAAAGCACGAAAAGAAATACAACTACCGGGCTTCCCTCGCATTGGAAACCCAGCACTATCCGGATAGTCCTAACCAACCGGAATTCCCGTCAACAACCCTCTTACCCGGAGATACTTACAAACATATATGCATCTATAAAATCAATGTACAATGAAAACCACAAAACATTTATCTGTCGCAGCAGTACTAACCGTACTGATGCAAATGGGGTGTCAGTCTCACACAGACAATACCCGGCAAACACTCCACTTGCCCGAGCTAAACGAAGTCCGGATAGAAGATGCTTTCTGGAGTCCGAAACTCGATATCTGGAGGAAAATAACCGCTAATGATGTATTAAACAAATTCGAAGGGAAATACACTCCTTTTCCCGGATCGACCGACACGCGTAATGCTTTCCGGAATTTCGATCGTGTAGCTGAAGGGCAGAGAGATATCAAACAGCACGATGGTCCCGAATGGTATGACGGACTCGTTTATGAAAGTATCCGGGGTATCGCCGACTTTCTTGCAAGCCACCCCAATAAAGAACTGGAAAAACGAATCGACGGATATGTAGACCGCATCTATGCCGCTCAGCAAACAGAGCCGACCGGATACATCAACACCCATACCCAACTTATGGAAAACAACCATAGATGGGGAGACAATGGGGGACTCCTTCGTGGACAACACGATGTATACAATGCCGGGATGCTGATCGAAGCCGGAGTACATTATTATCAGGCAACCGGCAAAACACATTTGCTTGAAATTGCAACCCGCTTTGCCAATTACATGGCAGATTATATGGGTCCGGAACCACGCAAGAATATCGTTCCCGCACATTCCGGCCCCGAGGAAGCCGTAATGGCATTATACTGGTTGTATAAAAACGAACCGGAACTGAAAGATAAACTTTCCATACCGGTCCGGGAATCAGATTATTATAATCTGGCCACTTTTTGGATAGAAAACAGAGGGCATCACTGTGGCTTTCCATTATGGGGAACGTGGGGATACCGGAAATCGGAAAAATGGATTAAAGACGCTTGTTATCACCAAGCTGAATTCGGCACACACTCTCGTCCCAGTTGGGGAGAGTATTCACAAGATTCGATCCCTGTACTCGAACAAAAAACAATTGAAGGGCATGCTGTGCGAGCTACCTTGATGGCAACCGGTCTAACCGCGGCCGCACTCGAAAACCAATCACCCCAATACATCGAAACAGCTAAACGTCTTTGGGAGAATATGGCAGGCAAACGGATGTTCATCACAGGTGGAGTCGGCGCTATTCACGAAGACGAAAAGTTTGGTCCGGACTACTTTCTGCCCACCGATGCATATCTGGAAACCTGCGCAGCTGTCGGAGCCGGTTTTTTCAGCCAACGCATGAACCAATTAACTTGCAATGCCCGCTATATGGACGAGGTGGAAAGAGTGCTTTACAACAATGTACTGACTGGCGTTTCTTTGTCCGGTGATAAATACACCTATCAAAATCCCCTGAATACCGATAAGCCCGACAGGTGGGAATGGCATGTATGTCCATGTTGCCCACCGATGTTCCTGAAAATCATGGCTGCCATGCCCGGTTATATCTATGCCTATCAGGGAGATAATGTCTATGTCAATTTATTCATAGGAAGCGAAGTACGCGTCCCTGTCGGTAAAAGCAACAGCGTCCGATTGAAACAATTAACCTCTTATCCCTGGCACGGCGCTGTTTCCATTCAAGTCAATCCCGACAAGGCAAGCACCTTCTCTATGAAAGTCCGTATTCCCGGATGGGCACAAGGTACAGAAAATCCATACGACCTTTACCAATCGAATCTAAAAGCACCGGTCAAGTTAAAAGTTAATCAAGAGGATGTACTTTTGAGGATCGTAGACGGATATGCAGAAATCAACCGGGAATGGAAAAAAGGCGATCACATTGAGCTTGAACTACCCATGCAACCTCGCCTGATCACTGCAAATAAAGCAGTCGAAAACTTACGGGGACAAGTCGCATTGGCGTCAGGGCCTATCATTTACTGTTTTGAGGATGCCGATAATCCGGAACTGCAGACATTCAAACTTCAGGCACAAACACCTTTGGAACTCTCCCATGACAGTAATCTGCTCAATGGAGTCAATATCATCAAATGTCAGGGTGATATTCCGGCAAAAGCCATCCCATATTATGCTGTGGCCAACAGGGAAGAGAGCCATAGCTATAAAGTATGGATTCCTCAGAAATAAGAGCCAGACGATTCCTACAAACAAATTTATTCAAGATGAAAAAGAAAGTATCACCATTTATACGTAAATTTGCGGAACGAGAATCATCTTAATTATAGATTATCATTATGGAAAAGAAAACAATCGTAGCACGTGTAGAAGTGCTACCCGGCAAAGAACAAGCATTTCTACAGGCGGCTGATGCTCTAATCAAAGGTACAAGGGCAGAAGAGGGGAATATTAGTTATAACTTATATCAAAACCCATCACAACCCGTAGCTTTCATTTTCTACGAAGAGTACAAAGACCAGCGTGCCATGGATATACATGCGGCATCCCCCCATTTCCAGGCTTTTGGAAAGGCGATCAAGGAAATGCTGGCATCCGATTTGATAATTGAAACTTTTTAAATAGATACGAGGGTGCTTCAATGCACCCTCATATTTATCACTTCATTTATTCGGCCACGGCCAATGTCAACACACTGATCCGTACTCCTTCAACTTCAAAAAGCGTAGATGCACAGGCCACAGTTGTAGATCCGGTAGTCAGCACATCATCAATAATCAGTACATGTTTCCCTTGGAAACAAGCTACATCACACAATTTGAAAATACCTTCCACATTTTCCGAGCGTTCAAAAGTCGATTTACGGGTTTGAGTCTCTGTATTCTTTTCCCGTATCACGCTCTTCGCATTCAGCGGAATCCCCGTCACAGAAGATATACCACGGGCAATCCATTCACTCTGATTGTATCCTCTCAGCTTCTGTTTTTTCTTATGCAAAGGTACAGGAACAATCACATCCACATGATCAAAGAAACCACAAGAAATTAATTCTGCCGCCATATAGCGTCCCATCACTTCGCCCAGTTCTTTATATCCGCTATATTTCAGCAGATGCAAGATACGTCTGAAATCACTACCTTTACGATAAAAGAGAAAGGAAGAAGCTCTTTCAAGAACCGGAATACGTCCCCAGAAAAGACACTCAACCGGATTATCCTTTCGCAGATGAAATCCGGTACGGGGTAAGTTCATATTACAACGAATACACAAGCACTCCTCTTCTTTCGACAGCGGAGCTCCACAAACCACACAACAACGTGGGAACCAAAGAGACCAAAAAGAGTCGAACCAAGTATTCATGTGATGTTTTTCAGTTTAATCAATACCCGGAAAGTTACATTTCCAGTGGAGGCATCTCTTTCAGCAGCCGTTGAAAGACAGGATGTAAAGGGCCATTCGTCGCAATGATATGATGTCCTTCAATAAAATATTCACTTCCAAAGAAATCAGTTACTTTTCCGCCGGCTTCCAACACAATCAGTGCCGCAGCCGAGTAATCCCATTTCCCGATAAAAGCTTCCGCCCAGGCATCAAAACGTCCGGCCGCCACATAACAAAGAGCCGATGCAGCCGAGCCATTCATACGAATTCCTCCTACCACTCCATACAGTTGTTTCAGTAAATATTCCGCAGTCCGTTTGTATTGCCTATGGTTATAGGGAAGTTCAGTGATTACAAACGCCTCTTCTATGTTTTCTATTTTCGAGACATGCAGTTCATCTCCGTTCATCCAAGCCTTCCCACCTTTCCAGGCGTAAAAACATTCATCCCTGCAAACTTCATACACCACTCCTAAAAGTAATTCTGTACAGCTCCTCAATGCGATACTGACACAATAAGGAGCATTGTCATGAATGTAGTTAGTCGTCCCGTCCAACGGATCAATAACCCAGCAATAAGGCTCATTCTTATAAACGGCAGAACCTTCTTCCGCAATAAACCCGGCTTCGGGCAGCAACGCAGACAGTTGTGCCACTAACAAGCGTTCAGATTCTTTATCAACATACGACACATAGTCATGCGCATGCTTTTCCACCACACGCTCCCGACTAAAGCTCCTCCGTTCTTTTCTCAAAAAATTCCCGGCTTCAGTTGCTATCCGGCATACCTCAGTAGTAAGTTGTTGAAGATCCAGTTCCATATTCGATTTTTAACGTATTTCGGCAAAGATAAATGATTCTTTTGAAAAAACATTGCAGCATTCGGCATATCTCTGCGTCTAAAAGACATAAAAGACTTAACTATGCAAAAATTCAGATTGACAATGCTATTTATCATTTGCGGCAAC
Source organism: uncultured Bacteroides sp. (assembly GCA_900551445.1). Taxonomy (GTDB): domain Bacteria; phylum Bacteroidota; class Bacteroidia; order Bacteroidales; family Bacteroidaceae; genus Phocaeicola. The sequence continues at coordinate 68,461 of URWA01000010.1, read as the reverse complement.
GGATTTGCTTATGCGCAAACATTCAACGAAACGCCCATACCTGCCTTTACACTGCACAAAGAAATGAAAACCCCTCAGATCTTCAAACTACCCGAAATAAAGAATACTTTGTCAGAAACCAACCCTGCTTTCAATAACAGTATGCCGTTAGTCAAACAATACGAACTGAGAAAAAAATTCTCCTATCTGGATCCCGTCTTCACCGGTTATTTTAATCAGCAACAGTACCGACTGTTCAATTCCCGCTATTTCGGATACGAATTATACGGTTCCAGTTATTCACTCCGGGGAGTAGGTACACAGAATATGGCAGGTGGCAGATTGGTATATCGTCTTAACAGACAACTGGCTATCCGGATAGGTGGCAATGCCTATCAATACCGCTCTAACGGACGGATGTTTAATGATTTTACCCTTAACGCAGACCTTACCTATCGTCTGAATAATTGGCTGACCGCTTATATTTACGGACAATACCGGCTGGACTGTAATCCCAACTCCGGTGTACAAGGTTTCCCGTTATCTCCACAATCCCATTACGGCGCTTCATTCCGGATAAACCTCCTGGAAAGGAAAGAATATGGTCTCGACCTGAATCTGGGTACCGACAGAAGTTACAATGCTGCTACCCGGCAATGGGAAAATACTTATAAGATAGGCCCAACCATACGATTAAAATAACCAACCCAATATAAACCTGACTATGAAGAAAGGGCTATCCGGTACCGCCAATTTTACCGGATAGCCCTATTTTATAATCAATCTTATTTACATATAAACACTTTACACTCACCGGGAGCAAGCTTTACGACCCATCCGGTAGAAGCCTCAGCCACAAGGCTGTCTTCTATAACATCATATACCCGATCCAATGACAATCCTTCTACCGTCTTTACATTCAACTCCACGTCTACGGGTCCGGATATCCGGTTCAGACAAGCTATTGCTTTGCTTCCGTCACTCAACGGCTTCACCCAGACATCATAATGATCGGCACGAATGGCACGCTCTGCCTGAATGCCCAGCGGATCCTGATCGATAGCAATCAGATCCTTATTCAAAAGTATTTGTAACGTACTATCATTCATCTGCCGTACATCATTGCCACAGAGTAATGGAGAAGCCATCATGCACCAGAGAGCAAAGTGGGACTGATATTGTTCATTCGTACAACCTTCCGATTCATAACCGATACTCTTACTTTTTCCGCCAATCCCCACAACAAGCATATCCGGATCATTCCATCCGCCGGGTCTTGCATATTCACTAAGCGGTGCATTTATTTCAAGAATGTTCAAAATGCCACGTAAACCTCCCTTTTCGTCTGTCGAACGATTCCACAAGTCGCCAATATCACCGGATACTCGCCATAAATGTCCGCCGACTTTCTTCGCCCATTTCCAAGGTTCACGCTGTCCCCATTCACAAATTGAAAAGACGATAGAACGGTCGGTCGCTCTCAATGCCCTCCCCATCTTCTCATATCTTTCCATCGCTTCTACTCTTCCGGCAGGTGCATTGCAATAGTCATACTTCAAAAGATCAACACCCCAGGATGCGAAATCCCGTGCATCAATTTCTTCATATCCATAACTGCCACAAACCCCACCACAAGTTTTATCAGCGGCATCCGAATAAATTCCAAGTTTGAATCCTCGCTCATGCAAGTAATCGGCCACATATTTGATGCCTCTCGGGAACTTTGTTTTATCAATTTGGATATGACCGTCGGCTCCCCTTTCAGGCAACTGCCAAAAGTCATCGATATTAATATAAGCATACCCCAAATCACGCATTCCGTTTTCTACCATTGCATCTGCAGTTTGCAACAGTAGCTCCTCTGTCAGGTGACGTCCGAATGTATTCCAACTGTTCCACCCCATCGGAGGAGTCAGCAACAACTCATCTCCTATATTAATCAGTAGTTCCTGTGTATCGGTTCCAAGGGCATTCTCAGCTTTCAGCATTACTTTGTACGTTCCCTTTTCTACTACTTTTCCCTTGATTATCCCCGTTTCTTCATCCAGCTTCAATCCCTTGGGAAGATTTTCAGCATGCCACTTTATCGGTCGTTCTCCGGAGGTGGGAATATAAAACAAAAAAGGGGTAGCAGGATAGTTTCCCACCACATGAGGGGGATTAATACACGGTTTCCCCTCAAAAATAGCGGTTCGCACTTCGCTCGCCTGTACTGTCGGACTCGCCAGCATCAGACATAAGCAATATAAAAAAGAAACATAACTTGTAATTTTCATACGTTTAAAAAGAATTTATATAGATTTTATTTTAATGTTACAACAACCATTACCGGATTATCCTCTTCATCCAATCGGTTTATCAATTCATCCAGTTCTTTTTTTCTTTCCGGCAGTAAAGCTTTCGAATAGCGTTTACCTTTACTCAGATAACCTACCATCCGGGCATTTGCCAACTGATTTCCCAACCCTGTTCCGGGAGGAGTAAAATCAAATCCTGCCGCCAAATCATCTTTTATAATCACATTTGAAAAACTCTTCTTCTGTTTATCATACAATCCCACAAAGCTATCATTCTTCAGGACATAAAGCACAAAGAAATAACGGTCTGACTCAAAAACCTGTTGTACTGCAATTGATTGAAAACGTTTTCCGGGATCTATTTCATTGGCAGATACATCCACATCCTTCCCCGAACAATCAAATTTCCATGCCAATGTCTTTTTTCTGTTGGCATCAATTTTATAAATCAGATTCTCCAACGCAGGTTTAAAGTAAATATCGCCCCCATAACGATACATTACATCGCGGGTAGATAGGTTAACACCATATTTCTTTCCAGGTTCCATATATCCTTTCCAGATCTTTAGTTTCTTCCCATTTTCATCGATAAGGAACAATTGTTGGGGATTATCCTTTCTCATAAAATAATTATTATCACAATAGAGAATAGATCCCTGACCGTCTACAGCTCCGGTACCCATATTCAGGTGAGGAGCCGGTATACGACGGAGAAATTTACCATTGAAGCCATAACAGATTATATCCTGGAAATCCTGAACATACAGTTTTTGGTTATCAGGGTCAGTAAAAAACAATAATCCTACCGCATATTCTTCAGGCCCCTGTCCTTGCCGGCCTATCTTATTCATAAACTTACCATTTTTATCGAACCGATAAAAACTTCTGGTCTGTGCGTCACCCGCAATAATCGAGTTTCCGGCATAAATAATACTACATTCATTCCCCAGCAGACAATTATCAGTAGTCTCTAAAGGGAAATAACGTACATCAGATGCCAGTTCACTCATTAATACCGTCTTAGGACTTTGTGTAACAGCCTTTGCCAAATTCAGCGTGACGGCAGCTGCATTCTTCTGAGCAAATAGTGGAAAAGCCAACACATGGGCTAATAAAATGCAAAATGTAAATGATTTCATAATACCTCCTATCTTTTAAATGTATAAAGAATCACTACCGGATTGGCTTCATCCCCGATATTCAATACATCAGGAGCCTGCTTTAGATATCCTTTTTCACGTAAAGCTAAAAGAATATCAGCATTCACCACTTGTGCGCGTCCCCCATCCGCCATTACATACTCCGGCCAGAAAGGTATCCCTCCATCTATATCATTATCCATGCCAATTACATTGCCGCCTGGAATGGCAGCACTACATTCCAAATAATCATCCGGAATACGCTGCGATTTCAGTTCACCGGTCTTCTTATCGAATCTTTGTATAAAAATAGCATCTCCTTTGTACAGACGCAAGTAAAGATAGTGAGGAGATTCGAACAGATCATAGACTCCAATAATCTGATCCGTTTCAACTGTATTATCCCTGAATTTATTAATATTAGCAATATCCATATAATATTCAGTCGGGTTTTCCCGTTTCAGAACATAAGCCGGCTCTATTCCATTAGCATAAATCCCGGCCACCGTATCATTGCATGCAGTAAACAGCAGTACCCCTTCTGTAGAAGGAGAAAAGCAGATTTCTTTCATGAAACAAACGTCTTGAGAGAGTCCTTGTGGAAAAAGAGACTTAGACTTTAACAGCAAACCATCAGCCTGTTGCAATGCGCCTGCCCATGGTGCTTGTTCAAAAGGCTTCATGACCAATCCTTTCAATGCTCTCTTCCCATCCGCAAAGACATACATTCCACCGGCCTGCTTCACCGTTGTATCATTCCGTAGAAAAGTTCCGTCATACGAATACACCAATGCATCCCCTCCATACTGGAATATAGATAATTCTTTATTGCTATCATCAACCGCAAGTTCACTTATCATACTATACTCTCCCGGCCCATTTCCCTGGCGGCCGACCCGACGTATGAACTTACCCTTTCGATCAAATTGCAACACTTCTTCAGTCTTTCCGTTATACATAAACATGTAATCCGTCGTCACCTGCAGATTCAGCAGATTGCTAATCAGGCACGAGTCTGTTGTTTCCAAAGGAATATATTGTATGCTCACCACATCTTCTTTCATGGAGATAGGTGTCTCTTCCTGCAAAGCAGAGCGTACATTGACAATCGGGCATTCGGATAAAGAAGAAGATTTTGGCTGACAGGCCACCAGCCCAAGCAGCCATAAACCGTTTAACAATAATATTGTGTTTTTCATAATGACTGTCTCTCAATATTTATTTTTCAGGGATATGTATACAAAGATACATTTTCAATTTGAAAAATCACTTAAAATCAATCATTTTTATCCCTATTTATAAACCCGACAATCAAATACCATATAAATTTAGTGTGATCAGTCCGGAAAGGTTGGTTGTTCAAGCCACCTTAGCATCTCCGCCTTACTCCTTCCGCAAGTAGCCAGCAATGCTTCTAAATTACGTTTATCCCGTTCACCCATATCAAACCCCGAATTGATGCCCCTCGGATGATGAAGATGATATAACGGTCCTTTTACACGTGCAATGGGCAACTCTAATATCTCCAGACGCTTCACTCTTTCGGCATCTTCGGGGCCCCAACCATAAAACGCTTCATTCTCTCCGCCTGCCCGCAGATAGGCAACCCTGTTCACAAGAAAAGCTCCTCCCACCGAAGGTCTCATTCCTATTGAAGTAGCATCCACCTTTTCCAACACTGATACGTCCTTGCGGATTCTGTCACTCATAGCTTCATTCAGAAAGATAAAACGCCCGTCATACGGGAAACACATCACACAGCCCGAACAAATCCTGCCGACCGCTTCTCTCAACTGAACCGGCGGAATAATCACATCCGTATCCCAGATGCCTGCAATCGGGAACTTAGCCGATCTCAACAATATATTTAAATAACGTGTCCGGTAGAATACCGGATCATCATCTTTCACAAACCGATAGCGTAACCTCTCACACGTCTCAGACAAATAAAAACGTTGCTCTGTATCCGCTTCAAGAATATCCACTGATACCTCTGTCTGCTGTAGCAGCAAAGAAAGGATAAACCGAAGATTCTCCGCCCTCTCCGGATTATCTACCCGCAAGGGGATGACAATGCTAACCCCTCTTGTCAGATCCATACCGCCTCCTTTCCAGATATAATCATGCCCTTCTCACAGTACTCCATCAATTTCTCGACTTTAGCATTGAACACATTCAACCGATGCAACAGGCAAAGAATAAAAAACACCTCTTCGAAAAGTGAACTTTCCCTGACTCCGGGCAGCGAGTCTGCTATCCAGTCAATCAGGTAAATTAAATGCTCTTTCATTCGTAGCACCTTGATGTCTTCCTCACCTTTCCTCCGGGACAACCGGTAATACAGATAATAAGCGAGACCACAAATACCTTTCCCGATGCCTAAAGTTCCGATCGCCCTACTATTAATCGTGTTAAATACCCTGCAATCGATCTGCCATAGAATCTCGTCGGCATCCCCTTCCACAAAGCCCTCCTGCAACAGATACTCAATTCCGACACCTACTCCGCACAAACCGTCACCATAAGTCACCGGAAGTTCCAAAGAACAATTCTCCATCACCTCATCCAGCAACACTTCTGCTTTCTCTTCCCACTCTTCTTCAGCCGTCTGCCGATAAAGACGATAGAATCCGATGATTTTCCCCATTTCTCCCATCATCCCCGGATTTTCTATCCCTCTTACGCTTTCCATATTTTCTTTATTGACGTAATCAATCATTTTATTACACCGACCAGGCAACCACTTCCGGAATTTGCCTTTCCTCTTCCGGGGGAAACGTTCTATAATCTCCATAACAACGGGTCAGATAAGCATCGTATCCTGACGGAACCGGAAACTCCACTCCTTCAAATCGTGCAGTATCCAGATATTCCACCTCATCCAGCCGCAAATGAATACGGCTCTCACTCAAATTCCGCTCAAAACTGTTCGACAAAGCATTCTCATACTTACCATCCCAATCATAAATGAAAAGATCCAACTGTAATCCACCGAACTGCATCGGCTCGGCCGGAGTCTTTTTATCCGGAACATACCGGCTGTGCCGATCTCTCAACCGCGCCTCAACCAACCAGCTCCATGGAGCCATGGCCGGTTCTGTTTCCGGAGTCTGAAAGAAAATATCCTGAGGCAGTTCCGGTACACCCTTCTCCAAAAAGAGTGCATAATCACTCCTTAACATCCCCACATCCGTATCTGTATCCCAAGGAATAAACCCCTGATGCCGGATAGCTCCCAGCAGTGTACCATAATCGAGCCAATAATCAATATCGTGCTTCTTGCAGACAGTATCGAAAGACTGCAATAAATAAAGCATCCTCCGATGTGCCTCCTTTATATCTATATTCATAATTTATATTTTAATATTCCGGCCAAATACCGGTTTTCCTCTTTACTCCTGATAGCAATACGAATATACTGCTTTCCATACATTCCCCTCTTCAAGCTACAGTCTTTTACCAGAATATCATGCTCTCTCAGCAAAACTTCCGCAAGCTCTCGGGCGCTGTACTTATGGGTCACTTCACATAAAAAGAAGTTTGCTTGTGAAGGAAATACCGCTAAATAGCCTACCTCCTGAAGTTCTTCAAAAAAGAGCGTTCTTTCCTCTCTAAAGCGGGCACATGCCTGACGGTAGTCGATTGTGTATTTGTCCAGAATCTGTAAATAGTACTCCGCCAAAGAGTTTATATTCCAGACCGGAAGTTTCTGCTGTAATTCATCCATTAATTTATGGTCACCGGAAACAGCAATTCCCAATCGTAATCCGGGAATTCCATGTGACTTAGACAGGCTCTTTATCACCACCAGATGATTATACTCCTTCAGTATCTTGTCACCAATCAGAGAAGTTTCCTCTCCTCCCTCCGAGAAGTCAATAAAAGACTCATCCACAATCAGCCGTATCGAACGCTCCTGAGTCCATCCCGCTAATGAAATCAAATCCTCGTAAGGAATACTATTTCCGGAGGGGTTATCCGGATTCAGCAACAGTAACGAAGTCACTCCCTTATCCTCAAAAAATATTTTCAGGTCGCTTACGGTATAGCGATAACCTGGCCCCAACGGCAAGAAAGTCTCTATCCGGTCATCACGCACCAGATATTCTTCAAATGTAGGAAGAATCACCCCCATTCTACCGGGAAGCAGCTCCATCAGCTTTCTTATCAACTCTGCCGCGCCATTCCCCACCGCGACAGCCTCCGCAGGAATGTTCCAGTGCTTCGCCACCAATCGCCTGTTTACATAACTCCCCGAAGGGTATTGCCTGAGCAGTTTATCAAAATTAGCCTTCAGTTCTTCCAGCATCCTTTCTGTCGGGAAATGTGGATTCACCAGATAAGCAAAATCAAACAAGAAAGGGAAGCGCCAATACCCTCCATAACGTTTCTGGTAACCGGGCAAAAGCCCTTCTTTCTTACCAAATAGCGTTTCGGCAATATCTAAATCCTGCATGTCATCTATCTCATACCACTTTTCACCCTCAAGCGGCAAAGCCTTCAACCCGGCTTTATCCAACAAAGACAAAACGGCCAGTATTTGTTCGTAATATGCACTATTATCAAAACATTTGCAATAGGCTTCCAGAAAAGGTACGTACTTACCTACAGAAAACTCCTTACTAAAACGATAGATATTCACCGTCTTAAAATAAGTAGAAGTTTTTTCGTACGAAAAAGTATGTTTAGATACAAAGTCCACAATAAACTGCTTTTCATCCACAGTCACCATAGTCCCGTCCATCCAACTCTTATAACGGTCTACTACTGCAACATCCGGATACGGTTCTTCAAGCACTCTTTCAAGTATTCTCTTCTCAAAAACAATATCCGATTCTAACAATAAAGTATCATCAGACGCTAAGTGGTGCCGTGCCAGAAACAGAGAATAAATATTATTAGTATATGCATAGTAAGGGTTTTCCAGATAATAAATAGGAATTCCGCAATATTCATTTCCCAGATACGCCCGTAGTTTGTCACCTTGAAAACCAATCACAAGCACAATCCTCGATAGTCTTGCGACTGCCAGGTTTGCCAGTAACCGATCTATGATCCGGATACCGTTCACCTCAATCATACACTTAGTGTCGTACCGGGTCAATTCTCCCAGACGCCTACCCATTCCTGCTGCCAATATAATAGCCTGCATATCTGACCCCTTATTAAGTTCCTAACTCCGGCTGACTTTTTGCCAACCGATAATAAAATCCCTCTTTGTCTGCCTCAAACAAGAAGTGCCGCAGTCCATGGCATCCAACCGAATATTATAAAAACAAGCTAATATTTTATGATTTAACATGGCACAAATTAGACTTTCCAATTGCTAATTCATAGTTAGAGGGTGAAGGACAAAGATATTTACACAAACATTCTTTACAAACAGGCAATGAATCACGGGTTCTACGCCAAGACGTTCCTCTTTTTAATTCATTATAAATGATTTCCCTATAATCATCATGCCATTTACCTATAGGGGCAAAGTTTAAATTTGCATACACAAATCCATTCTCTAGTATCCTAATTTTGCCAAAATCATTTGTATTAAGTTTTTGATTTGCAAATATCTCATTTTTAGTCCACTTAGTAGACAATATATCTTGCATATTCAGAAAGACATTGTCTTCAAAAAAAGAATAATTACCTACATTATAGAAAGGAATGATCTTTGCATTTAAGCATAATCTTTCAATTATATCACAAGCCTCATTATATTCATTCCAAGAAGTTATTTTAAACAAATATTCAAACGGTCCTCTACTTTTAGAAATCAGAAGCAAGTTCTCAACATCAAAATCTGCGAAATCAACAAGTATTCTAATAACGGAATTTTCCAAATTCAAAATATGATCAATATCTTCATCATAGCCTCTAAGCTGTGAGTAATGAACATAAAAACTCTTTTTATAGGATATTTCATTAAGTTTTATGAGTAATTCCCTCCAATAAGGATACAAAAACATATTACCACCTGTAAAATGAAGTTCAAATACATTTAAATACTCTAGTTTTTTCAAAATAGCTTCTAATTTTTCAAATGCCAAACTCTCATTACTCTTATGACACCAACACATTTGTTTATAAATCAAATTACAATCTGGACAGTTTTTATTACATTTTCCTGTTAAGCAAATGAACACATCAGTTAAATTACGTAGAACATTTCCTCCAAAAACAGAATTATCCACACCTTCTATATCCTCACCAATATTCACATCAGGAACAGCCACAATTGGCTTCTGAGGAAATTCATCAACATCAAACAAACTACCGCAGAAGTTAGATTGCATTGAAATCACAAATTCGCCAATAGACTTTCTTCTCAACAGTTCTTCATCCACTTGTGAGCAATACAAATTCTCAGGTAACATCAATTGATCTATAAAAGATAATAAATCCGGGGAACATTTATAAATATATCCTTTCCCACTGATAGAATTATAAACCAATATATGATCTTCTTTTTTCCAAAGAAAAACATATGTTTACGGCATTGAAACTAAGTATTTTTTTACAATTTACAAAGGTAGTGAAAACCAATTAACAATCAAATAGTTATCATTTTTTTATTGTTGGTTGATGGTAGAGAAAGCGAGCATTATGGGAGATGTTTTGCTGCGACTTCCGTTACTTATCCGTTACCTTGCAAATACAGGTATTTCATGGATTTTAAACGGTTATTTTTTCAATATATTGCGTTGCTTTTCATAACTTCAAAAAGCTCGATATTTATTAATTTTGTAACTAAAAGAAGCGAGTTTATGAGAAGTACATTTTCCGTGTTGTTTTACACCAAGAACCAATCGTTGAAAGATGGTAGGGTTCCCATCATGGGACGTATAACCATCAATAGGACTACCGCCTGCTTCAGTTGTAAGCTAGAGGTTTCACTGGCATTATGGGATGCTAAAGCCAATAGAGCGAAGGGGAAATCCGACGAGGCCAGACGGTTGAACCAGAAGCTTGACCATATCAAGGCCCAGATAACAAGACATTACCAGTATATCTGTGACCATGACAGTCTGGTGACTGCCAAAAGTGTCTATAATCGCTATCTTGGTTTTGGAGATAGTTATCACACCCTTATGGGGCTGTTTAGGGAGGAGCTTGCCTCTTACAAGGAAAAGGTGGGCAAGGAAAAGGCGGCAAGTACCTATCGCGGGCTGGTGGCAGACTACAACAATCTACTGCTTTTCCTCAAAGAGAAGAGGCGTATCGAGGATATAGCCATCGCTGACCTTGACAAGAAGTTCATCGAGGACTATTACAACTGGATGCTGGGGACATGCGCTTTGGCTAGCTCGACGGCTTTCTGCCGGGTCAACACCCTAAAATGGCTGATGTATACCGCCCAAGAAAGAGGCTGGATAAAGCTTCATCCGTTCATCGGTTTCGACTGCCTGCCCGAATACAAGCGGCGTTCCTTCCTCACCGAGGAGGACTTACAAAGAGTCATCCATGTCAAGTTGAATTATAAGCGCCAGCGTGCCATCCGTGACATGTTCCTGTTCATGTGTTTCACTGGTCTGGCGTATGCGGATCTGAAAGAGATCACGTATAAGAATATCCATACGGATTCCGAGGGTGGTACATGGCTGATGGGCAACCGTATAAAAACCGGTGTGTCCTATGTGGTGAAGCTGCTGCCTATCGCCATCGAACTGGTCGAGAGGTATAAGGGTGAGAATAAAAAGAAAAGTTCGCCTGACAAGGTGTTTCCCGTAGGCGAATACCAGACTATGGTATCCAGTCTGAGGGTTCTGACTCAAAAGTGCGGCTGCTCGACCGAGATAACCCCGCACATCGGGCGTCACACTTTTGCCGTTCTGGCCATTTTAAAAGGGATGCCGCTGGAAACCCTGCAGAAAGTATTGGGACACAAATCCATCCTTTCTACCCAGATTTATGCCGAGCTGATCAATCCGAAAGTCGGTGAAGACACGGACAAGCTGTGTATGAAGATCGGTGACGTATACCGGCTTACCAACTAAAGAAACCACCAGGTATGAAAAAACTCCTTCAGCGACTTTGGACCGAAGGAGTTTTTTCATGTAAAGTATACGTCATTTATCTTATATACTTTCTGAAATCCTTGTAATTCTTTTTTAGAACCTCGTACAATCCGCTTTCCGGATAGAGCAATTTACCTCCCGCCGCGGTGACGGAGGTATAAGGAATTGCTTTCTCGTCTCTGAGGGCCTGCAGTGTCCTTTTGGAGATATGCAGTTTCTCACAGACTTCCTCCCCTGAGAGATAATGTTCATCGGCTATGCCCGGGCGTATTCGTGCCGTTGCTTTTTCCAGTGCTCTTCCGGTTCTCTTAATCCATCCGGTGATTTCCTTAAACTCTTCCGAATCTTTGGTAATGATTTCTGCCATCTGTTATTTTCTGTTTCTTATTAAACCTTCTTCCAGTATTTTCTGTATGTCCGCTTCACGGTAGAAATATTTTCCACCGATATGGGAGCAGGGAATCAATCCCCTGTTCCGATGTGCCTGAAGGCATCTCTTTGAGATACCCAGAGCCTGACACACCTCTTGCGCGTCAATCCATTTATCCGGAGACGGCGGGGCAGTTTTTCGATTGAATTCTTCCATTTGTACAGACAGTGTGCTAAGCTGTCGTTTTAATTCCAGATAAGCACTTGTTTCCATAATCGTTATTTCCATAATTTAATGTTTTTAATAAATTCAGATGCAAGATACTGAAGATGAAATCATTTCTTTTTTGTGTCATGCATAGTCATGTATTGTCACCAATGGCCGGTCGTTTTTCCCAAAAGGCTGCCGTAAACCGCTATACCCTTTGTTGGCAGCCTGTTCCGCTTCGGTATGATGGACGGGCTTGTCCCTTATTTATTTCCTACCATATAGGCCGGACCTAGGATCTTCAAGGGAAATCCCGCCCCTTTCTTCTGGAAACTGACCGGAAACGAATCCTGCCAAAACGACGTTTACCACCTAAGTTACAGCTATGCGGGATGCTGTCAGTCCGCTATCCTTCAGGTCTTCTGTCCTTGAATGTAAGCTCCACCTTGTAATTCTCATCCATTCTGAGCGACGCCTCATAGGGTTTTCCCGCCTTGGTGGTGAATTTCAGGAAGGGGGTAGCTTCCCCTGCCATCAGCCGTGTCATATCTTCGTCTGTCATCGTCCGTCCGTTGAACATGCGCGGAAGATGGAACGCGCAGTCGGGATCTCCGCATTTGGCCACCCTGTCGTAGAATGTCACTGTTCCTGTTCTACATTTCGGGCAGGTACACTTTGTCACACTCGGGTTCCTGACTTGCAGGGCGAGCAGTTCGGATACGATCTTCCGTGCATACTCATGTATCCCTTTCATGAACTTCCCGGCACTAAGTCTTCCTTCCTCGATTTCACGTAGCGCTTCTTCCCAGGCGGCCGTCATAGCCGCATCGGCGATCAGTTTGTCTCCTACGATGCCGTATATCTCAAGCCCCTTCTCCGTCGGGATGAGACGGTTTCCGATACGCTCTACGTATCGGCGGGCCACCAGCAGGTCGATGATTCCTGCACGGGTGCCCGGCGTCCCGAGTCCACACTTCTCCATTCTTTTCTTTTTGTTTTCACTGTCCGCCGTGCTGCCGGCGTTTTCCATGGCGGCCAGTAGTTCGGCTTCCGTGAATGGAGACTGCGGCTTTGTACAGTCTTCCAGTATTTCTGTTTCCAATACCGCCAGTATCTCTCCCTGATGGAACTGCGGCAGGGATTTGCCTTCTTCTGCCATGTCCGGTCCGTTATAAATGTCCCGCCATCCCGGATACTTCACACATGAGGTTTCGGCCTCAAATTCCATTCCTCCGTAATCGACCCTGACACGTACGATCTCCCTGACACATCCTTCGGAAAATGCTTCCAGCATCCTCCCGGCGATCAAGGAGTAGATGTTCTGCTCGTCCGGGGAGAGTCCTTCGGGCACCTCTCCCGTGATAAGAAGGGCATGGTGTTCCGTTACGCTGTTCCCGTCCACCGCATGAGGGTTCAGTCCTTTTTCGAGCAGCCTTTCTGCGTGCCTTCCGAACCGGGGATGTCCTTTAAGGGAGGCGACGAGCGTGGGCGCCTGTTCGAAGATATCTTCCGGAATGTGGCAGCATCCGGTTCTCGGATATGAGACGTATCCTCTTTCGTATAGCCTTTGGACGACGGCGAGGGTCTGTCCGGCTGCCATGCCTAGACGTGTATTAGCCTCCTGTTGCAGGCCGGTCAGATCATGCGGCAGAGGCGGATCCTCCATATTCTCTTTCTTTTTCACGGCAAGGACCGTACAGCGGCTTTCGCCCTCCAGTCTGGACCGGGCTTTTTCCGCATCCTCTTTTCTTTCATACTGGAGAGGACATGTGAAAAGAACTTTCTGCCCGTCCTTGCAGACTCCGGTCTGCAGATGGTAACAGTTCACGGGCACAAAATCCCTGTTCTCAAGATAACGGCGGCAGACCAGTGCCAGCGTGGGTGTCTGCACCCGTCCGAGCGAGTGGTTGCTCATGCCGGCGACTATCCCCAGGGCGATGCTCGCGTTCACGCCCAGTATCCAGTCCGCTTCCCTGCGTGCCCTCGCCGCCAGGGCGAGGTTGTCGAAGTCACCGTCCTCTCTCAGATTTTTGAATCCATTCAGGATGGCCTTTTCCGTTAAGGAGGATATCCACAGGCGCAGGGCCGGTTTGCGGTAACCGAGGTAGTCCAGGAGATACCGGCTGACCAATTCTCCTTCGCGTCCCGCGTCCGTGGCTATGACCACCCCCTCGGCGTTTTCGAGCAACCCGCGGAGCACTCCCAGCTGCTGGGTGGCTAGCGGGTCGGTGACATACCCTTCCTCCGTCCTGACTTGTCTGACAACGAGGCGGAACGGGACCGGAATAAGGGGAAGCGCCTGCCGTTCCACACGGGCGGGCCCGTAAGCGGACGGCGGTGCCTGTGCCAGCAGGTGGCCGTAAGTTCATGTGACGGCATACCCGTTACCGTAAAGATATCCTTCCGCCTTTTCGTTGGCGCCCAGTACGGAGGCGATGCTCCTTGCCATGGCTGGCTTGTCTGTAAGTACGATTCTCATAATTTTTGTTTTTATCAGGTAAATAATTAATTACATTCTTATGCCTTTGTTTTTGGCTTTTGTATTTTTGACTTTTGTGTTCTGGACCGTTCTCTTCTCCCTTGCGATATTCCTCCCGTTTTTTTCCATCTTTTCGGAGAGCGGTACGGCCTCTTCCGCCCCTTGGGAAACGGAAGGGTCCTTCGGGCCGTCGGGCCGACGGGCGGGAAGCATGTCATACCCTCCCGGGCCGGCATCCAGCCTCACGTGTTCCAGAGGACGCAGATATTGTTGCCCTTTCCCGCCAGAGGCGAACTCGTAGATGACCGTCTCCCTTCCTTGCAGCAGGCTTTCGTAATTCTGGTAATACAGGCTCTCCGGCGGCACACCGTTCTGCCGCAGCATCCCGCAGATTCCGTCCGGACAGAGGGCACTGAACCGCCTGTCATGGGGAGCCATGAATATATACCTGTAGGTGGAGAGCAGCAGCTTCTCTGTGAGCAGGCTGGGACAATGCTCATAGCCGGTCATCCGGTTTATCATCCTTCCGACACGATCCAGCCTTTTGGCAAGGTCACGCGGTCTGGAATGCAGTGGGATGCTCCCCAGCTCTTCCAGCGAGAGGTTGATACGGCCGATGACCGCCCTTTCCCAGTCCGCTGTCAGGTCCGCGCGGTTCTGCCGGAAGTTGTCGCGGAGAATCCGTAGCGGGTTTCTGGTGCCGAGGAACAGCCTGACGCGTTTTCCGAGTGTCGGTTCCCTGAGATTGGATGCGCTCCAGCGGATGACGTTGAAACGGTAGGCGTCCATGAACTGCCGTAGCGGGTTACGGTACGAGAAAATGTCCCTCAGTGTTCGCATCAATGCCCGCCGGCCGACAGCGCGGCGGCTCATGTCGACGGCCTCTTCCGGGGTGAGTGGTTTGTTGGTTGCCATATATGTTTACAATTTACAGTTTTACTTGTCTTCCTGCGGCATGTTTCCGTTTGGAAGAAGGTTGTTTTCTCTTTTTGCCGGTATCGGATCCCCTGAGGGTATCCGCCGGACTCCCCAGCATGCGTGATATCCTGTCGGCATACCTCGTTTCTGACCGTGGCATCCCTGTTCGGACTCCCTCCCTTACTAACAGGGCGGCGGCGATCTTCCTGGAAGTCTCTCGGAGTTCCGCCATCCTCTCCACGAGAGGAAAGTCCGGATGGAGCTCCTTTTCCCTGGATAGCCTTCCGAGTTCTTTTTCCACGGGGGCGAACTCCCTCCTGTAGCGGAACGGTTCCTCCAGCGTCAGGTGGGCGTATCCTTTTTCTGCGATGTCCTGCAGGGTCATGATATCCAGATTGCGTCTGGAAAGTTCCAGGGAGCCGGCCGTAATGAACCTGTCGAGGTTGGCCGCCGTGGGTGACAGCTCGAAGGAGGCTACCGGACGGTAATTCCCGAACACTTCCAGTCCGGGCTGGGAGGCGGGGAAACATCTTCCGGGTTGCCGGGACATCTCCATCAGCCGTTTTGACGAGGTCTCGATGCGGAATATGGACAATGTCCCCGGTCTCTTTCCACAGGATGAGTAGAAATTGTCGGCTATTTCCTGCAGGTATTCGCGTAGGTGGCGCGGGCCGTGCAGCCCCCTGTTGAACACCCTGACACCCTGGTCTGTCTTTACGGCGGTCACGAGGAACCGGGCGTTCTTTCCTTGAAGGATGCGCTCCCGTGCGGTCTCGTGTGCCACGAAGTCTTTGTAGCCTGGCGAGTGTTCCAGCCCCTCCAGATTCCTGCGGTCCGTTTCCACACCGTGTGCCTCCAGATAGGCGGCCCGTCTCAGCGGGACGGAGTTGCCGTCCGTGATCCCGCCGTTTTCGATGATAAAACGCCATGCCTGCCTGGGTTCCTTCTCCAGCAGTCCGTTGGAAGGAGGCAGCTCCTCTTTCCGGATGCCGGCATAGAAGAGCAGCAGGTTGTCAGGGACGCCCCTGGCTTCCTCAAGTACGGCTTTACGGGCCGCTTCTTTGACGAACCGGATGAAGGGATTCCCGCTCCGGGGCGTATGGTCCGTTATCATGAAGGAGGCTATCCGGTTGTCCGGACACAGTTCCAGACAGAAGTCCTTCAGCTCTTCTTTTGGGGGACGCGTTCTTTGCAGTCCCAGCTTTTCCAACCACGAGGCCATATTATCTTCCTATTTTAGTTTTTTTACCTGTCTTTTCCGGTTTCTTTTCCCGTCTGCGCCTCGTATCCGGGGTGGGCAATTCATATCCCCGCACGTCGTATTCGTTCTGCAGGATGCGCCGTGCCGTATCGCTGACGGCTTGTCTCATGGAGCTCCCGAGCAGCGTGTCCGCCTGTAAGGAGAGGAAGGAATGGTTCATCTGCAAGTGCAGGGAGGAAAAGCTGCAGAAATGCCTGAAGTTTCTGTTTTCCGGCATCTCGTCAAGATTTCCCGTCCTGCACAACCTGTCCAGTATGCCGATGTTGAAGGCGGGCTCACTTTCCCTAAGCTTGAATGTCTTCAGCATCTCCCGGTATCGGGCGAGGTCGGGGAACATGTCGCACTCCACGGCGGGCTTGCATCCCCGCAGGATGTCCGACCGGAGGAATTCCGCCTTGGCAGGGATGAAACGGCACCGGTCATCAGAGGTGAACATCCTGCCGCACTCCCGCGCCTTTTCCACCAGCCTTGCGTTGTCCGTACTGAAATAATAGACGCCCAGTTTGTCGGTATTCCGGTGTATCGGACTGAAGAAGTTGTCCGCATTATACTGGAGATAGCTCTCTGCCCGCTCCAGTCCCCGGCCTGTGTCATCGAAGAGCAGCACGCCTTGTCCGGTCTGTATAGCCGTGAGCACACGGTTGCCGGTATCCTTCTCGCGGATCCGGTGGAAGTCGTGGTAGGCTTCCAGCAGCCTGCCCGCCCTCCCGTTGTGGAGTGTCCGTTCAAGCTCGCCGACAATAAAGTCCCGGCTGTCGGTCCTCCTGTAGGAGTCGGCCGTTTCATGGACAAATCCGATATCCCGCAGCCTCTGGTAGTCGTCGGAGGGCCATGCACCTCTGTCAATTATATTCCGCACAAGGGATTCCACCTGGTTGCCATCTTCACCGGCGGCCTCGATGCAGTAGATCCTTTCCTCGGGCAGGTAGGCCCCTTTCAGCTGTCCTCTGACCTGACTGAAACAGAACTCCCCGAACCGGCGGTCCAGGTCATTTACGTCAGAAGACAGCATCCGGCAGTATTCCAGCTCGTTCCTGCCGTTCAATATGAATCCAATATACATGGTGGTACTGTTTTAATTTATAATTTTCTGCCGGAAGGTTTCCGTCCGGCCCTTTTCCTTTTCTCTGATGCCTCCTCACGCTGCCCTGCCGGATGACGGATACCGTCCTTTACCCGGTAGGTCCTGATAGGGAACGGTTCACCGGATACCAGCAATTTGTTCCGTGTAAAATCCGCCATGCAGTAGAGCAGGTGCCGTGAGGCGGGGCGGTCATTCTCCGGCAGGTACAGGGCGTGGCCTTCGGAGAGTACCCTGAACTGCTCGTTCTCCAGCCTCACGTTTCCCACAAGCAGGGCGGTGTCGGGATTGCCGAGGTATTTCTCCAGCGACCGGTGTCCCCTTACGTCAAAGTCCCGGCGAAGGATATCGTCCGCCTTTTTCCTTATCTGGGATGAAAGCTCCCTGAAAGCCTGCGGGTCAAACAGCTCCGCAGCTTTCACCTGCGTCACCTCTTCGAACCGTTCGGCCAGGGGAAGTAGCTCCCTGTAATAGGTGAACGGCCGGTCATGGATATTCATGTAGCCGCGTTCCCTGATCGATAGCAGGCGGTATATATCCTCGTTCTCTCCCCTGGAAGAGAGTTCGAAGCCTGTGTATCCCCTCACTTTAGAGAATAGTCCCCGGTATTCGTCGGCTGTCGGGTTCATCGCGTGGTAGAGCCTTGGCTCGAGGCTCTCGGCAAACCCGGCGGGAAGGGCCTCCCGTGGAATGTATTCCGCCTTTCCCGTTCCTTCCCGGCAGGACATGCCATGTCCGCCACCGTTGATATGGGGCATCAGCTCCCTGCGCCGCCCGGAGTACTCATAGATCTCCAACGCCCCGTCATGAGCATGCGGTTCGAAGTACCTGTCAGCGGCACGCTGGAGATATCTCTTGAGGGCCTCCTCGCCGGCCCTGCTGCCGGAGAACAGCAGGTAACCGTGTTTTCGAAGCACCACTTTTAAGGGTGCGGTCCTGTTGCTTTTTTCCATTGTCATCTGTTTCTTATTTTACATTTTGGGACGTATCTCGGTCCTTTTACGTGTTTTTCCTGGCGGGCTGTACAGTCTCTTCTCGACCTCCGGTCTGATCCTGACGGTTTTCCGGTCCACTGGCGGGTTGCCGCCGAAGATGATCCGGTCTGTAGCTTGGTCCACCCACGCGTAGGCATGCGAGGGGTTATTCCCGCTTTCGTGCGGCAGGTACAACCCAAGGCCCTCTTTCAGTACGCTCCTGTGAGGTCCGTAGAGCGGGACTCCTTCCAAGATAACGCACTCTGCCGGGTCGTCCAGTATCCTCCCGGCCGTCCGGTATCCCCGGACATCATAGGCGGAGTCCATCAGTTTCTGCAGCTGCCTCCTGGTCTCGAGGGTCTGCAGTAATTCCTCCCTGTCCCGGGCGGATTTTGCGGGTATCCGTTGTAACTCCTCCGCCTGGCGGTCATAACGCTCCAGGGCATCCAGGGTGTCCGTGATATTAACGTTGCGGACGCTTATCTCACAGCCCGCGTTATGGCAGAAACTGCGGAGGTCCTCCGCAGTGGGTCTCATCTGATTGCTGTAGAGGAGTTCCATCCAGCTGCCATGGGGCTTCGGACCATAAGGGTACTCGTCCGGCCGCATCCTCCCCGGGTTGACCCAGGGTCGGTTACCAAGTTTCCCTTCGGCCCTGTAGACATGTAACGCTCCGGAATTGAATGCCGGATTGAAATAGGCGTCGGCCGTCTGTTGCAGGAACTGCCGCAGCTTTCCCCTGCCTTCTGCCGTGTCGGTAAAGGCGAGGAAGCCGCCCCAGGTCTCTATTGCTGTGTAGGTCTGCTCCATGATGTCTATAACTTTAAATTGTTCCTCTTACTGTTTCTCTTTGCCCGTGATTTATCCGTTTTTACTGCCTTCGCCTCATAAGGGACGATCTTACCGTCCTTGACCTGGTATACAGGCTTGAGCCCCGGGGGATTCTTATAAGCCATGACCCGGTCGCAGGTCTTATCGGCATGGATGTAACGGAGTCCGGGCATTTTTGCCGATAGTCCGGGGAAGTAAATCCATTTCCCTTCAAGCAGCGCCCTTCTCAAAGTGTCATCGGCCTCGTGGTCACCGATGAGGAACGGCACGCTGCAGTCATTCAGAAGCCGCTCCAGGGTACGGTGCCCCCTTACGTCAAAATCCGTTTTCAGGATGCGCCCCGCCTTGCCGTGCATGTCGTCCAGTATCTTTCCCATGTCATCGTCGCCGGGATTTCCCCGGAGAAAGCTGTCCATGCGTTCCACGAACTCCCGGAACTGATGCCGGTAGGAAAAAGCGGGGTCAAGAATGAGTTGCCGGTCGAAGTGGCGGGTAAGGGAGAGCAGTCGGTAGATATCCGCGTTGCATCTGTTCATCCCGCATCCGGAAAACTCCGTGAGGTTACGGTATCCTTCAGCGGAGGGTGTCATGTCGGTAAAGAAGACCGGCTCCAGTTTTCTTTCATCGGGCAGGTCCGCTCGTACCGGGGAGTCCGTGAACTCGTACACGTATCTCCCGGTATCGGGATCTTTCCTGCAGGAGGCGTCAATCAGCGGGGCCAGGCTTGCCGGAACGGAATGCATGTCATATTGTTTGACCGGTCCCGGTTCGCTATGTATCCACCAATAGTTGTCCGCCAGGTGCTGGTAGAACTCCTCCAGCCCTTTCTGGCCCGCCGGTCCGTCACTGAAAACAAGTATCCCCCTTGATGTTTCCACGATATGCAGGGGCAGCTTGTAAGCGGGATCATAACCATATAGCCGTGCCTTCTCGTCCTGCAGCAGGCGGAAATCCATCAGGCGGTCGATTTCTGCGGCCGTCAGCCGCAACCGTCCGCCCGGTTCCATGGGCCGTTTCAGGGCGGACCTCATGAACACCGCATCACGTAGATTGACGCTTACTACCGGTTCCAGGCCATATCTTCGGATATGGGGCAGCAGTTTGTCCGTGATGTATTCCCTTACGGGGATATCCCGGGATATGGAAGGGACATCGGACATGCGGGGGAAGCGGTAGATCTCCAGGCGGGTATCGGGGACGAAGGCCGATATCCGGGCGGTCTCCACCCCGACATGCAGCAGGCCGAGGAACTGGTAGGTCATGCCGTCTTGTTCCGGATTGACAGGATAAAGTTGGTAGGAAATCGCGGCATGGGGCTTGTCCATGCCGGTTTCGTACCCGATGAGCAGGCACCCTCTGCCGTCCTGCCTGAACAGCTCCTCCAGTTGTTCCATGTTGTCTTTTGGGGATGCCATGCCGTTACATTTTCGGGGTTATCTTTGATTTGCGAGCATAGGTCCTCTTTTCAGGCTTCTGCGTTTTCTCCGGCAAGCCGTCTTTCTGTTCCAGCCCCTGTCTGTTCTCCAGTTTCTTGGTGCTTCTTTCCCACAGGAACTCGGTCCCGCGTTCGGCGGCGCTCATCTGGATGGAGGTTCGCAGGATTTTCCCATTCGATGACTTGAACTCGATGGGGACCTCCTTGCCAGCCGTATAGTCAGCGTACTCCTGCTGCGAGAGCGTATAGTCCTTGATTTTTTTAGAACAGCGCGCCTGGTCTGCCGGAAGGAAGAACATCTCGTTGGTAACCGGATCTTTTGAAAGGTAGCACGGTTTCGTCTCCTTGCTGCGGAAGTCGACGACCAGGTCCACCAGCCTTCCGGCGTTGCCCGTCCGGTTCAAGGCGTCCAGTACGTCCTCCTCCAGCTTGTATCCCCGGTATTCCTGTCCTACCTTGGGGGCCTGGCGGATAAAGTGCAGATCGAACTTGGCCAGGCCGTTCTCGTCACGGAAAAGCGAGAGTTTGGCATCCCCTTTCTGGCGTCCCAGCTCGGTGTTCATGGAGATGTCATAGGCTATGCCGGACTGTCTGCCC
Source organism: uncultured Bacteroides sp. (assembly GCA_900551445.1). GTDB lineage: Bacteria > Bacteroidota > Bacteroidia > Bacteroidales > Bacteroidaceae > Phocaeicola. Next base: position 46,881 of record URWA01000010.1, on the reverse strand, counting down.
TGTAACAGCCTTTCCATGTCGCCTGTCTGTCTGAGCACGTCTGGGGTAAGCCCGTAACGCTCGGCCTGCTGCCAGTTGATCTCGCGCTCATTGAAAAGGTGGTTGTTGTAGATTCGGTTATCCCGGGAGAGCTCGCGTCTTAAAGACTCGTTCTCGGGGAGCTGGGCCTGCTCGATCCTGCGTTTCGCTTCCTCCACCGGAGTCTTCTCCTCCATCCGGTACAGCGCGTAGCGTGTCGGATGGTTGTACTGGTACATGAAGTTCTTCCCGAAGTTGGTGAAGAAATTCCCGTACCGGTCCACACGGATAAACTGGCTCTTGTTCGTTTCATTGGCCTCGAGCGTCTCCAGCTCCCCGTTTGCCGCGATGCCCTTGACACCTTTCGCCTTCTGTTCCTTCTTGTCGTAAGCCATCAGGTAACCCTGTTCCTGAGTGGCGTTTTCGCTGCCTGTGGCAGCCGGTTTTAGTTCTTCCATAACTGTTAAATTTTAAAGTGGATAAATCGTTTCGGGAGATAAAATTACTATCTTCGTCTTAAAATATTCTGATTATGAGAAAGTTGTCATTGATAGTCATGTTTTGTCACCTTTTGTCAGTCTCCTCCTGTGTGAGGGGGGACGGTACGGCTGGCGGAAACAAGGGTGAATTGTTAAAGGAACGTTCCACCGGTACTGCCGGGAAGTGAACGGTTACTTGAAGGTCCCGACATGGCCTCATTCTCCTGACGGATTATCCCGTACTCTTCCCCCTTGACAGAAGATACACCCGTTTCAGGGTCTCGTCCACGTTCGGTATGAGGGTACATCCGGTAAAGGGAAGGAGGCTGTTCCACCAGGGGGTGGACCTGGCTGCTCCCTGTGGCACCCCCGTGTACAGTGCGGGTAACGGCAGGGTCGCCGAGGCACGTTACAGCCGGAGTTACGGTTGGTTCGTGCATGTCCGGCATACGGAAGGATACTCGACACTGTACGCGCATATGAGCAGGCTGCATGTGAAGGCGGGTACTCATGTCCGTATCGGGCAGCATATCGGGGATGTCGGACATACGGGGGTAGCGACCGGCAACCACCTGCATTTTGAGTTAAGGAAGGACGGTGTCTTGCTGGACCCGCTCTCATGGCCGCCTTTTAAATAACCTGTAAAACAAGCAAGCGATGAACATCGAGGAAGTAAAGAAGATTCCGCTGGAGGATTTCCTGGGGCGGGCGGGATTCTCGCCTGTCAGAAGACAGGGGGACAGTGTATGGTACCTTTCGCCTTTCAGGCAGGAGCGTACCCCGTCATTCAAGGTCAGCCTTTCCTTGAACCTGTGACATGATTTCGGGGAGGGAACCGGGGGCAGTATCATCGACCTGGCACAAAAGCTGTACGGGGTGACGGATATCCCGACCGTATTGCAGAGGATCGGGAGCGATTTTCCGGCGTTCAGACCGGTTCCTTCTCCTGCGAAAGGACGGACTGTGGCATCGGCCTTTGAGGAACTGCGCGTCTCACCTCTTAAGAACACCGTCCTGCTGGATTATCTCGGGACAAGGGGCATTCCTTCCGATATCGCCTCAAGGGAATGCGTGGAGGTACATTACCGCATGCGCGGCAAATGGTATTTCGCGGTCGGTTTCAAAAACAGGAAGGGGGGGCTTGAGATACGTAATCCATACTTCAAAGGAGCGGTCTCTCCCAAGGACATCACACATGTCAGCCATAATACAGGGGATAGACGGCAGTCATCGGTACTGGTTTTCGAGGGGTTTATGGACTATCTCTCGTACCTGGCCTTGAAGAAAGGGCAAGCCGTACCGGACTGCGTGGTGCTCAATTCTGTGGCCAACCTGCCCAAGGCAATGGATATCCTTAGAAGCTACGGACAGGTCTGTTGCTTCCTGGATAATGATGAAGCCGGCAAGAAGGCGGTGGAGGAGATCGGAAGGCAGTGTGAAAAAGTGATCGACAAGGCCATGCACTATCTGCCACACAAGGATCTGAACGAATTCCTGCAGGAGAGGATAAAATCTTCTTTGGCGGACCGTACGAAGTTAGGACAAGCCTGTGGATGAAAAATAAAGAGGTAACATCTTTCCCAAACGAGCGGCTGTTACGATATAAAGAAATAGAATAAACAGAACGACAATTTTGTCAATTAAAAGCTGTATCTTCGTATTATATATGTAGGTTTTTAATATTTAGTAATATGATGCATAAAGCTGGTTCAATATGGCATAAATGGGATTTGCATATCCATACCAATGCTTCAGACGGTAAAGGCTCTTGTCAAGAGATATTAGATGAAGCAAAACTAAAGCATGTAAAATGTATTGCAGTAACAGACCATCATACCGTGGATAATGTTGATATAATGAAAAAATTGGCTGCGCCCATGGAAATTTCTGTTATATCTGGTGTAGAATTTCGTACAGAATACGGGAAAGCCTCTGTACACATGATAGGGCTTTTTCCAGATGTACATAATGGAGTAAAACTTTCCGCAGAGTTTCTTAAAGAAAATGTCTTGAACCCACTTGGAATAACTCGTACAAAAATAATACAAAAAGGCCGCGAGATAACAAAAGAAGAATTATCTGATGAACAGTATTTCAAGATAGGAATCTTTCAAGTGCAAGTCGATTTCAAACAGGCTGCAAATATTATTCATAAATATGGTGGGTTAGTAACTGTACATGCCGGTTCAAAATCTAACAGTATAGATGAAGAAATGAAACATGAAGGAAAGGCCGCTAAAAATGTTTCAATTGAAGATTCTTTAGGACCTGTAAAAGAAGAATTGTTCAAAGATGGTTATATTGATATATGCGACTTGACTAAACCAAAGGAAGCTGCTTTTTATCAAAAAGTTTTTGGAAAGCCTTCCATTGCAACATCTGATGCTCATGAAATAAGTGAAGTTGGAACAAATGCTTGCTGGATAAAGGCAGATTTGACATTTGAAGGTTTAAGACAAATTTTAGCTGAGCCAGAACGTATATTCTTCGATGAACCTGATATAATAAACAGAATCAGAAAAAATCCTGATAAATTTATAAAATATTTGGAAGTACGTCGCACAACTAATGCTACGATGTCAGAAAAATGGTTTGAGAATATTAGTATACCTCTAAATCCAGGGTTAGTTGCCGTCATTGGGAATAAAGGCAGTGGTAAAAGCGCTCTTACAGATATTATCGCTCTGTGTGCAGATACGACCAATCAAAATTGGGCTTTTCTGACTCCCACAAAATTCAGAATGTCTAAACCTTATAATCGTTCTAAACAAACTGAGGCCTCTATACAATGGTTTGATGGAGCACATTCAACTATAAAAACATTGGATATGCAGTCGGACTTAACACAGCCAGAGCGAGTTAAATATATACCACAAAATTTCCTTGAAACGCTTTGTACAACTGAAGATGATCAACAGTTTGAAAATGAACTGAAGAAGATTATATTTCAGTATTTAGAGCCAGCACAAAGGTTCGGTCTTAATGACCTTGAAAGTATAATCAATTATCTAACAAAAGAGAACAATGCTTCATGTAATGACATTAAGTCTTTAATTAAATCTATCAATACAGACATTATAGAACTAGAGGCAATGCTTACTCTTTCCTATAAGAGCAAAATTGAAAATGAATTAAAATACAAGCAAGAACAATTAAGTAATGCACAATTAGCTAAACCACAAGAAGTGGCGAAACCTTCGCTGGAAGATGATCCTAATGCAAAGAAAGCTAAGGAAAACATTGAAAAAAATCAGGAATTCTGCAAAACTATTCTTACGTCATTGCAGAAGTTAAATGATGAACGAGAAGCGATTATAAAATTAATACAAGATATCACAGACAGTAAAGTACGCTTAGAAAGATTTTATGCCCAAATCACATCTACGAGAAATGAGTTACGCCCTTTATATGAACAGAATAAATTGGATATTGATTCAATAATGACCCTTTCATTTCACCCTGAATTAATAGACCAAAAGATTAATGAACTAAATGGACGTCTGGCAGATATAAATAACCAGCTTGATGAGAAGAATCCTGAAGGATTAAAATATAAATATGTGCATACTTTACAGCAATTAGAAGAAATCAAGAAAAAGCTGAGTGCTCCGGAACTTGAATATCAAAAATATTTAAAAGATAAACAAGACTGGGAAAACATGATAGAAAAGATAATCGGTACGCCAGAAAAAGATGGAACAATAAAAAATCTTCAAGCGCGTATAGATTATATTGAACACCGACTTATCAATGACCTTTCAATAAAGAAAAATACTAGAAATCAACATGTTAAAGAGCTGATGCAAAAGAAACATCTTGTTCTTGATACTTATAATAGCCTTTTTGCTCCTATTGTAAAATTCATTCATGATTATCATGAGGAATTGAAAGACTATCCAATTGAATTTAATTCAACTTTTGCTATAAGGAGTTTTGGCGAACGATTGTTTGATTATGTTAGTCAACAAGCTGCAGGTTCTTATTACGGTAAAGAACAAGGCGCATCCAGAATAAAGGATAGTATTGATAGTATTGATATATCCAATATTCAATCAATAGTAGAGTTTGCTTGTCTTATCAACGATGATTTACTATGTGACAAACGAGACGGTCAAAATATCGATCGAGAAATTGAAGCACAATTAAAGAAAGGGCATACAAAACAAGAATTATACGATTTTATTTACGGGATGGATTATGTAATCCCTTTCTTTCAATTGAGAATGAACGGAAAACCGTTGTCATCATTATCCCCAGGAGAAAGAGGTGCATTACTTTTATTGTTGTATCTTTTTATAGATATGGATGATAAACCGTTAATCATAGATCAGCCAGAAGAAAACCTTGATAATGAAAGCGTATTCAAATATCTAGTGCATTTTATCAAGACAGCTAAGAAAAAACGTCAAATTATCATGGTTACTCATAATCCAAACCTTGCTGTTGTTTGTGATGCTGATCAAATTATTCAGATGAAAATAGATAAATTAGATGGAAATAAAGTTACTTATGAATCAGGTGCTATAGAAAATCCAAAAATGAACAAAGTAATAGTTGATATTCTTGAAGGCACATATCCTGCATTCCATAATAGAGACTGTAAATATTTTGATAAAACAATTTGATGTATGTGGTTTATAGGTTATCTTAAACTTATAATAGCATTGAAATATAAATCAAATACGCCAAATAAGGTAAATTCAATTTATTTGGCGTACTTTGTTCAAACAAATAAACTTAATGGCAAAATCGTTCAATTTATAAGCATTTTTTTATATACAAAATACTAACATACAGTGAATAATGGCCGCAGTGACAACTTCTTTACTTCTCATTTGGTTATCTGTTCAGCCCAGGTAATCGGATAACTAACATTCTGGTAATTGGACATCTGCAATATCCTGTCCATTTTTCCTTTCTCATTCCTTCATTTACTAACTTCACGTGTTCTGTTCCAATTTTGATATCACTCGTTTGCCTCGCTCGTCATTCTTGAAGCGGGCGTGCCGATAGTGACCATCGGCAAGATGTTGGGGCATAACAATATACAGTCCACATAGGTATATGCCCCCGTGACGCAGAAAAAGCTCTTTGAGGATATGGACAGGATCATTGAGGCTGTTAAAGATTTCAAACTTGTTTTTAATACAGCAGGCGAAAAGATCTCCACCCGCTGTATTAAACTTCTTACGTTTTTGAATGATGTGCATTAATAATTTCTGATCAGCAGTTCGTTGACCGTCTCCCTCTTCTCGGGTATGGAACATACCGAGCGGAAGATGCTCAGTCGTTGGATATGGAAGCCGGCGTACAGGTCGTCGAAGAAGGTGTTCTCTGGATTCTTCTGACGGGGGTCGGAGTTGGAGAGCATTCATTTGCTTCCCTTCTCTCCCAAGTCCCTGCAGAATCCGGCCAGCTCTATCTGACAGTCGTCATCGAAGTCGTCCGGCATGTAGGAGGTACAGGCACCGGCCTCGTTGACGGGCTTGTAGGGCGGGTCGAAGTAGAAGAACGATTTCTCTCCCGCGTATTTTTCCGTCTGGCGGTAGTCCCCGTCCAGGATGATGACGCCCTGCAGCAGCTTGTGGTTGAAGCGGATCAGTTCCTCCTCCAGTATCCTGGTGCGGCTGCCCGTACCGAAGGTTACCGAGAGCCTGCCCTTGCGGTTGACCGAATAGATGCCGTTATAGCAGGTGCGCATGAAGAAAATGAAAAGGGCGGCACGGGTGATGTCATCCGGGTACTCCTCGTTGAATACCCTTCGCTTTTCCATGAAATAGTCCCTTCTTTCCGTACGTTCCTCAAGGGCGTGGTATTCGCCCTGGATGCCGGCAAGCAGTCCGACCAGTTCTTCCGGCGTGTCGCGTATGACGCGGTAGACATTCACTAGGCTCTCGTTCGAGTCGTTGATCACGCAACGGATATGCGGATAGGTCTGTCTCAGCCAGAAGAACAGGGCGCCGCCCCCGACAAAGGGTTCCACATAGGTTTCCATTTCCGTGATATTCTCCGGTAGTGACTGGATCAGTACCGGAAGCAGTCTTCTCTTGCCTCCCACCCAAGGGAAGCAGGGTTTGCCGGGCAGACAGCCCGCGCTGGTTTTCTTCTTTTCCATGATTCGATAAATTAAAATGAATGGTTTAAACTATTGTTACCCGTCATCTTCCGTTTCCAGCAGATGTTTCAGGTTCGGATCGTTCTCTATGCGGCGGAGCTCCTTTTGGATGATCCCGCCCACCTCCTCCTTGATGCGGTAGTAGTTCCGCTCTATCTCTTCCCGCATATGGTCCTTACCGTCCCCGCCGGTAAAGTCCGTAATCACGGGGATCGGTTTATAGGCTTTCGTCTCGGCCGCCACCCTTGCGTTGTCCACGACGATCTCGCAGTGGAAGATTTTCTGTTCCATCTTCTCCCGGAAACTGTCGCAGACGCTTCCCACGAACATGCCCTGGGAGAGGTTGGATATTTTCGAGGCCGGTATCAGCGAGTCTAGTTGGGTGCTGATGCTGGTCGATGTGTCCTCACGGGTCATGTTGACGGACTTGCGCTGCTGGAGCACCTTCCCGAACCGTTCCGAGAGGTTCTTGGCCGTTTCCCCCAACACTTGCCCGGAAAAGATATTGCCGACGGTATTCTGGATGACGCGCGCCTCCTTTTCACCGTAGTCACGTACCAGCTGACTGAAATCCTGCGCGCCCAGACAGACGGCCACCTTGTTGCTGCGGGCCGTGGCTATCAGGGTGTCGAGCCCTTTGAAATATATCGTCGGAACCTCGTCCACCAGGATGGAGCACTTAAGCTTTCCCTTACGGTTCACCATCTTGACGATACGGGCGTTGTACAGCCCCAGGGCCGCCGAATAGATGTTCTGCCGGTCCGGGTTGTTGCCTACGCACAGTACCTTTGGCTCATCCGGGTTATTGATATCCAGCGTGAAGTCGTCCCCGCTCATGATCCAGTAGAGCGAGGGGCTGATCATGCGCGAGAGCGGGATCTTGGCACTTGCGATCTGGCCCTGGAGCTGCTCCATCGCCCCGCCTTTCCAGGCGTCCATGAAAGGCGAGAGGTAGTTCTCCAGCTCCCTGTACGAGGTCAGGATGGTGAATATGTCCGAGTAGGGCTTGTTCAGCAGCTCGATGGCGTGGGGGAAGGTACAGTACTTCCCGTTCTCGTAGATTTTGAGATACCATATGATGGCGGCAAACAGTACGATCGGACTTTCTACGAAGAAGTCGCCCTGTTTCTGTATCCAGGTCCTATTCAAATTCAGCATGATCACATACGCCGATTCGTAGGCGTCGGCGATGTCAGACATGAATGTCGGGTTGATAGGGTTGCAACGGTGGCTGTGCCGCGGATCGTCGAAGTTGATTACGTAGAACTGAACGTTCGCCTTGTACTTGTCCTTATTCTTGAGCAGATGGTTATAGACGATAAGGCTCAGGTCGGGAAACTTGAAATCATAGCAATAAAGCGCATAACCTTTCTCTATCTGCTGCTTGATGAACTGGTTGATGACACAGTAGCTCTTCCCGCTGCCCGGTGATCCGACCACTATGCAGCCCCTTTGGGGCAATACGACATTGATCCACCCATCATGCCATTTCTTCTTATAATAGAACCGTGTGGGCAGGTTCACCGAGTATTCGTTGGTGATCAAGCGAGTCTCCTGCATGAAGGACTCGTTCTCCTCATTGAAGACGTCATCCATCAGATGTTCCTTTAAAAGACGCCCGACCCACATGCCTGCGGTGAGCAGGCAGATGTACCCGGCGGCAAGGGCGGACACATACGCAAGGGTGGTGAGCGGAACACTCCAGCCAGCGGTGAGGAAAAGCTCGCTTCCCCAATAGAGGAACAGCCCGGCTGCCAGGTAGCAGCCGATACGCCTTCATGTCATCTCTGAGACCCTCCGCCCTTTGGCGCCCATCGAGGAGAAAAAAAGGAACATCAGGCTGAAGCATTTGGTCACGGGGGAGCTGGTGAACAGTCCGGTGTCATGCTGGAAATTCAGCAGTATCCTGTCCACCATGCCGTTGGTACAGCCGGCGGCATGGAAGAACGGATAGCAGAAATAATAGATGTTCATCACGAGGAACAGGATGCTAACCGCCCGCATGAAGTCGATGGTCTTGCCGAGTCCTCTGGAATCTTCTTGTGCCATATGGGATATGATTGGTTGTTATATGTGAATACTTCGTTAGTTGATCCGCGGGCCTTTCCGCCCCTTCCTCTTTTTCTTCTTTCCATAAATATTCCGGGGAATGTCCTCAGCCGGGTAGGGACAGGATTCCATGGAGAAGATATCCAGCAGGCCTTCCGCAAGCCCCGTCTCCCTTGTGTCCGTATTCACGGGCGGTTCCTGTCCGGGAGCCGGCCTGTCGGGGACGGACGGGAGCGTGCCGTATTTCCGGTTGATAACCGAAGCGGAGAACTCCTTGCCGAGCGCCGATCCCTTGAAGACCGCCCTGATATTATGGTCTATATAGGTCACGCCGTAGATCACGCCCGCCCCGTTCTCCCAGAGTACGGGCACGATGCCTTTGCCTGCCAGCTCGTGCAGGAACCCTTCACGGGTATCCCGGCGGAGTGCCGTACGGATGTTTTCCCTTGTCTTTTCCGGCAGGGGATGCTTTTTCATCCATGTTCTGCTTTGTGAGAACCTCTTTTGGAGGGCACGGTATCCCACGCTTTTACCGATATTGCTGGATTTGATTCCGACCCCGGTACGTTTTCCCTTTCAGTCGGTCGCCGCATAGACCAGACCGTCGCAACGTTTCCCGTCCACGACCTTATGCACTTCCTCCACGGTCACGTTGAAAAGTCCGAGCAGTGCCCTGAACTCCTTGAACGACTGGAAGCGGTAATTCTGCACAGCCGGTTTTACCACACCCGCAATCTGATGTTTCAGATCGCCTTTCGTGTAGTCCACCGCGGTCATCGGCCGGGAAATCCTGTATTCCTCCCCACGTGACTGCAGCAGGCCGTATTTCCTTTCTAGTTCCCGGCAGATGTCCGTCGAACGTTCCCATTCCTTGTAATCCCTAAGCTTTCTTCCCTGTTCATCAATGCGCAGGGAGACTATATGGATGTGAGGACGCGCGTTGTCGTCATGGCGGAAGATAATGTAAGGCTGGTCGCCATATCCGAGCTTGTCCATATATTCCCGTCCGATGGCTTCCAGCTGTTCGTCGGAGAGCACGTCATCGGGATGGGGATTGAGCGAGAGGTGGATCACCGGCTTTTCCGTCCGGCGGTTCATGGCAAGGTAAGGTTCGAAGCTGCGCATGCATTCGGTGATGCCGACCTTTCCCTCCGGTGTCTCCATCACGCGGTTTCATGCCAGTGTCCGCGCTTTCCCCTTCTCCACTTTTTCCTGATTGTAATACAGCGCCCCGTAGATGGCGGCACCGGATGTTATCTTTGCAACCATTGTTCAAACTCTTTGGTAAGACGGATGATTTCCTTGTTCAACGATACGAGTTCCACGGTCAGCTGTTCCAGTTTGTAAAGCAGGGCGAGGGCTTTCTTTTCGGTCAGTTCCCCGCTATGGACCGCCTTGAGAATCTGGTTATAGTTCACCCCGATGCGGCGGTACTCGCTCTGCAGGTTGGTGAGCTTGATGTAATAGTCCGTGGCCGCCTTGTCGATTTTCACCACTTTCATCGGTTTGCCGAAAATGGACGCCAGGATGAACTGCGACTTGGTTCCGGCACCGGAATTCTCATAGAGCCGCTCGAACTCGATGTTTTGGAGCTCGTTCAGACGGAATCCGTAGTAATAGGAATGGAGCTGGGAGGATTCCTTCGGACTGCGCCCCCCTCTTCATGTCCGGGAAGCGGCCGTTTTCTCTTTCTTGTACGCCTGTTTGATTTTAGCCATATTATTGATGTTTTTACCGGAGCAAAGTAAACGATAATTCGGATACCTGCCTAATTTCGGAAGGTGACTATCTCTGACAAAAAATGACTTTTGCTGACAGGGGGATTTTCCTCTCTGTCATCCGTGCCCGATCCCGCAGTTTATGATGTTTTTTTCAAAGGCCTCCCGGAGTTTTGGGAGCAATACCGAGAGACTTTTCTTGCGTCTGGCAAGGTCTGCACGTAAATCATAGGGCTTGGGAATTCGGATGTGCAGGAATCCTTCGAATGCTACCACCAGGGAAGCGAATGACTGCTGGTTACCGTTGCCGTCCGTTATCACTCCCAAGTAGTACAATGAGGCGATCAGCTCCATCAGGTTTACTAGGGAACTCTTCCAGTGGAGGGAGATAACGGATGCGTTATTCTCTTCTGTAGCCGGATGAACAGCGCAGTATTCGGGATGTTCTACGGAGAAACGGAGTAATTCGATTTCGGTCTTGACAAGAGCGACTGCCTTTTTCAGACATACATGTAGATGTTTGCTGGTAGTTTTCTCCACCATGTTCAGGCAGGTGTCCAACTCCACTTCCAGATGATATAGGTACCGGAGCTTTTCAAGAAAGGGCAGTTCACCTTTTGCAAGTTGTAGCAGATAGTCTAGTAATTCATCGTAAGCGGATGACAATATGTTTTCTGAGATGGATTCTTCTCCCTGGACCGCTTTCCTGAAGCAATCCAGCAGACGGTGTGTCGTTAATGCTTTCATACGGTTCGTTCTTTTTAAGTTTGACAATCGATGCCTTCCGGCAAGAAAATAAGCTGCTGGGAATGGCAGATTTTGATATATAATCAACTAACATGAATATCAATAAATAGTAGTGGAGTGTAAATACAAAAGGTGCACATGGTTTACAGAACTGTAAGGCAGGTGTACACCTTTTGTTAAGGTATGTCGTATGCCCGTGCGAACCGTTATCAGGGGGTGACTACCGCCTACAACTCACGCATCTGTTCCGTATTATATAGGGAGTATTTATGATACAAGTTTGTCCATTGGATGTGGACTTCCTAAAAAAATACCAGCCCCGTGCTTGAATTGGAGATTCCAACAAACGGCCTCCCATTGGTTGTCAGACGACAAGTCTCTTCCCGATAGTATTTTATGTAAATGTTTTTCCCAAAAGTTCGATTATTATGGGGATGATCACCCGTTCTTCTATTATTTGTGCTATTCTCTCTTTTGTCTGGCGGAATTTAATGAGAAGGTGAAATCCCGTCCGTCACATTCCTATCCAGCGTTCATAATTGTAGATCTCGAAACTGATTTTGTCGCATAATATCCGTATCTGATCGTATTAAAATTTATTGTAAGCTCAATGGAATTCATATTATTTTGCAAACATATTCTAAAGTAGAAGGTGCAGACGATGGATGTTAATAATATTAGGTCCCTATACCGAAAGGTATCGCTTGTCAGCCGATACTTCACTTTTTCAGCTCGTCACACAGGGACATTTAGCTGAAATCGAATATCCGGGTCCCACGGTACAGTTACTACCAGTCCGTTCGAGTGTGACAAGAATCTGTTATTTCTCTTTTTCCTCTTCCACGAGAATTCCTCCCATGTCACATATTCGTACATAAATCTTTTTTCCCCATAAAAATAAGAGAGGAAAGGTAATAATGACGAAATATATTTCAACGGTCCCTTAAAAAATATGGGACATACAAGGGTATAAATAAAAAGCATACAATTCCCTTACACTGCATGTCAGGAAAGTGTATAATTCCTGTAGGCCTTTTGTACTTTAAAGGTAGAATAGTGAGAGGATTATTCGGGTATTTTCAATATCCACCCTTTTGTGCGAATGAGGATAGTACGGCAAAACAAGCCGATCCATATGACAGATGGTATGAATTTCAGATTGACTATTTCGACTATACACTATTTGGAGGTATGAAACTTCCTTGTATTACTTTGGAAGGGCAACAAGTCTTTCACATAGAATATAAAGCATGTGAAGTCGACAAACATTTCGAGGTACATTATATTATACACAAGAGTAATGCTGGCGAATACCATAGATTAACCTCACTGATATTCTTTGCAAAAGCCTATTCCATTGTTTGGATTCCATGTGGAAAAGTATGAGAAAGGATTTACTCCATATGTAATATAGTAAAAACTATAAATACAAATATCGGTAATCAACGCCCCAAATAAAATGCATAACAGTCAGTGGAAATGTGTTCTATTTCACAGATAAATTTAAAGCAGAAAAATCAAATTTTCGCCATCATAAATACAAGCCGACTATAGCAAGTAATAATAGTTCTATGGCTAGTCTATTTTCGATTATCTCCTTCCCGGCACAATAGAAAAGAATCCGAGGGTTTAAAATGGGGAACCTTACGAGCCGGAATAAATATAGTTGTGTGCTGCTGGATATTCTGTGCCTTCTTTGCTGCCCTTTTCTTTAAAGAAAATGTGCCGAACCCGCGCAGAAATACACTTCTGCCTCTGCCAAGTGCATCCTTCACGCATTTCATGAAACCCTCGATTACCAAGGCAACGGTCTTTTGGTCAATCCCTTGTTCCTCGGAGATCCGCTTTATAATATCTGCTTTAGTCATATCACAGTTTTAATGTTCGTACTATTTTGTCGTTTAGGTAGAGGAAAGTCGCCACCCTCAAGGAGTAGTCTGTTATTCCTTAGACACTTTCCCTGCCTGATACCGATCATGCCGTTTAAACAAACGTTTTTCGTTTCTTTAACATGGTCGTCTGTTCAATCTCGCTGACTATCCGGGCGAAATATAGCCCCATCTCAGTTCCGAGAACTTAGTGTCGCCTATTGGCTTTTCTATCGGGGTGATGATGTCCGCCGCTGCTGAAGAAATTATTTTCCCGAAGGTGCCGCCAATGATTACACCCACGGCTATGTCTATCACATTTCCACGCATAACAAACACCTTGGAATTCTGTAAAGAGTTACTTTTTGACATTTTATATTGTGTTAAAATTTTTGTCATATACTGAAATATCAATTTAAACACATTATATGCGATTGGTAATTATACAGTATAACAATGTCGAAATTAGTGATATCAAACTCTCTGCTCTTTCACGGGAAAGAGGCATATACAGATGAATGCTATCAAAAGATATTACTTGTTAGCGTATCAAACAAAAGAGGATGACACGAGAAGCGAAGGCTCCAATCATCCTCTTTTCCATCATTGTTGTTTATCACTATGGTGAGAAATAGTTTTCCACACAATGGAACTAGCCAAACTTCCTGTTAAGGGAGCGACAACAAAAAGCCAAAGTTGGGAAATCGCGCTGCCCCCCTCGAAAAGCGCTGGTCCTATGCTACGTGCAGGATTTACCGATGTCCCGGTGATTGGGATACACACGATATGCACGAGGATAAGTGTCAATCCGATGGCCAACCCCGCCAATTTACCGGCCCCTTTCCTTTTGTCTGTAGCTCCCAGTGCTACAAGAACGAAAATAAATGTAAAAACGGTCTCGGCAATAAAGGCCTGTAACATTTCTCCCTCACCAAAGCCATTGCTCCCTGTCATAGTGGGACCGGAATATGATCCCGTGGAAACCAGTATGAAAAGTATGGTCGACCCAAGAATCCCTCCGATTACCTGAAAAATCATGTATAACAGGGCATCTTTACCGCCCATTCCTCCCGAGCAGTATACACCCAGCGTAATCGCTGGGTTTATGTGACAACCAGATATCCCGCCAATGGTGTATGCCATGGCGACCACTGACAGTCCGAAGGCCATGGCAACTCCCACCGTACCCACTCCAGTGCTAACTGCCCCAGGCGTATCCCCTGCGAAAATGGCACTTCCACATCCCATTAATACAAGAACCATTGTCCCGATCATTTCAGATATATACTTGTTCATGACATTCAAATTAAGTATAGATAAAAATTATTAATGCATTCGGTTCAGACAATTGTATCTTCCCGGTTTATATCCAGACCATTTAGTGCTTGTGAGATTCCTTTTCCACATTGATTGTACAGATACTTACCCGATTCCAATCAGGCTCCTCGAACATGTTCCCTATTCCCTGGCCTTCGGCTACAATCCGTTTTCCTGCAATTCCATACCTGTCCGTTAGCATTTTTTTTACAATCTCCGCTCTTTGTTGAGCAAGCCGCTCGTTCACTTCCACACTTCCCTCAGGGGAGGCATATCCTTTGATGACCACACTTGCTTCCTTGTGGTTCTTTAAATAAGTCGCGATACGTTCGATGTTCGGGAGTTGAGAGTTGTCAATGGTTGTCTTGCCTTGGCGGAAAGTTATGACGGATTCCAGTGTCTTTCTGCTGTTGTCAATAGTGTCTTTCATGATTTTTGGTTCTTGGCTCTGGCATTTGGCCAACGCAACTTCCAGTTCCGTCACTTTCTGAACTGCTTCCTCCAACGCTTCGGCATTTTTTCCGATTTGTGAATGAAGTTGATTGATTTTCTCGTTCAGAACATTCACCTCCTGCTGGTCGTAAGGTCTCACCTTTGTAAAATGATGTTTCCCATTACTACATCCGAAGTGATATTTCAGTCCGATAGATATCTCCCATACTGCCTGTTTAGAGTGGAAACACACGGGCTCGGAACCCATAGCGTTCATATCATAGACCAAGGCTGGTTTGAGAGCTAGTGTCCACGCCTTACTTTCTCCCAAGTTAAAATTAAAATTTAGCCCCAGTTTTGTTGACATGCTGTTCTGATCGGAACCCATTCCCTGGTTCATGTAATAATGCAACCACCCGATTCCGGCGATCGCTTCGATTTCAAAAGGTCTTGGGGTTCCCGTATAGGTTCCAAAAAGATTGTTCAGGTTCACCAGCCCCAATAGACTAACATTGGAGCGGTCGAAAACTGTCCGACTTTGTGAAGTGTTAAAACTTCCGACTGCCTCTAGACCGAAACCAAAAACCGGTGTCAATTGTTTATTCAATTCTATCCCCGTGATTGGGCGCATATTTCCAAAGAAGGAGTGATGTGTTAACGGGGTTGTTCCTCCTGCACTAACCCCAATGGACCAGTTGTCCAAGAATTTATTACCTTCTACCGCAGTCTGGGCATTTGTGTGATACATAAAAATACCAGATAAAAACAAAGTTGTAAAAATTTTCTTCATGATGCTTTGTGTTTTGATTTTATTTTGCAAAGTTCTTAGTTTTTATAAAATAATATATTTCATTTTTGGCTCTATTATTTATCATTTTAGTTCTTTGTGCTAAAATACTAACTGAATCTACAATTTCTCAAATTTTTTTCTCTCTTTTATAAATGTATTTCGTGTAAAAAGGAAACCGTAATTCAGATAAATAAAGAGACTAAATATCCAAGTATTCTAATATTGTGATATTCAAAATATAAGACTCTTATATTTCCTTCTTTTAGCGGCAGTATGGGTGGTATTCAGCTGGACGGTTATTAACAGGACTTCTGCTCCTTACCCATTTTGGGCCAAGTGTGACATCCCAAGATTAGCTTTGATACGTGCGATATCGTTTACGATAATCCCTCTGGCCTCACTCTTTATATGATAGTAGTTCTTTTGTTACCGTAGTCACGCTACAACTGGGAAAAATTTTGAGAGATCAACATAACGGTTACTTTGTCGTTTCAGGGGGAGTAATGAGCTTGTCCAATCTACTTTCCCATAAAGGGGATATAATGATAAAAAACTTCGATTTCGCATAATTACCGTTTCCCAACCTTAAATGATCTTTACTTTTTACCCGGTGGGAACTCCAGTCTGAAAAACGAGCACGGTTTCAGTTATGATGCGGGCGTGAGTTTCGATGTCGACAAGAAGAACGTCTACAAACTGGATGGCAGTGCCACGTGGTTCAATTCCTAAATCGAGGATCGGATCATCTGGCTACCGACAACCAAGGGCTTTTTCTCACCACGAAACGTGAAAAAGGTACATGCTTATGGTGTCGAGGTAAAAGCCAATCTTGCCGTACAGCCGGCAAAAACTGGCTCATCGACCTCAGCGGATCCTACTCGTGGACTCCCTCAATAAACGAGGGCGAAAAGATGTCCCCTGCCGACCAGTCGGTAAGAAAACAATTGCCATACGTCCCGAAATACTCCCCATCACTGACCGGACGCCTTTCATGGGGTACATGGGCATTTCTCTACAAGTGGGCGTTCTACTCGGAGTGTTTCACCATGTCGAGCAACGACTACACACTGACTGGAGATCTACCCCGGTATTTCATGAGTAACATCTTATTTGAGAAGAAGCTGTTGCTCAAACCGATGGATGTTCAGTTGAAATTTGCTCAATAATCTCCTCAACGAGGATTATTTCTCGGTACTATCCTGCCCAATGCCAGGCATCAATTTTGAGTTGTTCATTGGTATCACCTCAAAATCTTGGAAAAATTAAGAAATAGTGTCCCACATATTATAATTATATGAAAGTGCTAATAAATTGCCCCCGCTACTGTTACTTGCGCTAGTATGGACAGGCTGTAACAACAGGAGTGCCCGCCTGACAGGTCTCACTCAACCGGTTTACACTTCGGAATATGCTTCCGACTTCGATATCCAAGATGCCGACGGAAAGGAGGATGTATTGATCACCGTCACGAACCCGTGGCAGGAGCGGACAGCGTTACCGCACAGCTATTCATCGCCCGAGACGGCGAACCCCTTTCCGAAGGATTTGAGGGACAAGTTTTGACGGTCGAAGCCAAACGCATCGCCTGTATATCCTCGACTCATATCGCAATGCTCAATGTAGTCGGCGAGGCCGGCCGCCTAGCCGGTGTATCGGGTAAGAGTATATCTCCAATCCCGGGGTCCAGGCGCACCACGACAGTATCGGCGGCATCGGTTACTAAGGGAACATCAACTATGAGTGCTGCTTTCGCTCGACCCGGCCCTCGTCAGCTCTACGGCGTGAACGGGACAAACTCAATGGAGGATAAATTGAAAGAACTGGACATCCCGTTCCTATATGTCACCGACTACCTCGAAGAGTCACCGCTGGGCAAGGCCGAATCGCTACTGACACTCTCGGAAGTTATTGGAAAGCGTGTCGGATGTCAAACGATATCAAACTATCTGTTTGTCTTGATGAATAGCCCCCCATGCTACACATTGGAGGAGGATTATTGAAGAAAACGCCCTACACTTTTATGACATTTTCTTTGCTTATATTTAATCAATGATCAGCAAAGCATTCTCAGCTTTTTCTACTTTTTCATTTATTCCCCTTATTTCAAACAGTTTTATCTTTCAACTGTTTTATTATTAAAACATAAAAAATAGTGGTTTATGAACTCAAAACAATCGTTAATTTTGCTGGCCACAATTGGGCTGCAATCACAAGCACCGATGGATGCTTGTACAGGTATTACGTTAAAAAGCGGTGATGGCACAGTCGTTACGGCACGTACTATTGAATGGGCAGAAAGTGTTATGAATACAATGTATGTAGTTGTGCCCCGCCATCAGGAGCTTCAGTCACTTACCCCTTCCGGGATGGATGGTATGAAATTTACAACCAAGTATGGATTCATAGGCTTGTCCGTGGAACAAAAGGAATTTATGGTAGAAGGAGTAAATGAAAAGGGCTTGTCTGCCGGCCTTTTTTATTTCCCTAATTATGGAAAATATCCTCCTTATGATCCATCCCAAAAGGAGAGAAGTTTAGCGGACTTCCAGTTAGTGTCTTATGTATTAGGTGAATGTGGAAATGTAAATGAAGTCAAGGAAAAACTTCAAAATATACGTGTTACCAATATTGATCCCCGTTCTTCTACTGTTCATTGGCGGTTTACTGAACCTTCTGGGCGACAGATTGTCCTTGAGATAGTAGATGAAATCATGCATTTTTATGAAAATCCTTTGGGAGTTTTGACCAATTCTCCCGGTTTGGAATGGCATTGGACAAATTTGAATAATTATATCAATTTACAACCTGGTACACCTCCGGAACATAATTATGGTCCTTTACAGATGAAATCCTTCGGACATGGAGCTGGTCTACTTGGACTTCCGGGTGATTTTACTCCTCCATCTCGATTTGTCCGTGCTACTTTCTTCCAATTGACAGCTCCGCAACAGGCCTCTGCTCAGGAAAGTATTTTTCAGGCATTTCATATCCTGAATAATTTCGATATTCCAACAGGTACTGAGCAGCCATGGGGAAAAGCTTCTGCTGATGTACCAAGTGCTACTCAGTTTACAGTTGCTACAGATACACAAAATTGTATCATTTATTATCGAACTATGTATAATAGTAATATTCGTTGTATTGACCTAAAAACTATTGATTTTAAGAATATTAGATATTATAGTATGCCTTTGGATAATGTAAAGAGGCAACCTGTCGAATTGATCAATATACGATGATACAACGCTCATTTAAAGATGATTTCTTTTATAGTCATTGGGATCTGGCAAGATAATTATGAACATTTAGGATCTCACAATCGCATGTTTCCAGATTATATTTGGAAACATGCGATTGTGAGATCTTTACAAATGAGACAAAAACAAGCAGTACATTTATGTATCTGGAGAAACATGATATAACATTTTTATTGTTTATGGTTTTTATTGAGTATGTTATTTTTAATGGGAATATCTCGGATTTTTATTGATTTGATATACCTTGTTGAAAAATGAATTTTGAGTTAATACTGGTTCTCTGAAGTCTTAAAAAAATCCTTTTAAAAGAAGAAAGCTGTCCTAGTATTTTTGAATTTATGGTCATTTCCCTGTATAGGATGGAAAAAGGCAGCTTGTTCCGTTTTTTATGTCATAAAACCGTATGTTACAAAATACTCTTTAAGCTTTGCTTTGTGAAAATGGATGCAACCGCCCCATCCTCCAACTAAGTCGATTAAAAACTTTGACAAATAATTATAACCTGTCCCCTGATTTTAGGTAGTGCATTCTTTTTTGCTCTGGAATTTCAAGCTGTTGAGTTATGAAAATGATATCTTTTTACAACATTGTATAGCATTATCAGATTGCGCAATGACAATGCTCCCTTTTCCTTCGTAAGTGTATCTTCCATATGCTTCTTTTACTAAAACAAGTCATATTACCTGCCAAAAGTTTTAGTTTTTTCCCAACAGGACATCTCCAGTCCTCTTTCTGTTACAAAAATCAGATAGAAAGCACGCTGTGCAGCGAGAGGAAACACCATAAGCACATACGGAGGGGCACAATGGAATCGGTACTAGGAAAGTTAGTACAATACCTGTGTTTGGTTGATAAAGAATACATCAGGATAATGGAGATATTGTGAACAGTGATGCATAGAGTTACCGTAGGCGAAAAAGGAGAATGGCTATATAACAATGAACCTGAATTCTTAGAACTGTTCAGGACGTATGCAGGAGAAGATCAATAACTATCCTAACATACGAAGAACAATGTGTTTTTCTATCTCTGTATTGATTCTTAATAGAATCTTAAGGAAATGACAAATAAACGGTTTCAGATAATGACTTATGTTATGAACAAAGAAGTCACTCGTTTAAAACAAGAATACATAACGAACTAAAATTCTTTTATTGGAAGTTTTAGTATTTTGACTAAAGGAATGCAATTTGGAAAGATGTAGATTAGTTATATAAATCTTTCATACTACTATTTGATGAATTAACTCTGTTACATAATATTGTTTTATATAATCCAAATTGCTAGACCATATTGATAAATCATAGAGCCAAAATGATAATCAATAATATTTTATCTTATTTTTTATTTGCACAGTAAATAATGCGCTGCGTATTATATTCAATAAATATATTGTTGCTAATTATACAATTTGTTTGCCTTAGATGATTAATATTCTTCTTGGCAAGATTTATAGATATATTATTTTTATCAATTATTGTTGTAAATATAAATATGAAAAGTAAATTCACATTATGGAGTGTTGTCTTGTTCTTGGCCGGATTTATATTTATAGGATGTGACAATGAACGAACGGAAAACGCATCTGATTTTCAGACAGGAATTCATAAAATTGTAATCCAACAGTCCGGTGACACAGATTCATTTGAAGTGAGTGTAAGTATCGGTGGTGCTGACAAGGGTGGTCCTGCCAAGTTGTACAATGACAAGGGAGAATACATTGGTGATTCCTATTCTGCCCAAATAAGGACGGCAACCATGTCTTGTCGTACAAATGGGAACGCATTTTTCATGACCTGTGCCGGTTCGGTTTCCAGTATCTCGGAGGCGGGTAAACGACTTCATATAACAGTAATAGGCTACATTGACGACAAGGAGGTTAACCGTTTGGAAAAAGAATATATAACAGATGGTAATACCCTTATTGAAACTTTCAGCGTTTCAACCAAGGAGATATGATCCGGGTAGAATACAGAACTTGTATTAAAAAGAGCATAACGCCTGAACATGTTTCTTATCGAACTTTTTTCCTAACTAAATAATTTATGAATACACTTCAAAAAACAGCGGGAGCAATTCTGTCGCTCTCGCTATTGTGTGGGATGCAGGTTTATGCGTTCCCTGACTACCCTTCCCTGAGGGGACAAATTATCGAACAGAGTGATATCTGTCAAGGAGTTGTCAAAGATGCCAATGGCGAAAGCATTATCGGTGCATCCGTACTTGTCAAAGGGACGACAAACGGCAGCATTACGGGACTTGACGGTGATTTTTCCCTTAGGAACGTAAAAAAAGGGGATATAATTGTTGTTTCTTATGTCGGCTATCAGAGCCAGGAAATAGCCTGGACAGGTGAACCGTTAAACATCGTTTTGAAGGAAGATGCCGAAGTCCTTGACGAGGTGGTTGTTATTGGCTATGGTGCTGTAAGAAAAGCGGATATGGCCGGTTCCGTAGCCGTGCTGGACAACAAAAATTTCAAGGACCAGCCTATAACCCAGGTTGCAGACGCTCTTCAGGGGCGTGTCAGTGGCGTTCATGTTGAGAACAGCGGCGTCCCCGGGGGAAGCGTGAAAATCCGCATCCGCGGTGCTAACTCCATCAGCAAAAGCAACGACCCTTTGTATGTGGTTGACGGAATCGTCCGCGAAAGCGGTTTGGACGGTATCAATCCCGAGGACATCCGTTCGATGCAGGTTCTCAAAGATGCATCGTCCACTGCCATATACGGTTCCAGGGGTTCGAACGGAGTCGTTCTGATCACTACCAAGAGTGGTAAGGCCGGTGTGCGTGAAATTATGTTCGACGCATCAGTGGGAGTTTCCAATGTATATAAGAGATACGATATCCTTGGAGCATACGATTACGCTCTGGCGCTCAAGGAGGTCAAAGGTATTGATTTCTCAAACGAAGAGATGCAATCCTATCAGAACGGAACGGCGGGCATCGACTGGCAGGATGAGATTTTCCGTACGGGGATCACCCAGAATTACAAGTTGGCTCTTTCCAATGGTAGCGAGAAGACCCAATATTACATTTCCGCCAACTACATGAGCCAGGAAGGTGTGGTCATTGAATCGAAGAACGAGCGTTATCAGGCGAAGGCGAATCTTTCCTCACAGCTTACCGACTGGCTGCATATCACGGCTGACATCAATGCTTCCCACGGTGTGCGTCGCGGGGGATCTTTTGCCTCCGGTAAGGATAATCCGATCTGGATTGCTTTGAACTATTCGCCTACCATGACGATGATGGCCGAAAACGGGAACTATAACACCGATACTTATAATTCCATAGCTTCCAACCCGGTCGGTATCCTAAAGCTGCAGTCGGGAGAGACAATGACCAATGTTTTCAACGGAGGTGTTGATTTGCGCCTTGATATAATGAAGGGGCTGACATTCACCACAACCAATGGCGTGGACTATTATGACGGGAAAAGTTATAGTTTCAGCTCCAAACGAGTGGGGACCAAGAGTGGTATGGGCAACAATGACACTTACCGCCTGATGCTGCAGAGTTCCAACAACCTGACATATACGGGTTCTTGGAACGACCATCATCTGACAGCCACGGCCGTATATGAGGTGACCTCCTCCGAAACCAGGACAATGGGTATAACCGGTAACAACCTCCTGACCGAGGGTGTGGGCTGGTGGAATGTGGGTATGGCTTCCTCTCGTGATGCAAACAATGGTTACGAGCAATGGGCGTTGATGTCGGGAGTGGCCCGTGTCATGTACAATTATAAGGATCGTTATATGCTTACCGGAACATTTCGTGCCGACGGTTCTTCTCGCTTTGCCAAAAAGAAATGGGGGTACTTTCCTTCTATTGCCGCAGCTTGGACGTTGAGCAATGAGGATTTCATGAAGGATGTTTCCTCGGTTCAGGACATTAAACTTCGCGCCAGTTATGGTATTGTGGGTAGCCAGGCTATCAGTCCTTACGCGACCATGGGCCTTATGAGTGCTACTGCATACAATTTTGGAACCAACAGTAATTTTACCGGTTATTGGGCAAATGACATAGCGACTCCTGAGCTTACGTGGGAGAAGACCAAACAGTTCGACCTGGGCTTGGAGTTCTCCCTGTTTGACAGGCGGCTGAATTTCAGTGTGGACTATTTCTATAAGCGTACTACAGATGCGTTGCTTAAAAGAAGTATCCCCGGATATGTCGGCGGTAACTCTTTTTGGGTGAATGACGGCGAAATCAGTAATCGTGGTATTGATTTGAGCGTGACCGCCCGGATTATGCAGAATGACCGGTTCCAATGGACCTCCACCTTGAACGGTACTTATTTGAAGAACCGCGTGGAACGCCTTTCCGGTGGTGAGAATGATTTCATCAACGGCTCCAGTCCGGCTGCCGGTATGGTTGATTATGCCACCATTATCAAGCCGGGTGAGGCCATCGGTACTTTTTGGGGATATGAATGGACCGGCTTAGATGAAAAGGGACATGACACTTACACGGATGTAGATGGAAATCAGATGATAGACGGTGGCGACCGCAAGGTCATCGGCAAGGCCAATCCCGATTTCACCCTGGGATGGAATAACTCCCTGTCTTATAAAAACTGGGATCTGAACCTGTTCTTCAACGGATCTTTCGGAGCCAAACGTTTGAATCTTGTAAGATATACGATGGCTTCGGCCGAAGGGAATTCCCGCTTTGTAACTCTGGCAGACGCCTATCTGAAGGGATTCGACAAGATTGGCTCTTCGGCAACATACCCGAGCCTGACCGAAGGTGGAAATAATCTGCAGCCGGTTTCAACCAAATGGCTGGAGAACGCGGACTTCCTTCGTCTGGAGAATATCAGTCTTTCATACACTTTCCCCAAAAAGACAACGGGATTCGCTGATTTGCGGCTTACTTTCAGCTGTCAGAACCTTTTTACAATAACCGGGTACAAGGGGATGGATCCGGCCGGTACTACCTTCTCGAACAGCAGCGTTGACGTTGACGCGGGTATTGACATGGGAGCCTATCCTTCCCCAAGAACATTCACATTCGGTCTCCGGATGAATTTTTAAATCTAAAATAGAAGAACTTATGAAAATAAAAATAATAGCAGGCACTATGGTTGCCCTGTCATTTTCACTGATGTCGTGCAGTGATTTCTTAACGGAAGATCCCAGGGGAAAACTCACTCCGGAAAACTTCTTCTCTACCCAGGATGAATTGAACATGAGCATATATGCCCTTTACCAGAAAGTCAATCTTTCACAGATATATACGAACATGCAGCTGCCCCAGTGGCAGGGGGATGATATAACGACCAATCCGGGGAGCAACAAACAGCCTGCCGCAGAAATGGACAAGTTTGCCGCAGCAAACAACAACAAGGGTGTCAAAGATGCGTGGAACATGCATTATGCCATTGTAAAGGCTGCCAATTTGATCATACAGGGGGCCTCTAAAACACCTACCACTCAAGATGAGATAAATATCGCCCTCGGGCAGGCTAAATTCTGGAGGGCATACGCTTATTTTACCTTGGTGCGACTTTGGGGACCGCTGCCGATGAATCTGGACAATGTCAACGATGATTATACCAAACCTCTA
Source organism: uncultured Bacteroides sp. (assembly GCA_900551445.1). Taxonomy (GTDB): domain Bacteria; phylum Bacteroidota; class Bacteroidia; order Bacteroidales; family Bacteroidaceae; genus Phocaeicola. Next base: position 22,517 of record URWA01000010.1, on the reverse strand, counting down.
TCCCCCGTGGAAGAAGTGTATGGTCATATTGTGCAGGACCTGACCGAAGCTGAGGCCGTATTGCCTACGGGTTACAGTGGCAGCCCCCGCTTTCTGAACGGAGTGAATGTGTATGTAACCCGGCAGGCAGCCAAATCTACTTTGGCAGCAGTGTATATGGCTATGGCCGGCTGGCCGATGAACAAAACGGAATATTACGCAAAGGCTGCTGAAAAGGCGAAGGAGGTCATTGAGGGTGTGAACAGAGGTGAATACGAGTATAAGCTCGATAAGGATTACAAAGATGTGTATGCTATGAGCAATAACTATAATAATGAGACGGTGCTCGGCATAAACTATTCACCGTTCGTGGATTGGGCCCAGGATTCGGAGCTTACTTCATGTAACCAGTTTGAATCGCTGGGCGGTTGGGGAGACGCCTGGGGTGAAATTCGTTTCTGGAAGGAGTTTCCTGACGGTCCGAGAAAAGATGCGACTTATGATCCCAAGATTCGTCTGAAAGACGGAACGTTGGTTGACTGGTGGGAGTTGAAGGAGGACGGTACCCCTGTCGTTCCGGAACATCACCCCATGTTCAGTATATTCTCCGTCAACTGGGATCCTGCGTCAAAAGTGAATACCAGTGCCCCGTATGATTATACAAAACCGGCCAGTCAGAACATGTGTAATGACCATCGGCATAGAATCATTCGTTATTCGGAGGTTTTGTTGTGGTATGCGGAGGCCAAGGCCAGGACGGGGCAGACGGACGAGTTGGCATTCAAGTGTCTGAATGATGTCCGCGAGCGTGCCGGACTGGAACCGCTCACCGGACTTTCTGCAGATGACCTTGCCGAAGCGGCTTATAAGGAGCATGGTTGGGAGGTGGCAGGCTACTGGGTGGCCCTTGTCACACGCCGTGCGGACCAGTTCCGTATGAACAGGCTGAAAGACACCTTTAAGGAAAGAGCGGAGAACACGGCTGTTGAAGTCGCCGACGGGATCCTGGTAAAGGAGTCTGTAGAATATACGAACAGGACATGGAGTGACAATCTGATGTATCTTCCATATCCTGATATGGATTCCCAGAAAAACCCGAATCTGGTAAGGTGATTTTTTATTTTAAGCCAGAGGGCTACCCGCCAATCACCCGTTGATTGGCGGGTAGCTCCTCTGATTTTCAATGTATAATTTTTTAATATCATGTACTAAATTTTGAATTGTTTTTTCCGTGTTCTCTGCTCCTGCCTTTCCGGTCATATGTTTTCGGAAAGAAGGGTATGTGACTTGCACGTGACTTTTAAGCTGATAGGGGAATGGGGTGTGGAGATCGTTCCCGTGGCATTATTGTTCATTCTTATGTTTTTCTCCCTTTTGGAAACTCAGGAGGTATCATTCCTGTCCCCATTGATATCCATGTTTGCGGATAGTCATTTGTAACGTGCTTGCGGCATGATAATGTCGGAAATCACGGACAAACGCATAATAGGTACACATTCGATTTTTAGTAATAACGGATTGGAATCATGAACATTCTGAAGTTACAAGGATTGGACGGTCGGCTTTTTGACCTTGTCGCCCCTTTGGTAATGAACCCGGCCGTATTGCGGCAAAATAATAATTACCCTTTCAAAACGACGCGTAACCATGTCTGGTACATTGCCATGGATGAGCAAAGGGTGTTGGGATTCATGCCCGTGAAAATGACCTTGACAAACAATTGCATAGATAACTACTATATTAGCGGGGATAACTCCTCTGTAATAGAGGTGTTATTGGACCGTATTATCCATGATTTTTCTTCTGATGGTTCCCTTGTGGCCGTTGTACACGAACGCCACGTGGAAGACTTTTCAATGAAGAATTTTATCCCCTGTGTCGAGTGGAAGAAGTATGTCAAGATGCGTTATCATGAAGGAGGTGGGGCATGATGCGCCGGATGGATGTCCACGAGGCCGCCAACCGGAGATTGAAGATCATCTTTGACTATTTTGATTACGTGTATGTCTCTTTTTCCGGTGGCAAGGATAGCGGTATCCTTCTCCATTTGTGCATGGATTATATCCGCATGCATGCACCCGGTAGAAAACTGGGTGTGTTCCACATGGATTACGAGGTGCAGTACCGCCAGAGCACGGAGTACGTGGAAAGGATGTTTTCCAACAACCGGGATATCCTTGAAGTGTTCCACTGTTGTGTCCCCTTCAAGGTACCCACATGTACTTCCATGTACCAGCAGTACTGGCGTCCCTGGCAAGAGGGGTACCAGAATATCTGGGTTCGCCAGATGCCGGGCACCGCTCTTAGCGTGAAAGATTTTGATTTCTGGAACGACAGCCTGTGGGATTACGACTTCCAGTCTCTTTTCCCTTCCTGGATACGTCGTAAGAAGGGATGCAAGCGTGTTTGCTGCCTCGTGGGGATCCGCACGCAGGAGAGCTTCAACCGGTGGCGGGCGATTCATTCCGACAAGAATTACCGTAAGCTGGCCAACTACAAGTGGACTCACCGTGTAGGATATTACACTTATAACGCCTACCCGATATACGACTGGAAGACAACGGACGTGTGGACGGGGTATGCCCGGTATGGTTGGGATTATAACCGTTTGTATGACTTGTATTACCAGGCCGGGATTCCCTTGTCCCGCCAGAGGGTGGCCAGCCCGTTTATCTCACAGGCCGTTTCGACCCTGCATCTTTATAAAGTTATTGATCCGGATACCTGGGGACGCATGGTCAGCCGGGTCAACGGCGTCAGTTTCGCCGGAATGTACGGGAACACGGTTGCGATGGGCTGGCGCTCCATCAGTTGTCCGGACGGGTTCACGTGGAAAGAGTACATGTACTTCCTCCTTGACACGCTTCCCCGGGCGACAAGGGAGAACTACCTGGAGAAACTGAGGGTGAGCCAGAAATTCTGGAGGGAAAAAGGAGGCTGCCTGAGAGAGGAAACGATTGGGAAGCTGCGTGCGGCCGGTGTACCGTTCACGGTGGAAGAATGCACGGCATACCGGACTGACAAGAGGCCCGTCCGCATGGAGTATATAGACGAGATAGATATCCCTGAATTTCGTGAAATACCCACTTACAAACGAATGTGCGTCTGCATCCTGAAAAACGATCATACCTGCAAGTATATGGGTTTCACGCAGACCAAACGGGAGAGGGAGATGAAAGAGAGAGTTTTGAAAAGATATAAATTGTGATTGTCATGTCAAGTTTTAAAAGTCCGGCGTATAACGTCAAGGCCGTGCCAGTCGAGAAAATCGTGGCCAACAGCTATAACCCGAATGTCGTTGCTCCCCCGGAGATGAAACTGTTGGAACTGTCCATCTGGGAAGACGGTTACACGATGCCCCTCGTGTGTTATTACCGGGAAGAAGAGGATATCTACGAGCTGGTTGACGGTTACCACCGCTATCTGGTTATGAAAACATCCGGCAGGATTTACAAGCGCGAGAACGGATTGCTGCCTGTAACGGTCATAAACAAAGACATCTCGAACAGGATGGCCTCGACTATCCGTCATAACAGGGCCAGGGGAATGCACTCGCTGGAACTTATGACAGGTATTGTGGCGGAACTGTCAAAATCGGGTATGTCCGACAGCTGGATCATGCGCAACATAGGCATGGACAAGAACGAGTTACTCCGTTTCAAACAAATCTCAGGTCTGGCTGAATTGTTTCGTGACAGGAGTTTCGGGCTCTCAGACGACTGGTTGGAGGAATAAAACGGTCTGTCTGGTATCCGTAACAAATATACATGGTGTTTATGCTTGCAAATCATTATTTGTAGGTATTGCGAGTGATGATTAAAACCGTTAATTTTGCAAACTAATGGATCGTACGAAAAAAAGACAGAGACAGCGGGCTGTCATAGCATGTATGTTGTTGCTGACATTGATGCCCTTTTTCCTCGTGAAAGCTTTTCATGTTCACGGGGAACATTCGTGCGTATCCTATAACGAACAGGGACACTCCCGTCACGATTCTCCTGAAAATTGTACCATCTGTCTCTTTACGCTCTCCCCGTTTGTCGAGGCAGGGATTTTTATATACGATTATATTCCGACTGGCAGGCCTGTAAGGTATCTTATCTCCGGGGAAACAGATGTCATCGTCATTCTTTTCCCGCATTTCCTCCGTGCACCCCCTGTGTGTTTGTCATAACTCCCTTGAGGGATTCGCATGCCATCACTGTGATTGCGTGCAGGGGCTTTTCATGTCCTGTCTTAACAGATTATAACCCGTTTATATTTTTTCAAGTATGACATTTCATGCATATCTCCAGTATGTGTGCCTGCTTGTTGTCTGCCTATGTACCCTCCCTTCTCCCATGGAAGCACGGGTACAGGCTGACCGGCAATCGACGGGTACACGCGATACTCTGCTGGTCATTGACCAGGAAAGCGGGCTTCCCATTGAAGGGGCCTATATCCTGACCGGGGAACGGTTACTTGTCAGCTCCCCCCGTGGAATGATTGTTTTCGGTCATGGAACGTGTTTCATGGATACGGTCCTCGTGCAGTGCCTGGGTTACGGTTCCCGGCGTGTGCCTTTGAACGAGGTATTCAAAGAAAGCAGCATACATACCGTATGTCTCTCCCCGGACATACAAAAACTCGGGGAAGTGGTCGTGACCGGTGAACGTGCCGGGGCGTCACCCAACGTGGTGAGCCGGCGCCTTTCATCTCCCGAGATCAGGAACGCGCTGGGAACCTCGCTTGCCACCCTGCTCGAACGTGTCAGCGGGGTAAGTTCCATCAGCACGGGAACCACTGTATCCAAACCCGTTATCCAAGGAATGTACGGGAACCGGATACTGATCATCCATAACGGTGCCCGCCAGACTGGGCAGCAATGGGGGGCCGACCACGCTCCCGAAGTGGACATGAACGGCAGCTCCTCTGTTTCGGTAATCAAGGGCTCCGATGCGGTAAGATACGGTTCGGATGCCCTTGGAGGGATTATCGTCATGGAGCAGTCTCCGCTTCCTTTCAGAAAACGCTCCCTTCAAGGGGGAATCTCCGCACTTTACGGAAGTAACGGGCGTCGCTACGTGGCTACCGGACAGCTCGAAGGTGCTTTTCCCGGTGATTTCGCTTGGCGTCTGCAGGGAACCTGGTCAAATTCCGGGGACCGTTCCACTGCGCACTATCTTCTGAACAACACGGGAACCAGAGAGTATCACGCTTCTGCCTCTCTGGGCTATGACCGCGGACGTCTGAGAGTGGAAGGTTTCTACAGCCGCTTCTACAGCCGGACAGGGGTGATGCTCAGCGCCCAGATGGGTAGCGAGGACCTGCTGGCGGAACGTATCCGGCTTGGTCGCCCCCTGCACACGGATCCCTTCTCCCGTGGTATCAGGGCTCCCTGCCAGGAGGTCACCCATCAGATCGCATTCGGCAGGATGCGGCTCGGCATGAAGAAGGGGGGAAGTCTTCACTGGCAAAGTACCTGGCAGAAGGACGATAGGCAGGAAAACCGTGTCCGGCGGCTGGATTCTAACATTCCGGCGGTTTCCCTGCACCTGAATTCATTCCAGCATCTTCTGCGCTGGAAGCGGGATTACCGCTCCTGGCAGGTCGAGGCGGGAGGTCAGGTCATGTTCATCGAGAACCACAGCCGCGCGGGTACCGGATTCGTGCCCGTTATCCCGAACTACACGGAGACACAGGCAGGGATATACGGAATCGGGAAATATCACCTGGCTAGGGGAGGCGTTGAAGCAGGCCTCCGCCTGGATATGCAGGAAACCCGTGCCAGTGGTTATGACTGGACGGGAAGCCCCTATGGCGGGATAAGAAAGTTTAACAACGTGTCCTACAGCCTGGGAGGACACTATCAACTTTCCAGACGCTGGAGGCTCACCTCCAACTTCGGTCTGGCTTGGCGTGCCCCTCACGTGTATGAACTGTACAGCAACGGGAACGAGCTCGGGTCTGGGATGTTTGTCAGGGGAGACTCTGCGATGCACTCGGAAAGAAGCTACAAATGGATATCTTCCCTCCGTTACGGCGACGGGATGTTCAGCGTCTGTCTGGACGGTTACCTGCAATGGGTGGACGGCTATATCTATGACGGGCCGGAGAAAGAGACAGTCACCGTGATTTCGGGGGCATACCCGGTCTTCCAGTACAGGCAGACCCCGGCTTTCTTCCGCGGTATGGACTTTGACCTGCGTTTCACTCCGGGCGGTTCATGGGACTACCATGCCGTCGTCTCCTTTATACGGGCAAACGAACGGACAAAGGGTAATTATCTTCCTTATATTCCCTCCTTCCGTTTCAGCCATGAACTTGCGTGGATCCACGAGACGAAATCGCATCTCAGGCTGCGTCTGAACATCAGGCACCGTTTCACCGCAAAACAGAGGCGGTTTGATCCGGACACGGATCTTATCCCGTATACTCCCCCGGCGTACCATCTCCTCGGGTTCGACGCTGGTCTTGAACTTCCCGTGAAACGGGGACACCAGGTCCGGTTCATGCTGTCGGCAGACAACCTCCTGAACCGTGAGTACAAGGAATACACCAACCGCTCGCGTTACTATGCGCATGATATAGGACGTGATGTGCGTTGCGGTGTAAACTGGATTTTTTAATTTATAAGAACTATAATCAACACTAATAAATAAAAAGAAAAATGAGAACAATTGCATGTAAAACCGTGTGGGCACTTCTGATAGGAGTGTCCCTTGTCCTGTCGCTGAACTCTTGCAGCAAGGATCCTGTAATACCAGAAGACGAGACGAAGAACAAACTGCATGAGGACCCGGCAAAAATGACCGTCCGCCTCGTTGAATGCCACCTGCACGCTGACTGGAACGAGATACAGAAGGCCGGAGGTCCCCACCAAAATCCGGAATCCCCGGCCAGGTATATGAAACGTGTCCAGGAGATCACTTATGAACTGAAGACCGGCAGTGGATGGACCCTTGCTGAAGGAAGCCAGGGCAAGTTTTACGTTCAGAAAAACGGCGAATATAAAAATGGAAACAACTTTACCCCGGCCCCGGTTTACCTGATGTTTATCTATTACTACAATTCCAAAGGAGAGTTGATGAACGGCCAGTTTGTGGAGAACGGGCAGGAGAATATCCACCAGCATTTCTTCACCCCGGAGAACGTGAGACCTACCTTTGACGGGAAACCAGAAGCTGACGACAATGATCCGGATGCACTGGTGGATTATCTCTACGTGGATACCACGCCCTGGGACAAGACCAAACATGACAACGAGGCGGAAATTACGGGAGGCACTAACCCGGTAGGATTAAAAGGAGTTATCCGGTTCCTGAAGGACCGCAAGGAGTTTGATCTGAAACTCCGCCTGTATCACGGCTACAATTCTAAAAGGAACCCGCAGACAAACGGCTTTGACCCGTTCTACAAGCCCTCCGGGGTATTGATCCAGCGTGGAACATGGGATATTAACCTGAGCATCCCGGTAGTGGTGTTTTGGAGCCGCGAGGAGTTTGTTGATGTGGACCCGGAGGCAGATGTGAACCTGATCGGGGAGGATAGCCTGGATGAAGACAGCAACCGCACGCTACACTCCATCATGAAAACCTTCAATCTTACATGGAAGGAGGCGCTTGAGGAGTTCATCTCCTATACCTACCAGACGGGGGATGTGGAAGCTGGATCCATATGGCTTTGATCATCTCGCGTAGGATGGAATTCTCTCTTTATCAATCTACAGGCGGCAGGTGGGGCCGCCTTTTTTCTCTTGTGCAGCGAAAAAATCCCATCTGCCATGTTTAATCCCCGTGGTTTACTTGGGGATGTATTGGGACATGCTTTACCATCTCACCCTGTTCCATTTTTCATGTTTGGCAAGTTGAAAAAAATCCTATACATACAAGACGTACCGTTCCCTTACCGACGGGTCTGGAACCGACTTCCCGTCTTTCGTGCAATTTTCCCGCTTGGTTACTGAACTTTTTTGGTCTTTTTCCGATTTGATGCATATAAGTTTATGCTTCCTTTCCAGGAAACAAGGAAGCGTCAAATGTCTAACTAATAAAAAACTTATGGCAACAGTTAAAACAGTATTGGTAAAAGGAAGGAGCAACCGGTCCGGCAAATTCCCGTTAGTCGTGCAGGTTCTTCACAAGCGAAGGAAAAAGGTTGTTTATACAGGATTCAGTATCTCGGATACCCTGTTTGATCCCGTAAAAGGGAGGGTTATCGACGGCGGGGAAAACACCCTGGAGTCGATTCGGAGGATTAACCACAGGTGCGAAAGTATCTCAAGGGTACTGTTAAAGTGTATTTCAATGATAGAGAAGAAATCCCGGGAATACGAAATAGAGGACGTGTTCAGGACTTACGGCGTGTTAACCCGCGAAGCCGGTTTTTATTTCTATTTTTCACGGAAAATCCGGGAACTTCGTGAAAGCGGTCATGAGGGAACAGCCCGGGCATACGCCTCCAGCCTGCGTTCCATGCAGAGGTACCTGGGAAAAAAGGATTTTCCTTTCATAAAACTCTCTTCCCGGATCATTTCCGACTACCAGGGGAAACTACTCGCTTCGGGTATATGCGATAACACCATTGGTTTTTATCTGCATAATATCAAGGCTCTTTTCAGGAAGGGATGTCGGGAGATGGGCCTGGAACTTCCTTGCCCATTTCGCGATATAAGCATTAAAACGGAAAAAACTCTCAAACGCTCCCTTGATCCGGTTGTGATTAAAACACTATCCGCAATTGAACTGGAAAAGGACAGCCCGTTATCTCTTGCCCGGGACATTTTCATGTTCAGCTTTTACACGCGTGGAATGTCATTCGTCGATATTGCATTGCTAAAAAAGAGGCATGTTTTCCCGGGTGAAATCTGTTACAGGCGTCACAAGACCGATCAATTGATGCGGGTAGGTATAAACAAGGAGATCAGTCGTATCCTGGAAAGATACAAGAATGTACCGGGAGAATATATCTTCCCGTTGTTTCCGGCAGAACGGGATCCGTACGCTGGTTATAGAAACGCCTACCATAGGATTCGTTACTCCCTGGGAAAGATTTCCCGGGTCATTGGTTTGGAATTCCCGCTGAGACTTCACGCGGCCCGTCATTCATGGGCCACGATAGCCAAGGTGAACGGTGCCTCGGTTCATGTTATTGGTGAGTGTCTGGGGCATACGTCGGAAAAAACGACCCGAATCTATCTGAAAGAACTGGATCATTCCGCACTGGATGCGGTTAATAATCAAGTGGCTGACTTCATTTTAGCGGTGGATGATTGACCGGGCCCGACCGCGAAAGATATCAGCTCAAATTCTTCAGTTCCCGTCTGGACGATGGACGGCGGTTAACCATTCCCAAAGAGGCTTTTACCACCGATAATTTAACCATTCCCGGATGTTTCTGTAAATCCCGCCTTGGTGCACGTGGCGGGATTATACAGGAAAAAAGGAACACCTTTATTTAGCTAATTTATCTTATACCGTCTTCAATTGAAAGATGGCTACGAGAGGGATTTACATGTTATGGTATCTACGTTTTGGACCGGCGTCTGTTGGGTAAACAAATGATTTAATGGAGTAATAATATTTTTCTACATTAGTTAAATTCTATTATCTAAGATATTTTTTTTACTTTAATTATAGTATATTATCACAATATACGTATATTTGTTCTGTTTCTTCACTCTCTCCCGTAGAGAGTGGAAAATCAAAAAAACTTACAGCATGTGTTAAAAAATAGCGTAATCCTTTTTTTTATTTGGATTACGCTGCAAATTTAAAGACAATAATTTTGTTGGCTGTTTCCGTTTTGGCTCTATTATTTATCAATTTCTTATCTCCCCCATTCAGAGATTGTTTAACCGCCTTTTATCTGCTGTCTTAACTCTCTGGGAGAACATCCCAGACATCTTTTGCAAAATCTGGAGAAGTGTGCAAGAGAGGAAAACTCCAGTTCATTGGCAATGGTTCCCAACGGCAGGTCTGTAACTGAAAGTTTGTATTTGATTTCTCCCAACAACTGTTTCTGCATCCATTCGGCTGGAGCCTCTCCAAACTCCGCGGAAAACTGTCTTTTGAAGGCGGAAAGGGAGATATCACAGGCCGATGCGAGTTCTTTTACGGTCCTGCAACTTTTGTAATTGTTCAAGACCTTATTTTTGAAGTCTTGCGAACGGCCTATAATCATATAGAAAAAATTCGCAAGTTCCTGTCTGGAATAGTAAAAGCGAATGTTCCAGAAAAGTTCCTTGAGTTTTATTTCGTGAAAATGGATACAGTTCGCTCCATCTTCCAGATAACACACCAGTAGTTCAAGAAATTTGCATAACCGATCCCTGATTTCAAGAGGTTCCATACGATATTCGACAATTTCCCTCAGGTGGTATAACTCTGAAAAGGAGGCCCTTTGACAGGGCCATACTCCCCCCTCGAACAGGGCAGCCACGACTTCACATTTTTCCAGTGATTGGGTGTTAAACAGGCTGTCACGGCAAAAAAAGACCATCTCTCCTGATGAAACAGTGAACTGAAAACCGTTGCAGGAGAATTGCAGACTTCCCTTGAGTACGAACAGGATACAATCTTTTACCAATTCCTCCTCGTGGTTCAATCCTTCGTCAAATTTATAATACCGGAATCCCTCCTGCATAGATTTTGAGTAATTATAACAAGACGTGTGCTCGTTCAAATAAAAAAGTTCCATTGTTTCTGTTTTTGTTGCCTAATGAAAATATTAGTAATCTTATTTTCAGTTAGTTATATGATAAAATCTGTCCATGTTTCATCTTTTATTTCTTTTTGGCATCTATAACCGCTTTCCAGAGCGGATTTTGAAAAATTTTCCACTCTCTACGGGAGAGAGTGGAAAATAAGAAAGTCATCGAATAAAGGTTTACATTATGCGAATGAGTCATGAGATATTCAACATGGAATGGTCCAACAGGGATTCGATTTACCTGCATACTCGGGACGGTGTCCTCTATTCGGCTTTCGCCGGATCGGCTGAAAGACTTTTAAGTCTCGTGGGCGGGTTGCGTCCCTGCAGGTCCTTCTGGTGCGGGCAGGAGTTTCCGGTCGTCCACTCTATACGTGCAAGAAAGATTCTGGAGTTTTTTCCGGGAAGCTGCATTTTTATTAATGATTATTACATAAGGATAACTTTGGCTTGTCCTCTTATAAAATAAAGTAACGAAACAATGAATAACAGTATGATGAAACCGTTTTTTCTTCTGGTGTTTTTGCTTTGTTCGGCTGGTGCCTTCTCTCAAAAGGTTGCCTTGAAGAACAATCTGGCCTACGATGCCTTGAAAACTCCCAACCTCTCCTTGGAGTTCTCCATGGGGCGTAAATGGACCCTTGACACACAGGTGGGTATGAATTTCTTTTTCTACACGCGGGACGCCACGTCTTCCCGGTACAAGGCAAAGAAGTTCAGTCACTGGCTTGTCCAGCCGGAGCTCCGTTATTGGACCTGTGACGTTTTCAACGGCTGGTTCTTCGGGTTGCATGCCCATGGCGGCCAGATGAATATCGGAGGTGTCGATGTCCCCTTCGTGCTTCAGAAAGGGGACGGAAACATGAAGGACCACCGTTACGAGGGTTATTTCTGGGGAGGCGGGTTGAGCGCCGGTTACCAGTGGGTGCTTTCCAACCGTTTCAATATCGAGGCCTCCTTGGGTATCGGTTACGTGCACGCCCGTTATGACAAGTACAAGTGTACCACCTGCGGGCAGAAGCTGGGCAAGGGGGATGCGGACTACATAGGTCCCACCAGGGCCGCCATTTCAATTATTTACATGTTGAAATAACTCCCTGAATCCGGGGACACAATTTTTTATTCTATCATGCTAAAAATGTATATCAATGAAACCTTACCATATTAACAAGAAGCAAATCCTTATCATGGGCTGCCTGGGAATGTTTCCCTTGTTTTCTTCCGCCCAGGACATTTTATCAACGTCAGGTACCTCGCGTTGGGATTATTCAAACAGCCGTGTGGAGCGTGAACCGGGTAGAGATGCGTTGGATATTACTTTCAGTGTCTTCCCTCTGGCAGGGCTTGGAAGCCAGGAAGTCGCTTACCTGTTCCCCGTCTATGTCTCGGCTGACGGGCATGACAGCGTCCGCCTCGAACCGGTCTGCGTGGCCGGCAAGAGAAGATATAAGGTGATCAAGCGTCGAAAGGCGTTGGGCAACCTGAAACCCGGTAACCCCGGATCCGGCGAGGTCCGTTCCGCCAAGGTGCTGGAAAGTTCGGGCCTGACTGTGAAAAGGAGCGTCCCTTTTGAACGGTGGATGGCTGACGGGCGTCTCGTTGTCAGGGAGGTGTCGTACGGCTGTGCCGAGTGCGGCACGAACGAGAGCGAGGATATTGCCTTTCAGGCCGGTATCCCCCTCTTCGGGGAAAAGGATTATGCTTACAGTTTCATCGAACCGGAAAAGGTCATGATCAAATGCTACAAGGATTCCTTCGACTGTAAGGTGGTCTTTCCTGTTGCACGCCACGACCTGCAGGAAGATTTTGCAGGCAATGCTCAGGAGCTTGACAGGCTGAAGAAGTTTCTCTCGGAGAACCTGAATATTCAAGGAACGTCACTCAAGGAGGTACATATAAAAGGCTATGCCTCTCCCGAGGGGAGCTTCGATTACAACAGGTCCCTCGCGCAACGACGCACCCAAACCCTTTCAGATTATATTTCGCGTCAATACCCCGCCTTGAAAAATGCACCGGTTTATCGTACCGAGGGTATCGGGGAGGACTGGGAGGGTCTTAAATCGATGGTCAGCGGCTCCACCCTCGTCAACAGGGACGAAATTCTTTTTATCATCGGACATAACGAGCGTGACACGGAACGCGAGGAGGCCATCCGTGCCTTGGATGACGGCAGGAGCTATCGCCTCCTCCTCGAAGAGTTCTACCCGGGACTGCGGCGCACGACTTTCAGTCTCAGTTTTGACGTGAGACCTTACACGGTGGAGGAACTTCCCGAAATTTTTGAAACGAAACCCGAGTGTCTCAGTCAGCACGAGATGTACCAGCTGGCCGGACTGTACGCTTCCCGGGGGATGTCTCCCCTTCCGGTGTACGAGAGGGCCTACGGGCAGTTCCCGGATGACGCCGTGGCAATCCTGAATTACGCCAACGCCCTGTTGAAATACGGGCAGGATGCGGACGGCGCGTTGCGGGTGTTGGAACCGGTAACGAATGACAGCCGTGCTTTCTTTCCCATGGCCGTTGCCTATAACATGAAAGGTGACTGGAGGAAGGCGGAAGAATTGATCAAGAAAGCCGGTATGGCCCAGGGCAAACAAAAACTCTCAGGGGAGCCCGGGGACGGTGGAAACAATCAGCAGATAGAGATGTAACTCAGACATAGTTATATATAGTATTAGTAATCTTAATTTAAAAACAATTCGAATTATGAAAGTAATGAAGTATTTTGCAGTGGCCTCGTTGGCGTTGTTCGCTGCATGTAACAACGAAGAGAATCCGGTAGCGCCGGAGAGTGGCAACCAACCGGTTGATGTGGTGATGTCAGTGGCATTACCCGGTCCGGGCACACGTGCCGCCATGGGCGAATTGCAGAACACCGCCAACGACCAGGATGCGGCATCGGTTGAAAAACTGCATGTGTACTTGGTGGCTGGGGAAGACATTGTCCTGTCGAAGGAATTTACAAAAGATACTGATGATTTTACCAAGCTGACTTCGGCTACTGCCGTGGGTGCAGAGGCAACGACGGGAGGTTATAAATTCCTTGACGTGGACAATGGCGTGACAAAGGCACTTGTTATCGCTAACCCTCAGGGAGCGTTGGTTGACGGTGAGGGAAAGACTGTTGCTGAAATCAGCAAACAACAGCTGAAAGCCCAAATTAATGAAGTGATTTATGCCGGTTCTGAAACACTTACCACTGTTGGCGCCGAGCCTTATGGCGTCAATCCTCAGGAAGACAAACGTACCGTGAAGAAGGCCGAGCTCACCTTGACCGCCAGCATGAACCGCTTCCAGGTGACCGGTACCAAGTTTGTCAAGGTTATCTGGAAAGACGGGAAAAAGACCGAGGCTGAACAATGGTGCACGACTTGGCTGGCCAAGGATGAAAATAAGGGAAAGAGCAGTGCCGAAGCGTGGGCCGCTTTCAAGGCTGATGCCGCAGGCTTCAACGGCCAGACATGGGACGGCAAGTCCGACATTGCCCAACAGGCCAGCCTGAGTCAATGGCTGCAGGTTGTCGAAGTGACCACTGCAAACCAAGGTATCCTGATGAACCGTTTCAGCAGAACGCTCTCTGTTCCTCAACTTACAGTGGAAGAAGAGGCAAACTGGTTCTGGGCCAAGACCTACGCCGGAGACCGCTATAAATTCGAAGACGGCACGTTCAAACCCGACGGTAACACGGACTTGTCGGAAGTGGCCTCCTATTTCAATGCAGCGGGTTTCGATTTCGCACAGGGGGCAAAGGCCGCAGCGTTTAACTTCTTCGTGAACGGCATTACGGGTTACGGTAAGGAAAACAACGCTCCAAAACTTGCTTTCGTTTTCAAGACAGGTGACGACGGCGTATCCGCCGACAGACGTTTTGTCGTTATATCCGGTTACGCGAAGGCAGAAGGTGAAACTGCAGGCACGACGGATCTGGAAGCCGGCAAGGGCGGTTACCTGATCAATCTGGATCTCGCTGCGCTGAACGGGGGCCAGGGTATCCTCGTGGATGTTGACCCGAGCATTCCTGAAGGTGTGACTCCCGAACCGGGCGGACAGGGGGATTTGGAGGACGAGAACGTGAACGTCATCGTCCGTGTCGAGGTGCAGCCTTGGACCGCTGTGAACGTATTCCCCATCCTTGACTGATACAGATAGAGAGTAATAGCCGCTTGCCGGAGCGCTTTTCCCGTATCGGCCCTGACAGGCCGGTACCGGAATCCGCCCCGCACTCTCGGGGAGGGGAAAGTTTGTCCCCTCCCTTTTTTATTACCCGCGGGAGGGAAACGTGTCCTCTCTTTCGGGAAAATTACAGTATTGATTTATAATAATTAGTGTAAAGTATGAACATAAGAAACATACCGACCTGGCTGGGCCTGTTGGCCGCTTTATACCTCGTGACCGCATGTGACCGGGTGTATGACGACCTGAGCGGCTGCCTTGGCAACACGATCGTCTTCTCCTACCTGGCCGATGACAACCGGGAACATCTGCAGGAATACGTGGATGACATTGACGTCTTCATCTTTGACGTCGGGAACGGGGCCTTGGTGGAGAAACACCACCTGGAGGGAGAACAGCTGCTTTCACCGCTGGAGGTCAGGCTCCCGGAAGGTGATTATAAAGTAGTGGCCGTGGGCAACGCGTTGAACGAGACGGTTATCGGGGATGGTGCTTACGGTGAAGCGTCGGTTTCCCGGCCCGAACTGGCGGAAAAGGACGGACCGGCGGCCGGCACGTTTGACAGGCTATACCTTGGGGAAACCACCATCACGTCGAAGGTCATGAACGACTCCCGTGACGTGGTAAGACTTTATTCCCAGCACGTGAAAATCCATGCGGTAGTCCTTCCCGACGACGATGAGAACGCCGGGACCTGGTACGAACAGAACAAGGGGACGGGCTTCCGCCTGACGATGGAAACGCTCTCAGCCCGTTTCTCCTTTTCCGGGCAGCGTTCCGGAGAAACATCCTTCGACCTTCCGTTTTACACGGGAGGAAAAAACGACCGTTTCGTGCTTGATTTCAATACCCTGCGCTTCAAGGACGGGGACCCGCTGACGATCCGTCTTATGCAGGGAGATAAGGTTCTCTGCACGGTAGATGTCGCGGAATATATCGCTCTGTATCCCGACCAGATACGGATAACGGGGCGGCAGGAAGCGGTGCTTCCACTGTTCTTCCGCCAGAATCCCCGTTCTCTGACAGTAAGTGTAAAACCCTGGGAAGCCGTTGACGTGGTTCCCATAACCGATTGATGAATATTATGCTGAAAGATACTAAATATACTCGCACGGTAAGGGCCTTGAGGAACTTTGTGATGATGGTGTTGCCGCTCTTTTTCCTTGCCCTGACAGGATGCCGGAACGAAGAAGATATCCCGGAACGGCTTTCCGGAGAGGATGACGTGACCGTCAGGCTGAACCTGTCAACCCGTGGCGTAACAGCCGGGGGAAGTGAGATGCTGGACCTTTATTCCTCCGATCCGGCCAACTGGTATAAAACCGGCACACTGTTTCCCCAAGCCCCCGCACAGCCCAGAATAGCACTTATGGTTTTCAACAAGGAGCAGAACCGGTATGTGTACAGTCGCCTGCTTCCTTTCAGTTCGGGCAACGCGGAGGGGGAATATCAAACCAAGATACGCATCCCCAAAGGCGAGAGTGAATTCTATGCTTTCTATGCCCCCAACCAGACAGGAAAGGACCTGCCCTATTATACGCCCGGAGGAATCCTGCAGAACGCGGTTCCATGGGACTTCCTCGGGGAAGGCATGGAGGAGGTGGACAGGGAGGATATTGTCGAAGCCGCATTCCCTGCCATCATCAGGGAGCAGGATGATGGCAGTCTCGGCATTCCGGTGGACAACCCGTATGATGGTGTGACTCCTTCCCCGTCGGATGAGAAGATTATAGATTGGACAACAACTTCCAATATCTCTTGGGATGACGCTCCCGGAATATCCAACAGGTTGCATATGGGCATGCTTTCGGGAAAGCTGTCCACGGCCGTCCAGCCCGCTTCCGGGGAGCAGGTGCAGGATATCACAATCCCGCTGTTCCGTGATTTCTCCCGTGTCAGGATATACATCGCAAGCATTGCCCCCTTTGAGCAGATCATTTATAATTATAAAAGGATTGCCTTTTTGAACTTTCCGGTACTGATGTCTCCCTCTTTCAGGGAGAATGACTCGGACGGCGGCCAGCTTGCAGGATCCACCCCGGGAGCGGGAAAGAACACGGAGCATACGGGCACGTATTCCTATGGAATAAAAAATGAAGCGCAACTGACCATCTACGAGGCCCCCCTCAATGCCGGCGGAGAGATTGACTATACGAAAATGGACGCCCAAAAATACGAGCAGTTCTTCCTTCCCCAGTACCTGGCCCCGTATATTCCGGAAGCCAATTCCTGGCAGGAAGGACACCCTCACCCGAAGATACAGCTGACAGTGGAGTATTATACAGGAGGAGACATCTCACAGACCAGGACAAGGACCTTTTTGCTTGACATTGGCGAGGAAAGTTCTCCCGGGGTGTATTCCGGCCCCATTTACCCGAACCGGGATTATAAGGTATTCATGGTCTTGCCGGAAGCCGCGGACAGAGAGATTATCTACCGGGTCGAATCCTGGGAGCGGAAGGATGTGGAGTTCCCTCCTTTTCAGTGATGTTCACGATTTTGTCATTATAAATTTTTATTATATATGAAAGCATATAGGCTGAAAATAACTTGTTTCATTCTTTTGTTACTGCCCGTTCTTACCTGCTGTACGGACGAGGAGCTGCTTCGGGGCAGCGGTGTCCCGGAAGGCGTGCCCACGACGGTAGACATCAGCGTAGGTACGGCAGCCAACAGGTCCAAGACACGTTCGGGCCTGCCGGAAGGCGAGGAGAGAAAGATATACGACCTTTACCTGTGGGTTTTCGATTCCCGCGGCGGCGTGGAGTTCTCCCGGGAGTATCCCCGTGCGGAGCTTTATCAGGCCGCTGCTGCCTTGGAAACGGCAACCGGCGAGAAGGACACGGATGCACCCACGAGCATGGGATTGCTGAAAAACATCCCCATTACCTCGGGAGAGAAGACGCTGGTCCTGCTGGCGAACTATAAATCGGATGGTGACGGGCTGTTTCAGGTAGAGCCCGGGATCCTGGCTGGCGTGTCGTCCCTTTCGGACATTCAGAGGGTCAAGGCGGAGATGACCGCCCGTACCCTGTTCCGACCGAACGGGAACCTGCTGATGTCAGTTACCAAGACGGAGGAGATCAGTCCCGACACCAGGCGTCTCGAGGTCTCCCTGAAACGTGCGGAGGCGAAAATCACGGTCAACCTGAAAACCGGGGAGGGGCTCACGTTCGTGCCCGGGACATGGAGAGTCGGTAACGTGCCGGCTTCGACCTTTGTCACCGAGCATGTTAAGGGCAGTGACGCCGGGGCTCCTTGGGATGCCGGCGGGATGGAGATGGATTCGTACTGGTTGTCCGAATTATTCCAGTTCGAGGGCGACGCTACTACTACTACTACTACGTTTTACCTTCCGGAGAACCGGAAATTGGCAAAAAAAATGATAACTCCCGCCTCTCCCGGTTACAATGCGGAGAGGAAGGGGTATGACCTGCGGCAGAAACAAGTGAAGTCTCCCGTTCCCGATGCTACGGAGAAGCCGAACGTGCAGAACGGAGCTACAGAATACGCTCCGGATCTGGCTCCCTACATCGAGTTCACGGGTGAGTTACGCCAGGATATGACAACCGGTGAAGTCTCAACGGAGCGTTTCGGGAGGGTGACCTACCGCGTTTACTTGGGATACACGGCGGAGAATGATCCGGTCAACGATTATGATATAGAACGTAACGTGCACTATACCTATAACGTGACGATCAAGGGGATGAACGACCTGGTAGTGGAGGCGATGTCCGACAAGGACCGGGAAGAGGAGCCCGCTCCCGGGGTGGAAGGCCTTGTATATGACGCTCACCGCTCCTTCAGTTTTGACTGCCATTATGAACAGGGCCTGATGCGTTTCAACAAGGACGAGCTTGCCATCTTCAATCCGGATGGCAGTTTGAAGGACGACGCGATGATCTCCTTTGCCATACGCACCCCGTTCTGTGACAAGATAGTCTCTTACACGAGGGCGGAGCTGGAACAGCTGGAGGATAACGGATACGTTCCTTCAGGGGAGAAGAAGGCAGACACTGGTTGGCTCGCGTTCTTCATCCACCCGAGCACCCTGTCTGACAATGGAAACGAAACCATGGAATATTACTCCAACACGGGGGTGCATCTGCTTTCGCTGGAACAGTTTCTTTACCGACTTGTCAAAGAGCCCGATTATGTATTTAATGCCTCCACGGGGCTTTGCAAGGTGACGGTTTACGCCAACGAGTATTTCTACGAGCGGAACCCCATGCAGGATGGCGCCCCCGAGGACAAGAACTTGTGGAAAACCTTTGCCAACGCCCCGGATCGGACTTTCGACCTGCTGGTGAACACGTCGCATGAAATCTCCCCCGACGGGCAGTCACGTTATCACCAGGCTGTCGTTTCCATCCGTCAGATGTCCATCAAGACGGTGTTTACGGAGGGACCCGAAGGCATGCGTGTCTGGGGGGTGGAAAACGTGAACGAGACACCGGACCTGGACTTTATGACACCTGCAGTCAGTGAGGCACGCTATTATTATAACAAATATTATTCCAACGGCTGGTCGAATACCTGGAAACTGATCGGAAAGTCGGGATTGATCGGCGGGTTCACGGGGGAAGTCATGAACGACCCGATCAGGAGCAATCATGACCGGTTGTGGCAGGCTATGACGAAAGTGGAGAACGGGAAGTTGACGCTCAACAAGGATTATTACCAAGTCGCTCTGAGAAACTATCACACGGAATACGCCATCTATACTCCGTTTATACGAAACCGGGACAATGACCGTGACGGGAGGATGCAGGCTTCCGAAATGCAGTGGTACATCCCCTCGGTAGCCGAGAGTAACATGCTTCTCGTGGGGGAACGGGCGTTGCCGTTACATTCCAGGCTGCACGGGCACGCCCCCTCGGACAACGCCACTGCATTTTATACATCAAAAGCCTTTATGGGAAGCACGAACATTTCTGGTTTTAGCGCTAACACTTATATCAACATTATGGAGAGTCGTAGCATGACTCCCATGGACAACTTTGATTATTACAAGGGAGGGAACTCACCCGGGGACCGTACCCCCTACTCGGAGGTGAGGCTGATCAGGGATCTGGGGATACTGGAGCCTGGGGGAACAAGCTATCATATAGATGAACTGGACAAAGAGTTGAACACGACTTTAGTCAACAACAGGACGAGAGAGGAATACCTGGTCTTCAGGGCGGATAACCTGCCATATAGTGTGGTCAGATCGGTGAGAGCCATTTACGAGTTACCCGCACACGACGAGCACTCCCAGTCCAATACTATTTACAAGAACGGGTTCGAGGTGGCCAAGTATATTGCCAATAAGACAGATAAGCCCAAGGATTTGAATAATCCCAATAGGGAGAGCGAGTATTACTTCGAGGATTGGAGCACGCTGATGGCGGACATCGAACAGGGAAACAGCCCGTGCGCCTATTATTACCAGGAGGCGGACAAGAGCGATCAGGGAACCTGGCGCGTGCCCAACGAGGTGGAGTTGAAAATCATGTGCGGGAGCCTGTTTGACTGGGATGACCGTGAGAAAAATGAGGTTTACACATTCGGTAATGACCTTCTTTCCCTGAAAACGACAGATACCAAGGTTTACCATTCCCGAACGGGATTCTCCAAGCGAAACATGGACGGGGCAAGATCGTTCAGTGCCGGCTACCAGATGTATTTTGACGGTTATGTCCGATGGGTCACGACCGTGGATACCCAATGGGCGGGTGACAATGACAGGCTTGTGAATAACAGGAAGGGATACGTGCGTTGCGTGAGGGACCTTGAATAGTCTGGTCCCGGGGATTGGGGAAGAAATTTCCCAGTTTTGTAAGTGTGACCGGAGGAAGCCGTATCATGGCTTTTCTCCGGTCTTTTCGATATGAGGAAAAGGTTTTTCATCGTAAAGGGCCGAAAGGAAAAACTGCGACCGAATCAAGCGAAGCATAAAAATAAACCGGGCAGCGTGAAGGCACTCACGTGCCCCATAATTAAGGAATAACATGATAGAAACGTACTTTAACAACTTGATGCAGGAGGTCGAACGTAAGATGGGCATCGAATCTTCCCGTATGGAGGGAGAGCAAGTGATACGGACTTGTCAGGAGATGGTTTCTTTTTGAGGGAGCGATCCCGTGAGTTGAAGGACTATGTCCTGAACCACCCATTCTCCAACGTGGAAGAGGAAATCTGCTTTTTCAAGTATTACAAGCCTGCCCTGACGGGACGCCTGCTGTATTATTACCGGGTATACCAGATCGAGAGCGGTTGTTCATGTTGCCCGGAGATTGCCCGGATGCATTACCGCAAGGCCATGAAAGAATACCAGCGGAAACTGGAACGATACCTTCCCTTTTACCAGTATTACCGGAGCGGGGCGACTTACCGGGACCATTACTATTTCTGCCGTGCCAAAAAGGAGCTGAGCCCGGAAAGCGGAAGTTTTATGCTGGAGGAGGATTCGGTAATGTCAACCGGTTATGACTTGTTGGCCCCAAGACTGATAGCGGCGGAAATGTTACTTGGTTATCTGAACCGGAAAGTGCTGCTGGCAATGGAGGGGGCGTATGCCGTGCAGGAAAAGGAGCACCATTGGACGGACCGGAAGGCGGCTGCCGTGGAACTGATATATGGCATTTGGGCGATGGGTAGCGTGGATAACGGGAGGGTGAGCATTGTCGAGCTCGTGATGCTGTTCGAACAAATGTTCCATATCGACTTGGGAGACGTGTACCACACGTTTATCTCCATGCGTAACCGGAAGAACAGCCGGACAGCTTACCTTGATCAAATGAAGGAACGTTTGTTGAAACGAATGGACGAAACGGACGGATAACCTTTTGTAAAACAAGGAAGGGACTGGCAGGTTCATAGCAAGTTGCCAAATCACCTTCCCCGATACGCCATTTGGTGAAAATACAGTATATAGCCACCGTATATAGCCCGAATAAGGCCCCGCGGCGTTTTTTTATGGAAAAATGTAATATGTTTATGGATACATTTTTTGGTATTTTTTATTTATACAAAAACAATGTTCTGCCTTCCAATGCAGCATCATTCGACAGCTTCCTTACCATCAAGAAAAATTATGCAATGCTCGTACGTTTTGAAACCGTAACTTAGTCACAAAGCAGACTGAAAGGAAGTAAGGAATAGCACTACCATCCAACTAAAGAAGCCATAGCAGCGAAGATGATTCATCACTTCGTCTTGTTCATGTTTGTGCCCTATCAAATTTGTCGATGTTTTTTCAATTGCTCGGTTTGTTTATTGAGCAAGTTGATTATTTCACTCTTCTGCCTGCTTTCTGCTGCGGTACTCAAAATCGCCTATAGAATCGGTCAGGTTTTAGATGAATCTGTCATTCTTCTGCTTGTCCCTGCATCAGCATATAGGGTATTTCATACTGTTGTCCTGTTAATATTGCATGCGTTCAGTTCAAGAGTATGAAAGCATAACAGAGAACCAACATTGCAGGAAGGAGCAATACCAAACCTTTGCCTTGATTGAAATTAGGTAACGGGCTGTTACGCTGATAAGCTCAGCGATGCGAAATATTGTCATTAAGATAGCTATTAGCTGATTCCCTGAAATATCCTTTTTCGACAATGCTTATTTATTTTATAAAAGGAAAAAAGGAAATAAATGGTAAATGATAGAACTAAAATGATAATTGGTTTTTATTA